>JBGANO010000025.1:0-50415 GCA_044222305.1 Anaerolineales bacterium
ATTTCCGAACATAAATTGGAGGTCTCATGTAGTGGTTATACCACTTTTCCAAAACTCTCGTCTGCTACTGCACTAGGGTACTCACACGATCGGACAAGCGGGTTGACGCCAGCGTTCCATACTGCCATTGAAAATCATTTTCAGGTTCGCTTACAAAATCAAAGACCTGCTTAATGGGTCGGTAAATTTTTGTATCAAGGGTTAAATTGATCATTCGACTCTCTCTGTATTTCTCGAACTAGTTGTTGGAGTAAATTCGTATTCACATCATGGATTATGCAAACACGAAATCGCCTTTCTGGATGGCATCCATCAAGGCTTGTACAGTTTCACCCTTATTCATTGTGTCTTCCTTTACCGCTAATCGTGCCAATTCCGAGCCGATGGGCGTTGGTGTAAATGGATGTTCCCTACGAAACACCCTCCGTTCCCCCAAATTGATAAGCTTTTTGTTTATGGTATGCCTGTATCAGTGTAACACACTATCAACTCAAAATACTCAGCAGAATAATCGCTTATCAATTTCTTATACGCTCCATATTGCAAAGTTACATATCCCTTCGACTGAGCTCAATGCGAAACGGAGTAGCACATGGTCACTTCAAAATCTGAAACAGATTGCTGTAATCATCCGTCCATAATTTGATATTTGTGGAATATTCACTCAAATCTACCGCGCGATTTTGAACGGCAGGACTAGCAAGCAAGGTCGGGTCGCGGGCGAGCAAAATCCAGTGAGAGGCATAGCCGCCATTCGAGTCGCCTTCGTAGTTTACGCGCGCCATATTCAAACCATAATACTTTGCCAATTGCCAGAACACGGGTTGCAGATCGAGATGCAAGTTGGTGATGTGCGCGGCTATGATTCCATCGGGGGCGAGATGTTCAAGATATAAAGCAAAGGCTTCTTTCGTAACGAGGTGAACGGGGATCGAGTCACTGCTGAACGTGTCCAGCACTAGCACATCGAAATCTTGTCTTTCACCTTCGGCAAGTTCGCGCTCAAGGGATATTCTCGCGTCACCGAGAACCGTTGTAATGCTTGCCTTGCTATCTTTCAGAAACGAAAAATAATTTCCCTGCCCTTCCGCAAGGTCAATGACAACGGGATTGATCTCGTACAAACGATACACGTCGCCTGTTTGTCCATAGGCCGCCAGCGTCCCAACACCGAGACCCAGCAAGCCGACGCGCATCTTCTTCCCATACTTTGGATGATTCAGAATTGCCAGCCCTGCCCCTCCATCACGGATGTAGTACGTGGTGGGTACGTCACGCAAATCGGGGTTCGTGAATTGAAGTCCATGCACCGTGATTCCATGCGACATGACGAGCGCGGGCTCGTTCGAGCCTTCGAGTACGATGTCGCGCACGCGGATTACGCCGTAAAAATTCCGTTTTGAAAACAATGCTCCAGAATAGACGTTGCTCAAGACTGACAACAATATTGTGACGAGGGTGAAAGTTGTGAAAACGAATCTCGTGCGCGAGACTACATCGCCGCTTTTACGGATTACCGTCAGCGCGATGGCAACAGTCATTGCCAGACCGACGAAGAACTCCCAGTAGCCGTTGAAGATGACAGGAGCGATCAGGCTGACGAACAGTCCGCCGAACGCGCCGCCGATAGAGACTAAAAGATAAAATGACGTGAGATGCTCGGCATCGGGGCGAAGCAAATATAACTCTCCATGACACAACATACACGCGGCGAATAACAACAAACAATACGCGCCGATCTGCCAGTAGATATGCAGGGACGTGGCGTTGAGCATGACGAACAATGTCAATGCGAGGGAGATGAAAAATATAATGGAATAAATTTTTCGGTGATAGCCTTGCCCTGAAAAGGTCAGGATGAATGAGAGTAGGTAGATCGTCAGAGGAAGAATCCACAAGAAGGGAATCACCGCCACCTCTTGCGAAATCTGATTTGTGACCGAAAGCAGGAACAGCGAGGCGGTCGCGGTCAACGCCAGCCACAGCGCGAACAAGGCTGGGGATGGGCGTCCGCTTGGCGAGGGTGAATCAACTTCCACTGAGGAGAGAGGCGCAGCGCGTCGGGAGCGAAAGGCGATCCAAATCGCGAAGAGTCCAAAGAGCGCGAATCCGATTGACCACATCCATCCTTGAAAGCGCAAAGATAACCATGGCTCGATCAATACGGGATACGCGAGCAAGCCAAGCAGTGATCCGAGATTCGATAGCGAATATAAACGGGCGTAGGATTGGTTCGGAAAGTTTCGACTGAACCACGCCTGCATGAGCGGACCGTTCGCGGCGAGGATGAAATACGGCAAGCCAACAGACACAATAAGCAACGTGAAAATGTGGATGATCGGCGCATCAACATCTTGTGGCTTCCAACTTGAGTCGGGCGTGATGGGCGATGTCCACGCGAACGAAAGACCGATCAGCACTGCAATGGAAAAAAGAATCAGCGTGATGTGGATCAACGATTGCAAATTTATTTTCACGCGGCGGATGAGCCAATACGCATACGCGTATCCCCCCGTGAGCAGGACTTGAAAAAACAACATCGCCGTCGTCCACACCGCGGGCGCGCCGCCAAACCACGGCAGGATGAATTTGCCGATGAGCGGTTGGATTTGAAAGAGAAGAAACGCCGAGAGAAAAATGCTAAAAGCAAAAGAGATGAGCATGCGCCGATTGTACCCTGCCTGAATTTTATTCGTCGGGGTCTCCGCTGCGCTCCAACAGCAACGCAGGATTTCATGTACAATCATGCGATGCGACCGCTTGAAATCATCACCCCGCTCCTGCTTGCCGTTCACTTGTTATGGCGCGCGCCGCGCCCAATGCCGATTCGGCTCTTGCCTCTTATTGCGCTTGCGATCATCCTAATTCATTTTGCAGTGGAAGGTTATCGTTGGCAGATGATTCCACTATACGCGTTGACTGCGATTTTGTTTGGACTCGTGCTTTTTAGAATTGACATAAAGATTCTCGGGTCTATCCTGACGTTCATCCTGCTCGCACTCTCGACGGCTCTTCCCATCCTTCTGCCTGTTCCGCGCATCGCCCACCCCAGCGGACCTTACGATGTTGGCACGCGCATCTACGAGCTGGTTGACGACTCGCGCCGCGAGATTTACTCAGGCAAGGACGAGCCGCGTCGCTTCATGATTCAAATTTGGTACCCGTCTGAAGCGGATTCGTCCGCCGAGCGCGCGCCGTGGATGGCGGATGCAAAAATCTACGCGCCCGCGATAGCGAGCCATATCGGCTTGCCCTCGTTTTTCCTCGACCATCTGGCTTTGGTAAAAATCCCCGCGTTCAAAGAAACCAAAGTTGCCGAGGCATCAGAACCGTTTCCAGTGATTCTATTTTCACACGGCTGGAACGGATTCAACGCGCAGAACACCGAGCAAGCGCTCGAACTTGTCAGTCACGGATACGTTGTGGTCGGCGCACAACACACCTACGGCGCGGTGGTGACAGTGTTCCCGAACGGCGATGTAGCGTTGAACAATCCTGAAGCGCTCCCTTCCGACGAAACGCCCACAGCAGAGTATGAAGCGACTGCGCAGAAATTAGTCAATCAATGGGCTGGCGATTTGGGATACACGCTTGATGTGTTAGCCATCATGAATGGCAGTTTGCGAACACCATTTGCGGACAAACTCGATCTTTCGCGCGTCGGCGTGTACGGGCATTCAACAGGAGGCGGCGCGGCGATTCAATTCTGCGGCACAGACCCGCGTTGCATCGCCTTGCTCGGCATGGACCCGTTCGCGCGACCCGTTTCATACGAAGTGATTGACAACGGAGTGACTCAACCGTCGTTCTTCCTGTTCAGCGAAGTATGGGCAGACGAAACGGACAGCCGCAACAATGAATTGTTCAATCGGTTTTATCCACACGTCAAACAACCTTTTGGCGTTATCAAAATTGAGGGGACTGCCCACTACGATTTCACCGACCTGCCTTTGCTTTCACCCCTCGCCCCACAGCTGGGACTCAAAGGTCCGATCAACGGGAAACTTGTGACAACGATCGTGAACGATTATCTGCTTTCCTTCTTCAACGCCACACTGAAAGATTCGCAGTTCGATAATTCAGATAGATATTCCGAAGTGAAGAAGATACATTAGAGCTTATGGGTAAACTTGAACCTCTTTTGGACGCAGAAAAACTGCGTTTTCTGCGTTCATCAGCGTCCCTATTTATTCCTGATAGAGTTTGAGTTTATTGACAAATAGGAGATAAAAATGGATACCAAACCCGCACTCGAAGCTAAACTTGTTCAGGAATTTGTCGGCGTGGCTCACGGCGATATGGATCGCGTGAAAGAATTGCTCGCGCAGGAGCTTGCCCTCGTCAATGCGACGTGGGATTGGGGTGGCGGCGATTTTGAAACCGCCCTCGGAGCCGCTGCACACATGGGCGCGAAAAACATTGCCATTTTTCTATTGGAGAACGGCGCGCGACTCGATGTCTTCGCCGCGGCAATGCTCGGGAATCTCGAAGTCGTGAAAGCCGCGTTGAGCGCGTACCCCGAGTCCATCCACACGCCGGGACCTCATGGGATTCCGTTGATTGCGCACGCAAAAGCAGGCGGCGACGATGCTAAAGCCGTGTTGGAATTTTTAGAGTCACAGTTAGAGTAAATCAACGCGCCCCACGAAGAACTTTTAGCCACGGATTACACGGATTTACACAGATTATTAAAATCCGTGCTAATCAGTGCAATCAGTGCAATCAGTGCAATCAGTGGCTAAGGTTTTGTTCTCATCGCTTGCCGCTTGACCGCCGCGCGAAAAATTCGATCCAGAAATCCATCGTGCCCATCCGCGTCCCACGAAATCGGCAGATCGGAATGACTGCGGTCATTGAGTCCATAGTACAAAATTCCGCAATTGGGATTGATCTCAATGATCACGATTTCGCCGTTCGGTCGCACGCGCAAATCCAACCGTGCGTATCCGTTCCCATCCATGGCAAGGAAGAACTTGCGCGACACCTCTTGAATACGAGCAGTGAGCGCATCATCGTTCAGCGGGACAACGAAAATATCAAAGCTATACCATTTGGCGGCTTCATGCAAGAACGATTCGCCCTCGGGAAACGTTACCTCCGCTGGCGAATACGCAAAGGGAGCCTGGGAGTCATCCGCATTTTCAACGACCAAACAAGACATCTCTCGCCCTTCGATAAATTCCTCCACGCGGGCTGAACCGTACTCCTTCGACATTCGCTCAAATTGGAATATCAACTCATCGGAGTTCGTCACGCGCGATTCTTTTGTCAACCCCGCGCTGGCAAAACTGTTCGGATGCTTCACGATCAGCGGATACGAAAGTCCCTCCGCCTGTTTCAAATCATCATGTGACTCGGCATGGAATCCGCGCGCAAAACGGATTTGATGCGCTTCTGCCGCCGCCTGCATTTCCTCCCGCGTGCAACGATAGAACTTCGACTCCGCGCCTGTGAACGGAAGGTTCAACTTCTCAAGCATCTGAACGAGTTGCAGTCCCGCAGTCCCCTTATCATCCTCCCCTTCATAAATATTCAAGTAAACATCATATTGGCGTGAACGCGACAACTCGACGATGAATTCGGTCACAGGCGGCGTGACGGTCGCGTAATCCCAATCATAATTTTTGAGATAGTCGGCAGGGTTGAAGTCTTCGATCTTTTCATCGGTCAGCAGGCAGACACGCATACAGCCTCAACGCGCCGCTCGCATTTGTTGTCGCAGTTTCGCCACGCGGAACATGCGGTCGAAGAAAACTTTATAACCGCCCTCGTCATACAGGATCATAAAATCGGCGGGACCAAATTCATCAGGTCGCAACATGATGGCGGGGTTCGGGTTGATCTCAAGGACGAACATCTCGCCGCGTTCGTTCATCCGCACATCGCAACGCCCATAACTCACCGCGCCAATTGCCTTGTACATCCGCGCGCCAATATCTTGCAGGCGCGGAATTAACTCAGGGTCAGTGACACGCGCAAAGTTGAATGGAAGCGACGTGTCCCATTTCACAACCGTGTGCCAAAATTCTTCACCGGGTGGAAACACCAATTCCGTTGGCGGATACGCGATCGGTTTGCTGAAATCGTCGGGGTTGTCCACGACCAGCACATTGAACTCCCTTCCGACGATAAATTCCTCCATGCGCGCCGCGCCGTATTCTTTGCACACGCGCTCCACCTGACTTAACACTTCTTCGAGCGAGTCACAGCGTGACTCTTTAATCATCCCCGTGCTTCCATAACTTTGCGGATGCTTGACCATGACGGGATATCGCAACGACTCGACAAGCCGCTTCACCTCGTCCTTCGAGTTGACTCGGTATCCTTTGGCGAATCCAACCCCGTGCGCGTCCGCGGCGGCTTGCATCTGCTCGCGAGTCGGGTCGAAGAATTTCGAGTCCGCGCCTGTGAACGGCAAATTTAATTCCTCCAACGCCTTAATGACATCCACTCCCTCATAGCCTTCTTCGTCGCCATCGTTTTCGTAGCCCTCGCACAAGTTGACGTAAATGCCGAACTCTTTGCGGTCAGCGAGCGCGCGCACCGTATCCATGACGGGTTTTTTCATCGTGACAAATTCCCAGTCATAGCCTTCCATGAATTGCGTGGGGTTGAAATCTTCGATCTCTTCGTCGGAGAGAATGCAGACTCGCATAAATCACCTCGTGAGTTGTTCAAATTAATTAAGATTGTCTAAAACGTAGTAACGACTTCAGTCGTTTTTTGCCGCAATTTGACGACTGAAGTCGTCACTACGGGCACGCGGAATAATTAATTTATTATCGCACAACTCTTAAGAGGAAATCAAATTTATTAAGGCTGATGGCTGAACATCAAAAGTATAATTCCGCCCATGAATCGCAAAAACGCATCGTCTATTTTTCTTATTCTCGGGCTTGCCTTCCTCGCCATCGGGCTTTCCACCAACAATACGGCATTCTCATGGGTTGCCATTGTCTTCGTTTTGTTGTCTTTGGTATTGGGAGGCAGGTGGATGAGACCGAGAAAGTAATCCCCTCCGAACAACTCACCTTACCCATATTGCCGCGGAGTCGCAGAGGCGCTGAGAAAACATTCTTCCTCTGCGACTCCGCGTCTCTGTGGCAGATCGCGCAACGTAAACGAACAATAAATGTCAGCGTTCGTTCGCTTCGTTTTACTTCGTCCTCGTCACCTTGTGGATCGTGCGCGGCTTTTCGGTATCGTAGCCCTTTGCCGACGTGAGATGATAAGCAAATAATTGGGCTGGCAAAATTGTTACCAACGGCGAAAGCCACTCAGGTACATCGGCGGGAATAGACAGAGGAATTTGAGCAAGAGATAACGCGCGTTTTTCATTCGAGATCACGACCAACTCGGCAGAAATCCCATTCTTTAATTGCTGGAGCATTTGCAACATCGAATTGAACACCTTCCCCTTCGGCGCAACGGCAAAAACAGGATAGCCGCTCTCCACCAGCGCAATGGGACCATGCGCAAAGTCAGCAGAGGAGTACGGCTCAGCGATGATGTACGACAACTCTTTCAACTTCAACGCCCATTCGAAGGCGGTTGCGTAATTGAATCCGCGCCCCAGCACGACGGCTTGGTCAATATAACGATAACGCTGAACGGCTTGAGCAATGAAATCGTTATGTTTCAAAACAGATTTCATCCAACCCGCAACACGCTTCAATTCCTCCCACTGCTTTTTATTCCCGCTCAGTGCGGCAGACAACATCGCAACCGTCATCAACTCAGTCGTGTACGTTTTCGTCGCGGCGACCGCTTTCTCTTTGCCCGCTTGAATATCCAACACAAAATCGGATACATGCGCGAGCGGAGAGTTCGGCTCGTTCGTGATCGAAAGCGTGAGGCATCCCTGCTTCTTCCCTTCCTCCAACACCGCCACAATATCGGGGGAGGCGCCCGATTGCGAAACGCCAACCACCAGCGCATTCTTAAACTTTGGCGGGCGATTGTAATAGGTGAACAGCGACGGAGTTGCCAGCGCGAGCGGCAGTCCATTCATTGCGCCGAGCAAGTAATTCGCGTACCTGCCCGCGTTATCCGAAGTCCCGCGCGCGGCGAGAAACACATATTCAACATTGTGTTTTCGGATGGCAGACGCAACCTGCTCGATGTGCTTTCTCTGCGAAACAAGTAATTGTTTAATTCGTTCAGGTTGTTCGTTGATCTCAGATAAAAGTGTCATTGGTTGTAACGTCCAATCTCCTCGGCAAGCGGGGCGAACAGTTCGATCTTCCACGGCTCCACGCGCGGCGCAATCGAACACGCCGAACTCAAAATATATCCGCCACCTGGCTTGCCAATCATAATCCGTTCAGTCGCTTCGGCGATCACTTCTTCCTTTGTAGCGTATTCCAGGAGCGACACCGAATTCATATTACCCTTCAAAAACATCCGCTGACCCACGCCATGCTTCGCGTCTGCCAGTGCCACATTCCCAAGCGGATGCGGGTCGAGCGTGTCGATGCCCATCGTGTGTGTCTGCTCCATCAGATCGAGTCGGTCGCCAATCTTGCCGCAGGTGTGCGTATATACCGGCACATCGCACGCGCGGATCGCGTCTGCCAGCCTCTGTTCATACGGCAGGACATACTCCGTGTACATCTTCGGGGATAAGAATCCGCCGCCTGCAAATGCGGATGAGATAAGAACCGCGTCAACCCCGTGACGGGCTTGAGCGACCGCCCAGGCAATTGTCGCATCTGTGAGTCGGTCCAATATCGCCTTGACCTTTTCCTTGCTCTTCACCAATCCGATGATGGCATTCATGTACCCGAACAATTCGAGGTAATGTGTAAACGGCGAGAAGACCTCGCCATGCACAGATATTTCACCCTTCGTCTTCTCGCGGACGAGATCAATCGTGTCGAAGAAATATTCGGGGATTTCGTTCAGTAGTCCGGCGTCCGCCTTGCCCTCGATCCACGGCACATGATAGGTATTCCAGAGATAGCCGGGGAATTGGTCAAGGTTTTCCAGGTGATCGGGATCAACCGTCCCCAAGTCGGCGCGAGGCGTGAGGTCGGGGCGGGCAGGGTACACGTATTGGGCGTTGTCGTCCCAAGGGATGATGGTCACGTGTCCATTTTTCCATGTGACGAGTTCGCCCTTCTTCGTCTTCTCGATGCTTTTGATCTGGTTCAGAAATCCGCGCGGACGGCCCGGCAAGTTGATGAGGATACCGTCGAATTGATAACGCCTTTGCATCGTGACGAGGGCTTCGGCAAAGCCTTCACTGCTGAACCAAATTTCATGCGGGGAAAGACCGGCGTTCAAAAAATAATGTCCCAACGCCAATTGGCACATGACCGGGACGCGGTCGGCTTCCTTGTGACTCATGGCAAGCGCCATGCGTTCCCTTCCGTTCATGCCTATCCTTTCACTGCCCCGGCGGTGAGTCCCTTGATGAATTCGCGCGCCAGTAACATATACAGGATCAACATCGGTAACGCTGCCAGCGAGAGGACGGCAAGCGCGCGCGTCCAGTCGGTGCGGTATTGACCGAAGAGCAGCGAAACGCCCAGCGCCACCGTGCGCGATTCCTCCGCCCGGATGAATACCAGAGGGAACCAAAAATCGTTCCAGATCTTTATCATGTTGAAGATCGCCACCGTCGCCAACGCGGGGCGCATGAGCGGCAAGACGATGCGGGAATACACCTGCCACTCGGACGCGCCGTCTATCTTTGCGGCTTCGAACATTTCGCCGGGCAATTCCTTGATGAAGGCGGTCAACACGAAAGTGGCAATCGGCATTCCCATTGCAACATACACAGGGATCAGACTCCAGTAGGTATCTTGCAAATTCAGCGCTTTGATCAGCCGCACGAGGTCAAGCGTGCCGAGGCGGATGGGGATCATCAAACCGGCGATGAAGAAGATATACAGGAAATTGGAGACCGGCGATTTCCACTTTGCGAGCGCGTATGCCGCCATCGAACCGATGAACAGGATCAGCCCGAGCGCGATCGCGGTCACGATAAGAGTGTTGATGAAATACAGGTCGAACCGCCCGTTGTTCCATGCCTCGCGGTAGCCGTCCAGCGTGAAAGTTTCCGGCAAGCCAAACGGATCTTTGAAAATCTGCTTCTGCGGCTTGAAGGAGTTGACGACAAGAGTCCAGATCGGAAACAGGACGATAATTGACCAGACGCTAAGAACGATATACGTAAAAAGAAGTTGCGGTTTTTTCAAACGCATGATGCGCTCCCTATTCTGTCGCCTGCTTGCGGGATAAATATAGCCAGAACAGGACGCCCGCCATTAGAATGGCAAACGTCATCGTGGCGATTGCCGCGCCCATGCCCATGTTGGGAATCCCCACCGGGTGTTCGCCCGCGATGCCGGTGCGGTAGAAAAGCGTCGCAAGCAGGTCGGTCGAGTACGCCGGTTCGCCTTTCGCGCCGGCCATTGCATAAATGACATCGAAAGCGTTGAAGTTATCCACGAAGGTCAAAATAGCGACAACGCCGATGACCGGCCTGAGAAGCGGAAATTTAATCTTCCAGAAGATATTCCACTCCGACGCGCCGTCGATGCGGGCGGCTTCGAGCAATTCGTCCGAGATACCCATCAGCCCGGCGAGGAACATCACGGTGGGCATGCCCACCCACTGCCAGACCGAGGTGAGAGAAATGATGGGGAGGGCGAGGTTTTCACGCCCAAGCCAGGGGAGCGCATATTCTCGCAGCCCCACAGCAATGAGCGTTTTATTCACCGCCCCCCAGTTTGGGTTGAGGATCAACGTCCATAAAAAGCCCGTCACCAGCACGGATAAAGTTGCGGGGGCGAAGATCACGGTGCGGAAGAAATTCCTGCCCTTGAATTCAGCGGAGAGCAGGTTTGCAAATAACAATCCAAGCGTGTTTTGCACAAGCATGTGGATGCCAAAAAAAATGCAGGTGTTGGTGAAAGCGTTGAAAAGTTTTTCACGCCATAATGGGTTGGTGAATAAATCCCTGTAATTTTGCAAGCCGACAAACGTGGTGGGGTCGTAGCCTTTCCCCTGATAGAGACTCAACCGCAGTGAGTCGAACAATGGTCCCGCCATGAACACGATATAGATAACCACGGCAGGCAGGAGGAATAAGACCCATGTGAGTTTTTGGCGGTTCTTGACGCTGAAAATTTCTTGCGCGCGAGTCATGGTTCTCCTTTTTAGATCTTTTGCTCGCAGGCGGTCTGTGACCGCCGTATTTGTCAGGGAAACGACGGTCACACGTGTGCCTGCGGCTCAGTGCAGGCAGACCATCGTAGAGAATGTTTCTTAACTCTTTCTTTGCCACTGAGCGCGCAGAGAACTCTGAGAAAACCCTTTTTAAATCTCTATGAACTCGGTGTTCTCTGTGGCTGATGCTCTTTTTTCATACCGTTCACGAACTTAAGGAACACTCTCTTAGAGCAATAAATACGATAATCCTGCTTTTATGGTTATAAAATCGGCAGGGATGGGAAACCCATCCCTGCCTTTTATTGTAAGCCCAAACGTCAGATTACTTGCAACCGGCGGCAGGTTCGTACCAAGCCGACACGTCGGCATTGAAAGCGTCGGCGGCTTCCTTCGGAGTCTTCTCGCCCTTCAACACTGCGATCACGTTGTTGTTGAGGGAGGTGTAGGCATCCACACTGCCGGAGGGGGCGGCGAGGAGTTTCTCCCACACGAAGCGAATGTCCACGCCTTTGGCGGCTTTGTTGAACGCCATGAAGTCGGCGCTGATCGGGTCGCTGAGGGTGGGCACTTCCTTGGTGAGCGGGAAGAAGCCGGGCAGGTTGTCGCCAAGCAAACCGGCGAATTCCGGCGATTCAAGGAACTCAAGGAAGAGCATGGCTGAGTCGAGGTTCGGGGAGGCGGCGTTCGCGCCAACAGCGGCGTCGGTGTGGAACGACACGTAGGTGTCTTTGCCGGCGAGCGCGGGCGGATAGAACACGCCCCATTCAAAGTCGGTGGCGTCTTTCTTGATGGGACCGATGCTCCATGAGCCGTCGAACAACATGGCGGCTTGACCCTGAGCGAAGAGCTGGCTGGCATCGTAGTAGCTGACCGCTTCAAAGCCGGTCGGCAGGTAGGGCTTCAAGTCGGCAATCTGTTGGAAGGCGGCGACCATTTCGTCGCTGTTGAAACAGCGTTCGCCGTTCAGGTATGCCATGCGTCCTTCGTAACCGCCAATGTCGCTGGGGATGAGTTGCATCATCACAACTTCGTTGATATCCCAGGCGTCTTTGGTGCCATTCGCAAACGGAATTACGCCGGCATCTTGCAACTTCTGGGCGGCGGCCATCAGGTCTTCCCACGTGGCGGGAATTTCAATGCCGTTGGCGGCGAAGACATCTTTGTTGTAGTAAATGCCGTGAGACACAGCGATGATCGGCACCGCGTAAGGCTCGCCCGAATCGGTCGCCCACGGAGCGCGGGAGGCTTCGGTGAAGCTATCGCTGATGCCGGGAAGGTCCTTCAAGGAGGCGATATAGCCAGCGTCGAACAGTTCACGCCCGGTCGCAAAAGAGCGGACGAAGAACAGGTCGGGACCCGTGCCAGTCTCAAGTTGGGTGCGAAGCGTGGCGTTGTAGTCGGGTGGGTTGGTCGGGTCGAACTTGACGGTGATGTTGGGATATTTCTCGTGGAACGCGGCATTGATCACTTCCCACGCGGCAACATCGTCCACGCGCCAGGAGCCGAGGGTGAGGGTCACTTCAGCGGCAGGCGCTTCGGTGGCGGGAGCCGCGGTAGGCGCTTCTGTAGCAGGAGCCTCTGTGGCGGGCGCTTGTGTGGCGGGAGCCTCAGTAGGCGCGGGAGCGCCGCAAGCCGAGAGCACAAGGCTCGCCAAAATCAAAGCAGACAACAAAACGAACAGTTTCTTTTGCATTTCTTCTCCTATATATTTTGAACGCAGTACAAACAGACTTTCGGTTATTTTTGTCTCAATGGTTTCCTTGCTCTCTCTCCTTTCAGGTTGTTATATAAAACGGCAGTGACCAAACGACGCCAGCCACTCGCTCGCAACCTTCCTGTATAAAATGACGCATGTGTTGCGTAACAAGATTCGCAAGAACGCGAATCGGACAGGACATTCACCATTCATCTTCGATCATTTCAGAGAAAATGCTTTGACGCGACTCGGCGCGTCAACCTGCGCCTGGGATGGATACCGGCAAACGACCGGTCATCTCGCTGTGACCAAATAAGGCTTTCGCCACCGCCCGCATGGACGGCTCCAAAATGCTATACGCGCAAACGAACGTTGAAGCCTGCGGGAAGGACGCCAGATCGTACGGCAGTCGCATGGCGATCACGATGACAGGCTTGCCGAGGTTTAAGAGATTTCGCACGAATTGCGCCTGCTTCTCTTCAGCATACGCATTGATCGTTCCCACGACGATCACATCGTATTCAAGGACGCGCTCCAGCACGGAAGCAGATTCTTGCTCGCCCGGTGAATATGGAATGACAAACTCATCTGTGCCTGCGTGATATTCACGAATCGACTCTGCCAACTGGGGTTGAATGTACGACGAGGTGTCTGCCGGGGTTAAATCTAAAGGCTTGGGGACGATGACTGCAATGCGTCGATCTGATTCCAGTTTGAGAGGCAGGTATTTATTATTATCGCGGACGAGCGTGATGGATTGTTCGGCAATCTCATCAGCAACTTTCATGTGTTCCGCGGATCGAATCACGCGTAGATCATGCGAGATCGAATTGTCTGCAATCCATTGTTTCAATCGAGAGATTCGCTCAACAGAGGCTTGTAATTCATCCAGTGTGAGTTGACCGTCTTTCAACCCTTGCAGTAGTCCTTCGAAGGCGCGGGTCTGGTCTTGCGGATCGCTGGTGTTGAGCAATATATCTGCGCCAGCCTTTGCCGCGCGCAGGGATTCTTCACGAAGCGCTTCACCCTGACGTATCGCCCGCATATCCATCGCGTCGGTGATGACGACTCCGTCGAAGCCAAGATCGCGGCGCAGGAGTCCGTTGATGATGTTGGGGGAGAGTGTTGCGGGTGGCGCGTCTGCCCCATCTATTGAGGTGATTCCCAGATGCGCGGTCATGACCAACTTGACGTCTGCTTTCAACGCGGCGTCGAACGGGGGCAACTCCACTTCGTGGAGTCGTTCGAGCGTGTGCGGGACAGTTCCAAGTGAATGGTGCGAGTCACTGGCGGTGTCTCCGTGACCGGGGAAATGTTTGACTGTCGCGGCGACGCCTTGTGATTGCATCCCTTCGATCATCGCGGCGGTCAACTCTGCAACAAGATGAGGGTCTTCGCCGAACGAACGCACACCGACAACGGGGTTTTGCGGGTTGATGTTTACGTCCGCGCACGGCGCGTAATTGACATTAAGCCCTAGCGCGGACATTTCGCGCCCGAGGACTTCGCCGGCTTTACGCGCGAGTTCTGGGGAACGCGTGGCGCCGAGCGCCATGTTGCCGGGCAGTGGCGTGCCATCGCCAATCGCCATCAACTGCCCTCCTTCCTGGTCGGTCGCTATCAGAAGGCGAGGCAGGTCGAGGTCGCGCGCGAGGCGTTGCAGGGAGTCGGTCAACTCCCGCACTTGGGAAAGAGTCCCGATGTTTAAACTGCGGAAGAGGGAAATCCCGCTCGGATGATATTTTTGGAAAGCGCTGATAATTTCTGGTGAAAGCGTTTCTTTCCCGTGAAATGCAAATAACAGTCTTTGCCCGATGAGATGTTCGAGGTCCACGTTAACCTTTCAGGCCAGAGACGACCACGCTTTCGAGAATGTAGCGCTGGGCGAGGAAAAAGACAATGATGAGCGGGACCGTTGTCAGCACCGCGGAGGTCATGATGGTGGGCCAGGGTTGCGTCGTCAGGTTGATGTTGTACAGGGTCGAAACGTACACCGGTAGTGTGTACAGATCAATCGTTTGCAAATAGATGAGCGGGGTTAATAGGCTGTTCCATAGACCGACAAAGAGGAAGGTTGCCACGGTGGCAAGCGGCGCTTTGACCAGCGGCAAAATAATCTCCCACCAGATCTGAATATGGTTCGCGCCGTCCACGAACGCGGATTCGTCCAGTTCCTTGGGAATTTGCGCCATCGCCTGGCGTAACAAGAAAATCATCGCCGCGCCGCCCGCGAAATATCCCGGGATGATGAGCGGGTTGAATGTGCCGATCCAATCCAGTTTGTTGAAGAACACATATTGAGGCACGATGAGCGCCTGCGGTGGGATCATCATTGTGGAGAGCATGAGGAAGAAAACGACGTTTCGCCCGGGCCATTCCACGCGGCTAAACGCGTATGCCACGGCGGCGATCGAAATTAACGTGCCAACCAAAGACAGCGTAACGTAGAATACGGAATTGAAATACGAGCGCAAGAAATTCTCATTCTGAAAAATACCGGTGTAGGCGGCGAGAGTCGGCTGATCGGGAACCCAGACGATGCCCGGGGAGTTCGTTTCCTCGACCGTCTTGAGCGATGACGAGATCATCCAAAACAGCGGGAAGCTCATTAAGATGGTAGCGCCGGTGAGCATCGCGTATAGGAGAATGCTTTTGAGTATGGGAGCGTATCTTTTCATTTTGCCTGCCTAGTACACGTCATAGGTCACCCAGCGGTCTTGAAGCTTGAACTGGATGAGGGTAAAGATAAGAATGATGACGAGGATCACCCACGAGATGGCAGAGCCGTACCCGATCTCGAAATGACTGAAACTCGTCTCCCATAGATAATAGACCATCGAGATCGTGGAAGAGACGATCGGTTCGTTATCACGGTAGAGGACAAAGATCGGCTCGAAGATCTGCAGGGAGCCGATTAGCCCGACCACAAGGTTGTAAAAAATATACGGGGTAAGCAGCGGGAAGGAAATTTTCCAGAATTTCTGCCAGCCGGTCGCGCCGTCCACCTCGGCGGCTTCGTGCAATTCCTTGGGAATATTGTTCAAGCCTGCGAGGAAGATCAGCATCATCGTGCCGCATCCCCAAACCATGAGCAGGATCACGGACATTTTCGTCCACAATGGGCTTTGTACCCAGAGCGGCACGCGGTTGTCGGCGGGAAAACCCGCTTCAAGCACTTTTGTCAGCAGGTTGTATTTTCCGGTGTTCATCCCAAGAAAGAACGCGGTGACGACCTCCTGAGCGAGGATCAACGCGCGGCTGAATACCCCAAACGGCGGAACGGATGTTGAGATCGCGCGAATGATCTGGTTGACGATGCCCGTGCCTGTATTCAACATCAAGCGCCAGCACAACAGCACAGCCGTGTTAAAACCGAGGATCACCGGCAAATAAAACGCCATGCGGAAAAGACGCTCGCCTTTCATTTTTTGGTTCAACAGCACGGCAAGAAATAATGCCACACCCATTTGCAACGGCAAGCCGATCACGGTGAGATACAAGGTATTGACAAGCGAGGCGCGGAATCCAAGATCGTGGAAGATGATTTGACGATAATTTTCGATCCCTTTCCAGGCGGCCGGCTCCCCGGAGGCAATGCGATAATCGGTAAAACTCCAGTACAAAGAAAAAGACAGGGGGACAATGACAAAAATAATGAATCCGACGATCCATGGAGCGGCGAAGAAATAGCCTGCAAAGGCGCTCTCTTGTTGCTTGGGAGTTGCGCCGCGCGCCCGGGTGATTGCGCGGGCAAGGAAACCCAACCCATAACTGGTGGAAATGATGAACACAACGGTCAATACCGCCACGATCAACACATTGATATATGGGTTATCCAGCATGGCATACTCCTCGAGAAACGCGAGTAGAGTTGGGCAGGAATCTCTCCCTGCCCAACTCTATTTAAACTTTTCTTATTCGGCGAGCGCCGCGGCGTACTGTTCCTGAATCGTTTGATTGACTTCTTCAGGCGTGAGTTCTTCGGTCACCAATTTGCCCAGCGCGTCTTGCATGATGGTGGACAATTTGGCGGCTTCCTTGATGCCAGCGAAGCCGACGCCATACTCAGCCGCCAGTTCCGCTTCGCGCTGAAGTTGCGGAGATTCGGTCACGTAGCCGAATTGCGAGTCGTTGCGGGCGGGGATGAGACCCATGGTCTCGTTCCACTTGTTGTTGCCTTCCTTGCTGAATGCAAGTTTCAACCAATCGGCCGCAAGTTCCTTGTTCGGGCTGTAGTCTGCAACCGCGAGCCAGTCATTGAAAGCAAGCACGACCGGTTTGCTGTTGGGGAAGTTGGCGGGATCGCCATAGAACGGTTCGATGGAAACGTTCTCCCAGACGGGGCGATCGAACGCAGGCGCCGCCCAGCCGGAGTGGGCGAGACAGACTGCCCCGTTATCCTTACCCGTGGCGTCATCCACATCAATGACGGAGCCTTGACCAGCGGGAAGAGCGCCAACCGCGTCAGACGCAGGACCGTACGTAGCCTGTCGCATATCGAGCAGGAACTGGGTTGTCGCCAGCGCTTCCGGTGAATCGAAGTTGGGCGAACCATCGGCTTTGTAGAGTTCGCCGCCGAGGGAATAGAAGACCAGCAACCACCACTGCCAGTCAGCCATGGTAGCCGCGTCCACTGGATGGAGCGCTTGCTGGGTCAACGAGTTCGTTGCGGGGTCGATCACCGTATTGGCTTTCGCGAACGCAATCCAATCGGCGAAGTTCTTCGGGGGCAAAGCGCCCTTCGCAAGATCGGAACGGCAGAACACGTAACGAGGAGCGGTGAAGATCGGCAAACCGCGCAGTTTGCCTTCGTACTTGGCATTTTCGAGCGCGGGACCAAAGTTACTGATCTCGCTCCACGCGCCGGCGCCCAGGTACGGGTCCATATCGGCAAGATTTTTGCCGTAGAGGGTGTTCATTTCCGAGCCAAGGTTGATGATGTCGGGACCTTCGCCCGCGGCGAAGAAGCCGGCAAAAGTTGTATCCCAACCAGACCACGAACCCTCGGTAATCTCGACCGTCACGCCCGGATGAGCCTTTTCAAACGCGGGGTTGATGTCGCTCTTCAGCCACGCAATGGTATCGGGGGTGTAATCGAGCAGGTAGATCTTCAACGTTTTGGGTTGAGCCGAGCCGCATGCCGTCAACATCATGCTGACCAGCACCAAAACTGAAAGTAACGTAAGCAGTTTCTTATTCATTTTGTTCTTCTCCTTGTAATTTTTTCGATCAAAACGCGTTGGTTTGAGTGAGTTTCTTTCGCTGATTCAATCTCCTTTCTGCTGGATAAGTGAAGCAATATTCGCGGATCGTTAGTTCATCCGTCGAATCCGAAGTTCAACATCCTGCGCAAAGCGTTGAATATACTCCTGAGCAAAACGAGCAGGCTCCAATTTCAAATCCGTGATCAAAGGAGTCATATCCATCGCGTACGACAGCCCGGTCGTGAGATCCACCCCGTGTGATTCGAAATAGGTTGCATTGGCGCGGCGGCGACCCATCGAAGCAAGGTCGTAGCGCTTACCGCCGATTATCTGGGAATCGAAGACGCCCAACAAAGCAAATTGAAGATTTTCATGATCGGATGTGTTCATCAACACTTTGTCGGCATCGACCATCCAATCCAGCGAGCGCCAGACTTCACACCCCACGAGTCGTTCAGGACGTTCAGCCTGATCCAGCCTGCGGATGGCTTCCACCACCCTTGAGGCGACCGCCACATGCGTATCATGCTTGTCCGCAAAGTTGTGGGTGTAAACGACTTGCGGCTTTGTCGCGCGCAATAGTTTCACAAGATCATCCACAGGTTCTGGCCTGGATGCGTCCTTGATGATCGCGCTTGGAATATCCAACATCACCTGCGCGGAGAACTCGCCCACGTAAGCCGCTTTGCGCTGTTCGTGAAAACGCACCGCTCGCATTTCGTCGTCCGTGTACTCTTTATACAAACTGTCGCGCGGCGAGCCGCGACCATCCGTCACAACAACGCCTGTAAACCATGCGTCCGCTTGTTGAAAACATTCCACGATCGGTTGCGCCGCCATGATCTCAATATCGTCCTGATGAGCGGCAATGCATAAATGCGTCGTGCGTCCCAACGCCTGCTCTTCGGGGGCGCCGTCCGGGATAAATATTTCAGCCGTAGTCAAAGAAAATTTCATGCCTGCGCCTGTTCGATCACCGGCAAACTCGCCGCCGCAATGGATTGACCCACGCGACGCAATTTCTCGCTGGGCAAATGGATTTCAATTGTTTTCAACAACTCCGGGAACTCCGCCTCAAACACGCTCGTCACGCCTTCCAGCAGTAAGTTTCCGCCGTTTCCTGAAGTGCAACGACCTAAGATCAAAACATGCTTAATGTCATAAAATTCGGCGTAATGAGCAATGCCATAACCCAAATAAATTCCCATGCTTTGCCATATTTTTGCGGCTCCGCCATACCCCGAGTCCAGAACGCTCTGAACAAATCGCAGTTTTTCAGCATCGGTCAGGCTGGAGGGAATATCAATCCCCGCCTTCGGCGCGAGCCTGAAAACGCACTGCTGTGAGAAATAAGATGCGCCACAACCCCGGTCGCCCGACCATTCATCAATCGGCGCGTTCGGGTTGTAGTCTACAGGAGCGAATGCCAACTCATTCAGCCAGCCTGTAATTTGACCCTTCATATTCACATAGCCTGCCGCCTCGCTCGAGCCCAGGGCGATGCCTAAAATGCCGTTATCTTCAATGGACATCGAGCCAGCCAGCGCGGTCACATCGCCATCGTTGATCACTTCCAACGGCACGCCCATTTCGTCTCTGATTCGCAAGAACATATTCTTGATCTCATCAAACTGCTCGGAGGGGATTCCCCGAAACAACGAAGCCACCATGGGGCGATTATCGACGTAAATACCCGCGGAACTTCCACCGATCGCGTCCACTCGCGGAAGTTTGCTCGCCGCAGTCTTCAACGACTGAACGACCTCGTTGTAATGATAGCCAGGATCGGAATGTTTGCGCGGCTCCCAGATTACTTCCTCGCTGTAAATCGGCGTTCCATCAACGACCGCGCTAACCTTTCTGTCAGACGCGCCCAAGTCAAAGCCGATGCGGTTGCCTTGCAAGTTACGCCCCAGCAGTTTCCCCGCCTCGAATGAAGCGGGCACTTCATCCACAGCGCACGAAATCACTTCAAATGCATGCTCGTAGACTTGTTGCCCCATAAAGTGATGATCAAATTTTCGCGCGCCATCGGCGGCGTAACACTTGCAGATATGCTCGCCTATCTTTTGCGAGCCGCCGATGTAGATCTTGTATCCGCCTCGTTGCCAAAGGAGGAATTTGACCGCGCGCTCAACATATTCAAGATTTGCGCTAAAGTTCGGGTGACCTTCAGGAAAAATTTTTAATTCGATGCGTGAAAATTCCCCATTATTTCTTTCAAGCCCGATCACCAGGTTTTCACCTTCGGATGCAACGGAATGGTGAAACGCGCGGCGAGCCAGAACAGCGGGGCGAAATTCCTCGTCTAATGGGGGCGCAATACGCGGGGAAATTAACGGCAATAACATTAATTCGCTCCGCCAAACAAAGGCGAGTATCCATCCAACAACAGGAACGCCGAAGCGCCAAGGATGCAAGCGCGGTAATCCAATGTGCCTAATTCGAGTTGCGTGCCTTCAGACATGCGAGTCAATGCCGCGTTTCGCATCGAGGCATTTACCGTTTCGAGCCACGATTTTCCGAAGCGCGTCATATCGCCTGTGAGAACGATCTTCTGAATATTCAGCGTGCCAATCAGGTTTGCGAGCGAGATGCCCAAATAACGCGCCGCTCGTTCGATCGACTCTTTTGCTTTTGTACTGCCAGCCTCAAATGCGGAGTGAACCGCATCGAGCGAATCCACTTTCAAGTGTTGCATCACCGCGCGGGCGCTGGAGATCGTTTCCAGACAGCCGCGTTTGCCGCAACGACATAATTCGCCGCTCTCTTGCACCACGACATGACCGATCTCCCCCGCGCCTCCCCCGTCGCCTTGAAACAATTGCCCGTTGACCAATATCCCCGCGCCAATACCGTATTTCACATTGACAACGATCAGGTTCTCATCCGGCTTGTGCTTATTGCCGTACACATATTCCCCAATCGCGGTTGCCTGGCTGTCATTGAGCACGAGAACGGGAATCTTGTACTTTTTTTGAAGCAAACTGCCAAGCGGAAGATTTTCCCATTCGAGGTTTACCGCGCTCAGCACAATGCCTTCGCGCGTGTTGATCAGGCCGGGCGTGCCCACGCCAATTCCAACAAGCGGCTTGTGTTTCTTCCGTATCAATTGGTCGAGGATTTGATAAACAAGCTGGAGCGCTTTTCCGCCGTTATCGTCATGCACTTCCACTTCAACGGTCTCTTTGATCTCCCCCCTCAAATTGACAACCGCGCCGATAAACTTATCTTGCGCGAGGTTCAGTCCGATCAAATATCGAGAATCTGCAATCACGCTAAGCAAGATGGGAGATTTTCCGCCGATTGATTCCCCGCGTCCTACTTCATCAACCAAGCCCTCAGTAATTAATCCAGACACCACATCAGAAACGGTGGTGCGAGTCAGGTGCGTGACTCGCGCAATCTCCGCGCGGCTGATCGGATCGTTGGCAAAGATCGTCCTGAGAACCAAATCTCGATTGTGTTGCTTCGTTTGTTGATGCGTAGCTTTTTTCATCAAGTTTCCTGCAACAAGAATTTGAACTGCCACTACACGAAGAGCAATTTGTCAGACAACTTTGTAAATTCACTGGACTAACAAACGCATTGTACAGACTCCCCCACAAAAAGTCAACCCTGTGTTTTGGAATGGCGCGAATCACAATCGATTGAGTATCGCTCTGGGCAACTTCAAATCCACCCTTGACAGAATATTCATCACCTCCTAAAATTTAGGCAAGCCTAAATCTTTGTTTAGTTATACACAACGGAGAATCGCATGACCACCAAATTTACAAGAAGGGATTTCCTCAAAGCGGGCGGGCTCACCCTCCTCGGCGCGGCAGGGGTCAACGCGCTCGCAAATTCCGGACTCGATCACGCAACTAAAACAAAGGTGTTCGCCGCGCCCGCCATGCAACACGATGGGCATAGCGGCATCATGCCGGGTACGGTCGGCGAAGTGGATCACGAGGCGAATGGTTTTAACCCCGATGATATCTTGACCGATTTCGATTACGGCGAAGTCTCGACCCTGCCCAACGGACAAACCCTACGCGAATACAAGATCGTCGCGCACAACAAAGATATCGAAGTTGTTCCGGGCATCGTCTATCCCGCGTGGGTATACAACGGACGTATTCCCGGTCCAACAATGCGCGCAACCGAGGGCGACCGCATTCGAATCAATTTCACTAACGGAAGCAATCATCCGCACACGATGCACTTTCATGGGTTTCACCCCGGCTCGATGGATGGCGTGCCGGGCACAGGTCCGGGAGGAAACGTGTTGCCCGGCGAATCATACGTCTATGAGTTTGACGCGGAACCGTTCGGGCTTCATCTGTATCATTGCCACGCGTTCCCGCTTGCGCGTCATATCGCAAAAGGACTCTACGGCACGTTCATCGTTGATCCCAAAGGCGGGCGGCCGCGCGTGGACCGCGAGATGGTGATGGTGATGAGCGGCTTCGATGTGGACTTCGATGATGCGAATGATTTTTACGCGGTCAACGCGATACCGTTTCATTATCAGAATCATCCGATTCAGATCAAGGTCGGCGAAACAATTCGGATCTATCTCGTCAACATCCTCGAGTTCGATCTCATCAACTCGTTCCATCTGCACGCAAATTTTTTTCAATACTATCCCACTGGCACAAGTCTCACGCCCGCCGAATTCACCGACACAATCATCCAAGGGCAAGCCCAGCGCGGCATCCTTGAATTCAGTTACAAATATCCCGGCATGTACATGTTCCATGCGCATGTGACGGAGTTTGCGGAACTCGGCTGGAACGGCATGTTCGAAGTGACGGAATAGAGGCGCGACATGACTCAACCGACTCAACCCACACGCTTCACACTTCGGACCTTCGTCCTGCTCCTGCTCCCCATCCTTCTCCTCGCGGGAGTGATCGCGCTGTTCCTTTCCACCGGCGGCGGCTTGGAGTTGGAATCCGCCGCGCCGATTGAAAACCTCGACGTCGAACGCTACGATCTCAAAAATGACGTGATCGAACTCCATGTTCGCAACACAGGACCTGAAGATATCACCATTGCGCAAGTTGTCGTCAACGAAGCAGTGATGCCGTTCACCATCACCCCAAACACAAGCATTCCACGTTTGGGACGCGCTGTAATTCACATCCCCTATCCTTGGAATTACGGCGAAGCGTACGGGATCAACGTCTTCACCACAAATGCAATTGGCTTCGCTGTTGACATTCCCGTCGCATTCGAAACACCCGAGCCTGATGCGGCGACTTTCTGGGGCTTCACACTGATCGGCTTATACGTCGGCGTGATTCCCGTTTTCCTCGGTATCTTCTGGTTCCCCGCCTTGCGGACTCTCGGTCGCCGCACGATGACCTTCCTTATGGCGGCGACGGCTGGCTTGCTCATCTTCCTCGGCTTGGACACACTCGCGGAAGCATTGGAGTTTGCCGCCGAAGTACCCGCGACATTTCAGGGTATCGGGCTAATTGGAATTGGCGCAGTGGCAACTTTCCTTTTATTGGATGCTATTTCAAAGAGCCAAACAAATAAATCAGGCGACGAATCGCAACGACGCTTGTCAGTCGCGTTCATCATCGCGGTAGGAATCGGATTCCACAACCTCGGCGAAGGGCTCGCCATCGGCGCAGCATACAACGTCGGTGAAATTGCGCTGGGAACGTTCCTCGTCGTTGGCTTCATCATCCAAAACATCACCGAGGGACTTGGCATCATCGCCCCCGTGTTGCGAGACAGACCCACGATTGGACGACTCGCGGTCATGGGCTTGATCGGAGGCGGACCCGCCATCCTCGGCGCGTGGATCGGCGGGTATGCTCCCTCGCCGTTTCTCGCCGTGCTATTCCTCGCCATCGGCGCAGGCGCGATCTTCCAAGTGATTTACGAGATTGCCAAACTTATTCAAAAAGATACCCAACGCGAGGCCATGCCGATGACCGTGTTCAGCGGCGTGCTGACAGGCATGATGGTGCTTTGGGTGACGGGATTGTTGATTAAATAATTTTGTGCAGCAGGCGCTCACTAGCGCCGACTACCGCATTCGTGACCCAGCGTTAGAGAACGCTGGCTACGCAAAGAAAAAAATGGAAAACATTCTCCTCACCCTCCGCATTTCTGGAATACTCGCCTTCCTCGGCGCGTTATTCTACGCCATCGGCGATGCGCTTTTGCTTGCAAGCAAAGCGAATCTGGACGAGTATCCCAAACTCAAGCCGTTCGTTAAATTGCTTTCAGATGCAGAAAAGATGATCGTGTTATCACCGAACCGAATGATCTGGGGCGCGCTACTCGGCGTTTTCGGGACACCATTGTATGTTGCAGGATACTGGCACATCTATCAAGGCTTGGGCGGCGCGAACGCTTCCGCTGTGCTGGCAGTTGTCGGCTTGTTTGGAACCGCATCCATCCTCGGCGCGTTCGTCCACGGCACGTTTTATTACATGGGCGAGTACGTCCATGCGCTGAACAATGTCGGCGAAGAGTCGCAAGCGGTTATCGTCCAAATGATCGAGCGGCATAAAAAAGTTTTGATCATCTCGTACGCGCCTGTTTTGATTTTCATCATCATCGCATCGGTCATGTTTTCGATTCTGGTCGCTTCAGGCAAAACGTCGTTCCCACTTTGGATGACGTGGGTCAACCCATTCACACTGACCATCGCATGGCTGGTTATCAAACGCATCCTGCCGCAATTAGTACGTGACGCGACAGAAGGCGCAGGCTTCAACATCGCGTTCATGGTTTTCTTCGCCTGCACGACGATCACACTTTGGAACGGATAATGGAACAAACACTCACCATCTCGATTCAGGATTACCTGAAACATATTTACGAATTAACTGAAAGCGGTGAAGTTGCAAGCACAACTGCGCTTGCAAAAAAACTCAATGTCAGCGCGCCCTCTGTCACTGGCATGATTCAAAAACTTGCATCATCAAAACCCGCGCTCGTTGAATATCAAAAACATCGAGGTGTGACACTCACGAAAGAGGGAATGAAAGCTGCGCTCGAAGTGATTCGTCATCATCGTTTGCTCGAAGCATGGCTTGTGCAAACGCTCGGCTATTCGTGGGCTGAAGTGCATGAAGAGGCGGAACGACTCGAACACGTGATCTCGGAAGATTTCGAGCGACGCATCGCCGCCGCGATGGGACATCCACTTCGCGACCCCCATGGAGAGTTGATCCCCACCGCCGACCTTAAGATGCCGCTGGACGATTCGACTCCGCTCTCCGCGCTTCGACCGAATCAGGCTGGCACGATCCAATGCGTCAAAGCCGCGGACGATGAGTTACTTCGTCATCTCGAATCGCTCGGCATCACGCCTGGCGCAAGTATCGAAGTGAAAGAATATTCATCGTACGATCACAATCTGACAATTAGAGTTGGGAAGAAAACTTCCGTGCTTGGGTTGAACATCACGAGCAAGATATTTGTCGAAGAACATTGATATGTCACCCTGAGCGCCAGCGAAGGGTCTCTGCGACACTGTCAGAGATTCTTCGCCACTACGCGGCTCAGAATGACATGCGAGGAAACCTGAAACATGTTCGGCAACTCGATTTTATTTCCATCCCTGCCAGCCGTTAGTTTGACCGAAATCATCATCGTCCTGACAATTTCCAGCCTCGCTTATTTCGTTGTTTTCAATAAATTTGAAAAACATGTTCCGATGCAAAAAAGAATAACCAAACTCATCATCCTTGTTAGCGTGCTTGCGATCATCGGTGTTTTGTTCAGCAGATTTGCTTTCTGGAGCGTAATTGCACTGATGACAATTGGGCAGGTGTATGTGCATGGCATCTATTTCCCCAAGCACGGAGTCAACGGCTGGACAGCCGAACCGTACGACAAATATCTGGAACTAACAGAAAGAATGAAAGGTAAAAAATGAACGAAAATATTTTCCGCATTTTAGCCGCGCTTGTCCTGTTCACAGGCATTGGCATCTCAGGTTACTTCCGCCGCAAAGCGGACAGGGAATCGGACGAATCCATTTCCCGCAAAGTGGACGGCTCGATGATGATGAACTTCATCCGTATCGGAGGCTTGATCCTTTGGTTGAGTCCGCTAATCTATCTCATCAATCCCGCGTGGATGGCGTGGTCAAAGATCGGCTTATCCGATTCTGTTCGTTGGCTCGGCGTTGGGATTGGCATCCTTTGCGTCTTCGGCATTTACTGGCTATTCAACAGTATCGGGAGTGGAATCACCCCCACCATCGCGACGCGCAAGGAACACAAACTCGCCATGAACGGAATTTACAAATACATCCGCCATCCGCTTTATACGATCGGCTCATCATTCATCATTTCCTTTGGCTTGATGGCGGATAACTGGTTTATCGGGATCTTTGGTATTTTTGCTTTCATCCTCATGGCGATCCGCACGCCAAAGGAAGAAGCCAACCTCATCGAAAAATTCGGCGATGAGTACCGTGAGTATATGAAGCGCACAGGTCGCTTTCTACCAAAATTATTCTAAGATCAGTCAATCCCAAAACATGTTCTTGCCGCAGTTGTACTGCGGCAAGACGGGCTGTGCCTAAACTTTCGTGAATTATTGAAATTATCTTTTTGCGCGAGCATCGAAGAAAAAAACATGAAAAAACATTCGCAAAACTCCTTATCGGAAGTACATGAATCTGTCATCGTGCCAGCCAAAGCCTCTTCGTGGAGACGTTGGCTGGCAATCACTGGACCCGCCCTGATGGTATCCGTCGGCTACATGGATCCCGGCAACTGGGCAACAGACATCGCCGGTGGAAGTCGCTACAACTACGCCTTGATCTGGGTTCTATTAATGTCCAATCTCATGGCGATACTTTTACAAAGCCTCGCGGCTCGGCTCGGAATCGTGAGTCGCCGCGACCTGGCGCAGATCTGCCATGAGGATTATCCGCCCATTGTGAATATCCCCCTCTACATTCTGGCTGAGATCGCCATCACAGCCTGCGACTTGGCGGAAGTGATCGGCTCGGCAATTGCGCTGCAACTACTCTTCGGCATCCCGCTCATTTATGGCGTGATTCTCACCGCGCTGGATACGCTCCTGCTATTGTTGTTATCCCACGCAGGGATTCGCAAACTGGAGAGCGTGGTTATCGCGTTGGTCGGGACCATTGGCGTTGCATTCTTCATTGAAATCTTATTAGGCAAACCCGATTGGGTGGGCATCGTTCACGGCTTCGTCCCGTCCCTGCCCGATGCGAGCGCGTTGTATATTTCCATCGGGATCTTAGGCGCGACCGTGATGCCTCACAATTTATATCTACATTCGTCCCTTGTGCAAACCCGCAAGATCGGGCGCGACCACGACGAGATCAAAAAGACTCTGCGCTGGAACACGATTGACACTTCGTTGTCCCTCAACATTGCCTTCTTTATCAATGCGGCAATTCTGGTCATGGCGGCTTCCGTCTTTCACCGAAATGGTTATTTTGAAGTCGCGGAGATTCAGGACGCGCATCGCCTGCTTGAGCCTCTGCTTGGGGCATCCATCGCGCCGATCGCGTTCGCCATTGCGCTTCTCGCCTCGGGACAGAGTTCCACCATCACCGGCACGCTCGCCGGTCAGATCGTGATGGAGGGTTATCTCAACCTGCGGATCCGCCCGTGGCTGCGGCGCCTCATTACCCGATTGCTGGCTGTCATCCCTGCGATTCTGGTCATCGCCCACTTCGGAGAAAATGCGACTGGCGCAATGCTCGTGCTGAGTCAGGTGGTTCTCTCACTGCAATTACCGTTTGCGATCATCCCGTTAATCAACGCGGTGGCGGATAAACGCCGCATGGGCGAATTCAGCATCGGTCGCAAGATAAAAATCCTTGCATGGATCGTGGCGGGGATTATTTTGTCCCTGAACATACAGCTGATCGTTGACCAAATTGGAACGTGGATCGCGGAAGCGGGAAGCGACGCATGGATCGTCGAAGTGACCGCAATTCCGCTAGCGGTCCTGTTGGGCGCATTACTGCTTTACGTCATCGCCCATCCCTGGCTGGACAAAAACGGTTTTCGTCTCGGGAGCGTCCATCGCCAAGCCGCGCAACCGATCAACACAATTCAACAACCTGCGCCCTATCAACACATCGGCGTAGCGTTGGACTTCTCAGGCAAGGACGAAAAATTACTCACGGAAAGCCTGCGCTTTATCAATAAAGCGAAGACGCGACTCACTCTTCTGCATGTCGTTGAAAGCCCTGTGGCGCGGAGATTAGGCGCGGAAGGAGAAGATTCCGAGACACTCGCAGACCGCGAGCGTTTGGAAAAATTGACCGAAATGATGAAGGGGAACAAAATAAAAACAGAGTGGCAGATAGCCAGCGGCGAACCGGGGAAGGAACTGGCAAGAATGATCAACGAATCAAATATTGAGATGATCGTCGTCGGCGGGCATGGACACACAGGCGTTTCCGACTTGATTCACGGAACGGTCATTAGCGACCTGCGCCACCACATCAAAGCCAGCGTGATGATCGTGCCGATCCACGAATAACAACGAATAAACCTTGTCTCTTGACAAGGTTTATTTACCGAAGTAATATATGAGCAATTGCTCAACTATTCAATGATATGAAACTGACCGAACTCAAAGCTATTCAGCTCGCCGAACTATTCAGCGCCCTGAGCGACGCCAGCCGCGTGCGGATCATCTCCCTGCTTCTCGATGGCGAGATGGGCGTCGGCGCGCTTGCCGAGAAACTGAATATGACCGAATCCGCTGTGTCGCATCAACTGCGCGGACTGCGTCAGATGCGTTTTGTGCGCGCGCGCAAAGCAGGCAGGCAGGTGTTCTATCGTCTCGACGACGATCACGTTGAAAAACTCTATCGCATGGGGCTCGAGCATGTGGGGCATGGGTAACCATTTCATTCCATGTCATTCTGAGGAGCGAAGCGACGAAGAATCTCTGACAATGTCGTAAAGCACCAATGTCCAATGCTCTTCACTTCACTCATACTAACATCGCTTTCATTTACAAACGAAACTCATAAGGAATCATTTCATGGAACAAACAATAGATATTGACATCCCACTCCTGCTCCCAGGCGTTGAAAGCGAAAAAGACGAATGTCTCGTGCGGCTCGAAGCCGCGCTTCAAGACAAAAAAGGAATCATTCGCGCCCACGTGGAACGCGACAAAACGCCTGTTGATCTGTGCCTGCACTACGACCCCAACTTGTTGACACTTTCAGACGTGAAGCGTCTCGCCGAACGCGCGGGGGCGCAGATCGTCAACCGCTTCCACCACGAATCGATTCCCATCGAAAACATGGATTGTTCCGATTGCAGTCTCGTCATCGAACACAGCGTCGGGCGCATGGAAGGTGTGCTGTCGGTCAACGTCAACTACCCCACCGAAAAGATGTGGATCGAGTATGACAATCAAAAAATAAATCGAACCGCCATCGAAAAGCGGGTCCGTTCGTTAGGGTATCAAATTCCCCTCAATGAATTTCAAGCCCGCTTGCAGGAAAATCGAGAATTGCTGTTCAGCCTTTTTTCAGGCTTGTCCCTGCTGATCGGCTGGCTTGGCGGACTCTTCTTTGGGTTTCCCGCGCTTCTCAGCATTGGTTTCTATGTCGCCGCGTATCTCTTAGGCGGCTGGGACATTTCACGCCACGCATGGCACGCGCTCCGCGAGCGGCGCTTGGACACAGACGGACTCATGATCGTTGCCGCAATCGGCGCGGCAATTCTCGGCGAATTTGCCGAAGGCGCGTTGCTCCTCTTTTTATTCAGCCTCGGGCACGCGTTGGAAGAACGGGCATTAGATCGCGCCCGTCGCGCCGTCCGCGCGCTGGCTGATCTTGCGCCGAAAACCGCGTTGGTGCGCCGCGATGGAAAAGAGCAAGAACTCTCTGTTGAGTCGTTACAACTCAATGATGTCGTTATCGTCCGCCCTGGTGTGCGCATTCCTGTTGACGGAGTCATCCTCGATGGAGATTCTGGCATTGACCAATCCTCCGTCACTGGCGAATCGCTTCCCGTTGACAAAACCATTGGCGATCAAGTTTTTGCTAGCACGGTCAACGGCGAAGGCGCGCTCGAAGTAAAAGTGACGCGCCTCGCAAAAGATTCCACGCTCGCTCGCGTGATGAAAATGGTCGAAGAAGCGCAAGCGCAAAAATCTCCCACACAACAAACCGTCGAAAAATTCGAGCGCGTATTTGTTCCAACAGTTTTAATTCTCACCGCGCTGGTAATTATTGTTCCGCCGTTATTCGGCTTTCCATTTCGCGAATCATTTTTACGCGCGATGACTTTGCTCGTCGCCGCGTCGCCTTGCGCCCTCGCGCTTGGCACGCCCGCCGCAATTCTCGCGGGCGTTGCGCAAGCCGCGCGCAATGGCGTGCTGGTCAAAGGCGGCGCGCATCTTGAAAATCTGGGTTTGCTCAAAGCCATCGCCTTCGACAAAACTGGAACCGTGACTCACGGTCAGCCCGAGGTGACGGATGTGGCGGCGATTCAGCCGTCATTGTGGAATGAAGCGGATTTATTATCCATCGCGGCGGGTGCGGAATCGCGGTCCGCGCATCCGCTGGCGCAGGCGGTCGTCCGCTCGGCTCAGACGCAGGGTCTGCCTGTTTCTGTTATGGACGACGTCGAGTCGCTGACGGGACGCGGCTTGCGCGCAGTATTCAATGGCAAAACAATTTGGATCGGCAATCAAAAGTTGATGAACGAAGCGGGCGTATCGCTTTCTGCTGAATCTATTTCTCGAGCAGAGTTATTGCAAGGACAGGGAAAAACTTTGATGTGGATCGCGGTGGATAAAACGTTGGCGGGCTTGATCGCGCTGGCAGACACATTGCGTCGCGAAGCCGCGCCGACCATGAACGCGCTCAAGCGATCAGGTGTTGCACACACCATCATGTTAACAGGCGACAACGCGCGTTCAGCCTCCGCAATTGCAAATGAAATCGGATTAACCGAATTCCGCGCGGACTTAATGCCCGAAGACAAACTCACCATCATCCGCGATCTTGTAAAAGAATATGGTCAAGTCGCCATGATCGGCGACGGAGTCAACGACGCGCCCGCGCTCGCCAACGCAACCGTTGGAATCGCAATGGGCGGCGCAGGAACAGACGTTGCGCTGGAAACCGCCGACGTTGCCTTGATGGGCGACGATCTCAGCAAACTTCCCTTCGCAGTTGGTTTGGGGCGCACCACACGCGCGATCATCATTCAAAATTTATTCATTTCGCTCGGCGTGATCGCGTTGCTCATTATTACTTCATTGACGGGCATCATCAGCATCGGCATCGCCGTCGTCTTTCACGAAGGCAGTACGCTGGTCGTTGTGGCGAATGCGTTGAGGTTGTTGAGGTATAAATGAACTGATGTATGTCATTCTCCCGAAGGACACGCCGCACCTGCGGTGGGTGCAGGTGTCGGGACGATGTGAGCGACAGCGAAGGGTCTCTATGACGATGTCAGAGATTCTTCGCTCCGCTCAGAATGACACACGATAAGGTTTTACTGGAGGATACATGCCCGTCGCACAATTTCATCCTTTGAACTTCACCGAATATTCACCCGAAGAAATGATTCAACGCGCCACAGACTTTCGCGCACACATGCAACGCCGCCGCACGGTGCGACACTTTTCGGATAAGCCTGTTCCGCGCGAAATTATTGAAGAGTGTCTCGTCACCGCAGGCACCGCGCCGAGTGGGGCAAATTTTCAACCCTGGCATTTTGTCGTGGTCAGCGACGCGAAAGTAAAGCAAGAGATTCGCGTGGCGGCGGAAGAGGAGGAGAAAGATTTTTATCAGCGCCGCGCGCCGAAGGAATGGCTCGAAGCTCTCGCCCCACTCGGCACGGACGAACATAAGCCGTTCCTTGATGACGCTCCTTATTTAATTGCCATCTTCGGGAAAAATCACAGTCAACTCCCCGATGGAAGAAAAGTAAAGAATTATTACGTCCACGAATCGGTTGGGATAGCGACGGGATTTTTGATCGCGTCGATTCACAACGCGGGCTTGGTCTCGCTCACGCACACCCCCAGCCCAATGGGATTCCTCAACGCCATTCTGAACAGACCGCCAGATGAGAAACCATTTCTATTGTTAGTAGCAGGCTTCCCTGCGAAAGAGGCGGAAGTCCCCGTCATCACAAAAAGACCTCTCGAAGAGATTGCAACGTTTATCTAGAGTTTTTCAGAATATGCCATGTCACTCTCCCGAAGAACATCGGGACGATGTGAGGGAGCGCTGTTTGCAACCGAAGAGTCTCTTACGTTGACAGTAGAGACCCTTCACTGTCGTTTCATTAGACTTTAGAAAGTAATTCAGGGTGACCTGCTATAGGCGCTCTAATATCGTGATCGCGTTCAATAAACGCGACAGCGCTTTTTCACGCCCGATGATCTCCATGCTTTCGAACAGCGGCGGGCTGACCTTTTGCCCTGTCACCGCCACGCGCAAAATACCGAAGACCTGATTCGCGTTCAACCCCGCCGACTCGACATAGGCGCGCATCGGCGGCTCGGCGGTTTGATGAGAGATATCAGGTAACGCGGATAAAATCTCGAAACATTTTTTGGCGATCTCAGCAGATTGCTTCGCGTCGAGTCCTTTGGCGATCAGTTCATCTGGATTCGGCGACAAATTTTCCTTGAAGAAGAAACTCGCAAACGCGAGACAATCATCCAGCGTGACGAGTCGCTCGCGGATCAGCGGCGTGATCTTTAATAACGCTTCATCTTCGACGGGCAAGCCTGCCGCAACAAAATACGGCTTGATCCGGGCGGACAGGTCCTCGGTCGTCAACAAGCGGATGTGAGTCCCGTTGAAATGATCCAATCGTTGGAAGTTGATCGCCGCGGGCGAGGGAGTCAACGTGTCTATGCTGAAGCGTTGGATCATATCGTCGAGGGACATCACATCATCCTCTGCCACTCCCCATCCCATGAGAGCGATCCAATTCAAGACGCCTTCGGGCGTATATCCCAAGCCCTGCATATCATCAATGAAGGTCGAGTGACCGTCTTTCATCGTCGCGGCGGTGTCGCGTTTGCTCATCTTGCCCTTGCCGCTCGGTCGCAACAAAATGGACGGATGAATCCAGGTTGGTTCTTCCCAACCGAACGCGCGGATGATCTGCACATGTAACGGAAATGTCGGAAGCCACTCTGCGCTTCGCAGAACATGCGTGATCTGCATTTCATGGTCGTCTACCATCGCGGCGAGGTGATACGTGGGCAAGCCGTCCGATTTCAACAACACAGAATCATCGAGATATTTATTTTCCGTGACAATGTCGCCGCGAATGTGATCGTGCGCGACTGTGCTTCCCTCGTACGGCATCTTGAAACGAATGACATACTTCTCGCCAGATTTTACGCGGTGCGCGGCATCGGCAGGATCAAGCGCGCGGCACAGCCCATCATAACGGACGCGATCCACCTTGCGCGCTTCCTGCTCTTTTCGCATCTGGTCGAGTCGCTCAGGCGTGCAAAAGCACGGAAAAGCGTTGCCTTTGTCCACCAATAACCACGCATGATGGTGATATATCTCTCTCCGCTCCGTCTGGCGATACGGACCAAACCTGCCACCGTGAAATGGACTCTCGTCTGGCGCAATCCCCAACCATTCAAGGCTTTTGACAATCACTGCCTCAGCGCCTTCCACAAACCGTTTCTGGTCGGTGTCTTCGATACGCAAAATGAATTGTCCATCGGTTTGGCGCGCGACAAGAAACGAGTAAAGCGCGTTTCTCGCGTTCGCAAGGTGAAATCTGCCGGTTGGCGACGGCGCTAGCCGTGTGCGTGCTGGTTTCAATGAAAATCCTCCACAATGCCGTCGCCACAGAGATCACAGAGAACTCTGAGAAAAATCTCAAAATCTCTGTGTTCTCTGTGGCTTAGAAAATCAGAATTCCAGTTGCCTGAACCGCATGGCAACGCTCTCCACAAGCCCGATGCCGAGCATCAATGAGGTGAGTCCACTGCCTCCGTAACTGATGAATGGAAGCGGCAAGCCCGAGACTGGCACGATGTTCAAGTTTACCCCAATGTTGACCATGCCTTGAAAAAAGATCAAGATCGCCACGCCATAGGCGATGTTCATACCCGCCACATCGCGCGCTTTTTGGGCGGCTCGCAAACATCTCCAAATAACCAGCAAGATGATAACAATGACCAGCATGGCGCCCACAAACCCAAACTCTTCCGACACCGCCGAGAAGATGAAATCGGTGTGGCGCACTTTGAGAAAGCGCAACTGGGTCTGCGTGCCATGACCATAGCCTTGACCGGTGACGCCGCCCGAGCCGATGGCGATGAGCGCTTGTTGCACGTTATAGGTCGCGCCGAAGGTGGCATCTTCCTCGGGGAGGATAAAATTTGCAATGCGGTCTTGTTGGTATTCCTGTAAAAACGGAATGCGGATGCCCGCGGCGGTCAAACCAACAATGGCAATAAAGGAGATTGCCCCAACCGCGCCGATCGCGATCACATGTTTTATCTCCACTCCATTGAGCCATAACAGCGCGCCGAGAATGACGCTCAGCACCACCACGTTGCTGAGGTTCGGCTGGAGCAGGATCAACCCGATAATACCGGACGCCCAAGCCACCGCGCCAATCAACCAGCGCAGATCGCGCGGCTGGTGTTGGGTTGCCTGAAAGTAACGCGCCAGAACAAGGATTGCCACGATCTTGGCAAATTCCGTCGGCTGAAGAAATAACACGCCCACCTGGAACCAACGTTGCGCGCCAAACGCGGTCTGACCGAAGCCGGTCAGCGTGATGAGAAACAGCAAAATAACGAGATACATCGGGCGATAAAGCGCCATCCAATAGCGGTAATCGATCGCGGCGACGATGAAAATCAGGATCAAACCCACAAGCGCAAAATAAATCTGGCGGTTGATGAGCGGAAGCAATACCTCATTCCCCGCCACCGCGGAACGGATCATGGTTGTGCCGAACGCCGAAGCCAGCACCACGGCGCCCAATAGCCAGAAGTCAAAGTATCGCCATGAAATATTTTTTAACATGAGTGGGGAACTTGCGAATTACAATTCATGCAGTTCGATTTGCTTGGCAAATCGAACTGCCGCATGAACTAATTAGTTACTTCGTCTTTCTTGTCTTTCGCCGCGCGGCTTTGAGCGGGATATCTGCCACGAGTCGTTGCGAGCGTCCGTCATGCTCCACGCCGATCTGCATGGCTTTCGCGTCAATCGCGACATGGCGGCTGATGGTGGCGATCAAATCGTCACGAAGCGAATCCAGTTCGGCGGGCGTCAGATCCGTGCGGTCGTGGATCAGAACAAGTTGCAGGCGTTCTTTCGCGCTGTCGGCGCTGGCTTTCTTTCCGAAAAATCTGTCGAAGAATCCCATGTCACTTCCTCCCCGTCAGTCGCTGGATGCGTTCCCATAGACCGCCTTGCGCTTCAAGATCAAGGAACGGAACAGTCTCGCCCTTCAACCGTTTCGCGATATTGCGGAACGCCTGCCCCGCCCTGCTCTTCGGGTCATAGGCAACGGGCGCGCCGCGGTTCGAAGCAATAATCACGTTTTCGTCTTCCGGCACAATGCCGATCAATTCGACCGCAAGCAAATCGAGAACGTCCTCGGGCGAGAGCATGTCTTTGCTTTTGACGAGCGCGGGATTCAAACGATTCAGGATGAGCGCCGCCGGGCCCTTTTCCTCCGACTCGAGAATGCCGATGACGCGGTCGGCATCGCGCACCGCGCTGACTTCCGGGTTGGTCACCACCAGGACGCGGTCGGCGGCGGCGATGGCGTTTCGAAATCCGCGCTCGATACCGGCGGGCGAATCAATTAATACAAAATCAAAATCGGACCGCAAATCTTTTACCACGCGCGTCATATCGCTGGCTGAAATGGCGTTCTTATCGCGAGTCTGCGCGGCAGGGATGAGGTACAGGTCGGGCAATTTCTTATCGCGGATCATCGCCTGCTTCAAACGACAACGTCCTTCGATCACGTCCACCAAATCGTAGACGATGCGGTTCTCCAAACCGAGAATGACATCCAGGTTGCGCAAGCCGATATCGCCGTCAATGCAAACGACTTTCGATTTTTCTGCCGCGAGCGCGACGGCAAGGTTGGCGGTGGCAGTGGTTTTCCCTACCCCGCCTTTCCCGGATGTGAGCGTGATGACTTTTGCAGGCATGCGATGTTCCTAAAGTGGGTTACCGGTCAGGCGACCAGTTCTCCGATTGAAGTTTGCCGTGTTCATTGATGCGCGCCATTTCGGGCTTCGGGTCTATTCTCGGACGCAGTGTTGTCGCCACCTCGTCGGCAATTCTCAGCTGGGTGGGCGAAAGGTCAAGGGCGCAGATCACGGCGGCGACATTACCAGCCGAACCCGCGTGCGCCATGCCGCGCAACCGACCCCAAATGATGATACTCCCTTCGGCGATGATCTCCGCGCCGGGGTTCGCGTCGCCCAACACAACCACATGACCGGGAAATTCGATCCGTGTGCCGGAACGCAAGGTGCGGTTCAGGAACAACGCCGTTTCTTCGCCGAGGTCGGCTACAGAAAATTGCCGCGTCTCTTCGGGTCTGGGCTTGGAGATGCGCGTGGCAAGCCCAAGCAACTGCGCTGTCTTCTCGGTTGTCGGCGATTCGCTGATTACCGCCCAAAGAAAGATGCCGCGCTCAGAAAGTTGATCGCGCAACTCCGCGAGATCGTCCACCTTCAACACTTGCGTCGCAACATCCAGCGCAAGGCGCGCGCCTTGAAAGAACGCAGGCTGGGAATCCACCTGAGTAAGCAAGGCGGAGCGCTGTTGCTCCCACGGCGCGTCATCGATCGAAACGAGCAACCCGTCGCGTATGCCTTTGATCTGAAGGAGCGATTTGGTATCTTCCATGCGCGGTAATGATTGCGAAATTATAGCATGAAGTATTCGTTGAAATTCTAATCGCCCTGCGCAAGATCGATGGCTTTGAGTTCGAAATACGCCTGCATCACGCGCGCCACGATCGGCGCGGCAACCGAACCGCCCTCGCCGCCGTTGTAGGCAAAGGCAAGGATGATGATTTCCGGGTCGTCGAACGGCGCGTACGAAAGGGTCCACGCGTGAGTGGGCCAGGAGCCGAAGCGACACTTTCCCAACGCGCTGGCAACATCGTCGCAATATTCCGCCGTGCCAGTTTTGCCAGCCACCGCGATCGGTATCGGATAGAACTCCGTGTACACTCGGTGCAACGTGCCGAGCGGGTCTTCGGTCACCGACATGCGCGTGCCAGTGCGCACCGCCTCGATGGTGGAGGGCAAAATCGTTTTTGTATTTCCGGTTAGGTCGCAGTACCCCGCCTCGCAGCTCCATTCGTTGATAAGAGGCTCGACGGTCGCGTCCCATTTCATATTCGGCGTGAACGGCGAGATCTGATAACTTCCGGCAGGCGGCAATGGGAAAACTTTAGTTTCATCCGCCACATCCACCCAAACTACGCGCTCCCTGCCTTCTTGATCGGTGGTCGTCCGCTGTTCATATATGTAGAAAGTCTCCGGGTCGAACCACAATGGAATCACATGACCCTCCCCATCCTGCACTTCGCGGATGACGGTGGGTTGCATGAGTTTTCCGCGGTTGGCGATCATTGCGCCGGACATCAAAACTTGCAACGGCGTGCCCAGAACGTATCCCTGCCCCACGCTGGCGATGTAGGTGTCGCCTGTGGACCAGTTTTCCCCGGTGTTGATGCGTTTCCACTGCGGGGATGGGACGAGTCCATCTTCCTCGCCTGGAAGTTGAATACCGGAGGGGGAACCGTATCCCAACGCCCGCGCGTACTCGCCAAGGCGGAAGATACCGAGTCCTTCTTCGATCTCGCCTTCAAACCCTCCGCCAAGTTTATAAAAGCATACGTTACTCGAATAAGCAATGCACCGGAAAAAATCGAGCGAGCCGAAGCCGGCTTCATTGATCACGCCGTTGCGCTCGTAGATCCAGTCTACGAACGGGCGCGAATTGCGATCGGTGCACGGGTCGGTGGGGCGAAACCGTTCACACAATAATAACCGCCCGGGCGTTTCGATGATCTGACCGACTTTTATTACGCCCTCATTGAATGCGCCAGTGGCAGTAGAAAGTTTGAACGTGGAGCCCGGCGCCAGCTCGGCAGAGATGGCGTTATTCACAAGCGGGCGGCGCGGATCTTGCGCCAACTGCTCGTAGTAATATCCCGGTATGAAACGGGCAAGCCGGTTGTTTTCATACGTGGGGTACGAAACCATGGCGAGGATTTCCCCGGTCTTCGGGTTCATGGCAATCACCACGCCGCTGGAAATGGCGCGGGTCGCATCCAAACGCGTGTTCCAAAAATTGATCTCATCGATCAGCGAGGCTTCTGCCACTTTTTGCAGGCGGGTGTCGATGGTAAGTGTGACGTTGTACCCCGGCGCGGGAGGGAGGGGCGGCTCGAGGTTTCTTAATTCTTCTCCAGCCACATCTTCCTGAATCACGCGCAGTCCGTTTTTTCCGAGCAGGATATCATCCATGGAGGTTTCTATGCCGGCGTAACCGATCTTATCCCGGTTGGTAACAAAACCTCGCTCTTCGTAAGCCGCTTGCTGTGAGGCGGAGATCGGACCCAGGTAGCCGATGATGTTGGCGGTCAGCGAGCCGGTGGGATAATCTCGTACCGGTTCGATCTCCAGGGAAACTCCGGGCCAATCGACCGAACGCTCGCGCGCGATGCGCGCAAGCTCATCGCCGATGTTGCAACTGATCTTGACCGGCACGAATGGCGCAATGGAATCGCCAAGCGCAACCATGTCGGCAATGCTCGGTCCTGGCACGCATGCGGAAAACAACTTGGCGTTTTCAAGCGATTCGTCGGTGACCGGTCCGCCCGCCGGCACGCCAGTGAGCTCGGAAACTTCGCGATAGATGCGCTGAATATCGCCTTCATCGTCCGGCAAGCCGGCCGGCGTGATGATGACATTATAGGAAGCGATATTGCGCGCCAGAATGTAACCGTTACGGTCATAAATGATCCCGCGCTGGGCTGGCACGCTGACTTCAGACACGTAATTTTCCACCGCCTGTTCGAGCCAGTCCTTACTGTTGAATATTTGCAGAGACGCAAGCCGGGCAATGATCGTCGTCACAACCAGGGCAATCACCCCATAGACGAGCAGCAACCGCCAGGGTTGCGCTTGAAATTTATTATCAACTTGATTACTCATTCAAACTCCGGGGCTGGGTACATCCAACGGGCGAGGTCGCGCATCACCGCGTATACGGGAATGGCAAGTAACATGTTCAACAAAATACTCGGCAGGGTTAGCAAACCCAATGTGTCGACAAAGGGTAGCGATGTGCCCGCCAGGCGCAAGGCTCCCAATGAAAAAATATGCATGAACAAAGTGCCAATCAAGGTTACTCCGAACATCGCCAGCAACGGCGCCTGCCATACGCGGCGTTGGAGGAGCCGCGCCAGAATAACCACAAGCAGATAGGCGACCAGCGGAACAAGAAGTGGAATGCCGGATACAAACCCGACCAGCAAACCCGCCGAGATCGCCCAATGGTAGGCGGTATCCACGCCTTCTTGCAACGCCCATGCCGCAAGAATCACCAGCGGCAGATCGGCGATACCGGACAATAAAGGAACCCGACTCACAATGGAAGATTGCAAGACGACAACCAATAGGATGATCGGGATCGCAAGTAGATCGCGCATGGGTTATGGGGCGGGGAGCAACGGCGCGATATCCACCGGGGTAAAGTTTACGATCACCAGAATAATTTGCAGGCGGTTAAAGTCTACTACAGGCTGAACCGTGGCCTGCTGAAACAAGTCAAAATCGCGGGCGCGGATATTAATCACCTGCCCGACGATCAAGTCCGGAGGATATCCGCCTCCCAGCCCCGAGGTCAGGACCAGATCGCCCGCTTCCACGTTGGTTTCCTGCGGGATCAATTCCAACTCGAGGTCGCCGGTGACCGAGCCGACAAGCGACGCGTCAGTTTCGGCATTTTCCAAGCGCACATTCACATTCGACGCCGGGTCGGTGATCAGTTGAACGCGCGCCGCGTCGGCGATGACCGCGTCCACGCGCCCGACCAAACCCTGGTTGGTCACCACCGGCATACCGCGCAGGATTCCATCGTTGGAGCCGCGGTTGATGATCACGTAATGCAAAAACGGACTCGGGTCGCGCCCAATGACGGCGGCGGCTTTGTAGGTATTCTCCGGGTTCGCGCGCGAGAAGTCGACCAACGCGGCAAGAATCTCCGTTTCGCCGACCCGTTGTTGAAGCTGGATCACCTGCGCCTGTAATTCAGATACTTCAGATTCGAGTTCTGAGTTCCGCTCGCGCAAGGAGGCGACATCGCGCGGCGCGGTTAAAAATTCCCGCACCGCCACAAAGCGGGAGGAGAACCACGTCTGCAAATTGACCAGCGACCCTGTGAAGACATTCGATGCAGAGCTGAAATATCCCCCCAGCGCAAGCGCAATCACCCCGCCCACGACCAGGAATATGATCGTTGTCTGGAGCGCGCGCGAAAAGTTGTTTCTCATTTTAGTATGATCGTTTTATCCTTAAACCTATCGTTCGCACATTGAGTATCTTCGCGCGTTACGCGCTGTGCCGGGTGCTTCCACGTTCAAGCCCGACAAGGTAGCGGCTCAAACCATCGAAGTCCTCGAACACCATGCCAGCGCCGCGCGCCACGCACGTGAGCGGATCCTCCGCAACCCAAACGCGCAACTTCACTTCATCTGTAAGGCGGTCTGCCAGCCCTTGTAAGAGCCCGCCACCGCCGGCAAGACAGATGCCCGCGTCCATCAGGTCCGCAACGATCTCCGGGGGGATTTCGTCCAACGCGTCACGGATGGTATCAATGATGACCTGCACCGACCCCGCCAGCGCTTCGCGCATCTCCACCGATGAAACTTCGATGCTTTCCGGCAAGCCTGTGACGAGGTTGCGCCCGCGCACTTCCATGGTCTTCTCCGGTTGGAGCGGATATGCCGAACCGATCTTCCATTTGATCTGCTCCGCAACGCCTTCGCCGACAAGCAGGTTATATTTGTTCCGCAGATATTGCACAATATCCTGGTCCATTTCATCGCCAGCCACACGCAACGAGCGGGATGTAACCACCCCGCTCATAGACATCACTGCCACTTCCGTCGTTCCGCCGCCGATATCAACCACCATGCTCCCGCGAATTTCACCCATCGGCAAGCCAGCCCCCAATGCCGCGGCGATCGGCTCTTCGATCATATATGCCGCGCGCGCGCCAGATGCCATCACCGCGTCGTACACGGCGCGTTTTTCCACTTCCGTCACGCCGGTGGGGATGCCCACCACCACGCGCGGGCGGGGAAGCGGCACGATATTTTGCTCATGCACCCTGCCGATGAAATATTCCAACATCACCTGCGTGATATCGAAGTCGGCAATCACGCCATCGCGCAATGGGCGCACCACCGCCACATTGCTCGGCGTGCGACCCATCATTTCTTTCGCTTCCAAACCGATGGCAAGCGGCTGGCGCAGGCGTTTATCAATGGTGACCCATGAAGGCTCATTGATGACAATTCCCTTGCCGCGCACGTTCACTAGCGTATTCGCAGTCCCCAGGTCGATCGCAATGTCCAGTGAAAATAAGCCCAACAGCCAATTAATCGGGTTGAACGCCAAGGCAGGCTCCTCGATATCGATTCTTCATATTCGTCGGAGTATTATACCTAACAATCATCAACCACGTGAAATCACGTATAATCGACCCGTATGAAACATCCAGATCCTCTCGTCATTGGCATTGCAGGCGGTTCAGGCTCTGGCAAGACCACCGTCGCAAATGCCATCCTCAGCAGGGTCGGGCATGATCGTATCGCCTTCCTGCAACACGATTCCTATTACAAAGACCTCAGCGGACTTCCTCCCGTCCAACGGGCGGAGATCAACTTCGACCATCCCGACTCGCTCGAAACGGAATTATTGATTGAACACATCGCTTCACTCCGCGACGGGAAGCCTGTGGACGTCCCCGTCTACGACTTCGCCACCGACCGGCGCACCAGCCAGTCCTTCATCGTCCAGCCGCGCAGTGTTATTCTTGTGGAAGGCATCCTCATCTTCACTGAAGCAAAACTGCGCAAGATGTTCGATGTAAAGATTTTCGTAGACACTGATCCCGACTTGCGATTCATCCGCCGTTTGGAGCGCGACATCCACGAACGCGGGCGTAGCACCGAATCGGTGATCGCGCAATATCAGGCAACCGTTCGCCCGATGCATCTCGAATTCGTCGAACCCTCGAAGCGTTACGCCGACGTGATCATCCCCGAAGGCGGATTCAACACCGCCGCGCTGGATATGGTTGTGGCACGCATCGAGGCGTTATTAAAATAGTAGGAGTTATGCAGTTGAGTCCGTTTCGTCGCAGTTGCACTGCGAAGGCGGCAGTACAACTGCCCGCCAACTGCGTAAGTCATAAATAGGAACAAAACCTGTCAGGTTTATATATAAAAGGAGAAACCGAATGTCAAAACAATGGTCCACCCCACCCGCAATGCAGATCGACTCGAAGAAAAAATACAAGGCACAAATGGAAACATCTAACGGCGTAATGGTGATCGAATTATTCGCCGACAAAACGCCCAAGACCGTCAACAGTTTCGTCTTCCTCGCCCGCGAAGGATACTATGAGGATGTGATCTTTCACCGCGTGATCGATAATTTCATGGTTCAGGGTGGCGACCCAACCGGCACCGGCATGGGCGGGCCCGGCTATCAATTCGATGATGAATTTCACCCCAGCCTAAAGCACGATAAGCAGGGTATCCTCTCCATGGCTAACGCGGGACCCGGCACGAACGGCTCGCAGTTTTTCATCACGCACGGACCAACGCCTCATCTGAATAACCGCCACAGTGTCTTCGGTCAGGTTGTGGAGGGATTGGATGTGTTGATGTCCATTCCTGCGCGCGACCCGAATAACCGCAATGCTCCAGCCGTGAAGATTCTCCGTGTCATCATCGAAGAAAGCGAATAAAACGGCTGGGATAAAAAAGCGAAAAAGCGCGCGGAAGACGATCAAGAAAACTTCCGCGCGCTTTTCACGCGCCAGGCAGACAAAAACTGTCGCGCTTGAACATGGCATGGAAGGTTCGCCAAGCGCTCAACTAGAAGTTCCCCCGACAACGAAGCGATCGAATCTCCAAGCCAATATCCTGCGCATTCTGGCATTGCTGGTCGCCATTGGCATCACGACATTTGTGTTTAGCATCCGCGACCGCGTGGAGGATTTTGCGGCGTTTGGCTACCCCGGTGTCTTTTTGATCGCCCTGCTTGCCAACGCGACCATTTTCATCCCCGCGCCCGGCGTGGCAATCATCTACGCCATGGGCGCGGTGTTCAACCCTTTGCTCGTTGGTCTTTCAGCGGGGACAGGCGGCGCGCTCGGGGAACTCTCGGGGTATCTTGCCGGCTTCAGCGGGCAGGCAGTGATCGAAAATACGAAGATCTACGATCGCATCAAACCCTGGGTGGATACATATGGCGGTTGGGCAATCCTCGTGTTAGCCGCCATCCCGAATCCGTTTTTCGATGTGGCTGGGGTTGCCGCTGGGATATCCAAGATGCCGATGCGCACTTTTCTGTTTTTCATCTGGATCGGTCAATTAATCAAGATGACGTTTTTTGCATACGCGGGATATTATTCCCTGGAATGGATCACCCGGTTCTTTGAGTAAATCTCTTTCATGAAACACTGCGAGATTCATTCGCAAAGTAACTGTTTTTACCATAGGGGAACGCAAAGTGAACTTTGCGGCACAAACTCCACTGTAAGCGCATCAAGAGGAACCCGACAAAACGATAATCTCTCCAATCACTTGTTTGAACACAGCCGCGCCCGTTCCGTAGTTTGATAACGCGTCTCCGCAGGAAGCTCGCTGATGATATTCGATAACCACTGCATATGTGCCGGGCGCGGACGGGGCAAAAAGCGTGGCGCTCTCTGTGCCAGACGCCCCCGGCGCAACGCCCGGGATGCTGTCGTACGCGCAAGCGCCGCCATCTGTATCTGAGGAACCTAACCCGGTAACCAATTGCACGCCACACGTGGGACAAGAACTGCTGGATACCTGAAAGTCATACGAGACATAGAATTCCTGCCCTGGTATCAGTGTGATCGTTGTTCCAAACTGAGAAAGGTCATCTGTTAGCGCTACATTACTTACCGCCAAACCGCCAAACGGGGTAGGCGTGGGCGTTATCAACGATACTGCTCCAGTGGATACATCCACGCTTTCATTTGCTGATGCGACAAGGTGGTCGGCAAGAAGATTGCCCGCAGATGATTCAATGAACCACCAGAACTGTCCGATGGAAGTTTGTTGGGCAACGGATTCTTTCGGTCCAAGAGTGAAATAGAGGATGAGTTTACACGCGGGGTCAACCAGATATACGTCGATGGTTAATGCGGAACTGTTGAAGAACGTTGTCACAGCTGGGGTTGTAGATGGGCGCGGGCAATTCGGCGTTGGCGTGATCGTGACGGTTGCGCTTGGGGAAGCGGTCAAAGTCGGCGTGGAAGTCAGGCTGGGGAAAATCGCGGGCGTGTTTGTGTCCGGGGAAACAGGAACAGACGTAAGGGTCGAAGTAGAAGCGGGCGTCGCAACTTCGGGCGTTTCGGAGGACAGACTCGCCAGAATCCAACCAACGGGATCAATGGATCCATTCGTCGGATGAGGTTGTGATTCAATTGTGGGCGCGGAGATCTGCTCAAGATACGCATTGACAGGAGCCAAAATTGGCTCGGGTAAATTTTCGCCGATCTGTTGCTGAGCCGCGCGAGTAATGGGATTTTTTGGGAGCGTTCCAAATCCACCGGTGGCAAGCATGGTCACAGTCAACGCTAGCACGAAAAGGCGGATGGACGAACGACTTCCCGCGCGTTTCGGCGTCCGCGTAGATTCAAAGCGTTCCACATCGCCTGCTTATGTGTTGGCGTCCAAACTTAGCCCCGCTTCTTTTATCGCGTTGACAGCCAGAAGAAAGAGGCGCGTCATTTCAGGACCGGAATCCAATCGGTCCGTCATATAGGCGCGAACTTCAATGATGAAATAACCTTCCTCTGCGGTTTGCAAAACAACAGTTGGTTGACTTAAGGTTTTGGCGGATAGTTCAGGAGTAAAGCCAGCCAGGGCTTTCTGGATCGCCTCGACAGCCCTATTCAAATCTTGATTCACAGGCAGTGGAACTTTTACGGAGATCAGGTGACCGGGATGCGCTGAATAATTTACGATCGTGCCATTGGTCGCTTCCGCGTTGCGGATGTAGATCTCATCGCCGTTAACGGTTTCCAGAGTGGTCAGAAAGAGGGAAACATTCGAGACCCTGCCCTCTCGTCCGGCAATGACCACGTAGTCGCCCGCGCTATAGGTGCGTCCGAAAAATAGGCTGATGCCCGCCAAAAGATCGCCGGCGATCCGTTCGGAGCCGATGGCAAACGCGCCGGTGATCGCCGTCACGATAACAACCAGCAAGCCCGCCGCGCCGGTGGTATCGAGAATCACTTTCACGGTCCAGATTCCGATCGCGAGCGCCAGCAAACTCCCGATGAAACGACTCCATACCGATCCCATGGGGCGCGCTAACAAATGACTGACCGCCCATGAAACGATCAGCGCAATTAGAAGTCCACCTAAACCTATGAGTATGGCATTCAAGAAGGGGCGAAGAGCTTCAAAGACAATGTCGGACATGGGGCACCTCATCCAGACTTTTTTGAATTATATGACAAAATCACTTCCGCCAAAATAATTCCTCCGCCGCGCGAGTTTTTCACGAACATTGCTCAAATCATGTTCTTCCTGTATGATTTTATTTACCCACCTTACGCGCTTTGAAGGTTATGACTAATTACATGTCACCCTGAGCGTTAGCGAAGGGTCTCTTACACGATGTAGGGATTCTTCGCGGAGTTTATCCTGAGCCTGTCGAAGGGCTCAAAATGACACTGTGTAAGGTGGATTATTAATACTGGTCAACAAAGGAGACCACATGAAATTTGAAACGCTTGCAGTTCACGCGGGTCAGGAACCCGACCCCAACAATGGCGCGGTGATGACGCCGGTGTATTTCACATCCACCTACATGCAGGACGGCGTAGGAAAACCGCGACAAGGATACGAATATTCGCGCACGATGAACCCCACGCGCAAAGCGTTGCAGGATTGCCTCGCCGCGCTCGAAGGCGGTTCATTCGGATTGGCATTCGCTTCGGGACTTGCCGCGACCGACACCGTGCTTCGTTTGTTAAGCGCGGATGCGCATGTGCTGGCAGGCAACGACGTGTACGGCGGCACGTTCCGCCTCTTCGACAAGATCCTCCGCCGCTTCAACCTCGACTTTACATTTGCCGACACGACTGATCCCGAATCGGTCGCCGACGCCTTGACTCCCTCCACGCGCCTCGTGTGGTTGGAGACTCCCACGAATCCATATTTGCGCATCACCGACATGCGCGCGGTCGCCGAGATCGTCCACGCGCATGAGAACAAGCCGCTCCTCGTCGTGGACAACACCTTTGCCACGCCATACTTACAGCGTCCGCTCGAACTCGGCGCGGACATCGTTGTCCATTCGATGACGAAATACCTCGGCGGGCATTCAGATGTGGTCGGCGGCGCGGTGATCGTCAAAGATAAAGAACTCGCCGATAAACTTTACTTCCTGCAAAACGCCGTCGGCGCGGTGCCGGGGCCGATGGATTGTTTCCTCGTCCTGCGCGGAATCAAGACACTCCCCCTCCGCATGGAACGTCACTTCGAAAACGCGACGGCGATTGTTGAATTTCTCGAAAAGCATCCCAAGGTTGAAAAAGTCATTTATCCCTTCCACGCAAGTCATCCGCAACAAAAAGTCGCAAAGCGCCAAATGAAGAATGGCGGCGGAATGATCTCATTCATCGTCACTGGCGGAAGAGAAGCCGCCGCTCGCCTAGCGGAGGCGACAAAAATTTTCGCCCTCGCCGAATCGCTTGGCGGTGTCGAATCGCTCATCGAAGTCCCCGCGGCGATGACTCACCTATCGGTAGCCGGCTCGCAATTGGAGGTTGACCCGGCTCTTATCCGCTTGTCGGTTGGACTGGAGCATCAAGAGGATTTGATCGAAGACATCAAGCAGGCGCTGGAGAAAGCCTGACCCCAGAAGTTCTGGGCGCAGTTGCACTGCGTCATGAACTTCTGGATGTAGAAAAAAAGAGACCGGGCTACACCGGTCTCTTTTCAGATCGAGTGGATCGCCAACAGCGTCACATCGTCGTCTTGTTTTGCGCCGTTTTGATAATCCATCAGCGTGCTAAAGAGGCGGTCACACGCCGCTTGGGCGGGAAGCGAACGCAATCCCTTCATCGTCTGTTTGATTCGTTCGAGACCGAAAGGAACGCCGTTCGGATCGCGACAATCGGTCATGCCATCGGTGAACATGACCAGCAACGAACCTTTCGCCAAATGGATGCTGTTTTCGTCCAACAACATGTCCTCCCACAACCCGAGCGCCATGCCCGGCTCGTGCGGCAAACGATGGACATCGCCCTGCGCGCCGATCAACAACGGGGGCTCATGTCCGGCGCGGGCATAAGAAAATTCACCCGTGAGGAGATCCAGCACGCCGTATAATGCGGTAACAAACTGTGTCGATTTTTCGAGGCGGGTAATGTGTTCATTGACCATCCGCAACACCGCGCCAGGCGATGTGGAATTATCGGCTTCGGCAATGATGAGCGCGTGCGCCCTTGCCATAAAGATCGCGGAGGGAACTCCCTTGTCTGAAACATCCCCGATCAAAACGCCCATCTTTCCGTTGCCAAGATCGAACACATCATAGAAATCGCCTCCCACCTGACGGGCTGGCAAAATTCGCCCTCCGAAATCGTATCCATCTGGCGAGGGCAACACATCCGGGAGAATCGACATTTGAATCTCTGCCGCAACTTGGAGTTCCTTCTCGAGGCGCTCTTTCTCGATGATTTGCTCCTGCGCGGCTTTGAGTTCATCGTAGGCGGTCTGCAACTGGCGGTTCTTCTCGGTCAGGTCGCGGAACGTCTGCGCGTTGGTGTTATCGAGGCGCGAACTTAGAACACTGACCATCGCATTCGCCAACTCGGGATGTCGCTGTAACAACTCTTGAAATTGCGTGCGGCTCATGCTGAGCAACAATACATCGCCCCGCGCCCGCGCGCCGGCCGTGCGCCTCCCACCGGGCATGATAATTCCCATCTCGCCGAGGTATTCGCCTTCATTGATAACGTTGAGGATCAGTTCGTTTGCGGTCCCTGAAGCCATGTTGATCTCAAGTTGTCCGCGCGCCACGATGTAAAGATGTTCGGCAAGTTCCCCTTCCTTGAACAAAATATCGCCCGAATTCAAACGCACACGATCCAGGGCGTTTAAAAGCAGATTCAACTCATCGAACGGGAGTTGCGAAAAGAGCGGAATCCGCGTCAGCAGGCTTGCGGAAAGGTTGGTTGTTTTTAGGGGTTCACTCATAGGATAAACATCTTCGCACAAAAGCACAAACACCGAAAACGAATTGAGGTTTCATCAACCTCAAAATTCGACCACTTCCTTGCCCGAGAGTTTGTTCTGGATCCGCTCGACGACGGTGTCCAAATGTTTCGGATGGTGGACGTAATCCAGATCGTCGGTGCGGATCGTGAGCACCGGGCACATGTCAAACGCGCCGAGCCACTCGTCATAGAACGAATCAAGCAGGGAGAGATATTCCGGCGTGATGCCCAATTCCATCCCCCGCGCGCGCCGGCGGATGCGATCCATCAACACATTGACCGGCGCTTTCAGGTAGATCAGCAAATTCGGACGCGGCATACTCCCCACCACAAGTTCAAACAGCCTGCGATATGCGAGGTAATCGCGTTCGGCAAAATCGCCCATGTGATGCAATGCCCGCGCAAAAATGTAAAAATCCTCGTAAATACTCCGGTCGAGGATCGCCGAACGCGAGTCATGCGCGGCTTCGAGGTATTGGTCGGCGCGATGACCGAGGAAAAACACTTGCAAGTGAAACGACCACAAGCGCATGTCGCTGTAAAAATCTGCCAGATAGGGGTTGTCCGCCACCGACTCGTACCCGGTCCACCAACCGAGGCGCGAACCGATCCGCTCAGCGAGCGAGGTCTTGCCCACGCCGATATTCCCAGCCACCACCACCTGATATTTCGACACCGCGTCCTCCGCAAAAGATATTTGGAGTATAGGCGAGCCAAACAAATTTGTCGAGGCTGGCGAAACTATCGCCCGGTATAATTCGCGCAAGGAAAAATTATGCTGACAAAATTCAAGATACGAGATGCCTCTGGCTGGACGATTTTCATCTTTGGACTGCTTGCGCTTCTTCTCGGACTGGCCGGCTTGGTCAGCCCCGAGACGCTTTTATCGCTCCTCGGCTTTACCCCATTAGACCGCGCTTCGCGCGCCGCCGGGGATTACACGCTCCTTTTTCTGACCGCTTCCGCAATGGCTTCATTCAACATGGGCGCGTATTACATCCTCGCCGCGCTGAACGATGTAAAGCAATTTTACAAATGGACCGTTCCCTTCCGCGGTATCACATTTATCGTGTTCACCCTTGCGGTGATCACGCAACTTGCCCCGGCGCGTTTCTTCGGCGTCGGCGCATGGGAATTGGCTGGCGCGGTGGCTACCGGTCTCGCGCTCAAGTCCGAGACCAAAACAAAACAGGAGTATTAACATGCGCTCTGAGTGGATCGAATACAACGGCAAAAAAATCTTTTATCAGGATTTTTCACAACTGTTCTACAACTCTGCCGCGGTGAAAGCGGAACTGGCGGAAGTGCAGGAAATCGTGAAAGCCCAGCCGAAAGATTCCGTGCTGGTGCTGACCGACATACGCGACACCAACGTGGACGCCGAACTGCTCCCGGTCATGAATGCGGCATCTGCCGCGACCAAAGCCTACGTGAAGAAAACAGCCGTCATCGGAGTGACGGGCATCAAACAAAAGCTTGCCGACCTGCTTACCATGATCACGGGTCAGCCGCTCAAATACTTTGACGATATCGAGCTAGCCAAACGCTGGCTGACACAAGAATAAACCAAACTCCGAAGCGCCAACGTTTCGGAGTTTTTATTTGTGGATGATATAATCTCGAAATCAGTCATAGCATTAATCATGGGCTTCCGTAACGCGACATTCACGTCGCCTCAGTTTTCTTACAGGCAAACAATGGAAAAGTTATTACGCTTCATCAATTCCGCAGACCCGAATTTACTAACCACAATCCCCGGTATAACCCGCCAACTTGCGGACGATCTAGTTACGGCGCGTCCGTTC
>JBGANO010000026.1:0-46512 GCA_044222305.1 Anaerolineales bacterium
CCCCTCTTCGCCGCCCGCGGACTCGACCTCAGCAGTTACTTTAACGGCACACTCAACATAGACATCAGCCCGCGCGCGTTCAGACTCATCAGACCCGAATTCACTTTTTACAACATCGCTTGGACTGATTTGCATCCGCCTGAACATTTTTCATTTTCGCGTTGCAAGGTTATTTTCAAGGAAATGGAATACGACGGCTGGGTGTATTATCCACATCCCGAAACGAAACTGCGTCATTTTCAAAATCCATCCCTGTTGGAAGTGATCGCGATGGAAATTAAACACATCCGCTATGGCGACGAAGTGGATGTGTCGGTGAACCCGGAAGAAATTTCAATAGTGCTCGTGTGAAAGTCGTTTTAGCCACCGAGTTCACAGAGATCTCTGAGAAAATCTCTTTTTCCCTGTGTTCTCTAAACCCTTATGCAAGAGAGCAAATCGAAACTCAACCCTGATGAATCGTAAAAAACTTTTTATCCCTTTTCTACTCCTTCTCCTGCTCGCCTGCCAAACACCTAACCTTGCAGGCTTGCCTTTTATTCAAACAGCCACGCCCACTGCGACTCTCACACTAACGCAGACCGCGACTCCCACACTCACTGCCACAGCGACCGAGACATTCGCGCCGACGATCACACCCACGCCCACGCCTCTCGCCCGCCGCGTGTTGATCCTGTCCGTCGACGGGCTCCGTCCTGACCTGATCTCGCTCGCGCCGATGCCGAATTTGTTTGCGTTGATGCAAAATAGCGCGTACACCTTATCCGCGCAAACCGTGTACCCAAGCGTGACGCTGGTCTCACATTCCTCCATGTTGACCGGTCTGTGCCCCTCCAAACACGGCGTAGACTGGAACGACTACATCCCTGAAAAAGGAATCGCCCAAGGCGTTGACCTGTTCGACATCGCGCACGCGGCGGGCTTTCAAACCGTGATGCACGTGGGCAAGGAAAAACTGCAACAGATCACTGACCCATCCAGCCTCGACATCTTTACCTACGTCAACGATCGCGACCTGGTCGTTGCGAAACGACTCATTGCAGACTTTCCTGAAAATTTCGGCGTGATGTTCGTTCACTTTCCTCTTGTAGATGGCATGGGACACGCCTTTGGGTGGCTTTCATCGCCTCAACGTAGCGTCGCCTACCGCGCGGACGAGGCGTTGGGCTTGATCCTTGCCGAATTAGACGCGAGAGGTCTACGCGGCGAAACGCTCATCATCATCACCGCCGATCACGGGGGGCATGATACAACGCACGGCTACTCGCTCCCTGAAGATATGACCATCCCATGGATCGCGTCGGGGGCGGGCATCCAGCCGAAAGCGTTGACGACGCGCGTCCACACGATGGATACAGCCGCCACAGCCGCATCCGCTCTCGGATTGCCGATTCCAGCCGACTGGGACGGAGTTCCCGTCTATGAAGCCTTCGGCTTGCCGGTGGAAAAAACATCCGCAGATTGCCCATAGAGAATACGTTGCCGCCGCAGTGCAACTGCGGCGGCAACGCTTGATTGCCCATAAACACTATGAGTAAATGCTCATTCGGATCGTGGCTCAAACGTTTGCTTGTCGTAGGGGGAACGACAAGCATGGTTGACAGGCTGATGATACAGTTGGGTTCTCTTCTCCTCCTTTTGAAACTGAAAGAGCCGGGCTTGGAGCGCCTGGCTCTTTCAGTTTAAGCAGTATAGTAAAATAGTCGAAAACAATGTCGTTGCGAGTCTTTGAGAAGCAATCCTCTCGAAACATGAGATCGCTTCTCGCCACGACATATTCAAGGAGATTTCCATGCCAGAAAATTTCGATGTGGTCGTTATCGGCGCGGGACCGGCGGGATACGTTGCCGCCATCCGCGCCGCGCAACTCAAACAGAAGGTTGCAATTGTGGATAAGCAGTGGCTCGGCGGCGTGTGTTTGAATGTGGGCTGTATCCCGTCCAAGTCGCTGTTGAAGAACGCGGAGGTGGCGCACACCCTCCGCGAACGCGGCAAGGATTTCGGTTTCTCGTTCGATAACCTAAAACTGGATTATGGTGTTGCCGTAAAACGCTCGCGCCAAAACTCGGATCGCCTCGTGAAGGGCGTTGGCTTTCTGATGCGAAAGAACGCCATTACAGTCTTCATGGGGGAAGCAAAGTTCAAATCAAAAGATACGTTGGCTGTGACAGATGCCGATAAAAAAGTGACTGAATTGAATGCAAAGAATTTCATCGTTGCCACAGGCGCGAGCGCGGCGGTCCCTCCAGTGTGGAAAGTGGACGGCGAAAAAGTTGTCACCTATAAGGAAGCCATTTTGCAGGATAAACTTCCGAAATCGGTTGTCATCATCGGATCGGGCGCGATCGGTGTCGAGTTTGCAACCGTATGGAGCGCGTACGGCGTGGATGTGACCATCGTGGAAATGTTGCCACGACTCGTTCCGTTGGAAGATGAGGAAGTCTCGAAAGAGTTGAAGAAGGAATTCGAGAAGCGCGGAATTAAATGCCTCGTTGGACATAAAGTCGAATCAGTGGAGGCGACGAAATCGGGCGTGAAGGTCAAGGTCAGCGTGGAGGGGAAGGAAACGACTCTCGAAGCGGATCAGGCTTTGGCGGCGATTGGGTTCCGTCCAAATTCCAAGGGATTCGGGCTTGAAGAAGCGGGCGTCAAGATCAGCGAGCGCGGCTTTGTCGAAATCAATGAAAAGATGCAGACGAATGTTCCAACGATTTGGGCAATTGGCGATGTGACCGGCAAACTCATGCTGGCGCACGTCGGCTCGGCGATGGGCATCGTCTGCGCGGAAAATATCGCCGGCGCGGAGACGATCACGCTGGATTACGAAATGATGCCGCGCGCCACGTTTTGTCATCCGCAGGTCGCGTCGTTCGGGCTCACCGAAGCGCAGGCGAAGGAACGCGGCTATAACATCAAAGTGGGTCGCTTCCCGTTTCAGGCGAACGGCAAAGCGCTGGGGCTTGGTGATTACGCGGGTTTCGCAAAGATCATCATGGATGAAAAATATGGCGAGATTTTGGGCGCGCACATGATCGGTCCCGAAGTGACCGAACTGCTCCCCGAACTCACGCTGGCGCACTTGATGGAATTGACCCCACATGAGATCGCTCGCAACGTCCACGCGCACCCGACTCTTTCAGAAGTGTTGATGGAAGCCGCGCACGGCGCGGAGGGAAGCCCGATACATATTTAAGAGAGTGGAGAATAGAGAGTAGAGAATAGAGAATAGAAGGTCAATGAGAAGCCTCCGAGGTTATGAAACTCGGAGGCTTTTGTATTCCGGATTCTCTACCGTACATGAGAAGATTTTTGCCGCAAAGCACGCTAAGGTCGCCAAGTTAAACAGGTTTTCTTTGCGTTCTTTGCGGGCTTAGCGGTGCAAATGTACGGTAGAGAGATTCCGGATGCGATTCGGCTTGTTTATTCTTTTTTCGCCAGCGGGATTTGAACAAAGAACGTGCTCCCCGGCAATTTTTCTTCATCGTGACCTGGGCTTTCCACCCAAATCTTTCCCTTGTGCGCTTTGACGATGCCCGCCGCAATGGCGAGACCCAAACCGGGTCCGCCGCCTTTGAATTTGGTGCGACCCGAGGAGTGCAACTCCACGTCGCCGAGTTGATAGAGCTTCTCGAACACCATCTTGTGATCGGCGGGGTCGATGCCGATGCCGGTATCGTGGATGCGGATCTCGCACATGTCCCCGGCGCCGCCTTCATGGATCACTTTTGCGCTGACGGCGATCTTTCCTCCATCGGGGGTGAACTTGATGGCGTTGACGATCACGTTGTCGAGCGCTTTTTGCAGGAGTTCGCTGTCTGCCACAACGGGGGGAATGGCTGAGATGGACGGATCAAGTTCCAATGTGAGATGACGCGTTTGCAGGTCGGCGGCGTAATCCTTTTGGACGAGTCGCAGGATGGGACCGAGCGACGTCTCGTCGAGGTGCGGGTTCAGCACTTGATTCTCCAGCCGCGCCACATCCAACATGCTGTTGACCACTTGATGGAGTCGTTCGCTCCCTTGAAGCACCCCATCCACGGCTTGGGCGAGTTCGGGGCTGGTTTTTACGGCAGGCGCGGCTTTGACCATGCCCATGTAGCCTTTGATGACCGTGAGCGGTGTGCGCAGTTCGTGCGCGGCGACATTGATGAAATCGCTTTTGTTCTTGTCGAGTTTTTTGAGCGTGTCGTGCGCCACGCCGAGTTCATCCACGCGTTGCTCGACCATGCGTTCCATCATTTCGTTGAAGCGCGTGACCTCGTCGAAGAGTTTGGCGTTTTCCAAGGCGATAGAGGCTTGCAGGGCGAAGGTGCTGGCAAGCAGGACGTCGTCGGGGTTGAACGCGGAAGGATCACTGCGTGTTATGGTCAACATGCCGGCGAATTTCTTTTTCGATTGCAGGGGCACGCTCAGCACGGAACGGTCGAGCGGAAGCCATTCCGATTGCCCCCAGCCGCGCGTTTGTTGAATGTCGTTGACCAGCATCGGGTCGGTCTGCTTGGAAACGAAGTGCAGGATGCTCGTGCCGTTGATGTTGTAATTTAGTTCTTCGATGGGCGCATTTTCAGGAAAGCCGCGATGCGCGACAAGTTCCATGCCGTTCACCGCCTCGAGGAACAGCGCGCAACGGTCGTGCGGCACTACATTGGTTAATTGTTCGACGATCTGCGCCGGCACCTCGTCCACTTTGCCCAGCGAGGAGATCAGGCGCATGACTTTAGTGAGCGCTTCTGCCCCGCGACGCCGGGCTTGTTCGCTGGAGTACAGTTTTGCGTTCTCGGCGGCGGTCTGTTCGGACCATTCCTTGGCGATGGAAAGTTCGATGGCGCGATCCTTTGATTCTTTGAGCAGGCGTTCCACCTCGCGCTGTGCCAGTTCCTTTTGTTGCGCGAGCATCACGCGCAAGAGCGCGCTACTGACGAGGTTGCGCACGCGCACGTATACTTCCCAGTCGCGCGGACCCATCTCCACCCACATGAACCCGAAGCGGTTATGCGCCAGCGAGAGCGGCATGATGACCGCCGTGTAGCGCCGTTCCGAGGGGGTTTTTCCGCGCGGCACCAGTTGACCGGTGCCCACGAAGGTGCGCTGTGATGGGACCTCGAACTTTGCGCCTTCATATTGGAACAATAGATTATAGTTTTCAGGCGGGGCGGAGGAAACCAGTTGCGGCGATGATGTCGAATCGCTGAAAAACATCACGTACCAGCGTTCGATGCCCATTTCGGGAAAGCGTTCTTCGATTGCCGCGCCCAGCCGATCCATGCTCATGACCGGCGCCATCGAAAAACTGAAGCCCTGCAGAATGTGCTCCTGTTGTTCGAGCATCAGGCGGCGATATGCCTGCGCGCGTTGAGAAAGTTCGCCCACGAGCAGGCGCGCCTGTTGGAACATATTCTCGGCGAGTAACTTTGTGTCGTGTTCTTTGATGCCGCCCAGCGCGTACCGTCTCATGACAGAGATGACGCTGTGCCATGCATTGGCTGGCAGGTCGCGCTTTTCCATCAACTCGACCATGGCGTTGATGGCTTTGAGGAAGTCGTCCCCGTTTGTGTTTTCGCGCAAGGCGGAAAGGAGCGTATCCCAGGCGAGGCTGAACGAATCGCGGAAGGACGCGTGCGCCGGGTCGTTTTCCGTCACGTCGGCGGAAGCCAGCAATGCCCGCAGGGCGGCTTCGCGCTTATTTTCCAATCGTCCTGTTTTTGCCACTTCGCGTGGCGCCACTGCCGCCTGTTTGACGTTTTCCGGGAGACACCCGCACGACCAGCGGATCAGCAGTTGCGTTGGGGTGACGGTCACTTTTTGAATCGTGTCGCCGTCGATCCGTTTGATCAACGCTTCGAATGCCTGTCTCCCCGCCGTGTAAAATGATTGCCGCACAGTGGTCAGTGAAACCCCGGTGCTTTGCGCCTCGCGCAGGTCGTCGAAGCCAGCCACGGCAATCTTATCGGGCACGCGGATTCCTCGTTGTTGCAGAATTTCGAGCGCGCCGAATGCCATGCGGTCGTTTGCCGCCACGAGCGCTTCGAACGGAACTTTGCGCTCATCGAGCAATACCTGAATTCCATCCCGCCCGCTGTCGGGTGAGTAATCCCCGTCCACCACGAGGCGTTCATCGAAGCGGATGCCTTGCGCTTTCAGTTCTTCCTTGTACGCGTCAAAACGCTGTTCGGCGTCGATCTGCCCGCGGATGCCGCGCAGAAAAGCGATGCGTTTGTAACCGTGCTCTTCGATCAGGTGACGCACCAGCAAGCGCATCCCCTCCGTGTTATCGGGAATGAACATGGAAGCGTTGTCCAAATCTACCGATTGCGTGACGAGAGGCAATTCCCCAAACATCTCCCGAAAAATTTTCAAGTCTTCCGCGCTTACGCCGAATGCGGTATCCCCGGTGACGATCAACCCGTCCAGTTGTTCGGCGCGGGCAAGGTCATAAAATCCGAACGACGGCTTGGGTTGGATGTATAGTTTGAGCGTGCCGCCGACAAAATACACGAGATTGATATTGTTCTCTTCGCCGGCGTCGTTAATGCCCGCGAGAAATTCTGACCCCCAGGCGCGGCCCACCTGGGAGACGAAGACACCGATCGTTTTGCGTTTCGTGGATGATGGCATATGAGTTCGGATTGCCGCAGGCGGCTTATATCGCGTGGAAAGTATATCGCTTCACGCCCAGCCAAACCTGATTCGGCTCTTTACAAATTTCTCAGGTGGAGGCGGCAAGCGGGAGGCGCATCTGCCATTGCGAGAGAGGCTCGCGCTCGAAGCAGGCGCGCTCGAACACCGCGCCCAGTTCCTCCGGGTAGATTGCCGGCACGTGCCATGTTTTGCCGGGGTGGTTGGCGATCACCTGCTTCAATAGAGTGGCGCCATGATGGTTTCCGCGCGCATCGGGTTTCACCAACAGGGACCACACCATCACGCGGTTGGCGTCCAGATCTGAAAGCACAATGAACGCGGGTCCTTTGCAAAAGGCGCGCACAGGCGGGGTCAGTTGGGAGATGGTCTCGCCGGCTAACTGCCACGGCAGGTCGGGTAACCCGAATTGCGAGATCAGCGCTCCGACATCGCGCACGTCGATCTCTTGTAACACGCCGTCTTCGAGTTCCACCGCCTCCCGGCGGATCATGCCAATTAAACGTCTCATGGTCTGAAACCCAAATTTTTCGTAGAGATGGACGGCCGGATCGTTTTGCTCGATGACTTCAAGCGTTATTTCGCGGTCGCCGCGTTCATGCGCTTCGCGGATCAATTTCTCCATGAGCCATGAGCCGGCGCCTTTGTTGCGCGATTCAATGGCGATGCCCATTGCCGCAAGGCGACTTGTCCAACCGCGCCGCGCGATCAATGCGACTCCTACGGGCTGGTCGTCCGTGAGTAAAACACGGCTTGCGGTCAGGTCAATGCTGTCTTTACGGACCATGCCGAGGAATTGCGAGAGGTTGAGGTGGATGGGAACGGGATACTCTTCAAAGCCGCGATTCAGCGTCTGGACAAGATCAGGCAGAGGCAGGTCTGAAGCGGATCGCAGGTCGAAATCCATGTGCCAAATTTTACCCGCATCCCATGTATAATCCGCCCGTCCAAAGTGGTCAATTTCATGACAGACTACAGCGCTAATGCCGCCGTCACTTCGGCGGCATACTCAACGCCGTCCACAGCTGCTTCTCGCAGGACGCCGTTGAGAACAGTAAGGAATTTAAATGACAGACTTCAATCGTATTGCGAAAAAAACGGTATGGGTGTTGTTCCTCGCGCAAAGTTTTGCATCGGCGGGATTCATTGCCGCCGCGGCGATCAACCCGATCCTGGGCGCGAAACTTGCCGCAGACCGCTCATGGGCAACCCTGCCGACCGCCGCGTATTTGTTGAGTGGCGCGGTGTCGGCTTCAGCGTGGGGCATCATCATGGACCGCATCGGGCGGCGCAACGGAATTGTGTCGGGTTTGGTGATCGGCGTTCTCGGAAATGTTCTGGTCTTGTTTGCCATTCAACATGCTTCGTTCTTGCTGGTCATCCTCGGTTTGATGATGATGGGCGCGACAAACTCGGCGGTGCAGTTGGGCCGCTTTGCGGCGGCGGAGGTGAACCCTCCAGACCGGCGCGGGCGGGCGATCTCGATGGTGGTGCTTGGCGGCGTGATCGGGACAATTCTGGCGCGCGTTTCCGCCGTGCCGATGAGCGGGTTCGTTGTTTCGCTTGGCATGGATGAACTCGCCGGCGCATACGCAACTACTCTGGTTTTGTTCGCCATCGCCGCGGTGTTTGTGTTTATCGGCTTGCGCCCCGACCCGCGCGACGTGGGCAAGGAAGTGGCAAAGCAATATCCACCCGAGATTCCGCACGGCGAAGCGCGACCTATTTTGCAGATCCTGCGCCAGCCTGCGGCGATCACCGCCGTCACTGCGATGATGCTGGGGCAGGTAGTAATGGTGGCGATCATGGTCATCACCTCGTTGCACATGGAAGATCACAGCCATAACCGCGCCGACATTTATTCCGTTATTTCGGCGCATACATTCGGCATGTACGCGCCTTCGATCATCTCCGGCTGGCTGTTGGACAAGATCGGGCGCGGCAGGATGATCCTGATCGGTTCGTTGACTTTGCTGTTATCCTGTATCACCGCCCCACTCTCGCCGGATGTGTTGCCATTGGGCATTTCGTTATTTTTACTTGGCTTGGGTTGGAATTTCTGTTTCGTCGGCGGCTCTACCTTGCTTTCGGATCAACTCTCGCCGGTGGAACGTTCGCGCACGCAAGGCACGAGCGACTTCCTCGTGGGTCTTGCTTCTGCGATCATCAGCCTCTCCAGCGGATTCATCTTCAACGCCACGAGTTATACGATGATGGCGGTCATTGCGGGAGCGCTCTCGCTCATCCCATTGTTTATGGCGTTGTCGTATATGAGGGGAAGTGTGGTTGTGAGTAAACAGGTAAATACGTAGACAGGGAAACACGTAGACAAGTAAACATGTAGACACGTAGACAAGGAAACACGTAGACAAGTAGACAAGTAGACAGGTAGACAGGTAGACAAGGAAACACGTAAATACGTAAACCAGTGGACAGGTAGACACGTAAAACAAAACAGGTACACAAGGAAATCTTTCTTTCCCTGTGTGCCTGTTTCCGTGTTTACTTGTGTACTTCTATTTCCTTATCATCGTCAACAACATTTTGAAGCGCGCCAACGCTTTGATCGCGTGCGGTTCGTTCGCGGGCATGATGATCGCGTCGCCCGCCTTCAAGTGGAACGGTTTGCCAGAGACCTTGACCTCGGCTTCACCGTCCAACACATGCAAGAGCGCGTCATACGGCGCGGTGTGTTCGCTCAACTCTTGCTCTTGATCGAACGCGAACAGCGTGACGTTGCCAGCCTCCGCTTTGGTGATCTGTCGGCTGACCACAGAGCCGTCGTTATACGCGACGAGATCAGCCATGTGAAGGATCTCAGATTTTGGGGCAGTTGCCATTATTTCTCCTTTTGGTAGACAGGTAAACACGGATACAAATACCCACGTGTCTACCTGTCTACCTGTTTACTTGTTTACTTGATCTCAACCTGATACGCCGCAGGGAGCCTCGTATACCGCGTCGTGCCGGTCACGATGAGGATCGCCTCTTCGCCGGGTTTCAGCGTCAGTGGGAATTCAGCCGTCTGGTCCGCGTTGACCGGGATTTGCGTCACAGTGGTGGTATCGCCTTTGATGATGATGGACAGGCGATAGGTTTGCGGGAGAACGTTTTCGACGCGCGCGAATCCAGCCGCCATCCAGCCGCCATCATCCGTTTCAAAATCGGACTGGTAGCCTGCCGCGTCCACCCGCACATCGTCCAACAGGAAGCCTTCGCCGTTGACCGCCGCGTCGGTGATGTATTCAAAACGGATCTGCACTTTCTTGCCGGCAAACTGCGAGAGGTCCACATCTTCCTGTTGCCAATCATTGGTCTGGCCGTTGTAGCCACAGCCAAACGAATTCCCGGAGGGATCTTCGCTCGTGCAAGATGGCGTGGTGAGGATCTGCCACGTCTGCCCGTCGGTGGAGGCTTCGAGGAAGAGATAATCGTAATCGGTCTCGAGGTCGTACCACATGGAATACGAAAGCGTGATCGGCGCGCTGACACTGGTGAAATCGAATTCGCGCGTGAGGGTCATATCCGATTCATCGCCCTTGTTCGACCAGAACGCATATTTACCTGAATGAGCGTCGGCAGGCAGAAGTTTTGCCACGGTCGAGCCGCTGAACTTCAAGGTATGATCGCCTTCGCAGTTGATCGTGAAATAGTCAATGCCATACTGGTTGACAGATCCGCTCGTGGAAGTCGGACATGTGGAAATGGATTCAGAGGCCGTGATGTTCGGCGCGTCGGGATAGTTATTGTAGTGATAACGCCCATCGCCCACGGATTCGTCCTGGAGCCACATCGTCGCCGCCCAATCCATGAACACATCGTCGGCATTGACTACCTTCCCTGTCTGCGGATCGGTGATGTTCAATCCGGTGAGCGTCTCGTCGATGCTTGCCAATCCATTTTCCGGGTGGCGGACGACTTCTTTGGTGGCGTCCTCGCCGAAACGGTCGAGGAAATAGGTTAGGTACAGGAACGATTGACCGTAATGAGGTCCGTTGGAGCCCGGCTCCGGCGACCAGTCTGTCAGGTTGATGTCGGGGTTGGTCACATAATCATAATCAAAATACGCGGGATAACCATTGATATGCGAAGCCACCATCGAGAAACCTTCATTGATCCACGAAGATTCGTTGCGATCGGTGTTGAAGTGAATCATGTGTTGGAACTCATGCGCCAACACGCTATAGGTCTCCTCTGAGTCAAGCGTGAGGTTATCCGCATTGAAGAAGAACATCTCGTGCCCGTTGGAATATTCCTTGATCAGCGGGTTGTACACATCCGGCGTGGAGAAATATCCCGCGTTGGATGCGCCCGTGCCGCGCACAAACAAAAGGTAGATACGCGGATCGCTATCCACGCCGGGAGAAGGCTCACTGCCGAAAAATTCGCGGTCGGTGGGGTACATCTGGTCCTCGAACGTGTCGCCGAGTCTCTTCAGGTCGCCTTCATCGTAACTCACGCCGTTTTCGATCCAGAAATAGATATATTCGCCAACGTAACGCAATGTGGCTTTGGTTTGGAAATTTTCCACCGTGTCCACGTTCGTCACCCAGAAGGTTTCCTGGTCTCCCAATTTGTACAACTTGGATGGGACGGTGGTTGGCACGTTGCAAATATTCTGCAGGCGGCAGGCAATTTCGTAGGGGCTGTTTTCCGGCACGAGCGTGTTGCCGAGCGTCTCGATCGTTTCCGTGGAGATCGAGTCGGATGTTGGACGGTCGATCTCCGGCGTGGAGGTCGGCGCGCCCGGCGCGTCGATGGGCGGAAATTCGGTGGGGAAATCGGTGGGGATTTGCTGGTACGTCCGATAGATGACGACTCCCGCCGCGCCGATCACAACGCACGCGCAACAAAGCAGAATGGCAACGATGCCCCCGACAATTTTTGTGGTGTTACTCGATGATGTGTTGTTGTTCGATTCCATGAAGAGTTCTCCTTTTAAGTCCCTGCATCTTATCGTGATTCAATGAATTTGGCATTAGGAATTCTTTCGTTTTTATCTTCGTTGTGTAGGGGACGTTCTCTAACGTCCCCGTTGGCGTAAGAGAACGCCAACTACGCCTCGAAAATAAAAAGATGCGGGAGCAGTTCAACTGCTCCCGCATCTGATTCTACGCATCCGCGTGTTGCTTGCTTTTCTTCTTCACCGCCTCAGCCGTGTGGAAGACGATCTTTTCGCTTTTCTCGTCCACATCCACCGTCACAGCCGCGCCGTCTTTGAATTTGTTGCTGAGCAGTTCCATCGAAAGCGGACTCTCCACATTCTTCTGGATCGCTCTGCGTAATGGTCGCGCGCCGAAGGCAGGATCGTAGCCTTCCTTCGCCAGCCACTTGCGCGCCGCGTCGGTCAACTCGACGGTGATATTGTGATCGTTCAAACGATCCTGCACTTCTTTCATTTGCAGGACGACGATCTCCTCCATCTGTTCGAGCGTGAGCGGCGAGAACATGATGATCTCGTCTACGCGGTTCAAAAATTCGGGACGGAACGCGCCTTTCAACGCCTTCTCGATCTTGTCGTGTTGGTCGCGTTCTTCATCGGTGGCTTTGGATTGCAAGAAGCCGAGGGTGCCGCCTTTTCTCACGTATTCGGTACCCAGGTTCGAGGTCATGATGAGAACCGTGTTGCGGAAGTCCACCACGTTGCCCTGCCCATCCGTCAAACGACCGTCATCCAAAATTTGTAACAACGCGTTCCATACTTCGGGATGCGCCTTCTCGATCTCATCGAACAACACGACTCGATACGGACGCCTGCGGACTGCCTCGGTCAGTTGACCGCCTTCCTCATACCCGACATATCCCGGAGGCGCGCCGAAGAGTCGACTCACGGTATGCTGTTCGCGATACTCCGACATGTCAATGCGCACGAGCGCTTCTTCATCGTCGAACATGAACCACGCGAGGGCTTTGGCGAGTTCCGTTTTGCCGATACCCGATGGCCCGATAAAGATGAACGAACCGATCGGACGCGACGGGTCTTTGAGTCCGCTTCGCGCGCGGCGGATCGCGTCGGAGACCGCGTGGATGGCTTCCTCCTGCCCGATAATGCGCTCATGCAAACGCGCTTCCATGTGCAAGAGTTTTTGCGATTCGGTTTCGAGCATTTGAGTCACGGGAATGCCTGTCCATTGATGCACAACGGAGGCGATATCATCCACGCCCACTTCTTCATCGAGTTGGTTTTCCGATTCCCATTTATCGCGCTTCTCGTGATATTCCTCTTCGATTCGCAAGCGTTCCGATTTTTTCTGCGCGGCGCGTTCATAATCGCGGTTCAAGCCAGATTGTTCCTCTTCGGCTTGCAGTTTATCAATTTCAGTTTTCTGCGCTTTAAGATCGGGCGGCATGGAATATAAAGCAACACGCAATTTCGCGGCGGCTTCATCCATCAAGTCGATCGCTTTATCGGGTAATCTTCGATCTGTCACATAACGATCAGCCAATCGCGCCGCGGCAACCAGCGCCTCATCCGCATAACGGACTTTGTGATGCGCCTCATATCTATCGCGCAAACCTTGAAGCATCTTGATCGTGTCGTCCACGTTCGGCTCTTCCACATAGATCGGCGCGAAGCGGCGTTCGAGCGCGGCGTCTTTCTCAATATATTTATGGAATTCATCCAACGTGGTCGCGCCGATCGCTTGCAATTCGCCTCGCGATAGCGCGGGCTTGAGCATGTTGGACGCATCCATCGCGCCCTGCGCGGCTCCTGCTCCGACGACCGTGTGCAGTTCGTCGATCATCATGATGATGTCGCCGTTCGAGCGCTGGACTTCCTCCATCACGGCTTTGAGCCGCTCTTCAAACTCGCCTCGAAATCGGGACCCTGCGATCATCGCGCCCAAGTCGAGCGCCACCACCCTTTTGCCTGACAAAATCTCCGGCACATCGTTGTTCGCTATCTTCTGCGCGAGCCCTTCCACAATCGCGGTCTTGCCGACACCCGCTTCGCCGATCAGCACCGGGTTGTTCTTCGTGCGGCGAGAGAGGATTTGAATCAATCGCAAAATTTCGTTGTCGCGTCCGATAACAGGATCGAGTTTCCCTTCGCGCGCCAATTGCGTGAGGTCGCGTGAGTATTTATCCAATGTGCGGTAACGCGACTCAGCCTGCGGGTCGGTGACGCGTTGCCCGCCGCGCAAATCCTGCACAGCGGAATGGACGCGATCACGCGTCAGCCCAGCGGATTCGAGAATCCGCGCGGCTGGCGTGTTGCGTTCCGTCAAAATCGCGAGGAAGATGTGTTCGGTGGAGATGTATTCGTCCTTGAGTCGATTCGCTTCCTCGTTGGCTAAGTCGATAATTCTCTTTACACGAGGCGTGATAAAAATTTGACCTGCGCCGCCGCCGAAGATGTTGGCTTTCGGGCTGGCGCGTAGAGTCGCGTCGAGTCGCTCGGTGAGCGCTTCGGGGCTGACGCTTAATTTTTCTAAAATTTGGGGAATCACCCCGCCGGGCTGTTCGATCAACGCCAGCAGGATGTGTTCGGTATCAATCTGGTTATGCCCATACCGCTGGATGATCTCGGCGGCGCGTTGGGCGGCTTCCTGGGCTCTCTCGGTAAAGCGGTCAAATCGCATCATGGGGTTTGTTCCTTTCAACACTCAAACCTGACAGGTTTTCTTTATACCACTCATCGCCAAAACGCTTGCGTGGACAATTAAAATTTTCTGGAAATTCCTCGCGGAAACCTGTCAGGTTTTTCAGTTGGCGCGATTATAACAAACACCGCATCGGCGGTCTGTCAACGCGGCGTAAGAGGAACGTTGGAATTCATGAAGCGAAAATCTTCCTTGCATTGCAACAACAGTACTATAATCCCCTCGATGACCACCATCACCCTGCCGGTCAAAGCCAAAGACCATCCGCACATGCGGCCCCTTAATATGTTGCGCGACCTCTCGAAAGTGGCGGACTTGATCGAGTTGTGCTTCTCGAACACGATGGACAACGACGGTCAACGCTACGTTAACGATATGCGAAAAGCGGGCGGGGACGAAGGCTTTTTACGCTGGGCAAACCACGTGGCAGAGACCACCTCCATGCCATTGATGGGCTACGTGTGGGAGGAGAATAACCGCATCGTCGGCAATGCCAGCCTCATCCCGTTCCGCGACAAGGGCAAACGCATCCATCTCATTGCCAACGTCGCGACGCATCCCGATCATCGCCGCCACGGCATTGCGCGCGCGCTCACCGAACAGGTGATGCGCCAAGCCCGCGAAAAAAATACCACTGCCCTCTGGCTTCACGTCCGCGATGACAACCCCGGCGCGGTCAAACTCTACGCGGATCTTGGATTTCACGAGATCACGCGCCGCTCTGCCTGGATCGCAAACCCCGACTCGACCCTCCCCGCAATCGATTCCGATATTCACATCGTTCCGCGCCATGCCGATTTCTGGACCCAACAACAAGACTGGCTCCGCCGCGTCTATCCCGACGTGATCGCCTGGTACCACCACTGGGGCTTCAACTCCCTGCGACCGGGGTTCTGGGCGTGGCTCTCGAACCTTTTCACGGATAGCGAAATCGCGCAATGGGCGGCAATCCAGAATGGCGAACTCGCCGCAACGCTCTCGTCTGCCCCGCACGGGACGCGGCTGGCATCCCTGTTTATTGCCGCCGCTGGCGAATCAACTGTACGGGAGGCTGAAGCGGTGAAGTCCCTTCTCGTCCACGCGCGGCGCTCTCTGCGACATCATTCATCCCTCTCGCTCGATTTTCCCGGCGGCGAATTGACCGATGCCATCGCCTCCGCGGGCTTTAAACTCCGCCGCACGCTGATCTGGATGCGCTCGGATGCAACCTAGCTTTCACCCTCTCGTATAAAGACTTGAAAAGAGGAGTACCCATGACAAAATTTATCCTACGACTTTGCATCAACGCGATTGCCTTATATCTGGCGGCATTGCTTCTGCCCGGCATCGCGCTGAACGGCGAACCCGTTTCCATTCTCTGGCTGGCGTTGATCTTTGGTTTGGTCAACGCGTTGTTACGTCCACTCATCAGCATTCTCACCTGCCCGTTAATCATTCTCACGCTTGGGCTGTTCACGCTGGTGATCAACACCTTCCTGTTCTGGCTCACAAGCGTGATCGGGCAATCGTTCGGCATCATGCTGTCGATCAGCGACCCCGTCTGGTGGAACGCTTTCCTCGGCGGGTTGGTGGTCAGCGTGGTCAGCGTGGTGTTGACGCTGATCTTGAAAGATGAGTTGAAGGGAAGAAAAGCATAGCTCGCCTGAGAATCAAAAAAACTCCGGGTTTCTCGCCCGGGGTTTTTTGTTTTAAGTACAGCAACGTTCACGTTGCGCGTATGTTGGCGGAAATCCCGTCACTCGCAAGGTTCACCTTGCGGCACTCGTAAACGTCATCCATAAAAAGGCAGGACGGCGTTCAATAGCTCGCGGAACAGATTCAGGTTGTTGATCATCAATCCCATTAAGAAGATCAACAGGATGGAGTGCGCCCATTTCTTCTCAGCAAAACCCTCATTCGAAATGCCAAAGAAAAATACAAGCGCGTAGGTCCAATCTGGGGAGTAAAGCATGAAATCATCGCCATAGTTCATGTGCAGGGTGAAGTTGAACAGCAAATTGAGCAGTAACGCCGCTGATAACGCGAAGGCTTTGGGCGTGGCGCGGAATTTTTTGAGAAAAAGCCCGCCCGCCATGACAAGCATGATCAGCCAGACAAACACGAGCGCCTTACCAAAACCCGCATACGAACTGATGTGATACACCCCATCTTTGTCGAAATAGTACACCATGGAGCACGGGAAGGCACAGCCCGTTTCCTCCAGCAAGATGAGCGGCTGGGGCGCCACCACGCTGAACATAAGCATCGACCGCGCCAGCGCGTTGGCGCGTCCGCTTACGCTCTGCGGTTCCGCCTCGAAGAGGTTAAATCGATAATCCTGCTCCTGCGAATACGACAACGGACGATAAAACGGATCACTGGATGGATAGAGGGTGTCTTGAATAAAAGCGAGAGACACGGCAAGGATCAGCACGATCAGAACATACTTGAAGACGGCTTTGATCCGTGGGGTTGTCACACAGAACAGAATACATGTTTGTACAAAATTCGTCATCGTAATGCCGAAGGATAAAAGCCCGGCAGGCACAAGACGCGCCAGCGGTTTTTCCTCCCGTTGAATCAAAAGCAAAAAGGCGATCAGAGCCACAGCCGAAAACATGTACGACTCAAGAAAGACGCTCAGGATTAGATGCGAGTTTGAGAGACCCAATAATCCCGCGATTAATAAGGCGTATGTTGAATCCTTTGTTCTTTGTTTGAAGAATGTCCACGTCAGGAAAACGCATACGCCACCCAACATCGAATTGAACAGGAGCGCGGCGTAGAATTTGTTTCCATTCAGGAATAGCGAAAGTAACCAGACCGGCGGGCGAAAGATGAGGAAGGCGAGAGGGTGAACGGGCCGCATGACCGTCACCACATCTAAATCGGCAGTCAGGCGATTCATCCAGTCTCCCGGGTCGGTGTCAAAATAATTATCCGAGTAGATAAATTCAGGATGGCTGAATGTAGTTGCCAGGGCGAACGTTGCGATGGCGATGGTCGATGCAAGGAACAGCCCCGGCAGGTTTTGAAATAACCATGCCGGGAAACGCGACTCGCGCCAACGACTCGCGTCCTGTTTTTGGAGGAGAATAACCATCCCTGCTTTTGTTACGATGGTCAAACCTAAAAACGCGGGGATGAGATTGGGTTCAAGAGAAAAGAATTCGCGTAAAAATAATATTGAATATTGAGACAGGAGTCGCAAGGCGAGAAAGAGGAATGCCACGCCTGCGCCCAACACAAAAAAAACAAGTATGTTCTCTCGCCATTGATCCTTCCGCGCAGCGATCGCGCGCTCTTTGATGAGATCAAAAAAATAGGCGCAGAGTATGTTGAGAAGAATGGTCAGAAGGATGAATCCCCAAAGAGATGGATAAAAGTTTTGAAGGAAAGCAACGGCGAAGAACGAAACAATCCCACCCAAAAACAGGGAAACAAACTCCCAACTTTTATTGTTGCTGTTCATTACGAAAAATTTTCGCGCGCCGAATCCATCAACCCCGGCAACCCGCCAGCAGACGTTGCCGTTCGCGCCGCGCGGACGATTGCCTCTGCCATCGCTTCCGCGGCGAACGCGCCGACGGTGGAGACATCCGCTGTTTTCGCTCCCATCGAGAGGGCAAAGATCGTATCGCCATCGAGCATGGTGTGCGCGGGTCGGATGGTTCGCGCGAGACCGTCGTGCGCCATTTGCGCCACTTTGGTGGCCTGCGCTTTGGTCAAACGCGCGTTGGTCGCCACAACGCCGATGACCGTGTTTCCGCGCGAGGCAAAACCGAAGATGCCGCGCCCGATGGGCGTTTTCATCATCGCGAGCGTATCGGCAAACGGTTCCTTTTTGCCCACGCGCAACGGACCTACCCTGCCCGAACGCAGACCCGCGATAATTTTCCCAGTGTGCGGATCGATGACATCACCGAACGCGTTGACCGCCGCCAGCGCGCCGACGATCACGTCTCCTCCCACGTGCAGGCTGGCTGTGCCCACCCCGGCTTTCATCGCCAGTGACGCGCCGAACATCTTGCCCACCGAGGCGCCTGTGCCAACGCCGATATTTCCCTCGGCAGGCGCGGAGGAGGAGGCGCGGGAGGCCGCGAGATATCCCATGGCTGAATCAGGCCGCGCGTCGGCGCGACCGAGGTTGAGGTCGTAGAGAATCGCCGCAGGGACGATGGGCACTCTCGCCGCGCCGGTGTTGAATCCGATCTTCTTTTCTTCGAGATATTTCATCACGCCGGAGGCCGCGTCGAGTCCGAAGGCAGACCCGCCTGCTAAAACGATGGCGTGAACTTTTTGAACGAGATTTACGGGATTCAACAAATCGGTTTCGCGCGTGCCGGGTCCGCCGCCGCGCACATCCACGCCTGCCACCGCGCCTTTGCGGCAGAGGATGGCTGTGCAACCGGTGAGCGCCTCGTCATCCTGCGCGTGTCCCACCTCGATGCCGCGGATGTCGGTGATGGCGTTGTTGAGTTTCATAAATAGATAAGACCTGACAGGTTTCTTAAAACCTGTCAGGTCTTCTGCGCATTATTTCAGTTCACGCACCAGCGATATAAACTCGCGCCACTCTTCCTCGAAGAAATGCACGGTCACGTTGTTCAACTCGATGTGATAGGTGGTTTCGCCGTCGGGTTCTTCGGCGCGCCACGCCATGAAGTTATCGGTTTCTGCGAGGGTTTCGGTTTGTGGTTCGCTGTGATTGTTGTTGTTCATCTTTTTGCTCCTTGGGGGTTTCGAGCATCGGGACTTCTTGCGGTCCGAATTTCGATTTGAAAAATTTTGTGATGCGACCCAGCAGGTCGGGTTCTGTGTCTTTTTGTTTATCGTCTTCCGCTGGGAACGGGTCGAGATCGAACATCTTTCGCGTGATGTATCTGCCGAGCAGGGTGACAGTGGCAAGCAGGGGCGCGGCGATCACCACGCCGATGATCCCCAGCAGGTTGGCGAAGATGAGCGCGGTGACCAACACGGCGGCGGGATGCACCTTGAGCGCCCGCGCCATGATGCGCGGCGTGATGAGGTTGTCGATGATATTGTCTATGGAGGACGTGACGACGAGCACGATCACGGTATACCAGAGCGGTTCCAAGCCGAAGGGTTTATCAGCCTGAAAGAACGTGACCAGGGCGATGGTTGTGGAGGTGATGAGCGGTCCGATGTATGGCAGGAATTTTGCCAGCCCCGCCATGAGCGCCAGCCCGATGGCATACTTCACGCCCAGAATCGAGAAGAGGATGGTAAACACCACCGCGGCGAGCGCGAAGATGAAAAACTGCCCGCGCAGGAACGCGTTCCAGATGCGGCTGAGTTCACTGCCCAGCCGGCGGAAGTCCTCGTTGTAGCCAGGCACATCCACTTTGATCAGGTCGCTTTGCAAGCCGCTGGATTCCGCCATGACAAAATACGAAACCAGCAGGATGAAAAACGTCCAGCCCAAAATCCCTGCCGCGCCGCCGGCGATTGTCCCCAGCAGGTTGCCTGTTTGCCCGAGAAGCGGCTGGACGTAGGCAAGCAATCGCTGGCTGATGTCTTGCAAGTCAACGGTGTGCATATCCAGCTTGAATGGGCCGATCTGGAAGACGCGCCCGGAAAGGTCGCTGATGAGGCTGGGCAGATTTGTGAGGATATCCTGCACCGATGTGACCAAGCTTTGGATTTGTCCCACCAGCCCCACGCCGCCCAACGTGAGCAGGCTGACGAGCACGATCAACAGCGCAAGAAACAGCAGGTTGACGGACGTCTTCCACGAAATGCGCAGTTTTGTTGAGATGAAGGATGTGATCGGATGCAGGAGATAGGCAAAGATGAAAATGATCAGCAACGGCGTGATCAAGTTTGAGAAACGCGTGATCAAAAAGGTCACAATGCCGAGGATGACCAGCCCAGCCAGTAATTTTGTGGTTGACCCCCAGCGCGGGGAGGATGCAGAGTCTTGTGCCATGAGTTGCTCTCCAGGTGAATGTCCCTATTCTAGCCAAGAGAGGATGCTTTGGCAACCATAAAAACCCGAAACCAGGAACCAGCCACGGATTACACGGATTTGCGCGGAAATCTAGAAAATCCGTGGTCATCCGTGTAATCCGTGGCAAGGGTTAAAAAACATCGGAAGCCTTGATGACTTCCGATGTTTCAGATGTATTGTTTGGTTTTGCTCAACACCCGCCGAGGAATGGCAGGAAGGTACACCACAAGAAGTTGGCGTCGATATACCAGAGGATGCCGCCGCACACGCAAACCAACAGCAACACGCCAACGCCGATGATGATCGGGGTGAGGTTGGTTTTCTTTGCCGGCGCAGGCTCCATCGCTGGGCTGGCTGGCACACTCCCCGCGTATTGGGCGGGCGGGGGAGGCGGAGTCAAAGTGACAGGTCGTGATGCGGACGGCACTGCTGCGGCGCGCGGCGAAGCAATGGTGGCGGCAGGGTCGAAGTTGGTCGATTCAAACACCAGCACGATCTGCTCGCCGAACGAAACCACTTCGCCCGCCTTCAACACGCGTGGACCCGCCAACCGCTGGCCGTTCACAAACGTCCCGTTGGTCGAGCCGAGGTCTTCCAAGACGAACTTCCCGCCTTGGAACGTCAGGCGCGAATGGCGGCGCGATACTTCCGCATCGTTGATGGTGATCTCGTTGGACGAATCGCGCCCGATGGTGAGTTGATCGCCCTCGAGGGCGAACACCGCGCCGGGGGTGGGGCCTGTCCGCATGATGAGTTGGTATTGAGCCATTAAGATTTCTCCTTGCTTCCGAAGTGTACAAGGTTCACGATAAAAAGTCAAACCCTGTTTATTAAAGCGTTATACTTGGTACAGGACGAAATGTTTGCTAACAAGTTACCCTCGAAACAGAAAACAATGGACGTGAAATGAACGAACACACTTTACCAATCCCTGATTTTTTCGATGCGGATAAAGTCGGTTCAGTTTGGCGGATTCCCTACGAAGAACGCGCCAAACAAGCCCGGGACTGGGCGCGTCTTCACGCCCTTACGCCTGCTTCTGTTTCCCCGGCTCGTACCCACCTCCTGCTGATCGACGCGCAGAACACCTTCTGCATCCCCGAGTTTGAACTCTACGTCGGCGGTCGCAGTGGACGCGGCGCGGTAGAGGATAACATTCGCCTGTGCGAATTTATTTACCGCAACCTCGCGAACATCACCCACATCACCGCCACCCTCGACACGCACCGCGCGATGCAAATCTTTCACGCCATCTTTTTCGTCGATCAAGATGGGAATCATCCCGCCCCGTACAGCGACATTCATGTCGCCGACTTGAAAAACGGCAGATGGAAATTCAACCCTGCCCTCGCCGACGAATTCAACCTCGCCCCCGAATACGGACAGCAAATGCTCATCCACTATGCCGAAGAGTTGGAAAAGAAAGGCAAATACGCCCTCACCGTTTGGCCCTATCACGCCCTGCTCGGCGGGATCGGTCATGCGCTGGTTTCATCAGTGGAAGAGGCATTGTTCTTCCATTCCATTGCGCGCAACACGCAGTACGAAATAGAAATGAAAGGGGACAAGCCCTTCACTGAAAACTACTCCGCCATCGGCCCCGAAGTGTTGACGGGTCCCATGGGCGAGACTCTTGGCGCGCACAACTCAAAATTCATCGAGCAACTCCAACAAGTGGATAAACTCATCATCGCGGGTCAAGCCAAATCCCACTGCGTCGCATGGACGGTGCAAGACCTGTTGAATGACATCCAAGCCACAGACCCCGCGCTAGCGAAAAAAGTCTACCTGCTCGAAGATTGCTCCTCGCCCGTCGTCGTCCCCAACGTGGTAGACCACACCAACGCGGCAGACGCGGCATACGCGCGCTTCGCTGAGGCTGGGATGAATATTGTGAAGTCGGTGGATAAGTTCATGGCGTAAACAAGTAGACAGGTAAACACGTAAACAAGTAGACACGGAAACAAGTAGACACGGAAACAAGTAAACAGGTAAACACGTAGACAGGTAGACAAGGGAATACGTAAACAAGGAAATACGTAAACAAGTACACAGGTAAACACGGAAGCAAGTAGACACGCAGTAACCCGTAACTTGTAACTCGCATCAATCTCCAATCTCTAATCCCTAATTCTCTCTTCCCCTCCCCATGACCATCTTCGACCTCTCCCGCCTCACCAACGAAACCTTCAAACTCGATATCGAACGGATGCGCCGCGGCTGGTACTCGGACAAATATTTCGAGAACATCGGGCGGATGCTATCCGCGCTTGCCGCCGAAAAATATGTGTATTCGGGTCAGCAGAATAATCTGCCAGCGGATGTTTCGCCCGAACAAATCGCCGTCGGTGACATCGAAGTGGAGATGCAATGGTTCACGCGCCGACCTGGAAATACGATCGTCGTCGGTATTGATAAATCACTGGCGATGCTCCGTCACTGCACAGGCTATTGGGATGGCGAAACTTTTGTCGACACCTCAGATAAACTCGAAGTGTGGGCGGTCCATGATGGGACGGTGGTGACATCAGACGGCAACCCGTTGAACGCGGAGCCTGTCATTAAAGTGCGCGGGCGGTATCGCGATTTTGCACTGCTTGAAACCCCGTCGCTGGGAGTGTTGACGCGTTCGAGCCGCGTCGCAACAAACGTCTACGAAACGTTGACCGCCGCGCGCGGCAAGCCAGTTTTGTTTTTCCCCGCGCGGTTCGATATGCACGAAGTGCAAGCCGCGGATGGCTACGCCTATAACCTTGCCATCAAACGGTTTAACTCAGACTTCTCACACGAGGTCGGTTCATTCGTCTCGACCGACGCGCAGGGCGACTGGTGGGGCGGCGCGGGCGGCGGGACGATTGCTCACGCGGCGATTGCCTCCTTCCTCGGCGACACGGCGGAAGCGATGATGCAGTTCTCGCGCATCCTGCCTGCGGGAATTCCACGCATTGCGCTTGTGGATTTCAACAATGACTCGGTGGGCGATACCCTTCGTGTGATGGAAAGAATGTTTGCAAAATACATGGAGTTGTGCGATCTCGGCGATGAGGCGGAAGCATCGAAATACATTTTGTACGGAGTCCGTTTGGATACGAGTGGAAGTTTGCGCGATGTGTCCGTCGAACCGCTGGGCGACCCTGCGCTCGATCTGGGAGTCAACCCGCGTCTTGTGTTCAACGTTCGTCAGGGGTTGGATTCGGCTTGGGAAAACTGGAGCATCCCCCCCGTCTGGAAAGAAGCGGCGCGTGAATATTGTCGCAATGTGAAGATCGTCGTCTCAGGCGGTTTCGCCCCAGAGAAGATCCGCAAGTTCGAGAAGTTGGGAGTCCCTGCTGATATTTACGCAGTCGGTTCGTGGCTGTTCAATAACAACGGCGGCACCGTGACCGATTACACCGCCGACGTGGTGCGCGTGAAAATTCACGACGAATGGATTGATATGGCAAAGGTGGGACGTCGTCCGCTGGCGAATGAAAATTTAGAACGCGTTTGGTAGGCGCTTTACCGCTAAGATCGCAAAGCGCGCAAAGATTTAAAAGATTTTTCTTAGCGTCCTTCGCGTGCTTAGCGGTTAGATAATTTTACAAAAATTTTACAACGGGGTAATCGTCAGTTCAATCCAATCCGTTAAAACTATGGCAAAGGAGCGCCCATGACTCTTACCCGCCGTGATTTCCTCAAAATGTCTGGCATGTTCGCCGCATGGACGGCGCTTGCGTCGTGCGCGCCGCAGGAACATCCCCCGCTTGTGCCATCAACTGCGCCTGTTGGAACTGCGTTCCCGACGTTGCCATTCGAACCACTTGCTGAGGAAGCCTTGCTCGTTCACACATTGAAACGAATGACGTTTGGCGCAACTCCTGCGATAATCGAAAAAGCAAAACGAATTGGACTCAACGCCTTCATCGAAGAACAACTATTTCCCGAATCGATTCCCGATGATGCAACCGACAAGATGATGGAGCAGTTCACCACATTCGATATGACGCCTGCTGAGCGTTTCAAATTAGAGAAAAAAGCCCTGCCCGCGCAGGAGTTGATCACTGCAACGCTTCTCCGTCAGCGATACAGCGAACGCCAGCTCTTTGAAACGATGGTGGATTTTTGGGGCAACCACTTTAGTATCTTTATCGGAAAAGGCGGATGCAAAACTTTAAAAACGGATGACGATCTCAAAACGATCCGCCCGAATGCGTTCGGAAAATTCCGCGAACTGTTGCATGCTTCCGCGCATAGCCCCGCGATGCTCGTCTTTCTCGATCAGGCGACCAGCATCGGTGGAGCGCCGAATGAAAACTATGGGCGTGAACTCATGGAACTGCACACCATCGGCGTTGACTCGGGTTACTCGCATCACGATGTAGTGGAAGTGGCGCGCGCGCTCACGGGTTGGACCATCATCGGTCCGCGCGATCGAAAAAAAGATTTCGGCGCGTATTATTTCAACCCTGAGATTCACGATAACGGAGAAAAACATGTTCTCGGTATGATGATTCCAGCTGGCGGCGAAGACGAGGGCATGACGATCCTCGACATGCTGGCGAGTCATCCCAGCGCGGCGCAATTCATCAGCCGTAAACTGGCAGTGCGATTCATTTCCGATTCACCCTCCCCCGAAGTTGTGGACGCGCTGGCACAGGTTTTTACACAAACCGACGGCGACACGCGCCAATTTCTGCGAGCGCTGATTCAATCGGACGCGTTCAAAACTTCCGCAGGGCAAAAATTCAAAAAGCCGTTGGACTTCTTCATCTCCGCGCTGCGCCTCACCGATGCGAGCATCAAACTCAACGCGCGCAACGGACGCAGGATTCAAGAACATCTGCGCTTGCTTGGGCAAGTCCCATTTACGTGGTCGCCTCCCGATGGATTCCCTGACAACGAAGAATACTGGTCCACGACCAGCGGCTTGCTCGACCGTTGGAACTTCGGCATGTTGCTCGTTACGAATCAGATCCGCAGTATGGAAGTGGATTTGAAAAAATTAACCAAAGACGCGGCTTCCGCGCAAGATGTAGTGGATGTGTTGAGCCTGCAATTCCTCGGCGAACTCTTACCCGATAATGCCCGTTCCATTTTGGTTGACTTCGCCTCCTCAGGCGATCTCGATAAAAATATTCCATCCATTGCGGGCTTGATCCTCGGCTCGCCGCATTTTCAGATGAGGTAAGGCAAGATTTATCTTGCCATTCAATCCGCGCGTAGTTGGCGTTCTCTAACGCCAACGGGCGCGTTAGAGAACGCGCCCTACACGGATTATGAGATCATTTTCTCAAAATTCATTATCTTGCCATTCATTTGACTTTTAAAATGCAAAAACGCAATGTGAACTTTGCGGCACATCAAAGGAAAACCATGAACACACAAATTTCACGCAGAGATTTTCTCAAACTTGCAAGCAGTTTCGCCGTCGCGCCCGCGCTCCCCGCATGGATGCCGCGCATGGCGTTTGCGCCGCAGGGCGTTCAGCCCGCTGGCGATATTCTCGTCGTCGTTTTTCAACGCGGCGGCATGGACGGTATCAGCGCGGTCATCCCGCACGGCGATTCGCACTATTACGAGAATCGTTCCGCGCTCGCCATTCCCGAACCCGAAGATGGAAGCGACAAAACGGGAATTGACCTCGATGGATTCTTCGGACTGCACCCGTCGCTGCGCCCTCTCAAAGATCTCTGGGATGAAAGAACGCTCGCGGTCGTCCATGCGGTTGGTTCGCCCGACCCGACTCACTCTCACTTCGACGCGATGGACTACATGGAGCGCGGCACGCCGGGTGAGAAGTCCATTCCCACAGGCTGGATCGGTCGCCACTTGCAGACAGCCCCCTGGCAGAATGAATCGCCCTTCCGCGCCATCGGCATGGGAGGCGTGATGCAAGCCGCCCTGCGCGGACCGATTCCCGTGACGACTCTCAAATCCATTTCGGATTTCCACTTGCAAGGCGATGTCTCACAGTTGACAGAAATTCGCGCAAGACTCGAGTCGCTTTACAACCTCGGCTCCACGCTGGACGCCGATGCACTTGAAACTTTTAACGCGGTGAATATTCTCGACAAGATCGATGTGAACAATTACACGCCCTCAGGTGGCGCGGCGTACCCCGAAACAGAATTCGGTATGGCGATGAAACAAGTCGTGCAGATTGCGAAGGCAGAAATTGGACTCGAAGTCGCGTGTGTGGATATCGGCGGCTGGGATACGCACAACCAACAAGGTCAACTCGAAGGCGAATTGCCGACCTTGCTCAACGAGTTTTCATCGGGATTGGCTTCGCTGTACCACGACCTCGGCGACAGGGCAAAGAACGTGACCATCGTGACGATGTCTGAGTTTGGGCGGCGCGTGAAAGAGAACGCGTCCGATGGCACCGATCACGGACACGGCAACTGCATGTTCGTCCTCGGCGGAGGCGTGAACGGCGGAAAAGTTTATGGTCAATGGCCCGGTCTTGCGCCTGAAAACTTATATGAAGACATAGACCTAAACATCACCACCGATTATCGCGACGTATTGGGAGAAGTTGTTGAAAAGCGTTTGAAGAATCCCGCGCTGAGTGAAGTGTTCCCCACGTATGCCGATTGGAAAAATCTAAGTATTGTGCAGGGGTGAGAGAGGTAAACACGGAGACAAGTACACACGTAGACAAGTAGACACGTGTTTCCTTGTGTACTTGTTTACCTGTCTACTTGTTTCCGCCCCCTCACCCAAACCTCCCCGTCACATAATCCTCCGTTTTCTTTTGCTTGGGCGCGGTGAACAACGACTTGCCTTCGCCGTATTCGATGAGTTCGCCCTGCAAAAAGAACGCGGCGAAATCGGCGGTGCGTCCTGCCTGTTGCACGGAATGAGGCACGAGGATGATGGTGTAATCCTTTTTGAGTTCCTGTAACGCGGCTTCGACTTTTCCAGTGGAGATCGGGTCTAGCCCCGACGTTGGTTCGTCGAGCAGGATAATTTCAGGTTGAAGCGCCAACACGCGGGCGAGGCAGACGCGTTGTTGCTGTCCGCCTGAGAGGGCGATGGCGGGGGCGTCGAGTCGATCTTTCACCTCATCCCAGATGGCGGCGAGTTTGAGGCTTCGTTCCACCGCCTCGTCCAATTTGACGCGGCGTTTCTCACCCGCGAGTTCCAGCGCGTAAATAACATTATCGCGGATGCTCATCGGCAACGGGACGGGACGAGCAAACACCATGCCAACCTTACGGCGCAAGGCGATCACATCTAGTTTGGGGTCGAGGATGTTTTCGCCGTCAATCAAAATGCGACCTGACGAAGCTTTGACTTCGGCGAGGTCGTTGAGTCGATTCATACAACGGAGCAATGTGGATTTGCCTCCGCCCGCGGGACCAAACAACACTGTCACCGCGTTCTGGCGGATGTTGAGGCTGACATCGCGCAGTGACTCGGTGCCGTCGGAGTATTGGAGGGAGAGGGATTCTACAATTACCTTGTTCATTGTTTACGCAGTACGCAGTACGCAATACGATACTTCGTACTGCGTATTGCGTAACGAAATCACCATTGCCGCCTCGCCCTTGCCCGCGAACGGATCACGGTGGCGATGAGGTTCATTGTCAAAACGAAGGCGAGCAAAACCAACGCCGTGCCGTATTGAATTTTTATCGGCATCTCAGGGACTTGTGTGGAGATCACAAAAAGATGATATGGCAATGCCATCGTCGCATCGAAGGGTGAGTTGGGGAGTCGCGGTAAAAAGAACGCCGCGCCTGTGAATAGGATTGGCGCGGTCTCGCCGACGGCGCGGTTGAGACCGAGAATGACTCCTGTGAGAATGCCAGGCAACGCTTCCTTCAACACAATGCGACGGATGGTCTGCCAGCGAGTCGCGCCGAGGGAGATGCTCACGGTGCGAAATGATTGCGGCACGGCGCGCAAAGATTCCTCCGCTGTGCTGATGATGACGGGCAGAGTCATGATCGAGAGAGTCAACGAGGCGGCGAGGATGGATGTGCCGAAGTTGAGGAATAGTACGAACAGTCCTAGCCCGAACAGACCATAGACGACCGAGGGAATCCCTGCAAGGTTGATGATGGCGATTCGAATCATGCGCGTGAGCGGCGTATCGGAAGCGTATTCTGAAAGATAGATCGCCGCCGCAATCCCTAACGGAACAGAAAAGATGGATGTGCCTAATGCGAGATACAGCGTGCCGATGATCGCGGGAAGAATTCCGCCTTCGCGCATCCCGTCACGGGGAAAACCAGCGAGGAATTCCAGCGAAATGGCGGGCGCGCCTTGGATGAGGATGTACATCACAGTGCCAACGATGGGCAACACAGTCACCAACGCCATGAGGGTGATGGCGGTGAATCCGATTCGCTCGGTGAGGTGGCGGTTGAGGGTGAGGAGGCGTTTCATGTGTATGGTATTTGTGTAGGGGCGGGGTTTCCCCGCCCACGAACGGGGCGAGACGCTACGCAGCTCGCCCCTACGAATTTATGACAATATTCTCTCAGCGCGTTTCTTTGCTCGAAACACGACCGACGACGCGGCGATATTCACGCCCAATGAGATCAGGAACAGCACCATGCCGATGAAGAACAGCGTGTGATAGTGGACGCTTCCATTCGCGACCTCGCCCATTTCCGCGGCAATCGTCGCCGTCATTGTGCGGACGGGGGAGAACCAACTGCCGAGTTTGATCGCCAGCACGGGCGCGTTGCCTGTGACCATCATCACGGTCATCGTTTCGCCGATGGCGCGTCCGATTCCGAGCATGACGGCTGTCAGCACACCAGATTTCGCGGCGGGGAGGGTGACGCGCCAGATCGTCTGCCAGCGCGTTGCGCCGAGCGCCCACGCGCCTTCACGATACGCGCGCGGAACCGCGTCAAGCGCGTCCTCTGCTACCGACACGATTGTTGGCACGGCGATCCCGCCGAGGAGGAGGGACCCGGTAAACGCTGTGAGACCAGTTGGCAGGTCCAGAAAGACGCGTAAGAATGGTGAGACGAGCAGAATCCCAAGAAATCCCAACACAACGGAGGGGAGTCCGCCAAGCAATTCCACGAGGGGTTTGAGAATCTCGCGCATCCAACGCGGGGCGATCTCTGAGATGTAGACTGCGGTGCCGATGCCGAGTGGGAAGGCGATGAGCATCGCGCCGATGGTGACGACGAGCGAACCTGTGATGAGCGGCAAAATGCCGAACATGTCTTCGATGGGATACCAACGCACGCTGAGGAGGTTGGAGAGTTTCACTTCGCCGAGGGTGGGGATGCCTTCGCGGATGAGGAAGAAAAAAATCAGCGCGACGAACACGATGGCGGAGTAGCCCGAAGTTTGGATGAGTCGCGTGATGATGAATTCACGCCAGTTCAAAGATTTTCCCATGTTTCTCCAGATGTCATTGCGAGGAGCGTTCGTTGCGACGAAGCAATCTCCTCATACGTGGGAGATTGCTTCGGGCGAAAGAGCATCGCCCTCGCAATGACATCAATGTACAGGCACAAAGCCAAGTTCTGCCACGATCTCCTGCGCTTCGTCCGAAAGAATCCACGCGAGATATTCCGCAAGGATGCCCGTCGGTTCGCCGTCCGTATACATGTACAGATCGCGCGCAATCGGATAGCTTTTATCGTTGACCGTTGCGATGGCGGGCAAAACGTATGGCGCGCCGTCTTCTTTTGCAATGGCGATCATTTTCAAATCGTCAGGCACGTAGCCAAGCCCATCATATCCAATTGCATTTGGGTTCTGCCGCACTTCGATGATGATGCCTTCCGACGAGGGCAATAGCAACGTGTCTGTTGAAAATAACGTTTTGTTTTCTTTATCACCTAATCGCAAGACCGTTTCTAAAAAATAAATATGCGTGCCAGAATTTGTTTCGCGCGAGAGTCGCACGATGGGTCTGTCTTCGCCGCCAACTTCCATCCAGTTGTTGATCTTGCCGCTGTAAATATCGGAGAGTTGTTGAAGCGTTAACTCCGAAACGAGATTTTCAGGATTCACGATCACTGCAATCGCGTCGCGCGCGATGACATGCTCCACAGGGTTCACGCCGTTCGCCTTCGCCGCTTCGATCTCCTCCTCTTTGATACTGCGCGACGCGCTCGCAATGTCCACCGTGTTGTTGATGAGCGCGGCGATGCCCGTGCCAGAACCTCCGCCCGTGACCGAAATCCGCACATCCGCGTGTTCGTTCTGATATCGTTCCGCCCACGCGAGCGCGAGATTGACGATCGTATCCGAGCCTTTGTTTTCGATGTATTTTGTTGATGAGTCAGACGGGGATTGTGAAGATGATGAACTACAAGATGCGATAATGAAAGATGAAAGAAGAAAGAGAATGAGCGCGCGCTTCATTGGGGCGAATTATAGTCGAAAGCATTCACTGGATGAAAAACTCCGCTTCGGACTCAGCCTCAACTTGATTCTGTTTCTTCGGCATTCTCTCCGCCTCAAACCCGCACGGGGACGAGCCCCCGTGCTATTCCTACGAAGCCCGCTGAAGCGGACTCATCCACTTTCTTTGATAAAATCATTCCATGAGTGCTTTCTCCGTCCAAAATTTGGATTTTTACTACAACGTCAACGCGAAGACTCTTTCGAATATCAACATCGAAATCCAGCCGAGCAAAGTGACGGCGCTCATCGGTCCGTCGGGATGCGGTAAGTCCACGTTTTTGCGTTGTCTCAATCGGATGAACGATACCATCGCGGGCACCCACGTGGACGGGAAGATTCTGCTCAATGGCGAAGACATCTACGGCGAGAAAATGGATGTGGTCAACTTGCGTCAGCGCGTGGGCATGGTGTTCCAGAAGCCGAATCCGTTTCCGCAATCCATTTACGACAACGTGGCGTTCGGTCCGCGCGTGATGGGCATGGATGTGGACATGGACAAGGTCGTCCGCGAAAGCCTCGAACGCGCCGCGCTGTGGGACGATGTGAAAGACGACCTCAAAGCCGACGCGTTAAGTCTCGCGCTCGGTCAACAACAACGACTGTGCATCGCCCGCGTCATTGCCGTGCAACCCGAAGTAATTTTGATGGACGAGTCCACCTCCGCGCTTGACCCGATCGCCACCCTGCGCGTGGAAGAACTGATCGCCGAACTGAAACAAGATTACACCATCGTCATCGTCACCCACAACATGCAACAAGCCGCGCGCGTGTCGGATTACACAGGTCTGTTTTGGTTGGGGGAACTGGTAGAGTTTTCGGAAACCAACTCGATGTTCACCAAGCCGAAACAAGAGTTGACGGAGGCGTATATCACGGGGAGGATGGGGTGAGGGAGGTAGACACGGAAACAGGTAAACACAGAAACAAGTGGTGGTTGAGTAGACGGCGGTAATCGTTCCGCCGTCGTATCGAACCCACATAATCGGCATCCTTGACTTAGTCCACTGGTTAGTCTACAATGAGAACACGAGGCAAAAATGACTATTTTCAATGTCCATGAAGCAAAAACCCATTTTTCCAAACTCCTTGAGCGTGTGCTGAATGGAGAGGAAGTTATCATTGCGAAATCGGGTAAACCTGTGGCGCGGATTCTGCCTGTTATCACAAACATAGCCCCTCGCAAGCCAGGTGTTGATAAAGGAAAGGTTGTTATCCGCCCTGATTTTGATGCGCCATTGGAAGAGTTTGCGGTATGAGGTATCTGCTAGATACACATACATTTCTCTGGTGGAATATGGATGATAGACAATTGTCCGATACTGCCAAAGAAATTATTGCGAATGGAGAAAATGAAATTTATTTGAGCGCCGCCAGCGCGTGGGAGATAAGCATCAAAGCGGCGCGCGAACGACTGGCATTACCCGAAGAACCCGATGTGTACATTCCCAGCCGCATGAGTCTGCACAATTTTAAATCTCTGCCTGTGGAAATACGACACGCGGTAGCGGTATACAATCTGCCAAAGCATCACACAGATCCATTTGACAGGTTGTTGATAGCCCAGAGCCAAACCGAATCCATGACCTTATTGACGGTGGACGCAGAAATTCGAAAATATGATATTGAAGTACTCTGGTAATAAAAAACGACTGCTGAAAAGCAGTCGTTTTGATTTTAATTATTTTGATTCTTCCAAAACTCATCATCCGTTGACTTGATTTCCTTCATTTCACCCGTCACAATGAACACCGTCCGTTCGCAGATGTTCGTCACGCGGTCGGCGACGCGCTCGAGGTTGTGCGCCACCCACAATAGCCAGTTGGCGCGCTCGATGGTCTTGGGGTCTTGGATGATGAACATCATCAACTCGTGATAGACCTGATTGTAGAGCGCGTCCACTTCGTCGTCTTGAATCGGGATGGACTTCGCCGCTTCCACATCTTCGTTCACAAAGGCGATCAACGCGCGGCGGAGCATGTCCGCGCCGATCTGCGCCATGCGCGGGACGTCAATCAGCGGCTTGAGCAGGGGAGCGTCTCCCATGCGGATGTTGATGTTGGCGATTCCCTTTGCGTAATCGCCCATGCGTTCCAACTCGGAAATAATTTCCATCGTCGAAGCCAGCAACCGTAAATCGCGCGCCATCGGCTGTTGCGTGGCGATGAGGACCATCAATTTATTTTCGATGTCGAACCGCTTCTGGTTGATCTGCTGATCTTCCTGAAAAACTTTTTCAGACGCCTTGACATCCCGCTTCTTCAACGCCTCGACTGAATCAAGAATGGCTTGCTCTACCATCGAGCCAAGTTGAAGCACATCCTCTTTCAATTGTTGGATTTCATTCTCGAATGTTTTTCGGAGCATGTAAGCCTCGTTAGATTTGGCTATTATACTGCCAGTTCTTACCCTTCCCATTAAACGGCACAAGAGCCGGGGAGGAGACCCGGCTCTTGTGCGCTGAGGAGAGAATGAAACTATTCCCTGATCGTCGGCTGTCGCTTTGCGACCTCAACCTGCTGGCACAGGTAGGCGCTCCGCTTGCGTAATGTATCTGTGATGAAAACTACGATGAGCAGTGATGTTGCGGCGACCAAGAATATTTCCATGCGCACAGGATAGCACGGAGTCGTCCACTTGTGCTTTGCAGGAGGTTTGCGGACGCAAAACAAATATGCAATGGTTAAACTAACGGAATTGAAAAGCCGCTTTCTTCCCCAGGTGCCCCTGTTGTTAGCCTGTAATAGTGACTTACTTGGGTAATCGAATACGAGGAAGTTGATTTAGGTGGCGGCTTTGACGCTCTCGGGTAAAATTTACTAGAGCCGTTTTTGAGCCAGTTTTTTTCGCTGGTTTTCCTTGACCTTTTGATATTCTGGACATCCTGTTTATAACGTCAACGCTTCTTTATCGAAGAAATGGAGAAGGAATTATTCTATGACATCACTTAATACTTACGACGCAATTATCATCGGAGGCGGACACAACGGTTTAGTCGCCGCGGCATATTTGGCGCGGGCGGGGAAAAAAGTCGTTGTGCTGGAGCGCAGACATATTGTAGGCGGGGCGGCGGTGACGGAGGAGATTTTCCCTGGGTTCAAGTTTACGGAGTTTTCGTATGTGGTGAGTCTGTTGCGCCCAGAAATTATCCGTGACTTGGAGTTGCCGAAGCATGGATTGAAGATTCTTCCGTTGCCCAGTACATTCACGCCAATGGAAAATGGCGATTATCTCGCCGCATGGGACGACCATGATTTGACTCGCCGAGAAATTTATCGGCACTCGCCGAAGGATGCGGAAGCGTATGATGAATACGCGCGTGTGATGGCGCGTGCGGCAAAGGCAATTAAACCGATTATCAATTTAATACCGCCCGACCCAACTTCATTAAGTGTGCGCGACATGCTTGGCTTATTGAAAGTCGGTCAATATGCGATGAGCCTTTCTGAAAAAGAATTGTATGCCATTGCAAAACTCGCCACGCAATCATCGGCGGATTTGCTGGAAGAGTGGTTTGAGACCGACGCGCTCAAAGGCACAAAAGCCGCCAGCGGAATCATCGGCACGTTTCTCGGTCCGCGCTCGCCTGGGACGGCGTATGTTCTGCTCCATCATTACATGGGTGAAATTGACGGCGCGTTTCGTGCATGGGGTTTTGCGAAGAATGGTTCTGGCGGAGTCAGCGGTTCCATTCTTAACGCGGCGCAAGCGCTTGGGGTGGAGATCAGAGTCAATTGTTCAGTGAGTCAGGTCAAGGTCAAGGGTGGAAGCGCAGTGGGCGTCATCCTTGAAAATGGCGATGAGATTCAATCCAAAGTCGTCATGTCTGCCGCTGATCCAAAAAGAACATTCCTGCAATTTGTTGAGGGTAAATATTTGCCCGATGATTTTGTCACATCCATAAAAAACTTTCGCACACGCGGCTCATCGGGCAAGGTCAATATCGCGTTGAGTGAATTACCAAACTTTACGGCGATGCCATTTGAAAAAAGTCACGAATCAATTTTGCATCGCGGCGCGGTTTCGATCAGCCCGAGCATTGATTACATCGAGCGCGCGTATGACGATGCGAAGTATGGGCAGATTTCGAAGCGACCGTATCTCGATATGATTTTCCCTTCGATGATTGACCCCGATATGGCGCCGCCTGGGCAACATGTGCTTTCGTGTTTTGTGCAATATGCGCCGTATGATTTGGAGGGCGGATGGAATGACGCGAAGCGCGACGAACTCGGTGAAGCCGTGATTTCGACCATCGAGCAATATGCGCCGAACATTCGCAAGTGCATTGTGGGCATGCAAGTGATTTCGCCGAAGGATATCGAAGCCATCGCAGGCATCACTGGCGGAAATATTTTTCACGGCGAGTTGTTATTGCATCAAATCTTTTTCCTGCGCCCCACGCCGCAATGGGCAGATTTCCGCACACCACTTAAAGGATATTATTTCGGCGCGGCAGGCGCGCATCCAGGTGGCGGCGTGATGGGCGCGGCGGGGATGTTAGCCGCGAAGGAGATTTTGAAGGATGGGGTTTAGAGAGTGGAGATTGGAGACTGGAGATTGAGAATTAGAGGATTGGAGAATTGCCCGCTTTGCTTCGACTTTGCTCAGCATGGCGCTTTCTTAACTGGAAGTTGATTCTACGGAATGGAATTTGGTCCACCCTTTTGGTTATAGTGAAAAGGTGTAACGAGTTTATGAAGATCAAAAGAATGACGATTGTGATTTTGTTGTGTTTTGCGATTGTTTCTTGCACAACTCAGCAAATGGCGTTTACAGCAACACCGTATCCAACTCTTGCTGCACCTGAACTAACAACCGAGCATATTTCAGGCTGGGTTGTTTACAGTGCTCTGGTAAGTCGAGAGCCAGCAGCGAACCAAATATTTCTAAAAAATCTTGATACAGGTGAAGTTACGCAACTTACGAATACTAGAAATAACTCATCTCCAAAATGGTCACCTGATGGATCTAAAATTGTTTTCGTTTCTTTCACGAAAGAAAATTTGCATGACATATACATTATGAACCAAGATGGCAGTGGTCAAACACCAATTGTTGCCACTTCTGCAGATGAATATTTTCCTGATTGGTCGCCTGATGGAAAACAGATTTTATTTAGTTCTTTTTCTCGAAGCAGTGCATCTGAAATCTATTTATTTGATCTAGCTTCCAAGGATGTCAAAAAACTTACGAACACCATTAAAGACGATTACTTGCCAGCATGGTCTGCAGATGGAAAATATATCGCGTTCACATTCGGAATGGGTGATAGTTATACTCAGATTTACACTATGAACAACGATGGAACTGTTGTTAGGCAGATAACAAACAGTGATTTGGGCGAATTCAATAGCACTCCCGTGTGGTGTCCTGATGACACCTGTATTATTTTTGAGGGAGGTAGGGGTGGGAGTCAATTATTGCTTCTCGACTTAGACAGTCAAACTGCAAGTCCTTTGCTTGGCAATGTTTTCGAGCCCAGTCTTATACAATCATGGCCAAGGCGTTCACCTGTGAGGGGGTACATTACTTTTATTGTTGGTGAAACGTCATACGCAATGGATATGAAAACCAAGAAGATATACTCATTGGGCGTGACTGGTATATCTCTATACCCTTGAGGAGAAGAATGCAAAATTACGACACCATCATCATCGGCGCGGGGCAGAGCGACCTCACCCCTAACCCCTCTCCTAAAGGAGAGGGGGACGCACCGCATGAAAATAAAAGCCCCTGTTTCCGCAGAGGCTTACCAAGTAGCAACTTTCAAATTTTCGATTTCGCTAAAATGGGCATCGCGTGAGATCAATGTCAGATCATGTAAAACGGCAATTGCCGCGATCCAAATGTCGTTTTCAGGGAGAGGTCTTCCTTTGAGGCGCAAGTTGTTTTTGATTTTGCCGTACACGCGGGCAGTCTCTGTGTCGCATCCAAGGACCAAACTACTGGAGGCGAAGTCGTCAATGCGCGACAGGTTTTATTGTGCCCGCGCAGATTTATGTGCGCCATAGCATAGTTCACCAATCACCACGCTTGGGACAAAGACTTGATCGGTCTGTGCAAGGTTATCCTTGACAGCCGCTTCGATTGCAAAAAGCGCAATGACCATGTTTGTATCCAGCAGGCATTTACCACTCATTCGCGTCCACCTGCTCGCAACCCTGTTCGATGGTTTCTCGCATGACCTTTACATCGTCCATCGGAATTGTCCCTGCAAAACGAAGCAGTTGCACGCCAGCCACACCCTGCGGCGTGGAAACCGACAAGGCACGCGTGAATTCCAACACCCGCCACTGCAACTCCTGCGGCAGGGATTTCAATTGTTCGAGCACTTTTTCAACGATGGAAATATCCATTTCGACCTCCTGCCAGTTATGGTTGGCATTCGTTCAATTCACAGGTAAATTATAATCCGAATGAGGAATCATTTATGACTCAAAAATCGTATAACACCATCATCATCGGCGCGGGGCAACCCGCACGGACGTAAACGTCCATGCTACTCTTACGAAGCCGACTAAAAGTCGGCTAGTCCGCTTGAGCGGACTTTGTATGAATAGCACGGGGATTAATCCCCGTGCGGGCATGGCAGGCAAAACAACATCGCGATAAAAAGGAATTTTTATGTCAAATATTTATGATCATATCATCATCGGGGCTGGACATAACGGCTTAGTCGCCGCTGCGTATCTTGCAAAGCAAGGGAAAAAAGTTTTAGTCCTTGAACGCCGTTCCATCGTCGGCGGTTCTGTTGTGACCGAATCCTTTGGCAACAATTTCACAGTCGATTCTGTGCAAACAGGTGGAATGTTAAGACCTGACATTATCAAAGATTTGGGTCTCGGTACGAGTGAGAAGAACGCTCACTCTACTCGACCGCCGTTTATTTCTCTACAACCTGATGGAAATCATTTAATTCTGAATGAAGAATCCATAAAACGATACTCTGAAAAAGATGCAAGTCGCTGGGGTGAATTCGTCCGCTTTATGGATAAAGCCGCGAGCATTTTAGATGCGGCATATGCCACCATCATGCCGCGTTTGCCAAAGAATATGAATCTGCGTGATGGTTATGGATTATTGGAATTAGGTCTTGAACTGCGTTTGGCTGGCAGAAAAGATATGCTTAATTTTATTCGAGCGTTGCCCATGTCTGCTCAGGAGTTGGTGGAGGAATATTTTGAATCGGAAATTGTCCGCGCCGCGATTGCTTCGGTTGCGATTCACGGCTCCACGCTTGGACCGATGTCCGCTGGGACGGGATATACGTTAATCCATAATTGGTTGAATCGCGGCGGACTCTCACATGTGAATGTCGGTAAAGCAGGTGAGATCACATCCGCTTTGGCAAATGCTGTCAAATCTTTTGGCGGTGAGATACGAATAGATTCAGAAATTGCAAAAATCAAAATCGAAAATCAAATTGCAAAAGGTGTAGTTCTTGCAAACGGTGAAGAGATTTCTGCGGATGTGATTCTCTCCTCCGCTGACCCGAAACATACCTTACTAAAACTCGTCGGCGCACAGGATTTGCCGCCTGAATTTGTCTGGCATACACAATCCATCAAAATGCGTGGTTCAGTGGCGAAGATTCATTTACAAACCGATGGCAGTCACGGAATCCCAGAAGGGACTTTGTGCATCGCGCCATCGGTCAAGTATTTAGAGAAAGCCTACGATGCGGCGAAGTATGGAGAAATTTCTGACAAGCCGTATCTTGAAATAACGTCCGTTCCTGTCCGCGATTCCGTGAAAGAATCCGTTTACAACACAGTTTCGATTCATTTTCAATTTGCACCCTATTCTCTTAAATCTGGAGTGCGACAGCTCGCTGTCGCAGGTGAAGGAGCAAGCTTCTTCACTCCAGAGTCGTGGAATGAAAAACATGATGTAGTTGAAAAGTTGGCGATTGATACTTTGACTGAATATTTTCCCAATCTAAAATCATCAATCGTAAATCGTAAATCAATAACGCCTCTTGATTTAGAACAGACCTACGGACTCACCGAAGGCGATATCAATCATGGACAACTCATGCTTGACCAATTCTTATTCATGCGTCCAATCCCAGGCTGGTCGAATCACAAAACGCCGATTGATAATTTATATCTGTGCGGAAGCGGAGTCCACGGCGGAGGCGGAGTCAGCGGGATGAGCGGGAGGAATGTGGTGAAAGTTTTGAAATAGAATCAAAGCATCCGAAGCCTCAAAGACTTCGGATGCTTTGATAAAGCGGGATACTATCCCGCCTTACTTTGCAACAGTCATTACAAACTCTAGCGAAGTGACTGTCACGTTAAACGTGACAGTCACTTTTTTACAGTCAACACAACGCCGTTTTGTGAGGGATCGTAGATCAACAACCCATCATCGGTTTGGTTCGACGAGATGCCTGCCTTGTCCACGCGCACGACGACATCATCGTATGCCTGTTGATTCGGTAACTCGATGGTGAAGAAACGCAGACCCACTGCATCGGGTGGAGGCGGAGGCGCGCCGCGTCCCTGCCAGGTGTTCAGCCCAAGGTGATGATGATATCCGCCCGCGGAAACGAATCCCATTTGGAAAGGTTTTGAAACGCCCATGATGTCGAAGCCGATAACGCCGTGATAAAAATCCACCGCTTCATCCACATCGCGGACATGCAAATGGACGTGACCGATTCGCGCGTCGGGCGGGATTGGCGCGTCGAGTTTGTCGCCCTCATTCAAGTTCTCGAACAACGCGTCCACATCGAGCGGTTCGCGCCCGTCGCTCCATGAGCCGTCTTTGCGATACGACTCGAACTTGCCGTCTTTGAATGTCCATCTGCCGTCTTCGGGCGATTCGCAATACAACTCGATGCCGTTGTGTTCAAGATCGTCGAGATACGTGGTCTTTGTCATAATGTGATCGGTGGGCGAGTTGGGATACTTCAACGCGAACAGACGCCCAACCGCGATCGCCAATTCACGGCGATTCGGAAACACATACGCGACGTGATACAGCCCCGTCACGCCTCGATATTTCTTGACGTCTGCCTGCTCGGTGAGCCGAAGCAAGTCCGCGCCCCCAGCGCCCAGCCCCGCTTTGCCATTTTCCTTCCAGTGCAGTTTGAATCCCATCACCTTTTGGTAGAACTCGATCTGGTTATCGAGATTCGCAACCGTAAGCGAAATATGCCCGATCTGGGTTTTTGGGTGAATTGAAAATTCTGATTTTGTTTCTGTTTGTGGTTGGTTCATTTTTTCTCCAGCGCAATTGAGACAACTTCAGAGTCTATAAACTTTCGAGGAAAGTTATTTTGGCTCTCCCGTTTTAGGCGTAATTAAGCCCCAAGCGAAAATTCTTTGCCACAGATTTCACGGATTCTCACGGATTGGTTTAAAAAATCTGTGAAATCCGTGTCAATCCGTGGCTGAGGTTTTTGGTTTCATCTGCGTCCCAATTCCCTTTCCAATGATAAAATCCGTTTTATGCCCAAGCCAGTCATCTTTTCAATAGACGACGACCCCTCCGTGTTGAACTCCATCGAACGTGACCTGCGCTCGCAGTACGGGCAGGACTATCGCATCATCCCCATCAACTCGGGCAAAACCGCGCTCGATTATTTGAAGAAGTTGGAACAGCGCAACGAAACCGTCGCGCTGTTTTTGGTTGACCAGCGGATGCCTGAAATGAGCGGCACGGAATTTCTCACGGAGGCGATAAAGTCTTACCCGCAAGCCAAACGAGTCTTGCTCACCGCCTACGCCGACACGCAAGCCGCGATTGACTCGATCAATGAAGTGCGACTCGATTACTACCTGATGAAACCGTGGCATCCGCCAAACGAACGGCTCTATCCAATTTTGGATGAATTGCTCGAAGACTGGAAAGCGCACGTGCGGATGCCTTACGAAGGGATTCGCGTGGCGGGTACGTTGTGGTCGCTGGGCAGTCATCAAGTGAAAGATTTTCTCACGCGGCATCAGATCCCATATCAATGGTTGGATATCGAAAAAGATTCCAGCGCGCAAAAGTTGGTCGAGGGCGTTTCGGCTGAAACAAAACTTCCCGTCATCTTTTTCCCCGACGGCAACGTGTTAATCGAACCCAACCTGCAAGAACTCGCAGATAAAGTTGGTTTGCAAACACACGCCGTCCTTCCGTTTTACGACATCATCATCATCGGCAGTGGACCTGCGGGTCTCGCCGCGGCGGTGTATGCAGGTTCGGAGGGATACAAATGCTTGGTCATCGAGAAAGCCGCGCCAGGCGGGCAGGCAGGCTCCAGCCCGAAGATCGAAAATTATCTCGGCTTCCCAACAGGCATCTCTGGCGACGATCTCACGCGACGCGCAGTCACGCAGGCGAAAAAGTTCGGGGTCGAGTTTCTGTCCGCGCAGGAGGCAAGCCAAATCGTCGTCAATGAAGCGTATCGCATCGTCAAGTTAAAAGATGGGGCAGAGATATCCTGTCACGCGGTGTTGCTCGCGACAGGCGCGTCGTTCCACATGTTGAAGATGCCAGGCAGTGACAAACTGACAGGCGCGGGAATTTATTACGGTGCGGCGTACACCGAGGCGATGAATTATAAAGATGGCGATGTGTTCGTGGTGGGCGGCGCGAATTCTGCCGCGCAGGGCGCGATCTATTTGAGTCAATTCGCGCGCAAAGTAACGGTGTTGGTGCGCGCGCGCGAACCCACCGCGTCGAAACATCTCGTGGACGCGATGCAAAGCAACGCGAAGATCGAAATTCTCACCGATACCGATCTGCTCGAAGTGAATGGGGGTAACACGCTCGAACAAATCGTCATCAAAAACACGAAGACGAATGAAACGCAAACATGCAACGCTTCGGCGTTGTTCGTGTTCATCGGCGTGCTCCCGCAAAGTCAACTGGTTGCGGATTTGGTGATGCGAAGCGACAAGGGATACGTGTTCACGGGACCCGATTTGATGAAGAATAAAATGCCGCCTCCAAACTGGACCCTTGAACGGGATCCGTTTCTTCTGGAAACCTCCACGCCTGGAATTTTCGCGGCAGGCGATGTGCGTTATGGAACGAGTCACCGCGTCGCCTCCGCGGTGGGAGAGGGCGCCATCGCATACGCGTTGATAAAGGAGTATTTGAAGTCGTTGTAGACATGTCATTGCGAGGAGCGCGCTTGTTCTTTGCGACGAAGCAATCTCCTCAAGGTACAGGAGATTGCTTCGGGCGGACGAACACCGCCCTCGCAATGACATAATCCTATTATGAACCTCCAAGACCTCCGCAAATCACCCCTCTTCGAAGGCTTGACCAACTCCGAGTTACAGCAACTCATGGAGCATGCCAAGCCTGTCTCTTTACGCGCGGGGGAGTTTTTGATGAAGCAGGGAGATGACGGCGAGGCGGCGTTCGTTGTGGTCAGCGGCGAATTTGAAGTCAGCAAACAATCGGGGCAGTCGCTCATAAAAATTGACGTGCGCAATCCAGGCGATGTGCTGGGCGAGATGGCGTTGCTCTCGCGTTCGCCGCGCTCCGCAAGTGTTATGGCGATCACCGATTGCGAAGTATTGCGAATATCGCCCGACGCCTTCGAGAATTTACTGTCCACGAGTTCGACGGCGGCGTTGGCAGTTTTACATTGGGTGATGAACCGTCTCAGCCAGAATGATGCGTTGCTCCATCAGCAGGAACGGATGGCGGCGCTCGGCACGTTGAGCGCGGGACTGGCGCACGAGTTGAACAATCCCGCCGCGGCGGCGCAGAGGAGCGCGGCTGAACTGCAGAAGACGCTCATCAAGTGGCAGGCATTAACTCACGAGATTGAATCGGTCGCGTTCAAAGAGAATCAAACGGACTGGCTAAATAATATCAGGAAGGATGTGACGCGACGGTTCGAGGCGCGCGTCAAACTGGAGGCGTTGGAAAGAATTGACTTGGTGGACCAGCTCCAATCGTGGTTGGAAGCGGGCGGGATCGAGTCCGCGTGGGAGGTCGCTCCCGCGATGGTCAACTGTGGGTGGACAATCGAAGCGCTGAAAGAGCTGAAGACATCCGCGTTCTTCAAATTATCCGTTCAATGGCTTGGCACAAGTTGTTTGATGATGGAGTTGCTTGCGGAAGTGCAATTGACCGCCGCGCGTGTTTCGGGGATCGTGCGCGCAATGAAATCGTACACCTATCTCGATCTGGCGCCGTTGCTCGAAGTGGATGTGCACGAGGGACTCGAAAATACGCTGGTCATCATGCAACATAAATTGAAACAAGGCGTGACGGTGAAGCGTGAGTACGCGCCGAACCTGCCGCGCATCGAAGCCTACGCGAGCGAGTTAAATCAAGTATGGACGAACATCATTGACAACGCTGTGGACGCAATGAATGGAATCGGCGTGATCGTTTTGCGCACGTACGTTGAAGACCACCATGTTGTCGTTGAGATCATCGATAATGGTCCCGGCATACCTGAGAATATTTTGATGCGAATCTACGAGCCGTTCTTTACCACCAAGCCGCCAGGGAGCGGAACGGGACTCGGCTTGCACATCTCGCATGACATCATCGCAAATCATCATCGCGGACAGTTACTGGTGAGGTCGAAGCCAGGCGAAACGGTGTTCAAGGCAGTGTTGCCGATTAAAATTTCATAGACACATCGGTTGTCGAGTTGTCCTGAGCGAAGCCGCCGCGCTGAGCCTGTCGAAGCGGTAGCGGAGACGAAGGACGTACCGAGACCACAGGTACGCATATAAACTCTTGTAACGAGAATTGCTTTACAGCGTGGTGGTTTCGATACGACGGCGAACGAACACCGCCGTCTACTCAACCACCGAGGTATGAATGTATAAGGAGAAAACATGAACAGCGAAAAAGAAATGAAGGAAATCCTTGTATCGGCAAAGATAATCGCGGCGGTGGGGTTATCATCGAATCCCGCCAAAGAAAGTTTCGGCATTGTGCAATATTTAAAAGATCAGGGATACAGAATCATTCCTGTGAATCCAGCCGCAACAGTGATCATGGGGGAGAAGGCATATCCTGATCTGTCATCTGTTCCAGAGCAGGTAGATGTTGTGCAAGTCTTTCGCAAGCCTGAGGATGTTCCGCCTGTGGTGGATGAAGCCATTAAGATTCGCGCAAAAGTGGTGTGGATGCAGGAGGGTATCGTCAACGAGGAAGCCGCGCAAAAGGCGCGCGATGCGGGGTTAAAAGTTGTGATGGACGCGTGTATGCGTTCCGCGCATCGCAGGCTATTGAGGGCGAAACCGCTCGGCTTGTAGAAGCGGGCGCTGAGATTGGGGTAGAATTATCCCAATGAATCTCAATAAGCAAGATCTATTCTGGATACTTCCGACTGCCCTCGTTTCGGGGGCAGTTTTGTCGTGGCTACAGGGCTCCGGTTGGCTGTCTGGCTGGCTCGGTTTCTCCTGCCTCTTTCTTCTTTCGTTGATATTGCTTGTCTCCTCTACGAAATGGGCGGGAGGCGGAAGAACTTTGGCTTGGATTGTCGCGCTTGCGTTCGCGCTCCGTTTGGCGGGCGGTGTTGCCGCGTATACATTGCTTCCTGTGTACGGTTACACTAATTCGAAAGACGGTCAAGCCGGCTACACCTACACCGACGCGCATAAACGCGATGAGCAGGCATGGAAACTGTCAATTTCGGACACGCCGATCCTCGACGCGTTCAGCCGGGAGTATGCCTCCGATCAGTATGGCGGGTTGCTTGCCTTGAGCGGGTTGACCTACCGTTACCTCTCGCCCGACGCGCACCGCCCGTTGATGATGATCCTGCTTGCGGCGTTCGTTGCCGCGTTGGGCATCCCGTTTTTATGGAAGGCGGCAGGCGTCACATTCGGCGAGAAAACGGCGTGGGCATCCGTGTGGATCTTCGCGCTGTATCCCGAATCTATTTTGTTGGGCGGTTCTGCCATGCGTGAACCGTATTTGATGACATTGTCCGCTATCGCGTTTTGGGGATTTGTTTTTGGAGTGCAGGAGCTTGCTCCTGCATTGGACGGCAAGCCGTCCAAATCCAAAGTTGCGCCGCGAATTGCTCTCGGATTAAGCCTCCTCGGCATGTTGCTGTTTTCGCCGTCGGTTGCCGTGGCAACGCTGTTCATCTTCGCAGGCTGGATGTTCTTTTCGCGCAAGCATGCAAGCATCTCGTGGAAGCCCATCCTCGTCTTTGCAGTTGTGTTCCTGATCGGTCTGTTTGCGCTCTCTTCTTCGTTGAATCGGAAGGGCGTATTCGATACCTCATCGCCGATGGCGGTACTCAACGATTGGATTCAACTTTCGGTGAAGTGGAATGTGTATCAGATCGAACGCGAATCGGGCTGGGTGCAAAAGTTGTTCGATGAAATGCCCGAAGCGGCGCGCATTCCGTTCGTGGCGGTGTATGGATTGCTTCAGCCCGTGCTCCCGGCGGCGTTGGTCGTGCCGACGCTCCCCATCTGGAAAGTGATCTATGTCTTGCGCGCGCTGGGATGGTATGCCCTGCTTCCCCTGTTGATTCTTTCGACGGCAGCCGGGGCAAGCCTCCCCGTCGAGAAGAATCGTGCGGAGAGTCGCCGAAGCATTTTCATCTGGCTCTCGCTTCTCGTCTGGACGTGGATCCTGCTCGCCGCTCTGCGAGGCGGAGGCGACCAGTGGGACAATCCGCGCTATCGGACGATTCAGTTTATGTGGCAGGCTCTCATCGCGGGATGCGTCTGGGTGTGGTGGCGCGAGACTCGTAACGCGTGGTTCATGCGTGTGGTTGCGTGTGAAGTTGTTTTTATTTTGATCTTCACGCAATGGTACGCGAGCCGATATTTTTATGTGGGCGGACAGTTGCCGTTCGCGGTGATGATCGCGTTGATCGTTGGCTTGTGGGGGACGATCCTGGGCGGCGGTTTGTGGCTGGACAAAATGCGCAAGCAACCCCGCGCAATGTAGGTTATAATTCAGTCACTGAATTTTGAATTAGGAGATTCAATGCCAACCGCTCTCATCACAGGCATCACAGGTCAAGACGGGTCCTATCTCGCGGAGTTATTGCTTGCCAAGGGCTATCGCGTGATAGGCGTGGCGCGTCGTTCCAGTACGATGACCTCTGAACGCATCACTCATTTGCTGGACGACATCACCGTCGTTCAAGGCGACTTGCACGATCAAGGCTCATTGCTTTCGTTCCTCGAAGAATACAAACCGACCGAAGTGTACAACCTCGCCGCGCAGTCGTTCGTGCCGACCTCGTGGAATCAACCCGCGCTAACGGGCGAGATTACCGCGCTCGGTGTGACGCGCATGTTGGAGGCGATCCGCTTCATAAACCCGAAGATTCGTTTTTATCAGGCGTCGTCGAGCGAGATGTACGGCAAAGTGCTCGAAGTGCCGCAAAGCGAGGAGACGCCGTTCTACCCGCGCAGTCCGTACGGCGTGGCGAAGGTGTACGGGCATTGGATCACCGTGAACTATCGCGAGTCGTTCAATATGTTTGCCGTTTCGGGGATATTGTTCAATCACGAGAGTCCGCGCCGCGGGTTGGAATTCGTCACGCGGAAAATTGCCGACGGCGTCGCGCGCATCAAACTCGGACTGTCGAAGGAACTCCGCCTCGGCAACCTTGAGTCGCAACGCGACTGGGGCTTCGCGGGCGATTACGTCGAAGCCATGTGGCGCATGTTGCAACAAGACGATCCCGATAATTTTGTCATCGGCATGGGCGAGACTCACTCCGTGCGCGAGTTTTGCGAGATCGCTTTCGGTCATGCAGGCTTGGATTACAAGGAATTTGTCGTGCAAGATGAACGCTTCTACCGTCCCGCCGAAGTGGACTTGCTCATCTCCGACCCATCGAAAGCGCGCTCTGTGCTGGGTTGGGAACCCTCCGTCGGTTTCAAGGAACTGGTCACGATGATGGTCGACTCCGACATCAAACGTTTGAACGGCAAATAATCTTTGCAATAGACTTCTTGCGAAAGTCGTTTTCGCCACAGAGAACACAGAGAAAAAAAGAGTATT
>JBGANO010000027.1:0-46339 GCA_044222305.1 Anaerolineales bacterium
TAATATTGACCGCCGCGCAAGACGAGCATCCAGCGTAGGACGAGCGAAGTCAATAAAATGACTGGGACAGTCCACGGGCGATTTGCCCCAACCGGATGCAAGGAACTGGGTTTCTGCATCGCCCGTTTAACTTTCCAACCTGCCAACGGCTTTCACGCATGGGCGGGTGAATACATCCTCTTCATGAGGCGCGTCGGGGAGCTCGCTGGTAAGGTCTTGCCCAGGGAAGTGCAGATTTTCGTGCAGGTCGAGCCGCCATTTCGGGCAATCGGTCACATCGTAGACGATGCCTCTGTGCGCGATAAATTTTCGCGCGCCGCGTTCGCCGTTTTGTTTGCGCAATTCGAAATCCGAAATGACACGCTCGGGGATGTCCATGCGGCGATTATAAAGGGTTTTGAATCGGACATCTTCGCTGGTAAAATATCTACGCAATATCGACTGAGGAGTCATACATGGCAAATCTCATTGGACCAGATGTCAGTTTCTATCAGGATGCCGAGACCACCCCGCAGGGAATTAACTTTGGAAAGATGAAACAATCGGCGGGGTATGTCATCATTCGCTCCGGGCAAAATGTGTGGATCGATTCTGATTTCAGAAATAACTGGACCGGCGCAAAAGCAGTGGGCTTGCCGCGCGGCTCCTATTGGTTTTACGACAGCCGCGCCAACCCAACCGAACAGGCAGACCTGTGGTATTCCGCTTTCGACGGCGATCTCGGCGACCTCCCGTTGTTCGCCGATTTTGAAGAAGCCTATGGCGGCGCCTATACCGGCTGGCGACATTGGAAAACATTTTTAGAGCGGATCAAATCACGCGTTGGCAACCACGAGATCGGCATTTACACCGCGTACTATTATTGGGTCAGCCGGGCTCCCAACGCAACTACCGACGCGGCAAACCTCGCATACTTCAAACAATATCCTCTGTGGGTTGCGAACTATGGCGTGTCCACGCCGCTCGTGCCAAAACCCTGGGACACCAACGGCTGGACGTTCTGGCAATTCACCGACAGCGGTGATGGGGACTTGTACGGTGTGGAAAGTTCGCGCATTGATTTGAATTATTTCAACGGCGACCAAACCGCCTTCAACACGCGTTTCAAACTCGGGACTCCTCCTCCGCCGCCTCCGGGACCGGTGTGGTACAAGGTCACCGCCTCCGCGCTCAACGTCCGCTCTGGCGCCGGCACCACGTTTGGAGTCGTTGGGGTGTTGAAACAGGATGAAGTGGTGAAAGGACTCGCCATCTCCGCCGATGGGGCATGGGCGAAGATTCGCCGCGAACCGGACGGACTCGAGGGCTGGTCCTCGCGTCAATATCTGATCGTGACGTCTGCTCCTCCACCCCCGCCGCCTCCGCCGGGTGATGAGGAATGGTTCAAGGTTACTGCATCCGCGTTGAACATGCGCGAGGGACCGGGCACGCAATATAGATCGCTTGGCTTGGTGTACCGCAACGAGGTAGTGCAACGGCTCGACACGTCAAGCGACGGCAATTGGTATCAGGTCAAACGCTCGTATGATGGGTTTACCGGTTGGGCGTCGAAAGAATTTCTGGAAGCGACGACCGCCCCGCCTCCTGTTTCAGAGGAAAAGTACGATTGGTATCAGGTGACTGCAAGCACACTCAATGTTCGCGAGGGACCCTCGTCGTCGTTTCGAGCGATCGGGTACCTGACCAAAGGCGAAACCGTGAAGTCGTTGGAGACTTCACCCGGCGGCTGGCAGAAGATCGAAAAAGCGGATGGGTTTACCGGCTGGGCTTCGGGGCAGTTCCTGACGAATGTGGGGAAAACCCCCGCCTCGGCGATGCAGAAGTTATTCAAGGGCGTGTTGTATTACCGCAAGACGCGTTCCACCCCGAGGCGTTTGGTTTCTCACACGCTGGCGCTGGACTTGAAAGGGGCGACATTCGAGTTTCTCGTTACGCCGCCGCTGAGAGCCGCCGAACCGTTCTTGTGCGCGCAGAACACCTCGAAGTTCCTCGAGAAGAACAAATTGCACATCGCCATCAACGCGGATGGTTTCTACACCCTCGACCCGGCAACCTATCCTCCCGCCACGTATTGCGCGGATGGCGGCGAGCCGGTCAAACTCGTCGGGCTGGCGGCTTCACGCGGCAAACCGTATTCCACCAAGGCGCCGGGTCGCCCGATTCTGTACATCAGCCAGAAGAATGTGGTTTCGTTCGATAAATTATCGGGCAACGTGTTCAACGCGATCACCGGTGATCGGTATTTGGTGACCAAAGGCAAAAAGGTCGCGTCGCTGGAATCCTCGAGCATGGATCCGCGCACGGCGATCGGCGTCAGCCAGAATGGGCGTTACCTCGTGATCGTGGTGGTGGATGGGCGTGAATTCAGCGAAGGCGCCACCTTCCCCGAACTGGCAGATCTTCTGCTGGCGCATAGCGTGTACACCGGCGTCGCGTTGGATGGCGGCGGATCCTCGGCAATGATCGTCAAAGGGGCAGATGGCAAGCCGCGCGCGGTGAACAAGTTGATGAACGATAATATCCCCGGCAATGAAAGACCGGTGGGCAACCATCTTGGCGCGTTCATCAAATAGATAGGACTTTCGCTCGCAGGCGGTCTGCGACCGGCGTGTTTACCAGCGAAGCGACGGTCACAGACCGTCTTAGAGCAGTAAAAGCGAAAGTCCTGATAGAATTACATGAGAATAATCCATGTCGTTGCGAGGAGATTGCTTCGTCGCAAAGAACGCTCCTCGCAATGACATGGATCATTTCGCCCCTGCGGGTTGCGCGAATCGCAACAACCATTCGCCAGCCGATTCTTCCGTCACCGTTGTTTCGGGTGTGACGACGATGATCCACGTCTGACCAAATTTGAGTGGGAATAATTTGTCTTCATCTGCATACAAAAACTGAATCGGTTTGCGTTGACCCGACTGCAATTCCTCCTCACTGAGTTCCGTGCTCCAGCGGATGTTGTATTGCAACCCGTCGCGGAACAGAATCGCGTCGCCTGTTAAATTTGCTTCAAGATGAATGTCCAAATTTGTCGGGGAAACAACATCGTGACGAGCAAATAACACGATCACATTTTCAAATTGCAGTTGACGGTTCGTGAGCCTGTCCACTTCGGGGTGCAAGATTCCCGCTGTGTCAGAACTCGCATCATCCACAAATCGCCAGTAACTTTGCGAAGGCGCGTCATATTCCCAGCCCGATTGATTCAAATACGCGATGAATACATGCAGTTCATCGGCGGGCACGCCTCCAGCGGGCGACTCAGTTGAAAAAGTGTTGCTCGTGTAATCAATTTTCACCTTCGGCTCTTTGTAGTTTTGCGCTACATCGCGCAAGTTGTCCGTGCTGTACATGTATCCGCCGCCCTGAATATCATGCGTTACCAACACGCACTGCGGAAGTTCCGTCAGCACTTCGGGCGAGGCGAGCGCGAAGATCAAACACGAGTTGGTGAACATGGCGGCGATGTCTGCGTACACAAGCCGACCCGAACGGATCGGTCCAATTTTGGGTTCGGGGAGAGTCGTCGAAGGTGGGGGAATGTCGCTGGACTGAATCAAGCCGACGTCCAGATTCAGAAGCGTGGATGCGACGTTCACCGCGTCACTCCACCCCGAGGCTGGGTCCACGTCGGAATCTTGATTCTCGTCCCCGACATTTTTCTGCGCGAACTCCAACTGCGGAGGATTCGCCACCGCGATGTGATACGTCCCCGCGCCGACGTTGAATCCGTAATAGCCGTTGCTGTCAGTCGTCGTTTGTTGAAGAAGATTCAGATTCGAGTCGTAGAGGTTGACACACGCGCCGCCGACACCGCGCTCCCACGCATCTTGCATGTTGTTTTGATTCGCATCGAGCCAGGCGCGGTTGCCGAGAATGAAGTTTGTTTGCGTGAAAATTTCGCGGCGCGTATCGCATCCGCCAGTGATGGGCGATTCGGGCGCGGGGAAAGCGCCGTAAAATGTCGTGAGGAAACGCGTCGCGCCTTCAGTGATGTAAATTTCGAACACGAGCGGCGAAAACGACAAGCCCGCCTGCGGTCGCGCGGTGACGGGAAAATGCGAGATCGAAACGAGTAGCGCGGGAAGTTCAAGCAGCGATGGATCTTCAACATGCAAGCCCGTGAGCGGATTCGCAACTTGAGCAGGTTCGATAGTTTGTGTTGGCGGAGGAGAAGTTGGCTCGACAGTGTTCGTTGGTGAAGGCTCTATTGCAATTGATGGAGTGCAACTGCTGAGGATGAGAAATAATATTATGAGCCAGTGAAGGTGACTGTCACTTGCGAAGTGACAGTCACCTATTTGTTTTAAACTCATTCTTCACGCGATCGTATGTTGATTCAAGTTCCTCAGGCAGTACACGCGTTTCGCCGACCGTGGATATGAAATTCGTGTCGCCCTTCCAGCGTGGCACAATGTGGATGTGCGCGTGTTCCTTCACACCCGCGCCCGCCGCTTCACCGATGTTCATGCCGACGTTGAATCCCTGTGGGGTGTAGATGTTCTTCAAAACAGTCGTACAGCGCGAAGTCAATTCGATCATTTCAGCGCGGGTTGCGGAATCTAATTCTTCGAGATTCGGCTTATGGACGAAGGGAATGACCATCAGATGTCCGCTCGTGTATGGATAGCGATTGAGGATCACATACGCGCGCTCGCCGCGATATGCAATGAGGTTTTCCGCGCTGTCTTCCATCGCTTGCGCGTTGCAGAAGACACAGCCTGCTTCTTTGTCGTGATTTTCAATGTATTCCATACGCCACGGTGACCAGAGGTGATTCATAGGTAAAGGATGAAGGATGAATTTTGAAGGATGAAATGACTTTCGACTTTTTGGATTATACAATAGTCCGACTCCCTTCATCCTTTCTCCTTCATCATTCATCCTTGATGGCTATCCTTCCTAATTCATCCTTTTTCGATTATCCTCTCATCAATGCAACCTTCACTTTTCCCTTCACAAGTTCCGCAAACATTCACCGTCTCAAAACTGACATTCCACATCCGCAAATTACTGGAGGAGAACGACATACTTCAGGATGTGTGGGTGCAGGGAGAAATCTCGAACTTGTCGCGTCCTGCGTCGGGACATGTGTATTTCACGCTCAAAGATGCCCACGCTTCATTGAAGTGTGTGATGTGGAAGACAAGCGCGGCACGGATGAAGTTATCCCTGCGCGATGGCATGGAAGTGGAAGTGCACGGCAAGATCGGCATCTACGAACCGCAGGGACAATATCAGCTTTACGCGGATCAGATTCGACCTGTGGGGGAGGGCGCGTTGTATCAAGAGTTCATGCGGCTCAAAGCGCAACTCGAAGCCGAGGGATTGTTCGACCCCGAACGCAAACGTCCCATCCCTGAACTGCCGCGCAAAATCGGAATCGTCACCTCTGCGACAGGCGCGGCATTGCGCGACATGCTCAATACATTGCGAAGACGTTTGCCTCTTGTTGAAGTGATCCTCGCTTCTTCTCCCGTGCAAGGAGTTGACGCCCCTCCCGCCCTCGTCAAAGCCCTCAATTCTCTAATTCTCCAATCCCCTGATGTAATCATTATCGCTCGAGGAGGCGGCTCCATCGAAGACCTGTGGGCATTCAACGATGAACGAGTCGTCCGCGCGGTTGCCGCGTCGAATGTTCCGATCATCTCAGGCGTCGGTCACGAAACGGATTTCACCCTGTGCGATTTTGCCGCCGACCTGCGCGCCCCAACTCCCACCGCCGCCGCCGAACTTGCCACGCAGATCACGATTCAAGACCTCGCGGCAACAATCTCCAATCTCAATTCTCTAATTCTCACCCATACACTAACCATCCTCTCCTCAAAACAATTCTCTCTTAACTCACTTACATCCCAACTCCGCTACCTTTCTCCCGCCCGCCTCATCCAATCCGAATCCCAGCGCGTGGATGAATTATCACGTCGCGCATCTTCTGCTGTGTTCAATCGTATAATTTTGCAAATGAAACATATCGAGGGAACAGCAAAACGGCTCGAAGCGTTGAGTCCGCTGGCGGTGTTGGCGCGTGGATATGCTGTCGTGACGCGAAAAGACGATGGCAGTGTTATCTCTCGTGTTGCGCAGGCGAGTAGTGAGATGAAAGTTAGAGTCAGTGATGGAGAGTTTGAAGTGAAAAAAGCGTGAGGCGTGGGTTCGTGGGGCGTGGAGCGATCTCAAAGTTTCAAGTTTCACGTTTCATGTACCAAGAGTTGTCACGTGTCTACCTGTTTACATGTTTACGTGCTTACCTCACAAGATCGCCAATCCTAAATCGTCAATCGAAAATCGAAAATGGAGCAATCATGCCAAAAACATCACCCAAAAAATCAGAAAAACCTGTGGAAGAATTAACCTACGAAGAAGCGCTTGCTGAACTCGAAGGGATTGTCGAAACTCTCGAAGGGGAGCAGAGTCAACTTGAAGAGGCGATCAAACTCTTTGAGCGGGGGCAGGCATTGGCGGCGCGATGCGGCGTTCTGCTCGAAGCGGCGCAACTCAAAGTGAAGCAAGTCGCGGGTGACGAGGTGTCCGCGTTCGAGGAAGAGTCTGAATGAATCTTCTCGATCTGTTTCAGAATAAACCGTTGATTGCGGGTCTCATCGCATGGCTCCTCGCGCAGATCATCAAACTCCCGCTCGATTTTTTTCGCACGCGCAAATGGAATTGGTCGCTGATGCTCACCACAGGCGGTATGCCGAGTTCGCACTCAGCGCTGATGACCGCCACGACTCTGGCGATTGGTTTGTATCATGGATTTGCGAATCCGCTTTTTGCGTTGGGGGTTGCCATCACGATGATCGTCACCTACGACGCGGCGGGCGTGCGTCAGCAGGCGGGCATCCACGCGCGGCGCATCAACGTGTTGTTCGATGAATTATTGAAAGGTCACATCTTCAACGAAAAAGATTTGCGTGAAGTGCTTGGTCACACGCCGCTCGAGGTTGTGGGCGGAATTTTATTGGGCATCATCGTCGCGTCGGGTCAGTGGTTGATTTGGAATTAGCATCCAAACGAATCGCAAAACGAGACCTCCGTGCAGGAGGTCTTTTTGTTGGGAACAAGCACGAAGCGAGTTCCGTTTATTCACGAAAGGAGAGTACATGAGAACAAAATTTGTTTCCCTTTTATTTATCATCGCATTTCTTTCAGCCTGCGCTGGAAACCTGCCAACTGCAACTCAAGATATCCCTTTCATTTCAACAGACACGCCAACGCCGCACCGATCAGCAACGCCGCCGCCGTTTCCAACCTTCACTCCAACCAGCACGCTTATCTACCAATCGCCAGAGCCAGCGGGTTTCCCACAGGCCGCCCTTCTGAACGACGCCTTACCTAAAGCGAATTTACTTCTTGCCAGGCATTTATACGCGGATACGGTTGGACATCTCAAAGATGAAATTTGCTACGACGTTGGAATCTACAACGACGACACGTACCTTGTTATTTCATGTCTTGCCGATTTCACCTATCCCGCGCCGACTGGAACGCTGGACGCAAACCAATCCAGGTTTCTTCATCGCTGGATCGAAAAGTTTCAGGGTTTTGAAGAACCTTCCATGAATGGTCTGCTTCTATTCGCAGGGACAGGTTCCACGATTTCAGAATTCTCCGATCAAGCCTCCATGCAAGCCATGCTCGGCGAAATTGAATGGACGGCGCATCAGTATGTTCACAGGGGCGGAACTCCACCCGCCGTTTCAGTCGCGCGCTCGGTGTTGTCGAATCAATTAAACAAATGGCTCGATGATTCAACTGTTTTGAATTTTGAGGCGACGGACTTCCCCGATTCCTGTTTAGGCGCGCCCAAGCCTGGCGAAGTTTGCGAACAGGTTGTCACACAAGGCTTTCGTATTTATTTTGTCGTGCAGGGATTGATGTATGAATATCACACCGATGTGTGGGGCTACGATATCCGTCCCTTTGGCGAACCGCAGGTCGCGCCCACACAAGGCGCGGGTGGGTGATTACCTACGCAACCGATTGCTCACCATATTGGTGAGCAATTTTATTTCGGGGACTTTGAGAATCACGACGGCTACTGCGTAAATGACTCCTCCTACTGCGACTCCTCCCAACGCGACAAGCCAACGCGTCTGACCCAGCGTGGACTGGATCCACCACCCCAAGCCGATTCCCATCCCCAACGCGGACAGCGCGACTCTCCACGCGCTGTTTGCAATTGACTTGCCTTCGATCCCATTCAATCGCCTTCGCATAAAAATGAACAATGTCATTGCTTCGAGCGCGGTGGCGAGTGAATTTGCAAGCGCGAGTCCTCCAAGCGGGAACCATCCGATTCGCGCGAATACATTTGAAAACCATAAACTAAAAACAACATTCAATCCCATCGCAATTGTGCCGATGATGACAGGAGTCTTTGTGTCTTGTTGGGCATAAAAGGCGCGGGTCAGCACTTCCATGATCGAGTGACCGACGAGTCCCGCCGCGAACCAGAGCAGTGCCCATGCCACGAGTTGAACGTCGCGCGAATCAAATTCTCCGCGCTGATACAGGAATGCAATCAATGGCTCGCGCAAGAGGATGAGTCCCACACTGGCAGGGACAGCCATCAACAATATTCCGCGCAAGGATGCCGCAAGTGAAGCGCGCATTTCGTCGAGTTTGCCGAGCGCGTGTTGTGCGGAGAATGTTGGCATCGCGGCAATGGCAACGGATTGGGCAATTGCGGCTTGTGCCATGAGCATGAGCGAGAATCCGTAGGTGAGGCTGGCGACACTGCCCTCTTCCATTTTTGAGGCGAGATTTGTATTGACCCAAAAGTTGAGTTGAACGACGGCAACGCCGAGCAGGCGGGGGAGCATGAGGAGGAGGACGTTGCGGACGTTGGGATCGTGCAAGCCGAGGATACTGCGTACTTCGTATTGCGTATTGCGTAGTACGTAGTACGAAGTACGCAGTAATTTGACCAATGACGGAACCTGTACCAACAAATACATCACCGCCCCAAAGACGACACCCCACGCCAATCCATATATTCCCATCGAGGGAGCGAGAAAGACTGCGCCGAAGATGATTCCCAGTTGATACATGGCGGGGGTGAGCGCGGGGATGAGGAAGATTTGATGCGCGTTGAGAATGCCGACGATTAATCCACCCAAGCCGAATAAAACTGCTGAGATCAATTGAATGCGAAGCAATGAAACCGTGAGCGAGAAAAGTTGAGGGTCAGTAGAGAGTCCAGGGGCGAGGGCGAAGCGGACCACTAGAGGGGCGAACAAGGCAATTAACGCCGCGAGCAGGCTGAGGGTGAGAGTGACCGCGTTCGCAAGGGAGGAGGCCAGTCGCCATGCCGAATCCGTCTCAACTTTGGCGAGCAGTCCAGTGAATGTCGGAATGAATGCAGAGCCAAGCGCGCCGCCCGCGACGAGCAGGAAGAGAGTCTCGCTGACGCGATTGGCGGCGAAGAAGGCGTCGAGTTCGGGCGAGGCGCCGAATGTGTTTGCGATGATAATGCCGCGCGCAAGTCCCGCGAGTTGACCGAAAAGGATCGCGAACATCACCGTCCCCGCGGCGCGCGCGATCTGGCGATTGGCAGTAGTTGTAGTCATAGTGTGAAATTATAAACGACCCCCTCCCAGCCTCCCCCAATTTCCGCAGAATAAGTTTGAATGATTATTCATATTTCACATGCGAAATTTGGGGGAGGTGCCGCTTCACATCGTCCCGATGTTTTTCGGGAGCGGCGGTGGGGGTCGGGGTCGGGATTATAATCGTGATGATGAGCGTAGTTACCCAGCACGGATATTTGGTCATCGCCGATATTTCGGGATATACCTCGTTTCTCGCGGGGACCGAGTTGGAACATTCGCACGAAATCCTTTCGGACCTGCTCGAAACGATCGTCGAGAAAATCGAATCGGTGTTGACCCTGCACAAGTTGGAAGGGGACGCGGTGTTTGCGTACATTCCCGAATCGAAGATCACGCGCGGCGAAACGATCCTTGAGTTGATGGAATCAACCTACGTGACGTTTCGCGATAAACAACTTTCAATGAAGAGAGCAACGACTTGCACATGCAATGCGTGTCGCAACATCCCAACACTTGATCTGAAATTCATCGCCCATCATGGCGATTATGTCATTCAACAAGTGCGGGACATTCGCGAGATGGTTGGCACAGATGTCAATCTCACGCATCGGCTGTTGAAGAATCATGTTACTGAGTCTACGGGTTGGCGCGCTTACATGCTCATCACCGAACGATGCCTCGATCATTTGAATTTGAATCTTGAAAACGCGCATGAACAAATGGAAGAGTACGAGCATTTGGGCGAAGTGAAAACCTACAACATTGACCTGCACCAGCGTTACAAGGAATTGACCGAAGAACGCCGCATCGTGATCGAAGAAAAAGACGCGGATAAAATATTTCGTATTGATTTCCCCACGCCTCCTGCTGTAACGTGGGAATGGATGCAAGACCCGCTCAAACGCAATCTCTGGATGACCGATCACGTCAAATGGAGTATCGGCGACAGACCGCGCGGGCGCGCAGGCAAGGGCGCGAGCAATCACTGCGCGCATGGAAAATCTGTGAGCACCGAAGTAACTCTTGATTGGCGTCCGTTTGAGTATTCCACGTCTGAGTCGTTCGAGAATGGAAAGAAAACTTTCGCTGAAACCTTTCGATTTGAAGCGCTTCCCGACGGCGGCACGCGCGTGCATGATGTGATGCAGATGCACGCGCCGCTTCCGCGTTTTCTCAAACGAATCATTGCACACCTCATGCTGGTCAATCAGATGAAATATGATCAATTATTGAAACGAGCCGCGCAATTGGCAGGGGAAGAATATGCAAAGTGAAAATAACCGTCATTGCGAGCCCCGAAGGGGCGAAGCAATCTCCAAGATGGTGACGGAGATTGCTTCGTCGGGCAAAGCCCTCCTCGCAATGACGGGATTGATTTGTTTGTTGATCTCTTCGTGTGGATCAATTACACCGACCCCCATTGTTGAAATTACAGAAACTCCATCAACCGAACTCACGCCCGTTGATTTGCAAACGGGCTACGGCGTGAAAGGCTCGTGGTTCGAGTTGTATTTCACCGATCCTGTTGACCCGTTCTCGTCGCAAGGTACTGGCGGCGTGGATGTGCCTCTCGTCGCGGCGATTGACGCGGCGCGCTTGAGCATTGACGTTGCCGCGTACAGCCTCACGTTGAACAGCGTCCGCAATGCGTTGCTGAATGCGCACGATCGCGGCGTGACGATCCGCATGGTGATGGAATCTACGAACATGGATTCCTCTGACGTGGAGAGATTGCTCGAAGCGGGTATATCAATCGTTGGCGATAAGCAAGATGGCTTGATGCACGATAAGTTTATGGTGATTGATAAATCCGAAGTCTGGCTCGGGACGATGAACTTCACCGACTCGGGCGCGTACGACGACGACAATACTCTGATGCGAATCCTCTCCACGAAGATGGCGGAGAATTACTCGAAAGAATTTGACGAGATGTTTCTGGATAACCGCTTCGGCGAAAACGTGACACCCGAAACGCCTCATCCCACCCTGACGATTGACTCGACCCGCGTGGATACCTTTTTCTCCCCCGACGACGGCGTGCAGAGTCAGATCGCAACCGTATTGAGCGGCGCAGAGGAAAGCATTTACTTCCTCGCCTTTTCATTCACGTCGAACGATCTCGGCGACATCGTCCGCGAAAAAGCGGAGGATGGACTCACGGTCAGAGGTGTGATGGACGAGGAACAAATCGCATCGAATCAAGGAACGGAGTTCGACCCGTTTCGTCAAGCAGGGATAGATGTTCGCATTGACGGCATCGAAGGGCAGATGCACCACAAGATATTCATCATTGACGAGTCGATTGTTGTGGTTGGCTCCTATAACTTTTCACAAAGCGCCGAAACGCGGAACGACGAAAACATTCTCATCATTTATAACGAAGCGATAGCCCAGCAATTTATGATGGAGTTTGAACGAGTGTGGAAGGTTGCGCACGAGTAAAACAATAGACCTCACAGGTCTCGAAGACCTGTGAGGTCTTATCTACAGGAGGTAGCCCATGACTGAAAAATTGAAACTACTCGCAGTACTTGCCCATCCCGACGACGAGTCTATGGGATTAGGAGGCGCGCTTGCGAAATATGCCGCCGAGGGGATCGAGACATATCTCGTCTGTGCGACGCGAGGGGAGCGGGGCTGGTGGGATTCGGAGGGACCAAACCCAGGCTTGGAGGGAGTCGGACGCGTCCGCACTCTGGAGTTGGAGAACGCGGGAAAAGTCCTTGGGCTGAAAGAAATCCATTTTTTGAATTACATTGACGGCGATCTCGATCAGGCGCATCCGATTCAGGCTGTGGAACGAATCGTTCCGCACATTCGGCGAATCAAACCACATGTAGTTGTCACATTCGCGCATGATGGCGGGTATGGACATCCCGATCATATTTCCATTTCGCAATTCACGAACGCGGCGATAGTCTGCGCGGCGGACGCGAGTTATGTGGATGCAGAGAAGCAATCGTCTCACCGTGTTTCAAAGTTATATTATTACGTTGATTCAGAACCGTTTGCAAATTTCTTTATGAAATATATGGGTGAGATCGAATTCCCCGTGGACGATCAGGTGCGCGGTGAAGCCGCGTGGAAAGACTGGATGATCACAACGCGGATTGATATTTCATCGCATTGGAAAACAGTGTGGGAATCAATCTTGTGTCACAAAAGCCAACTTCCCAGCCTCGGTCCGCTGTTGGAGTTGCCAGAGGATGAGATTCGTCAATTGTTGACGTTGCAGGGAACGTTCTATCGCGCGATGAGTTTGGTGAATGGAGGGAAAAAAAGAGAGACGGATATGTTTGAGGGGTTACGCTGATTAAAACCATCAGCCACTGATTGCACGGATTGTCACGGATTTTTATTTCTTATCCTCAATTGAGCCAATTAAAAAGCCGACCAAACGTGGTCGGCTTTAATTCGTGTAAATCAGTGAAATCCGTGGCTAAGGTTTGGTTTTACATATTCTGCTTCATCGAAAATTTCAGCGCGGTCTTGTAGATCGTGTTTATTTTTTCACTCAACGCCTTCGCTTCGGGGTTGCCCTGTTCGGCGGCTTGTTCCACTTGACCGACCAAGCCGATCACCGCTTGCATGAACTGGTCGTTGATCATCGTCTTGTTCGCTTCCAGCATTTGTTCGAGCGACGCTTCATCAGGCGCGTCGAGCAGTTGTTCAACGAGCGCAACTTCGGGCGGAGTCGAAACTTCGCGCAACACTTCCACCATCTTTTGCAGTTTGCCCATGCGCGTGTAATCGTTTTTCTCGGATGCCTGTCGTAGCAACTGATTCACCAAGTCAACCGAATCCTGTGTAAAGCCATCGAGATTGTCGCGCACCGCTTTGACGATATCATCTTGCGCGAGAAGCGACTCGACAAACTCTTGCGCCTGCTTGTAGCGCGCCTCGATCTGCTTGTCCATTTCGTTGGTGAAATCCAGCAATTTCTCACGGATCGATTCGAGCCTCGTCTTTTCGTCGCCCGTCGCTTTGTCAATCTTGTCCGTGAGCAATTGGAAGAATTGATAATCCATTCCCTGCCGCGCTATCGTGGCATATCCACGCAAGCGCGCGTCATTCGGGGACTCTAGGACGAAGTCCAGCAATTTCTCGCGCGTGAGACCTTGCCCCGCTTCTTGCAGGGACTTTTGGGCTGTCTCCAGTTCCCCAACCGACTCTTTCAACCCGCGACCGAACTCGGTCTCATCGAGCAGTTGACGTTGCACGTCAGCGAGTTGCCTGCCAACGGATTCTTGTCCGCTTTGCAACGCGCCCTGCGCGAGACGGCTGAACAGCGCGAAGAATTGTTCATCGAATAACGCGCTGTTTTGCTTGATGAGTTCGCTCCGCACATCCGCCGAACTGGCTTGGATGAGCCGCTCGACGATTTGCACGCGATCTTGTTGCGCTTTGAGCATCTCAGGCGTGACGCCGTCCTTGCCCAAGATGACCTTGATCATGGATTCGTACGTCAGGTTCGGGCTGGGACTTAGCAAATAACCTTTCCGCTTTTCGGCGGGGAGGCTGTCCGTGATCTTCTTGATGAGCGGACCGATGATCTTCTCCTGCTCTTGCAACGGCACGTTCAATTCAGGCGGGAAGAATGTCAGGAGCAATTCTTTTGCGTTGTCGTGATAAACGATCGGCGTGGCGAGTCGTCCCTGAAACCCGCAGTGCGGACAGCGCGCCATGTTCGAAACGCCGCCGAGCAGTCGCTGTTTGGCTTGCGGGTCTTGCGTCACGTCAAAGAGTTGTTCGATATTCGCCGCGATCATCTGGCGGCAATTGGGGCATGCGATTTGTGTTTGAGGCATTCTGCGATTTTCCGATTTCTGATTTTGGATTTACGATTTGGTGAGGTAAACAAGTAAACACGGATACAAGTACACACCTGTCTACCTGTTTACCTGTCTACGTGTGTACAACTACCTAACTACCCAACTAACTCTTCCAACCGATCAACATAACTCTCCATCACTTCAAAAGTCTCCTCGACTGGTTTCGGCGATGCAAGGTCAACGCCTGCTTTCTTCAACACATCCAGCGGATACAGCGATGAACCTGATTTCAAGAAGCCGAGATAATCTTGTGCTGAGTTCGGCTCGCCGCGCAGGATTCGTCCCGCGAGGGCGTGGGCGCCAGAAATGCCTGTGGCGTACGAGTAGACATAATAGTCCGAGAAAAGATGCGCAAATGTAGACCAGATCATGCCGACGCGCGGGCGATCCACTTTCACTTTGGGACCAAATCCCTCCGCGAACAGATCCGCCATCAGTTCCTGCATCGAGTCGGCGGTCAGCGCTTCGCCGCGCTCGACGCGTTGATGAGTCTCTAATTCGAAGCGCGCCAGAGTCGGCATCTGGAAGAAGTAGCGGAAGAAGTTATGTCCAACCGCTTCTTCGATCAGCGCGATCAACAAGTTTTTATCCTTCACCGTTTTGAGCAAGTGTCCGCGCATCATCGCCTGATTGAAATTCGACGCGACCTCCGCGACGAACAGCGAATAATTGTTGTACACGCGCGGCTGGTTTTGACCCGTGAGGTACGAGTGCATCGAATGACCGAGTTCGTGCGCCAGCGTGCTCATGCTTCCCACTTCATCGGTGTACGACATCATAATGAAGGGATGCGTCTCAGGCGCGACGCCCCACGAGAACGCGCCGTTCTGTTTGCCTTTGTTCGGATAAATATCCACCCAGCGGTCTTTGAGGCAACCCTGCCGCAACACGTCCACATATTCCTTGCCGAGCGGCGCGAGACTTTCAGAAATTAAATCAACCGCTTTTGTGTACGGAACTTTTGGTTTGCTTTTTACAATCGGCGCCCACATATCGTAATACGTCACTTCGCGCAGACCCAATGCCTTGCGGCGCAATTCAAAGTAGCGATGCCACACGGGCAATTTCTTTTTGAACGTGTTGATCAAATTATGAAAAACTGATTCGGGAATGTTGAGTCCGAACAACGACGCTTGCAACGACGTGTCGAACTTCCGCGCGCGCATATTGAAGATGTTGTTCTTGATCGAGGTGTTGAGATTCGCCGCGAGCGTATTCTTGAATTCAAGATGTTTATCCATGTAGATTTCGAACGCGCTCTGCCTCACTTTGCGGTCAGGGTGTTCCATCAACGACGTGTGCATGTTGCCTTGCGTGATCTCGACCTTCTTGCCCTTCTTATCTTTCGCGGGCGCGAATTTAAAATCCGCATTCACCAACATGCTCGAACTATTTTGCGCGCCGCCGAACGGGTCGCCGACCATGCCGAGCAATTCTTCGACCTCGCCCGAACGCACATGTGCTTGCTGTCGGAACAGGTCTTCAAAACTGTGCCAATACACCGCAAGTTTTTCGTTGCCCTTCATCCACTCATCGAGTTTGGCTTTTCCCATCGCGATCAATTCAGGGTTCACGAACGACAGCGCGCCCGAGACTTGTCCCGCTACACCCTGCGCTTTGCCCATCAAAGCCGCAGATTTTTGATTCGTCGTATCCACCGAATACGAAAACACCGCGTACATAAAAATTTTATACGTGCGGTTCGCCAACGCCTCCACCGCGCGCATCCCTTCGAGCAACACCTCCGCGCTTTCGCTCAGCCTGCCCTCATATTTTTTCACGTTCGGCAGTTCTGCCACAATCGCGCCAACCTCCGCCTCCCATTCCTTCGCGGATTTAAAAACGCTCTCCGCATTCCACGTATATTTTTTATTGATCTTACTTCGAAGAGGGACTGTGTTCGCCATGATTGATTTTCCTTTTTTGGATAGTACCCCGCGTCCTTCTCAGGGTCGGCTTGATTCAGTTTCCGTCAAATTTTACCACCCTGACGCGTTCCCCTCCTCCAGCGGGAGAGGGTTAGGGGTGAGGGAGAGTCTCTTGCGCGCCCGTTGGCGTTAGAGAACGCCAACTACACACTTTCGAACCGCGAAGCCCGCAAAGGTCGCTAAGTTTTTATTCTTTCTTTGCGTTCTTCGCGCTCTTAGCGGTAAATTTTGCTGTTCGCCCCTACGAATCATCGCGGCAACGAAAAACATATCCTTGCCCCCGCGTCAGGTTTGGGATCTGCCCAAATCCTTCCGCCATGCGCCTCGACGATCGCGCGCGCGAGATAGAGTCCCAGCCCCGCGCCTTTCGTCTGCTTGACGGCTTTTGTCGAGCGATAGAACCTGTCGAAGACGTGTGGCAAATCTTTTGGATCAATCCCCGCGCCTTCGTCGGACACACAAATCACAACTTGTTCGGAGTGAACCGTGCCGCTGATTTTGATTTCACCCTTAGGGGCATACTTCAGAGAATTCGACACAAGATTAGCAATGACTTGTTCGATGCGTGTCTCATCCGCAAGAACGACGGGAAAATTTTCAGGGAAGCCTGCGACGATAGTGTGATTTTTTGATTGCGTGGAAAACTTTTCAGCGATTCGTTTTGCCAATGTAGGTAAAGAAACATCCGCGCGATTCAAACTCAACCCGCCAGCCTGCAGACGCGACGCGTCGAGCAAGTCGTCAACCATCTTGCTCAGGCGGTCTGCTTCCTCTTCGATCACCGCGAGCGAATCGCTGATGGTGCGCTTGTCCCATTTTGCATCGTCGCGCCTGAGCGTTGATGCGTATCCTTTTATCAATGCGACAGGCGTCCGTAGTTCGTGACTCACAATGGAGATGAACGTCGCCTTGAGTTCGTCCGCTGTTCTGAAATGTGTAATATCCCGCACGCTAACGATGATGTTACGGAGTTTGCCATCGGGCGAAAGCAGTGGGGCGTATGTGACTCCAACTGGAAGTGTAGGTGGCAAGTCGCGTTCGAGGTCGCCCTCCACATACAGGGACGCGTTCGGCGTGAGGGGCCAGCCGTTTGCCATGGCTTCATCCAGTGTCGATCCCTGCGGATCGCCCGCCCAGCGGATCACATCATCGTGAGGCGTGTTCACGAGCTCATCGTGAGTCTTCCCATAGATTCGCTCGAACGCATCGTTGACGCGCTCGATGGTCAGGTCCGCGTTGAGGATGATGATCCCGTCCGCGGCCGAGTCGAGTAGCGCGTCCAGCCTCTGCTTTTCGTAGGAGACCTGTCCGTACAGTTGCGCGTTGTACACAGCAATTGCGGCTTGGTCTGCAAACGATTGGAGGATCACGCGGTCGTTGGGAGTGAATCCCCCCTCATAATTTCGGAAAATAAAAATAACGCCGATCACTTGTCTGTGCGCCACGAGCGCGAGCGCGGTGCCGTTGAGCAGTCCCATGCTTGCGGTGTAGGTCAACTCTTTCAACATGCGATTGAGTTCCATCACATCCAATTCACGCATGTCTTCGTCTGCCAGCAGGGGGGTGAGATAGCTGAGGAAAGCCGGGGCAATTCCATGGGCGGCGGCGACGCGCCAGCCATCCCGTTCTTTGAGCGCGATGATGCCAGCCTGTCCCGCGAGCATTTCCACCGCGATCAGCAAAATCCGCGCGAGGAGTTTTCCGAGATCGAGCTCCTGCGTGAGGGCGCGGGAGAGTTCGAGGAGGTAGTCGCGTTGTCTGACTCTGAAATCTGGGAGCATTGGGTGATTTTATCATTCCACACACATCACGGTGGTACGAGGAGTGTTGTATCTTTTATGAAAAAGCATCGTCTTGAAGTGCAAATCAATTTCACCCGCTTGGGGATAAGTTTTGGCTGGCACCGAAGCGCCTCCCTTGCAAAAGGCGTTTTTTCGCGTGCAAACCGCGCCTCATGGTACTCGCTTCACTAAAACTTCTAACAGCCGCATAGATTGTGAGCCGGCGACTGTAATCGCGTCTCAAGTGAAATTGCCCAGCCTCAGGTAAAACATCACCCCGCTTGTCGGATGCGAACGTTTGCAAATCCGCGAAATTCGCCGCCATTTATCCCGCAGGTAAGATATAATACGAAAATTCGATTCTGTAAGTATTTTGTAAGGTGAGAGAAGATGAATCATCCAGTCGCTCGCTCGTTCTCCAAAATCTTGACATTGCTGGTCGTAATAGGTTTAGTTTTAGGCGCTCCCGGAGTTGGCGCTCAGCCTGCTCTCGCGCTTACAACTGCTATCGATGATATTCCCGGCGCCGCGGTATTGATTCCCGATGCGCCCCCAGCTCCGAATTGCACCAATCGCGCGATCACGGTCAACTCGCCCACGCCAATCATCATTGGGGATGTTAACATCGCCTTGAATATTTCTCATCCGCGCCGAAGCGATGTGCGCGCCACCCTGACCTCGCCTGCCGGCACGACAGTTGTTTTGATCTCCGGCGCGGGGTTGGGTAATCCGGTGGTCGCCAGCCCGGACGATTACGATAACTACGATGTGTTGCTTGATGATTCAAGTATCAATTCCCTGTATGACAACGATAACGACGATGTAGCCGCGCCTTTCTATGATCGCAATGCGCGTCCATTTGAAGCGCTGATTGCGTTCAAGGGTGAAGATGCGGTTGGGAATTGGACTCTTGCGATTTGCGATACGCGAAATGGCGAGGTCGGAACCTATAACCGCGCGCAACTTACCATCGTGAGTGCAGACCCGAACACCGTTTCTGGTGTGGTGTATACCGATTACAACGACAACGGTGTGCGCGAGCAAGGCGATGTGGGTGTTCCGGGAGTCACCGTCACAGCCTACAACGCGGCTGGCGCTGTCGTCGCTACGACAACCACAGATGCAAATGGAAATTACACATTTACCGGGATTGCCGATGGCACGCAGTTGCGAATTGAATTCACTAATATCCCGGCAAATCTGCGCCCCGGCGCGTTCGGCATCGATTCGGGAACGACCGTTCAATTTGTTACCAGTCCCGCCGCGGCAGTGGATATGGGCTTGGCAAAGCCGGATGAATATTGCCAGAATAATCCCTGGCTCGTATCACCTTGCTATATTAACGGTGACCCTCTTGGCGGTGGAACAGCCGGCTCGGCGAATGTATTGGTCTCCATTCCCTACGATGCGTATGGCCGCGAAGACAATAACATCGAAAACACGCTCGCAACCGGCGCTCAAATTGGCGCCACGTGGGGCTTGGCTTTCCAGCGCGCAACAGGGACGGTCTTCGCCGGAGCGTTGGCAAAACGCCACATGGGCTTGGGCCCGAACGGCGCGGGAGCGATCTACTCTCTGGTTTTGAATCCGACAACTGGCACCGGCTCCGCTCCGACATTGTTTGTTGATCTGGCTACCCTGGGGATTCCCACCGGCGCGGCAACGTTAGGCACGAATGCCGCGCGTGGATTGGGTCCCACCTCTTCTACGCCGAATACAGATCTCCCTGCGTGGGACGCGGTCGGTAAAGTGTCCATCGGCGATATGGATATGGGAACGAACGATACCACGTTGTGGGTGATGAATCTCGCCAACCAGACCTTATACGCCATCAACGTTGGCAACCCGCCTGCCACTCCCACAGTCGCTGATGTGACCGCATACCCGATCACTTTACCGGCGGGGGCAACAGCGTGTCCCGCCGGTGATACTCGTCCGTGGGCAGTGGAAATCTCGCGTGGCAACGTGTATGTGGGCGTGGTCTGTTCTGCCGAAAGCACGCAAAACGTGAATAATTTGCGCGCGTATGTGTTGAGCATGAGCGAAGCGGCGCCCGGCGCTTTTTCGCTGGTTGTCGATATTCCTCTCAACTACTCGCGCGGGTTTGTAACCAACCCAACATTCGTTGGCAACCCGGTGACAGGCTTCCCGGCGGAGTGGCGACCTTGGATTCCCACCATGACCTCGCTGTGCGCCGCGCCATGCGCCTCCTCGGCAGATTTGGCTTTTGGGAAGCAAATAATTTATCCACAACCAATCCTTTCGGACATTGAGTTTGACGTCAACGGAGATCTGATCCTCGGCTTCATGGATCGCCTCGGGCATCAAACGGGGAATGCCAACTTTGCCACCGCAGACCCATGGGGCACGGTGACTTTATACAACAAAGATACGTATGCGCCGGCTACGGTCAATATCCCGGCGACCAACCCGGTATCCACGTATGAAGGCGTTTCTGCCGGGGATACGATCCGCCTGTGTAGCAATGGCGGCGGTGGCTTCATTCTCGAAAACAACGCCACCTGCGGAAGTGTCACCACAGGCGGAGCGGGGAGCGCACCGGCGCAAGGTCCGGGCGGCGGCGAATACTACTGGCAGGAAATGCATCCCCCCAGCACAGACCTGAACGGCGGCATCCATCATGAAACTACGTTGGGTGGTTTGTTGATGATCCCCGGCACGAACGAGATCGCGGTGTCGGTCTTTGATCCGTTTGAATTGCGGGCAGGCGGCATTGCCTGGTTCAACAACCTGACCGGCGACCGCTCGCGCGCGTATGAAGTGTTTGGCATCGATGCGGGAGGCGGGGCGACCACTTTCGGTAAAGCCGCGGGTCTGGGCGATATCGAAGGCTTCTGCTTTGCCGCGCCGATCGAGATCGGTAACCGTGTCTGGCTGGATGCGGATAACGACGGCATCCAGGACGCGGGCGAAACTCCGCTTGCCGGTGTGACGGTTCAGTTGTACGACCAAAATGGCAATCTGGTTGCAACGACAACCACCGACGTAAACGGAAATTATATTTTCAGTTCGTTGACCACCGGCTTGTTACCCAATTCTCAATATGAAGTTCGTATCCCGTTGGGGCAACCGGCGTTGAACGGTTTGACTCTCACCACCAACGATGCGAACGGGAATACGGAAGATCAGCGCGATTCGGACGGGACGCCTGTCGGCACGGATGCTGTGGTAACCGTCACCACCGGCGCCCTCGGCGATAACAATCACACCTACGATTTCGGCTTCACCGGCACGTACAGCCTCGGCAACCGCGTCTGGTTGGACGATGGCACAGGCGGCGGTGGCGCTGACAATGGCATTCAGGATGGCGCAGAGGTTGGAATCGCGAACGTCGTCGTCAACTTGTACCGCGACGACAACGGCGACAATATCCCCGATGGACCCGTGCTCGCCACCCTGACAACGGACGCCAACGGATATTATCGTTTCGATAATTTACGCGCCGGCGGCTATGTTGTGGAAATTCCCGCCGCGAACTTTAACTCTGGCAACCCCTTGTTCAGCCTGGCAAGTAGCACGCCGGATGAAACCAATCCTAATGTGGATGTCGATCAAACCGACAATGGTATTGGCACAATACCCGATGTGCTCAATGGCATCCGCAGTAACAACATCGTGCTCGGTCCTCCCGGACCTGCTGAACCGGTCAATGAACCGGATATTCCAACCGTCGGTCCCTTTGCCGGGCAGGGCGCTCCCGATTCGCGCGCCAACATGACCGTCGACTTCGGTTTTGTTCCTTCCTATAGCATCGGCAACCGCGTCTGGTTCGACACCGACAACGATAGCGCGCGCGATAACGGCGTGGAAGTTGGCGTGGCTGGCGTGATCGTCGAGTTATATTCTGTGGACGCGTTGGGCAACTTTACGCTCGTCGCGACAACAACCACCGACGCCAACGGCTACTATCGCTTCGACGGACTCAGTGCCGGTGATTACTCGGTCGTCATCCCAGCCGATAACTTCACAGCGGGCGGCGCGGGAAGCGCGCTCGTTGGATATTGGAGTAGCGCCACAACCATCAATACCAATGGCACGACCAGCGAGACTGTTGCCGCGCCGGCCGATAACAATACCGATGACGACGACAACGGCACGCTTCAAAACGCCGGGACGTTTGCCGGCGCCGTAGTGAGCAGTGTCGTCACTCTGGGACCGGGTCTCTCCGAACCGGTCAACGAACTCGACCTTTCGCCCACCGGTCAAGGCAATATCGACGCGCGCGCCAACATGACCGTCGACTTCGGTTTCTACCGTCTCGAGTTGGGCAACCTGGTCTTTGAAGATGTAAATAACAACGGCACCTTCGACGCCGGTGATGTTCCCCTGCAAGGTGTGCGTGTTCAATTATTTGCCGCGGACGGCGTGACCGAGATCAATGTCGGTCCCGATGGCATCCTCGGCACAGCAGACGATGCGCCGGGCGGCGTGTTGACCGACGTAAATGGGAACTACCTGTTCAGCCGCCTGCCGCAAGGCGACTATATTGTCCGCGTTACAGGTCCTGCCGGCTATACCAGCGCCATCGATACATTCGACTCAGCCGACAACGCCAACCCGAACACCAATCGCGACAACAACGATAACGGCATCGGCACAGGCGCTGGAGTTGTGTCGAGCGCGATCGTCACGCTAACACCGGGGAGCGCGGGCGCGCTGAACAACAATACTGTTACCCAAAATAATGGAACCACACGCAACCCCACCGTTGACTTTGGGTTCGTGCAGGCAAACAACGGAATCATAAAAACAGTCAACCCGGCGACCCTCACCATCGGCGAGCTTGTGACGTATCAGGTGGTGGTGACCATTCCGCCGTCTGTTGCTGGCACGTACGACAATGCCGTGGTGACCGACACGATGGATCGCGGACTTGCCCTGTTCGACTGTGTCAGCGTCACCGCTTCAGCGGCTACATTAACCACCAGTGTCGCGCCGGGTGATTTTTCAACGATCTGCGCCAACAACGTGACAACCAACGATACCGGCACCGGCTTGCCCGAAGATATTGACAGACAAGCTGTTTTCACGCTCGGCAACATCGTCAACGCCGGTCAAGCCGACGCCACCCTGACCATCACCTATCGCGCGATCGTCCTTGACATTCCTGCCAATCGCGGCACCGTCAATAATCAGACTGTGCTCAACAACAGCGCGGCATTCACCTCCAGCAACGGAACGCTCGGACCGGTATCGCGCCAGGTGACGTTGATCGAGCCAGACTTGCAGATCGTGAAGTCATCCAATACCAATTTTGTCGCCGCCGGCACACCGGTAGACTTTACCCTGACAATCTCCCACACCGCGAACAGCCTCGCCGACGCGTTCGATGTGCTGGTGACTGACCCGATACCCGCCGGCTTGGATTATGTGCCCGGTTCGGTCATTTGCACCGACGGCGACCAGGATGCCGCGTTGGTGAACTGCGCGTACGATGTGCCGACCAACACGATCACCGGCGAATGGAGCGCCTTCACGCGCCTGCCGTCAACGGACCGGCTGATCATCCGCTTCCAGGTAACTGGCAGCGCGACCCTCGTGCCTGGCACGACCATTACTAATATAGCCAGCGTTCAATGGACAAGCGAGCTTGGTCCGCAGGAAACGCCGGATTCATTTTCCAACCCGCCCAACGGCTTTGCGACGGAACGCTTCTACGACCCGGTCAGCCCGAACCCGATCAACACGATCTATGGCGATAGCGACAACCTTGTGTTGAACCCTGTCGGCAATGGTGGCGGCGGCGGAGGTGGGGGGCGCGCAACAAGCACGACCAGCGGCACAGGGCCCTTCATCCTCGTCTCTGGCGGCTTTGGCTTTGCCCCGGATGTTGTCACCCCGCTGGATGTTGCCTCGAAGCCTGCCTACGATGCGTCCAACCTGACGATTAAGATTCCTTCCATCAAGATGTCTGCGCCCATCGTTGGCGTGGATTTCAAAGATGGGATGTGGGACGCCTCGTGGTTGCAGAATCAAGCCGGATGGTTGGAAGAGACCGCCTATCCCACGTGGAGCGGCAACAGCGTGATCAGCGGTCACGTCGTTGGGGCAGACGGCAAGCCCGGCATCTTCTATCGCCTGAAATACGTCGAAAAGGGCGCGTACGTATACGTCTACAACTCCGGCTATCGCTATACCTATAAAGTGATTTCAAATGAAGTTGTCCAGCCGCACTCTGTTGGCGTTCTCGATCACGCCGATGAGCCAATGCTGACCTTGCTCACCTGCGACCAATACGATGTGAAAACCGGCGTCTATAAACATTGGGTGATGGTCAAAGCGGTGTTGGTGGATGTAATTGCCGACCGGTAACCTGATCCTTTGACAAAATGGCTGGCGCGCGCCAGCCATTTTGTGTTTATAATTAAACTTCTGCCGGGCGCGTCCGGCGTAGAGGCGTGTTATGAAGACCGCTCCCTTTGGGTTGGTTATTCGAATACTTTGCATCCTTTTATCCTTTGCGTTTGTTTTCAACCCGTTGGGGGTAACTGTTGCGCGCGCATTAACCACCACGGTCAATGATGGACCAGTTTTCGTTCCGATTAACGATCTAAGTTGCGGCGCTCCTGTGACGCGGAATATCGCCGTCGTCGCGAATGTCGTGATTGCAGATGTCAACGTTGGCGTGAACCTCAATCACACTCGCCGCAGTGATGCGCGCGTCACGCTTACCTCCCCGGCGGGCACGACGGTGGTGTTGATCGCCGGCGCCGGCTTGGGCGCGCCGACCGTTGCCAGCCCCGACGATTACGACAACTACGACATCATGCTGGACGATACGGCAGTTGGCTCGATCTACGATAATAGTAACGATAGCGTGGGCTTCCCTTATTATGATCGCCAGCCCGCTCCCGCCGGCGCTCCTGCGCGTCCCCATGAACTGCTCAGCGCGTTCAAAGGACAAAATTCTGCGGGGACCTGGGTGTTGCGGATCTGCGATACGCGAGCAGGGAATACCGGTTTCTATAACCGTGCCCAACTGATCATTACAAGCGCCAACCCGAACTCAGTCAGCGGCAATGTGTTTACCGATTACAACGACAACGGGGTCCGCGGCGCCGGGGATACCGGAGTTGCCGGCATTACCGTCACAGCGTATGACGCTACCGGCGCGGTAGTGGCAAGCGCGGTGACCAACGCGACCGGCGGATACACCCTCGCCATTCCCAACGGGACTCAAGTCCGCCTCGAATTCACGGGGATACCTGCCACGCTTCGCCCCGGCGCCTTCGGCAGGGATTCGGGAACCACGGTCCAATTTGTCACCAGCCCAGCCGCCGGCGTCGATTTGGGGTTATCCAAACCGGATGAATATTGCCAGAACAATCCGTTCCTGGTGATGCCTTGCTACGTAAATGGCGATCCATTGGGAGGCGGCTCCTCCGGCACGACGGATGCGATGGTTTCCATACCCAATTCTGCCTATGGTCGCGCGGATGATACGGTCGAGCAACATTTGGCGACCAATGCGCAAATCGGAGCGACATGGGGGCTGGCGTACCAGCGTTCGACCAACACCGTATTTGCCGCGGCGCTTGCAAAAAGACATTCGGGATTTGGCACGTTGGGCGGCGGTGGAATTTATGCCATTGTTGTGAACCCGGTCACAGGCGCGTCCACATCGGTTTCCCCATTTGTCGATATCGACTCCTTCGCCGGTGTGGATGACGGCGCGCTGGACGATACTGCGCGCGGCTTACCGGCGATTTCCGCAACCCCCAATAACGATCCCGCCGCGTGGGATGCTGTCGGAAAGCAATCCATCGGCGATATGGACATCGGCGCGGCTGACGACATCTTATGGCTGATCAACCTCACAAACAGCACGCTGTATTCCCTCGATATCGGCATCCCCGCCGTTGCGCCGGCAACGTATAGCACGACAACCGCCATCACACTCCCCGCCGGCGCAACAGCCTGCGCGGCAAGCGATGTGCGACCATGGGCGGTGGAAGTGTATCAAGGCAATGTATACGTGGGCGTGGTGTGTTCTGCCGAAAGCACCCAGAACGTCAATAACTTACGGGCTTACATTATTCGCACCAGCGAATCTGCCCCGGGCGCATGGACGCTCACGTACGAGTTCGCGTTGAATTATCCGCGTGGGGTGGTCAGCGACGACGCGCCCGGTTACCCGGCGGAGTGGCGTCCGTGGTCGCCGGTGTTCACCACCATCTGCGAAGCGCCCTGCGGACCCGGACTTTCCTATGGGAATCAACTGATCTATCCCCAGCCGATCCTTTCCGATATTGAGTTCGATACAGATGGGGATATGCTCATTGGCTTGATGGACCGCTTAGGGCATCAGACCGGCGAGGTGAACTATTCCACCTCTGCCGCAACCACCTCCTTCAATTTTTACGACTTTACCACCGGCTATACCGTCACACCGGTGACCATCACCGCCGGGTCCACTTTTGAGGGCACCTCAGCGGGTGATATTTTACGGGTGTGTAATGTGGCGGGAACTTTCGTGTTGGAAAACAACGCCACCTGCGGCGGCATCACCACCGGCGGGGCGGGCTCCGCGCCCGCGCAAGGACCGGGCGGCGGCGAGTATTACTGGCAGGATATGTACGCTGTTTCCGGCGCGCTCAACTCCGGCACGCATAACGAGGTGACATTGGGCGGCTTGGTGCTCATGCCAGGCACCGACGAGATCGCCGTTTCCATATTCGATCCCTTCGACATTCGTTCGGGCGGGGTGGCATGGTTCAGCAACCTGACCGGCGCGCGCACTCGCGCCTTTGAATTATTCCCGCGCACCGACAACGCCAGTCTCTTTGGCAAGGCGGCTGGCATTGGCGATGTGGAGGGATTCTGCTACATGGCTCCCATCGAGATCGGTAATCGCCTGTGGATGGAATCAGACGGGGATGGGATTCAAGACCCGGGTGAAACTCCGCTCGCGGGTGTGACTGTGGAACTCTATCAGGGCGGAACATTGATTGCCACTGCTGTGACCAATGCAAACGGGAATTATTATTTCAGTTCGGGTCCCGGCACATCAACCGCGAGTCATATCTATCTGTTGAACGCCCTCGACCCGAACACCACCTACGAGATTCGCATTCCCAACGCGTTGGGCGGAGGTCAACAAGCCGCGCTGGCTGGGCTGGCTCTTTCCCCGGCAGATGCCGACGCCGACCAACGCGATTCAGACGGCTCGTACAGCGGAAACAACGCCGTGATTTCAATCACCACTGGCGGCGTAGGCGACAACAATCACACCTACGATTTTGGATTCACACAATCATACAGTTTGGGTAATCGCGTCTGGTTTGACACGAACAATGATGGCTTGTTGAACAACGCGGAAGTGGGTGTGGGGGGAGTCCGCGTGGAATTATTCCAGGATAACGGCGCGACGCCGGGCGTGTGGGATGCGGGCGATACGTTCCTCTCGTTCGACACCACCAATGCCGGCGGCTACTATCGGTTTGATAATCTCGCGGCGGGCGAGTACGTGGTTTTGATTCCCGACGATAACTTCCGCGATGTGGGCGTGGGCGATACCGTGCCGGCGAATCCGCTGGCGGGATATTGGAGCAGTCTCACCTCGGCGGCGGCGAATGGGACCATCACCGATGCGACTGCCAACGACCCGGATACGACTGTCCTTGATAACGACGACAACGGGAGCACAACCCTGACTGGCTCCGCCATCGATTACGTGGCTTCTACGGCGGTAACGCTGGGGCCCGGCACATCGGAACCTACGGGCGAGGCAGACCCAGTAGCGAATCCTGAGGCGGGCGAGGCGCCGGATAATCGCTCCAACCGCACAGTCGACTTCGGCTTTTACCGGGTCGATATCGGCAATCTCGTCTTTGAAGATGTCAACGGCGATGGCGATTACGATGCGGGCATTGATGGCTTGCTGGCTGGCGCGACCGTGCAATTGTTTGCATCGGACGGCGTCACCGAGATCAATGTTGGACTCGACGGCACTTTGGGCACAGCCGATGATGCGGCTGGCGGAGCGCTCACCGGCGCAAGCGGCGCGTACAACTTTAACGGTTTGCCCGCCGGCGATTACATCGTTCGCGTCACGCCGCCGATTGGATTTACCAGCACGGTGGATGCCGCCGCGCCCGCCGACACGACCGACCCTGACACAAACACCGATAACAACGATAATGGCATCGGCATTGCCGGCGGAGCCGTGAGCAGTGGCGCGCTCACCATGACCCCCGGCGAAGTTGCTGCGAACATCACAATTACCAACACGACCGGTAGCACATCCGACCCGACTGTTGATTTTGGTTTTGTGCGCGCCTACAGCCTCGGCAACCGCGTGTGGTTCGACACCAACAATAACAGCGCGATAGACGCCGGTGAGATTGGCATCGATGGCGTGCTGGTGGAGTTATATGCCGCGGACGGAGCGGGCAACCCAACCGGGGCGGCGCTCGCCAATCAAACGACAACGGGCGGCGGATATTATCGCTTTGATAACCTCGTCGCCGGGGATTATGTGGTCGTCATCACGGCGGATAATTTCATCGTCAACGGTTCGAACGACGTGTTGGCTGGTTACTGGTCCTCCGGCACGACTCGCCTCCCGACCGGGGCGCTCAGTGAGCCGCTCGCGCCGGATGCCGACCTGGTTGTCAACGACGGCGACGACAACGGCACACTGCAAAACGCCGGCGCGTTCAGCGGAGCGGTACTCAGCGCGGCGGTGACATTAGGTCCCGGCTCGCCCGAACCCACCGGCGAGACCGATCTCTCCGGCGGTCAGGGCGCGCTCGATAACCGCGCCGATATGACCGTGGACTTTGGCTTTTACACCATGACACTTGGAAATCGCGTGTGGGCAGACGCGAACGATGATGGCTTGCTCGGTGGTGAGATTGGCATCAACGGGGTTGATCTGGAATTATTGTCTGGCGATGGCTTGACAGTCATCGCCACAACAACAACTGCCGGCAATGGAGATTACTCGTTCACGAGTCTTCCTGCCGGGGATTACATCGTGCGCATTGCGGCGGCGGAGTTTAACGTGGGTGGCACACTCGAAGGGTTGACCTCCAGTTCGGGCGGCGGAACATACGAACCTGCGCCCGATGCGGATGTCAACACGAGCGATAACGACGACAATGGATCGGTCAACGGCGTGTTAGGCGCGGGCGGCGTCATTCAAACTGAGGTGGTCACGCTCACACCGGGCGCAGAAGCAACCTCGAGCAATGCCACCGGCACAACGGATGAACCGCGCGTCGACCTTGGCGTGGTCACGGTTCCGTACAGCCTCGGCAATCGCATCTGGTTCGACACGGATAACAACAGCGCCATCGACGCGGGCGAGGTAGGTGTAAACGGCGTGACCGTGCAACTCTACGCGGCGGATGTAGCAGGCAATCCCACAGGCGTTGTGCTGGCGACCACTACCACGGCAGGCGGCGGATATTATCGCTTCGATAACCTGATTGCCGGTGATTATGTCGTGGTGATTCCTGCCAGCAACTTCGCAGGCGGCGGCGCGCTCGAGGGATATTGGAGCAGTGGCACCACGATGGGCGGCGCGGGCGCGATCGGTGAAACTACCGCGCCGGATGCCGACCTCGTTGTTTCGGACACAGACGATAACGGCACGCGCCAGAACGCCGGCGCGTTCAATGGGGCGGTTATCAGCTCGGCGGTCACGCTCGGACCTGGCTCCGCCGAACCGACCGGCGAAACCGACCTTTCCGGTTCAGGTCAGGGCGCGGCGGATAACCGCGCCGATATGACCGTGGACTTTGGCTTTTATCGCCAACAGTTGGGCAACCTTGTCTTTGAAGATGTAAACATCAACGGCGTGTTCGATGCGGGCGATATTGCAATCGCGGGCGCGACAGTCCAATTATTTGCCGCGGATGGCGTGACCGAGATCAACGTCGGCGCGGATGGAATTTTAGGAACCGCAGACGACGCGGCGGGCGGTGTGATTACCGGCGCAGGCGGCACATATCTCTTTAGCGGCTTGCCGCAGGGCGACTATATCGCGCGCGTCACGCCGCCTGTCGGTTATCTCAGCGCCATCGATTCGTTCGACGCCGCTGATTCCACTGACCCCGATACAAATGCCGACAACAACGATAACGGTATTGGCACAGGTTCGGGAGCCGTGTCAAGCGCGGCGGTCACGCTCACACCGGGGAGCGCCGGCGCGGCGTCGAATAATACAGTTACGCAGAATAACGGAACCACATCGAACCCAACGCTCGATTTTGGATTTATCCAACAAGCGAACCCGGGCGGCTTTACCAAAACCCTGCTTTCAAGCAACCAGGCGTTCACCACCGACCCGGATGTCGCCATCGGTGAGATCGTCACGTACCGGGTTCAGATCACCATTCCCACCGGAACATTCGCCAACGCGCAATTGGTGGATATCATGGAACGCGGTCTCTCGTTCATGGATTGCGCGACGATCAACGCTGGAACTTTGACCACTTCAATCGCGGGAGGCTTTGCCGCCGCCTGCGCCAACCCAACTGTGGACGATGCCGGCGGCGGCACGCCTGTGGATGTGGGGCGACGCGTCACCTTTAATTTCGGCTTGCTCGCCAACCCCGGCGCTCCTCAAACCCTGACGATCGATTATCGCGCTGTGGCGCTCGATAGCGCCGCGAACGTCTCCGGCGTGGACCTCGACAACAGCGCGGTCTGGAGCACAGATTCCGGTTTGGTGGGTCCGCGCGCGACGACGGTCACCATTGTGGAACCGGATGTGTCGATCTTGAAAACATCCAGCGCATCGACAGTGTCAGTTGGTTCTGTGGTCACTCTGACGTTGACGATCACCCACACCCCGGCAAGCGAAACCGACGCGTACGACCTTGTTGTTTCGGATCCGCTTCCGGTGGAATTGGATATGATACTTGGCACATTGGACTGCAACGCCGGCGCTCAGCCGGCGGATGTGGGCGCGTGTTTGTACAACGCCGGCACGCGGACAATCTCCGCCGCGTGGAGCAACTTCCAATTGGGCGGCGGCGATGGGCGCATCACGTTCGATGTCACCGTGCTGGCGGTGCCTGCCACAAACGTGGGCAGTGTGGCATGGACGAGTCTGCCGGGCGTTCCACCCAGCCCGGTTGGCAACCCGCCGGGGCAACAGAACAACAACATCTTCTCAACGGAACGCGATTACGATCCCGGCGACCCGATCGACGTGTATGGTGTAAGTTCAGCGCTGGTATTAGGCGCGCCGGGTACCGGTTCGTCGAATGCCATTCGGGCAAATATTCCCGCTACCGGGTTTGCCCCGAACGTGGTCACGGACTTGAAGGACGTGCCTCAAGAATCCTATTCCACGCTTGCCAATGATATCTGGATCGAGATCCCCTCGCTCGGTGTGAAGATGAACATCGTGGGTGTGCCGCTCCGTAATGGGGGGTGGAATGTCACCTGGTTGGGCAATCAAGCTGGATGGTTGGAGGGAAGCGCTTTCCCAACTTTGCAGGGAAACAGCGTGCTGACCGGTCATGTGGGGCTGGCTAGCGGCTTGCCGGGTCCGTTCGTGAATTTGGGCACGTTAAAGTATGGCGATCAGGTTATTCTCCACGCCAACGGGCAGAAATACATCTACGAGATCCGCGCGAACCGCGAGGTCAGCCCGAAGGATTCGTCGGTGTTCAAGCATGAGGAACAAACGTGGTTGACCTTGATCACCTGCAAGGATTTCGACGAAAAGACGAACGCCTATTTGAAACGCGTTGTTGCGCGCGCGGTGCTGGTGAAAGTGGAAGCCGAAAAGTAGGCATTTGAACGCACGAGATCAATACCACCCGCCCCCGCATCTTTCGGGGGCGGGTTTATTTTTTGGTGTTAATTATTATTACAGCGCAAAGTTCGTAAACGGATGCGTAAGCTGAGTAGACCGTCCACGAATTCTCACGAATACTCGAATATTCGTCCCGCAATTCGCTTATTCGTGGCTTTTCATTCGTGGATGGTTTTCATCGTTGGGCAACCTTGCGCTGTAATATTATGTTTGAGGCGAAGATTCAATACGCCCCTGAACATTGCCATTGCTTCTCGGGCGTGTAGGCGCATGTGTTCATGCCCGGACCAACATAATGAAATGAAAAAGTGAAACTGTCGCCGGTGGAACTGTACGAGAAATCCAATTCATCGTTTTTCTTTGGCACAGCAGGGAGGTAGTTTGGCGCAAGTTCCGCAAGCGCCTCAGGGTAAACGCCGTTGTCTTCTTTATATTCCTCCAGCGCGGCAATGACTGGTTCGCTGAGCGCGTAGCCGCGCTCGGCTTTGTCGCCCACGCCGGGCGGTTCTTCAGTGGGGAGGCTGGCGTTGCAGGCGAGGATGACAATAACTATGACAATCAATAGAAGAAGGCGAAGAGGTTTCATCTTTTTCTCCGGGTTGATGGACTAACGGTTCAGAGTATTATTCGATGATACCTTAAACGAAAACCTCCCGACACGGTCGGGAAGTTTTGGGATTTGCAGAGTTAGGGGTGAGTTACTGTTTGCGCTCTAAAACGATCACCGGGATGACGCGCGATGTTTTTTGACGATAGTCGTTGAAACTCGGCATCATTTCTGCCATTTTGTCGTAGAGCCGCGTTCGCTCGGGCTCATCCTTTATAACTTTCGCTTCCGCTTGAAACTTTTCGATGCCCGCTTCCACAGTGACCGAGGGATGGGCGACGAGGTTGTAATACCACGCTGGATTCGTCGGCGCGCCACCCATGGAGGCGATCACCACATAGCGGTCGCCGTCCTTTATATATGCCGCTGGGTTGATGTGCGGCTTATGGCTCTTTGCCCCGGTGGTGTGCAAGAGAAGCAAAGTTCTGCCTTCAAAATGTCCCCCAACTTTGCCTTGATTGGCTCGAAACTCATCAATGATCCCCTGATTCCTATCATTTGGATTCACGTCTGCACCTCGCAAAAGTAGATTTACTCTTTTGACGAAGCACACGTTGCGATTTTTACAGATGGTTGTGTATGAGTTGTGTCAGAAGTTTACCCTTCCGATTTCATTCCTTCTTCTACGATCCTGCAAACAAAGTGCTGTAAACTGCGCTTTTCACTTTCTTCTTTCATCCCCTCGACTTCACTCAGGGCAAGCTTTCCTTTCACCGTTTATAATTACCCCACCAATCCTCAACAGACTATCCAACTAACGGACTAAAAAACTACATGACTACTCTCATCGAATGTATCCCCAACTTCTCCGAAGCGCGGCGACCTGAAATCATTGACCAGATCGCCGCCGCCATCCAAGCGGTCAGCGAGGTGAAGCTCCTCGACCGTTCCTCCGACCTCGACCACAATCGCACTGTGTTGACCTTTGCAGGCTCACCCGCAGGCGTGGAAGAAGCCGCGTTCCGCGCTATCAAGACCGCCGCCGAGTTGATTGACCTCGACGCGCACACGGGCGAGCATCCGCGCATCGGCGCGACGGATGTTGTCCCATTTGTTCCGCTTAGCGGCGCGACGATGGAAGAGTGCGTTGCGATCGCCCAAAGGCTTGGTCAACGCGTCGCGGGCGAACTCAGCATCCCCGTCTATTTATATGAAGCGGCGGCAACGCGTCCCGAACGCGCGAATCTCGAAAACATCCGCAAGGGGCAATACGAGGGACTCAAATCCGAAATCGAATCGGATCCGAATCGCAAACCCGATTATGGTCCGAGCAAACTTCTCAAAGCGGGAGCAACGGTTATCGGCGCGCGCGCTCCGCTGATTGCGTTCAATGTTTATCTCACCACCGACGATGTGAGCGTTGCGAAAAAAATTGCGAAGGCGGTGCGTCACTCAACGGGCGGACTTCGTTATGTCAAAGGTCTTGGCTTGCTCGTGGACGGTCGCGCGCAGGTCTCGATGAACCTCACCAACTTCCACGAAACGCCCATCGCGCGCGTGGTCGAGTTCATTCGACGCGAGGCGCAACGATACGGTGTGAACATTCGTCACTGCGAACTCGTCGGATTGATTCCGCAAGAGGCGCTGGTGGATGCGGCGGTCTGGTACACCCAACTCGATCAATTCGACAAAGCGCAGATTTTGGAATCGAGACTCTTTGACAGCGGACCGCAGACCATAGACGGTCAACCGTCCACCGTCCACGGTCTTTCCGCTCCTCAGCCTGCCTCATTTTTAAACGAGTTAGCGTCCGCCTTGCCCGCTCCTGGAGGCGGATCCGCCGCCGCGTATGCTGGCGCGATGGGAGCCGCGCTGGTCGCGATGGTTTCGGGTCTTACTATTGGAAGAAAGAAATATGCTGAGGTCGAAGCCGAGATGCAAGCCGTGCGCGTGATGGCAGAAAAACTTCGCGCTGAAATGACCCAAGCCGTGGACGATGATGCCGCGTCATTCGAGGCGGTCATCGGCGCGTTCAAACTGCCGAAAGAAACGGAAGATCAACAAAAAGCGCGCACTGCCGCGATTCAACTTGCCACGCTGAACGCCGCGAACATCCCGCTTCATTCGGCGCAAAAGTCGGTCAAGATCATGGAGCTTGCTATCAAGTGCGCCGAACATGGAAATATCAACGCTATCAGTGACGCGTTGTCTGGTTTCGCCATGTCGCGCGCCTCGCTCACCGCCGCCGCATACAATGTGCGGATCAATATCCACTCATTACCAGATAAATCCGCTGGCGATGATTATTTGAGCGAACTCGCTGAACTCGAAAAGAAGGCGGATAAACTCGAAACGAAAATCCGCAAGGTGATGAAAGAGCGTGGTGGGATTTAGATTTTGGGATTTAATTTTTGAGTCAAACAGTTTGCTGTTTGACTATCGTTCAGCAAGCTGAACGACTCCAGAGTCTGAATCAAAGTCATCTTCAACTTCAACGCGGTCAATTGGCTGGTTCATTACCGTCTCTCGAAATTCAACATCCGCCTTTTCATGAAACCACCGATAACTGCAAAACGGATAATCTTCCGCGTTTTGAACCAACCCATGTTTGACGGGGTTCATGTGAACATAATGCACTCGTGCAAGATATGAACTTTCGTGCGTAATGCAGGTGTCCCAATAATTATGCCAAACTTTACGTCCTGGAGTCTTGTCCAACTTGTTCAGTTCCACCGCTGTTTTCGAATGGATTTGTCGAATCAAAGGTTCAAGCGTCAGCGCGTTTTCTGGAGCCTGACCCACAAAGTGATAATGATTTTCGAGAACTGCCCACGCTTGCAACTCCCATCTCCAATGCACGGCTCGTTCGAGTATGGTTCTCAAAACCAATAACTTGTGTTCATCGTCAAAGAGGAGCCGCTTTTTGTAAAGCAGTGATCCCGTCACAATATACATCGCATTTGGGACAAAAAGATGTGGTGGGTTGTGAAGATAGGTTTTGTAAAGACTTTCCATTATCATAGTATACCTCTGGTGTACAGCTTGCTGAATACCTCCAGAATCATATAATGAAAAAAAATATTTCACTTCTGTTGTTGTTCGTCATCTCTTGTTCCTCACCTCAAACTGCGACTCAAATTGCAGAAGTCGCTTTTACTTCAACATCCACGCTATTCCTAACGCCGACAGCCACAACAATTCCTATCACCGCGACGTTAACTCCCACGATTTCTCCAACTGATACCCCAATCCCCTGCGATCCTCTCGCCGCGGATTTCTGCATCACCGACGGACACTTTCTCCTCCAGCGGCCGATTCTCCCTCCCGCGAGCGATTCAGTGGAGAGAACGTATCCGTTCGCCTCGACAGCCGACGGGACGCGTGACCCGCATCGCGGCGTGGAGTTTGTCAACGCGATCGGGACTCCCGTCCATGCGGCAGGGGAGGGCGTGGTCCTCTTTGCGGGTTCAGATGAATCTGCTATCTATTCTCCGTGGCGAAATTATTACGGCAACCTCGTTGTTCTTCAGCATGAAGGTGATCTGTATACGCTTTACGCCCATCTTTCAGCGATTAACGTCACAGAAGGAGAGTCGGTTGAGGCGGGGGAGCAGATCGGGGAGGTGGGGCGAAGCGGCGTAGCTATCGGAAGCCACCTCCATTTTGAAGTCCGTCGTGGAGATGTGGAAAATTATTTCTCGATGGTCAACCCCGAGTTATGGCTATTGCCAAGCCAGTCAGATTTTGGCGCGCTGGCGCTTTCGATACAAGATGCGAATTCAGCGTTTCAGCGAGCCACGATCACGCTCCAAGAATACTCTGCCTCTGGTGAAGTTCTCGATTTGAGTTATCTTGAAACCTACGAACCAGCACTGGCGCTGGGCGAGGAGAATGTGGGTGTCAACGATCTGTCTGCCGGGCGTTATCGCATTACATTCATGTATGCCGGCGGGCTTTATGAGAGATGGATTGAAGTACAATCGGGAAAGCTTACGCAGGTTGTGATTGTTGTGGAATAAAAACTATAATCAGTGCTTCACGAAAGTTTAGGCGACAGTTGTACTATCGCCTGTCTGGACGCAGTGCAACTGCGTCCAGAACTCGTTTTCGTGATCTACTGATAATACGAGAGACCCTTCGCTGGCGCTCACATCGTCCCGATGTCCTTCGGGAGGGTGACATAAAAATTGGAGAACATTTATGGGACTCAAACCCGACCACTGGATCCGCAAGATGGCAAACGAACAAAGAATGATCGAGCCATTTATCGATAAACAAGTTCGGCAGGGAGTGATCTCGTACGGCGTTTCGTCGTATGGATACGATGTTCGCGTGGCGGATGAGTTTATGATCTTCACGAACGTCCACTCTGCGATTGTTGACCCAAAGAATTTCGACCCGAAATCCATGTTCGAGTTTAAAGGCGATGTTTGCATTATCCCGCCCAATTCGTTTGCGTTGGCGCGGACTATCGAATACTTCCGCATCCCGCGCAACGTGTTGACCGTTTGTTTGGGTAAATCCACCTATGCGCGTTGTGGGTTGATCGTCAATGTGACCCCTTTCGAGCCAGAATGGGAAGGCTACGTCACGCTTGAAATCTCGAACACGACTCCGCTTCCCGCGAAGATCTACGCCAATGAAGGTTTGGCGCAAGTCCTCTTTTTTGAGGCAGATGAAGAATGCGATGTTTCGTATGCGGATAAAAAGGGGAAATATCAGAAACAGCAGTCTATCGTTCTGCCAAAGTTATAAATCAAAACGGGCTGAGGAGACCTCCTCAGCCCGTTTTTGTTAATGCGCGCCTTCTCTTTTTGCGTCTTCTATTGCTTTGTTTGTATTGACAAACGGTAGAATAGCCAAGCCAACTACAAAGAAGAAGATCAGCGCCAGGATGGCAATCCGCAGGTTGCCAAAGATCGTAACTGCGACTCCGAAAACCAGTGTTCCAAGCCAGGAAGTGCCGCGTTCGCTGATTTCGTAGATCGAGAAAAATTCCGCTTCTTTATTCTTGGGGATCATCTGGGCGAACAAACTTCGGCTGATCGCCTGTGAGCCGCCGAGGACGAGGGCGATGACGGCTCCCAGAATCATAAACTCCGTCGCGCGCGAGTCGCCTTTCATGCCGCCGTACGCGTAGATCACAACCGCCGCCCAAATTACGAGGCTAACGATGATCGCGCGTTTGGCTCCGATCCAATTGGCGAGTTTGCCCCAGAATAACGCGCCAAAGAACGCCACGAATTGAATGAGCAATATGACCGAGATCAGCGTTGTTTGTCCCAACTCGAGTCCGCCGCGGATCAGAGGCGCATCGGCAAAGACAGCGGCGACGGCGATCACAGTTTGGATACCGTCGTTATAGATCAAATACGAGGTAAGGAATTTGGACGTTTCTGGCGTGGTTCTATATTTGTTGCGCAGAAAGCGAACCAACAAGATGATGGGACCAAACAGCGGAAGAAATACCGGTAAAAGCGCGAGGTCCGCATCTAATTGCCCACTGCTGATTAGCCGGGTGATAAAAGGAGTAATCAGGGGGGCCCAGATCAATATCAAGAGAGGGGAGAGCAGATAGAATGCAATGGACTTTGCCGGCACCTCCATTGTTTTGGAAAGTTGCTTGAAGGCGACGCTCAACAGGTTCTCGCCCGGTGGAATTTCGTGGGCGGCATGGCGCGAACGCAATCTTCGCCACGTCACTGTTGAAAATGCCAGCCACCAAATACCCGCTGATGCAAGGTTGATGCGCACCGACATACTTTCTGAAATCCCAAAACTTTCATGGAGTAGGTACAGGACTAGGTTGAGCGCGAGCAATACAAATCCGCCGATATACCCCAAAGCAAATCCATAGGATGAAACCCGGTCTCGCTCCTCTTCACTTGCAATATCCGGCAAATAAGCGTTATAAAAAACCAGCGCCGCGCCAAACGATAAGTTGGCGATGATAAATAGGATTGGACCGAGCATCCATGTCGCGAGTGCCACAAAGAACATACCGATCGTCGCCAGCGCGCCGATGGTCGCGAAGAGTTGAAGCATTTGCTTGCGGCGGTGAGAATAATCGGCGATGGCGCCCAGGATGGGTAAAAAGCCTGCCTGAAACACGACAGATAGCGATATGGCGAAGGCGATGACCGCCTCCGGCGCTACGGGGAGACCGAGGAAATTAACCACCAATGGCTGGCCGCTTGCCTCGGTCCATGCTGTGCCGGTTCTTGCCAGAAACTCAGACTCGGCTACTGCGGTTGCAAGTCCTCGAACGTAGGGTCCCAGAAAAACCGAACCAATCGTTGTGCTAAATGCTGAATTTGCCCAGTCGTACATTGCCCAGCCAAAAATTTCGCGCCGATCGTTGATCGTGGGTTGTGCTGTAGTCATTGCGTCCTCCCGGGTTTTGGGTTGGTGTCGTATATCTAAACCCCGCGCAACCTAATCAAGTTGCGGAATACTGCGGTTGTGTTAGAATCGCCGCAATCGAAAATAGGGCTTGGATAGAAATTCATCACCTAAATCCCTTGCGCAGATCAAACCCTTCATATATAATCGAATTTTGCTATCCCGCCCAACGCGCGGGATGGTTTCGTGTGTTTACTAACTCTGCCAGCATCCTAAATTTGAATTGCATCTGTTACCCGGCAAGCACTAAATTCAGGGATGAGAGTGGGTACTTCGTAACGGCGCACAGACATATAGCCAGGAGCGAACCAAATGTCTTCTACCTTGCCTCGTAAAACCTATGCCCGTATCCCAGTCAATATTAAACTTCCCAACCTTATCGAAGTCCAATTGGACTCCTTTGAACGCCTCAAGCGAGAAGGGCTGGGCGATCTCTTCCATGAGGTTTCGCCCATCGAATCCTACAACAAGGGGATGAAATTGTTTTTCCCCGGGCGCGGTCCCGAAGCCAAGCAGTGGGGGTTGAAATACTGGTTTGGCGATCCGAAACACACCATTGAAGAATGTGTCGAGCGCGACCTTACCTACGCAAGCCCGTTATATGTTTCCGTCTTGCTGGCTGGCGCCGATGTGCCCGAGCCGATCAAGCAGGATATCTTTCTCGGCGATTTCCCCGAGATGACCGACAAAGGCACGTTCATTATTAACGGGACGGAACGCGTCGTTGTGTCGCAACTGATTCGCTCCCCCGGCGTGTACTTCGAAGCCCCCACGGATCGCGCTACGGGACGCCTGCTCGCCATGTCCAAGTTGATACCCGACCGCGGCGCGTGGATGGAGTTCGAGACGCGCAAATCGGATTACATCATCTTGAAATTTAACCGAAAACGAACGGTGCCGATCACGGTGTTCCTGCGCGCGCTGGCGGCGGTCGATGACGGAATCAAAGATTCTCCGCTCAAACTCGGAACAGATGAAGAGTTGCTGTCGCTGTTTCAAGATGTGGATAACAACCCAGAGCGTCTCTTCCTGCCTTCCACATTGAAACAAGAGCCTGAATGGGACCTTTCCGGTGGCTTGACCATTGCCGAAGCGGCTCTCATTGAGTTCTTCAAGAAAATGCGCCCCGGCGATCCCGCCACGCTCGATAATGCCCGTCAGTTCCTCGAAGAACAACTATTCGACCAGCGGCATTATGATCTTGAACGCGTAGGGCGATACAAGTTGAATCAAAAGCTCGATCTCAATGTTCCGATTCCGCATCGCACCGTTACCAAGAACGACGTGATTCGACTCATTCGCCGCATGATTCAAATTAATAACGGCATTGAGCCAGCCGATGATATTGACCACCTCGGTAATCGCCGTGTCAAAACGGTGGGTGAGCTGGTGCAGAATAAATTACGAATCGGTCTCCGCCGCATGGAGCGCGTGATTAAAGAGCGTATGTCCATTCGCGATCAGGAGCAGTTGTCTCCCGTAACACTGGTCAACATTCGACCGGTGGTGGCGGCGTTGCGCGAATTCTTCGGTTCGTCGCAACTCTCGCAGTTCATGGATCAGACCAACCCGCTGGCTGAATTGCGTAATAAACGAACCCTCTCTGCGTTAGGACCAGGCGGTTTGCGACGTGAGCGCGCAGGCTTTGATGTGCGTGACGTGCATCACTCCCATTACGGGCGTATCTGTCCGATTGAAACGCCTGAAGGACCAAACATCGGTTTGATCGGGCGCTTGGCTTCGTTTGCGCGAGTGAATGAATATGGTTTCATCGAAACACCCTATCGAAAAGTATTCCGCGTGATGGAGGCGGACGACGAACGGTTGGAGGGGCGCACCCTCCGCGAAAAAGTCTTGGACCCGAAGACAGAAGAAGTTGTGTTCGAGGTTGGCGAGACGGTCGACAGCAAAATGGCGAAGCGACTTGCCAAGTTCGGCGCGCCGGTTGCAATCTCGCCATATGTTTCCGATCAGTTCGATTATCTTTCTGCGGACGCGGAGGATAAGTACGTTATCGCGCAGGCGAACGCGCCGTTGACCGACACGAAAGAATTTGTGCGCGAGCGTGTCTCGTGTCGCTACCATTCGGGCTTTATCTTCTCGACGGCTGACTCTGTAGATTATATGGATGTGGCGCCGCATCAAGTGGTGGGAATCAGCGCCGCGCTGATTCCATTTTTGGAGCATGACGACGCCAACCGCGCGTTGATGGGTTCGAACATGCAAGCGCAGGCTGTGCCGCTCGTTCGCCCGGAAGTTCCGCTTGTTTCGACCGGTATGGAATATCATGCCGCGTTGGATTCGGGTCAGGTGGTGGTGGCAGAGGCTGACGGTGAGGTAACGTCGGTGACGGGGAACACAATCACCGTCCGCGAAAGAGGCGGAACTAATCACACGTACCAGCTCCGCAAGTATCAGCGTTCCAATCAATCCACGTGTATTGACCAGCGCCCGGCTGTCGTCAAAGGACAGAAGATCAAGAAGGGCGATATCATCGCCGACTCATCTTCAACTGAGAGCGGACAACTCGCGCTTGGGCAAAACGTGGTGGTTGCTTTCCTTTCGTGGGAGGGCGGCAACTTTGAAGATGCGATACTGATCTCTGAGAGGCTTGTGCAGGAAGACCGTTTCACGTCTGTGCATATCGAGAAATATGAAGTGGAAGCGCGCGACACGAAACTCGGACCCGAAGAGATCACGCGCGACATTCCGAACGTCGGTGAAGATGCGATCAAGGATTTAGATGAGAACGGCATCATCCGCATCGGCGCGGAAGTTGGTCCCAATGATATTCTCGTCGGCAAGATCACGCCCAAAGGTGAAAAAGAACTTACGCCCGAAGAACGACTCCTGCGAGCGATCTTCGGTGAGAAATCGCGTGATGTGAAGGATACATCCCTGCGGATGCCTCACGGTGAGCGCGGCAAGGTTGTGGATGTGAAAGTGTTCACGCGCGAAGAGAATTCCGACCTTTCGGCTGGCGTGGATATGATGGTGCGCGTTTCGGTGGCGCAGCGCCGCAAGTTGACCGCAGGCGACAAGATGGCTGGTCGTCACGGCAACAAGGGCGTGGTCTCGAAAGTTGTGCCGGTGGAAGATATGCCGTTCCTCGATGACGGCACTCCGGTAGACATGATCCTAAATCCGCTCGGTGTTCCGGGGCGTATGAACATCGGTCAGGTGCTGGAAGTGCATCTTGGTTGGGCGGCGAAGCGGCTGGGTTTCCGCGCGGTGACGCCGGTCTTCGACGGCGCGTCTGAAGAGGAGATCGAAGCCGAACTCGCTCGCGCTTGGATTCTTGATGAGGCGTGGAAAGAAGTAGGTTTGAAGGCATGGGAATGGATCAAGGAGCAGGAGTATGAGCCCGACTCCATTCAGGATGATGAGGAAGTCCGGCGTCTGTATCTCGAGGAGTGGCTAGGCAAGCGCAAGTATGACGCGTACGATCTGAACGATGCCGATTATGCCCGTCTTGCCACGGCAACTGAATGGTTACGTGACAAGGAGTACGATCCCGATACTGTTTTTTACCCAGACGAAATCAACCCGAAAGATCGAACAGAGTACAACGATGCGGCAGTGAATGCCTGCTTGCGCTTGTGGATCGAGACTCATGGTCACTCGAATCGCGTGGCTGAAGCGCGTTTGATGGAGGTTGCTCAGGAGATTGTCAATAGCACTGGTCAGCCGTTGCCGATCCTTGGCAAGCAAATCCTCCGCGATGGTAAAACCGGCATTCCATACGACCAGTCGGTTACCGTGGGCGTGATGACAGTATTGAAATTGCATCACCTCGTCGAGGACAAGGTCCATGCGCGTTCGACCGGCCCATACAGTTTAGTGACGCAACAGCCGCTTGGTGGCAAGGCGCAGTTTGGCGGTCAGCGCTTCGGTGAAATGGAAGTGTGGGCGCTCGAAGCGTACGGAGCGGCGTATACCTTGCAGGAGATGCTCACAGTTAAATCTGACGATGTGCAGGGACGCGTCAATGCGTATGAAGCAATCGTTAAGGGCGAGCCGATCGAGGAACCGAGTATCCCCGCATCATTCAGGGTGCTTGTCAAAGAACTGCAATCACTGGGGCTGGCGGTGGAAGCGGTGAGCGAAAGCGGTGATGTTGTCAAGTTCGGAAAGGATGAAGAGAAACAGCATCCGCCTCGCATGGATACAGGTTTGCTGGGCATAGGAGACAACCTCGCGGCGAAGCGAAAATCTTGACGATTATATTAATAGCGTGATAAAATCTCGCTCCGTTGCCAATTGAAAAAGGCGGCATTACCCCCGCTTGAATGGCATTACCTGGTGAGGCCATCACTATCGACTTGATGGCCTCATTTTGTGCAAAAAAACTTTGTGAAGAATTTTATTATCGGAGGCTGATCGTGCCGACAATCAATCAAATGGTCCGCAAGGGCCGCAAAAGTCTGAAGGCGAAAAGCAAGGCGCCGGCTTTTCAATACACCTTGAACACCTATAAACAACGGCGAATTCGCCAGGATAAAGGCGCGCCGCAAAAACGCGGTGTGTGTACGATCGTTCGTACCATGACGCCGAAGAAGCCGAACTCCGCGCTTCGTAAGATTGCGCGCGTGCGTCTCACGAACGGGTTGGAAGTTACCGCCTACATCCCCGGTGAAGGTCACCAGTTACAGGAGCACTCTGTGGTGCTTGTGCGCGGCGGTCGTGTAAAGGATTTGCCCGGCGTTCGTTATCACATTGTGCGCGGCTCGCTGGATACGACCGGCGTTGCTAACCGCAAGCAGGCCCGCTCCAAGTATGGCGCGAAGCGGCCGAAGTAAATTGATGGAGTAATGACAGATGCGTAGAGCAAAACCAGAGAAGCGGGAGATCCTCCCTGATATTCGGTACAACAGTGTCCAAGTGCAGACGATGGTTCAGCACGTTTTGAAACGCGGTAAAAAGAGCACCGCTATTGGGCTGATCTACGGCGCAATGGATATGATCAAGACGCGCACTGAGAAGAATCCGCTAGAGGTCTTCGATGGCGCTCTTAAAAATGTGTCGCCCGCGATGGAAGTCCGACCGCGACGCGTGGGCGGCGCGACATATCAAGTGCCGATGGAAGTTTCGACCGCCCGGCGCACCACGCTGGCGATCCGTTGGATTCTGACCGCGGCGCGCGAGCGATCCGGCAAATCCTTCCCGGAGAAACTCGCCGGTGAATTGATTGACGCGTTCAACGAAACTGGCGCGGCGATTCGCAAACGCGATGAAACCCATAAGATGGCTGAAGCCAACCGCGCGTTTTCACATTACCGCATTTAATAATTTTTGAAATTCACATAGAAAGCGTTTAATTAAGAATGCCTCGCGAGTATCCGCTTGAGAAATATCGAAATATAGGGATCATTGCCCACATTGACGCCGGGAAAACCACCACGACCGAGCGGATCATGTTCTACACCGGCAAGACTCACCGGATTGGTTCCGTTGATGACGGAACTACGGTGACCGATTGGATGGTCCAGGAACGTGAACGCGGAATCACAATTGTGTCCGCGGCTGTTTCGGCTGAGTGGAAGGGGTATCAATTTAACCTGATTGACACCCCCGGACATATTGACTTCACCGCTGAAGTCCAGCGTTCGCTTCGCGTTCTGGACGGCGGGGTAGTGGTCTTTGACGCGGTGCAAGGTGTTGAACCCCAAAGCGAAACCGTCTGGCGTCAGGCAGATCGCTACAGTGTGCCGCGTATTTGTTTTGTTAACAAGATGGATCGCGTCGGCGCGTCCTACGAACGGACGATTGATACAATTATCGATCGTCTTGGCGCCAACCCCATCGCGATGCAGATCCCGGTCGGGTTCGAAGCGACCTTCAAAGGCGCGATTGACCTTCTTTCCATGAAGGCGATTGTCTGGGAGGATGATCTCGGCAAAGAACCGATCATCACGGATATTCCGGCGGATATGCAAAAAGACGCCGAACAAGCTCGCGCAAAAATGGTGGAAAAGATCGCGGAACTCGACGATGAATTGACGGTTAAGTTCCTTGAAGCCCAGGAAATCAGCATCGATGAACTGAAAGCCGCTCTTCGCAAGGGCGTCATCGCCGTGAAAGCCTTCCCGGTTTTCTGCGGTTCTTCATTAAAGAACAAGGGTGTGCAGGTTCTACTGGATGCCGTTGTCGATTACCTTCCGTCCCCGGCGGATAAGCCTATCGTTACCGTATCTGTTCCCGACGAGCCGGAAAACACCTTTGATATACCCGCGCAAGACGATAGTCCTTTGAGCGCGTTGGTATTCAAGATCGTTACTGATCCATATGTAGGTCGTTTGGCGTATGTCCGCGTGTACTCCGGCGTTGTCAGCCAGGGACAAACCGTGCAAAACACAACCAAGCGCGGTAAAAAAGAACGCATCGGGCGTTTGATCCGTATGCACGCCGATCGCCGCGAGGATGTAACTGAGATCCGCGCTGGAGACATCGGCGCTGTGCTGGGGTTCAAGGAAAGTTTTACCGGCGACACGTTATGCGACACCAAAGCGCTTGTCCTTGAAACGATCTCCTTCCCTGAGCCTGTGATTTCGATTGCGGTCGAACCGAAAAGTTCCTCCGATCAAGAAAAGATGGGAGAAGCCCTTCGCAAGTTGGCGGAGGAAGACCCCACGCTTCACGTTAATTCGGATGAAGATTCCGGTCAGACCATCCTTCGCGGCATGGGTGAGTTGCACCTCGATATTATTGTGGATCGCCTGTTGCGCGAATTCCGCGTTCAAGCGAATGTTGGCGCGCCGCGCGTGGCGTTTCGCGAGTCGATCACCAAAGTGGTCAAGGAAGTGGATTATAAGTACGCGAAGCAATCCGGCGGTAAAGGACAATACGGTCATGTTGTATTTTCCCTCGAACCGGGCGAGCGCGGAAGCGGCATCGTGTTTGAAAATGAAATTGTTGGCGGCGCGATTCCGAAAGAATATATTAACCCAATCGAAAAGGGAATCAAGGAAGCCGCGGATGGCGGCGTGCTCGCTGGTTACCCGGTTGTAGATATCAAGGTTACTTTATTTGATGGTTCCTTCCACGAAGTTGACTCAAGCGAAATGGCGTTCAAGATGGCGGCAATTTTGGGTTTCAAAGAAGGCGTGCAAAGAGGCAATCCCATTTTGCTCGAGCCGATGATGAAAGTTGAAGTTGTTGTACCGGAAGAATACCTTGGCGATGTGATGGGGCAGATCAACAGCCGCCGCGGTTTGATTCAAGGCATGGAAGTGCGCTTGGGGAACGCGCAGGCAGTTCGCGCGATGGTTCCGTTGGCTGAAATGTTCGGCTACGCCACGCAACTCCGCTCCGCTACACAAGGACGCGGCGTATTCAATATGGAATTCGACCACTACGCGCCGGTTGCCAAATCGGTTGCGGAAGAAATTTTGAAAGCTTAACTCGTTTTTATCTCAAGGAGACTCTTATGGCGAAGGAAAAATATGATCGGAGTAAACCGCATCTGAACGTGGGGACGATGGGACACATCGACCACGGGAAAAC
>JBGANO010000028.1:0-45096 GCA_044222305.1 Anaerolineales bacterium
CGCGATCAATACATTCGCAAGCACAGGCAATGTACTGCGCGGCGAAACGGCTTTCGATACGATGCTTAATCCACGCGCAAGATTTTCTTGAAGGATGGTTACTTTCATGGGACGGCTCCTCGTTGTTGAGTGCGCTTATTTTACTGCATAACACCCGTTATACAACAGAGTATACTTGGGTTAGAAGGTTTTATTATTGACGTGTAGTTGGCGCTCTCTTGCGCCAACGGGGACGTTAGAGAACGTCCCCTACACGTATCAAAATGTTTGAACAACAATAATTCATCATCAAGGAGAGTTTCCATGACCATAACCGCCCCTCGCTGGGATATGACCAACGTCTATCCCTCGCTCGAATCGAAAGAATTCAAGAACGCCGTGAAGGAATACGCAGGGCTTCTGGATAAATTTGAAAAATTCTACAAAAGCAAATTGACCAAAGCCAGCGCGAAAACAAAATCGAAAGAACTCGGCGCGCTGCTCGGCAAAGCAGTGGATCAGTTCAACGCGATCTACGAACTCGGCGGGACGCTCAGCGCTTACATCGAATCTTTCGTCACCACCGACTCGCGCAATAAAACCGCCAACCGCCTGCTCTCCGAACTCGAGCAAGTGCAAGTGCGGCAACGCAACCTCGGCACACAGTTCAGCGCGTGGGTGGGAACGCTCGGCAAAAAACTCGATGAATCCGTCGCCACGAATCCCTCGGCGAAGGCGCACGCTTTCGGACTCAAAGAGACGCGCGACCAGGCAAAATATCTGATGAGTGAAGCGGAGGAAATGCTCGCCGCGGAAATGTCGCTCAGCGGAGGCAACGCCTTCGGCAAACTACAGGGGACGGTCACCTCGCAACTTTCTGTGGACTTCGAGCTGGACGGCAAAACTCAAAAGTTACCCATGCCCGCGCTGATCAACCTGCGGTCGCATCCCGACGAAGCGACGCGTCACCGCGCATACGACGCGGAGAACCAAGCGTGGGAGGGAGTCAAAGAAACGTTAGCCGCGACCCTCAACGGGGTCAAGGGTGAGACGAACATCCTGTGGAAAAAGCGTGGTCGCAAGGACGCACTCCACGCCGCGATTGACTTCGCGCGCATGGATCGCAAGACTCTCGATGCGATGATGGGCGCGATGAAAGATTCGTTCCCGATGTTCCGCAAGTATTACAAACACAAGGCGAAGAAACTTGGCAAAGAAAAACTGGCGTGGTGGGATATCTTCGCCCCGCTCGGCAAAACGGACAAGGTTTACTCATACGATGAAGCGCGCGATTTCATTCTCAAACATTTCGGCGAGTTCTCGTCTGACCTGCGCGAGATGACCGCGACCGCCTTCAAGAACAATTGGATCGACGCGGAGCAACGCGACGGCAAACGCGGCGGCGCGTTCTGCATGGGAGTCCCTGCTGTAAAAGAAAGCCGCGTCCTTGCCAACTATGACGGCTCGTTCAATCAGGTCAGCACGCTGGCGCATGAGTTGGGTCACGCATTTCACAACTATTGCGCGTACAAAGCAGGCAAGACCGAACTGCAACAAAACACGCCGATGACATTGGCAGAGACCGCCTCGATCATGTGCGAGACCATCATCACACAAGCCGTGTTGTCAACTTCCAAAGATCCGCAAGAGACGCTGGCTGTGCTTGAATCGCAAATCGAAAATGCGGGTCAGGTGATCGTGGATATTTACTCGCGCTTCCTCTTTGAAAAGGAAGTGATGGAACGCCGCGAAAAATCCGAACTCTCTGCCGACGATTTCAACGACATCATGGAACGCGCGCAAAAAGCGACGTACGGCGACGGACTCGATGAACGCTATCTGCAAAAATTTATGTGGACGTGGAAGCCGCACTACTATTCGCCAAACTTCGCGTTCTACAACTTCCCGTACGCGTTCGGTCTGCTCTTTGCCACAGGGTTGTACGCGATCTACCAAAAACGCGGCGCAGACTTTGTCCCCGATTACATGAACCTGCTCGCCTCCACAGGCGAAGCGTCCGCCGCGAAACTCGCCAAACGATTCGGCATTGACATCACGCAGAAAAAATTCTGGCAGGACAGCCTCGCCATCATCGGCAAACAGATCGATCGGTTTTGTGAGTTGTGAGGAGAGGTAGACAGGTAAACACGGAAACACGTACACACGTGCAAACCTGTTTACCTGTCTACGTGTCTACCTGTTTACATGTGTACTTGTTTACGCCTTTGGAGAGACCATGCCCAAAACAAGAATCACCCTCGCCATTTCAATTCTCATCCTCGCAACGCTTGCGTGCAACGCGTTATCACCAACGGCTGAGCCGACGCAGGTTGTTATCCCCGAGCCGGGGAATCCGTCCCAGCCTTCCAACCTGCCTGCCACCGAAGCGGATGTCCCGCGTGTGAGCATCGAGGAAGCCTACACAGCCTATCTCGCCGGCGCGGCGATCATTGTAGACGTGCGAAACAGAGAGTCGTTTGCAGAGCGTCACGTTGTTGATGCGCTGTCTATCCCGTTGGATGAGTTCGAGATCAACATCGCAGGCGTCGACCTCGATAAAGAGCAATGGATCATCACCTATTGCACCTGACCGAACGAACACACGAGCGCCCGTGCGGCGTTCCTCATGTTGCACAACGGATACGAACGAGTCGAAGCCTTGCTCGGCGGTTTGGAAGCGTGGATCAATGCGGGCTATCCGGTTGAGCCGTGAAAGCGTAGACAAGTAAACAGGTAAACACGTACACACGTGTCCACTTGTTTACGTGTCTACTTGTTTACGTGATTCCCTCCCCCATGCCCATCCTCTCCATCCATCACGTTCAACTCGCGATGCCCGCGAATCAGGAAGATTTAGCGCGGGCATTTTATGTTCATATTCTTGGTCTCACTGAAATTCCAAAGCCTGCTGAACTCGCCAATCGCGGAGGCGCGTGGTTCCAATATCCTGATCCGACAGCAGTTGAACTGCTGTCGGAACCTGTAGTTCAAGTGCACCTCGGCGCCGAAACAGATTTCCGCGCCGCGCGCAAGGCACACCCTGCTTTGATCGTGGATGATCTTGATTCACTTCTCGAAAAGATTCAAATTGCAGGCTATGAATGGGATTTGTCGCAACCTCCATTGGAGGGTTTCAAGCGCGCGCATGTTTTCGATCCGTTTGGGAATCGGATCGAGTTGATGGAGAAATTGTAGGACAAGGTTAACCTTGTCTTACCTAAGACGATCAATAACCAAGCCGGTTTGAAACAATGAAGAGCGTTGAAAAAAACGAGAATAGCATATCATCGGCTTTGCAATCAGTGGTTTGTCCTTATCATCTTTCCCCAGGTTCTTATAACGAAATAGCCAACGCCTACCCCAGCCAGCAGACCAATTATGATGCAGGTGACAAATTTTGCAATTTCGTTCGTGATTTGTGCAGTTACACTCTGGACGATGACTCTGCCAAGTAAGCCTGCCAGAGTCATAGCGAGGAGGATGCCTAAAATTTCGAGTGATGTCCTGCGTACAAAGTCTGTACGGGTGGAGTTACCTACAAGATAAGCTTTCCTGTGTTTCTTGAAAGTGGCAGAAATGCTTATCGCAAGGTTGAAGAACAACAAGGTGTAGATTAAGGTCACCGCGACAAGTATATAATGAGACATTGAATTTTCACCTACGAACTAAACGTCAAAACATTTTAGGTAAATTGTGTAAATATCCTCGTTGGTCATGTCAACGCCAATAGACTTTGAAAAACCCTGATCCAGCAGATCGATTTTCTCACCAGCGAATATCCTTGCGGGGTTACCTATAAATTCATTACGTTTCGGCCACCAAGGAACACGCTCGTCATAGAAAGGCCAATAGCCAGGTTTGAGATTACTGAAACCTGCGCTAGCCAGAAAATCATTTAACTCATATGCAGGTAGCTGAAATCTTATGAAAATTATGTCGTCCATCCAATATAGCGCGTGGGTTTGTATATCGGATGCAGAATCAGGGATTTTGAGACGCGCTAAAATTTCAATCTCTGAAACCGGGAGGGGAGTTTGAACTGGGTATAGAGGGTCCATAGTAGGCTCCTTGGTCCTGATTGTTTTTTCTGTCTTAAAACAACTTGTCATGAAGGTGCCAAATACTATAAGTATGAGTGGGACAAGATAGCGGATCTTCATTTCAGCATCACTTGTCTGGCTCTAATGGCATTAATGTGCCGTCAGTTGGATTATATTCGAATTCCACAACGATCTTTTCCGTCTCTCCTCCAATGTGGAATTCTTGCGCTAATCCTGCTTTATGCAATTCTTGAAGGGCCGAGTCATAAATTGTTATAACATCGCCGTGATCAACGATTTTTCCTTCGTAAGGTGTCCCTGAAAAATCAGGCAATTGTATGTTTGCAAAAGGGCCGTCTTTTAGAAAGGATGTGTCCTTTCCCATATCCCAGGTGTAATAGTCACTAACAAATACTTTGTAAACAACCTTTACGGTGGGATTGTCTCCTGGGGAGCGAGGTGGATTTACAACCACATTTACTCCGATGGAATAAGCATGACCATTCATCGCATAAAACCAGTTGTCAGTCTCGTACGCATATCTGAAGACCCAGTCTGACTTAACATCAAATTCAGATTTTTGACCAGAATAATTATTCTTTAAGGCGTCTTGTACTAATTGCTGGAGTAAATCGTCGCCCTCTTGTTTGAATTGAGGCAATTCCTCCAGCATTTCATCAACATCAACCTCATATTCTTTGCCGCTATTGTTCAAATAATGATCCATGTGGTCGGCGGCATTATCATAGTGGTTATACCAACGGAATTTTTCTTCTCCGAGCCAAAATAATCTCTCTACCAAATAATCCACTACAGTTGCGTCTCTTGACTTATGCGGCCCAGCGCCAAGATCAGAGGGTGGGTACTCAGGATGATCAAGTGTTAAGAATTGAATACGTAGCCACTCCTTAAAGTTTTCCCATGGCGTTGGTGGATCATCATCTAACGCTGGGGCGAGTGTAAGTTTAGCCAAATGCGCCGAGGGTGCCGATTGTTTTACTGGCACAGCAATCTGGTTTACAGACAACTTGACAACCGTGTCGACCCACTCACCAGTAACTAGCTTGATCTTTTCCACCGCTGGTTTGATGTAAGGTTGATAAACCCTTTCGTCAAGAACAGTTACGACAGGTTCAACGATTTTGTCCTGTACAAAGATGGTAACCGTATTCCATGTATTTTGAATTGGCTCAACAATATTCTCCTGCACGAAGTCTAATGCCTTGTCCCACCGGCTGGATTGTGCTTCCTGCTCACCCTGTCTCATCGCGGCGTAATAGGCGGCATAGCCTGCCTGCAACTCTTCGGCTTTCTGCTTCTCCTCTGCCACTTTTTGTGACGCTTGCCAGCGGGCTTCCTCTTCCTTCTCAAAGCGCGTCATCTTGTTCGCCATGCGTTCGTTCTGGGCGTCCCGCCTCGTCTTCTCCGCTTCCAAATTGGACGCATACGCCCCGGCGTTGAAGGCGCCATCCATGGTTGCATCTTTGATCGCCTTGCTTCTGGCCGCCGCATCCATTTCCTTGCCATGCTTCGCTTTATATTCCCGATTCGCCTCATAAATCGCCGCGCCGTTGGCGTCCCATATCTTTTGCAATTCTTTGCCATGTTTGCGCGCTTGCGCGTCCTGGCGGGTCATCGCTGGTTCTTCATCTCGATTGGCTCTTTGCGACGCGTGTCTGCGCACGGCGCCCTCCACTAGGCGGCGTGCTTCCGCTTCTTTGCGCTTCTTCTTTTCCTCCAAAGCGTAGGCGGTTGCCGCGCCGAGCATGGATGCGGCAGTCGCGCCCCAGAGGACATTGGAAGGGGTTGTGGATGATGCAGAGGATGAGCCTGAGGTAAGAGTTAAGGATTGGACGGTTGTAGAATTTGTTTGAGTTGTTGACCCGCCAAAACTTGTGCTGGGTGGTGTTGAAGTATCAGGGTTGGGGTTTGCTGGTAACGGGAATGAATCTTTAGAATCAAACAAGTCAGCAGGTGGGATAAGGATTTCTGAGGACGATTTAGTGGACGGAAATAAACTGAATAGAGAAGGGACAATAACTCTTCCCAATCCAATGCGTTCATTACCTGCAACGTCAGTTGCCTTGACCCACACCAGATATTCCCCAGGCGGAGCAATAATACCGTCTTTGAATTTCCCATCCCATGTGATCTCACCCTTGAACTTGTTCCCTGAAACTACTTCATCCCATGCGACTTTGGCAAACTTTTCATCTTCGTCTTCGATAACGATCCGAAGCCCAGAAAGCCCGCTCCCATCATCTTGAATCTTGTAGGTGATGGTGTCATTCACTTCCCATTCAGGAGGAAGATCAATGGCTGGAGCAATTGTGTCTACATAAAATTCTTGCACAGACGTTTCTGTTTGGTTCCCCGCGTTATCTATTGCTTTGAATTGAATGGTGTGATAGCCATCCGTAAAAGAAACGGGAGAGGTATATGCTTGATAAACTCCGCCATCGGTGGAAACTTCGAGTAAAGCAATGCCCGATGTGAGATCGCTTGCATTGGCTGTGACTTGCATATCGGAACTATACCACCCGTTACTTCCCATCGTGCCATTTACATTCAGGCTGATGGAAGGCGTGACAGTGTCTACCGAAATGGTGGTTGCTGAGTCGGAGACATTCCCCGCGTTGTCTTCGACGCGGACATCAACGGCATAAATTCCATCATTGAGGGTGGTAGAGACTGTCCATGCTCCGCCGTTGACTGAAAGTTGAATACTTGATACCCCCGAAGTCGAATCAGAACCAGTTGCAGTAATCGTTGCTGGAGAAACATACCAGCTATTCGTCCCGTTTGAGCCGATAATATCAAGACCCACATTGGGCGACACTGTATCCACTTTGGCGGAGAGAGTTCCCATTCCAGAACTGTCGCCATACGAAGATAATGCCCAAAAGGTGAAATCATTGTTGCCTTCGTTCAAAGGGACATCGCAAGTAGAACCTGAACAGGCAAATGTTTGCCCGTTCAATGAGCCTTCAACAGCGAGAATGCTGTAACCCGATAAAGGTTCGCTTCCATTCAGTGAAAGTGTAGGCAATGTATTACACCAACCGTTATTCAAGTTACAGTTTTGTAGTGAATTACTGATGGTCGCGGGATCAAGATTGATCGTCGTTTCTACAACCTCCGACCTTGTGCCAAGTGTGTACCAGTAGGTCGCGTCGCCGCAAGCGTTGCCTGACTTGCGTTTCCACTCGCAGACGATACAATCGTCCGCCTTATTTCCCTTTTTATCAAGACAATATGGAACCTTATTATTGTCTCGCGCCCACACGCCATAATCATACGTGTCCACTTCGCTTGTTGTGGTCGTGCGATCTGGTCCAAGATAGTCTGCTAAGACAGGTGTGACAATTCCTAAAATCAGAACTGCTACAACAAAACGCAAGAGTGTTTTGCGCTTAATGCTGATGAATTTGGATTCGACTTGCATGGTTTTTCCTGCCGATAAATGAAGATTGCTCTCGATGAAGCGGCAGGAGTATACAGGCGAATCAAGATGTTCCTGTTTACAAGCTTGTTATGTCTGTTTGCGATTGCGAAAGTTATCCTGTGAAAGAACCGGTTCTTCATCCAAAATAAAAAGCCCTCGTCGAGTGACGAGGGCTTGCCGTTCGCTGTCGTTTACCAATCTCCCTGAAGCCAGCCGCGCATTTGCATTGCGTCCACCACGCGCTGGATGGCGACCATGTATGCCGCGTCGCGCATGTAGACTTTCTTGTTCTCCGACATTTCATAGACGGCGTTGAACGCGGCGGTGATTTTTTCATCCAGCCGCCCCAGCACTTCTTGTTTCGACCAGTAGAAATTCATGTCGTTCTGCACGCCTTCGAAGTAGGAGGTGGTGACGCCGCCCGCATTGCATAAAAAGTCGGGGACGAGGAAGATACCTTTCTCTTTGAAGTATTCATCCGCTTCGGGCGTGGTGGGACCGTTCGCCCCTTCTGCCAGGATCTTCAACCGACTGGAAATTTTGCTCACCGTCTCGGCGTTGATCTGATTTTCAATAGCGGCAGGGATGAGCACATCTACTTCTTTTGAGATCCACGCGTCGCCGTCTTCCACAGCGTAACCCGCGTCGATTGCTTTTGATTTATCCACCGTGCCATATTGGTCGGTGATCGAAAGCAGGAACTTCGCATTCACGCCGTCTTTGTGACTGTAGGTGTATGATTTTTTATCGTTGCGATCCCAACAGGAAACGCAGGCAACTTTTCCACCGAGGAGATCGACAAACCCCATGGCGGCATGTTGCGCCACGTTGCCAAACCCTTGGATCGCCGCCACAGAATTCTTCGGGTCAATGTTCCGTCGTTTCATCGCTTCGCGGATGTTGTAGATCACGCCGAAACCGGTCGCTTCGGTGCGCCCCTGCGAGCCGCCGCTTCCCACCGGTTTGCCGGTGAACGCGCCGGGGGTGAACTCGCCGGATAATTTGGAATATTCGTCCATCATCCAGCCCATCATCTGCGCGTTGGTGCCCACGTCTGGCGCGGGGATGTCTTGCCGCGGTCCGATGTTTCTGATCATCTGCTGTACCCAGCCACGACAGAGATGTTCTTTTTCGTTAACTGAAAGTTTGGAAGGGTCAACGACGATGCCGCCTTTTCCGCCGCTGAGTGGGATATCCACCACCGCGCATTTCCACGTCATCCACATGGCGAGGGCGCGCACGGTATCGAGGGTTTCATCCGCCGCAAAACGGATGCCGCCTTTGCTGGGTCCGCGCACGTCGCTGTGTTGCACGCGGAAGCCGGTGAACACGTTAAGCGAGCCATCGTCCATCCGCACCGGGATGCGGAAGGTAAACTCACGCGTGGGCCAGCGAAGCACCTCGCTTACGCCGGCATCGAGCTTCAATTGTTCCGCCACGTGGTCGAATTGTGCCTGTGCGATCTTGAAAGCATTGATTTGTCCAGCCATAACTTTCATCTCCTGAAATTAAAATATAAACGGGCATCCCGGACGGGAAGCCCGCTTTCATTTCGATGGTTGCGCCGCGCATCCTGTAAAGTTGTCCATCATCGCGTTTGCCCTGATTGTACCGTCAAGCCGGAACTCAGGCAACGGTCAATTCAACAAGAGGCATGGTTTTCTCAAAGTCCAAAGTTTCAGGCTCTTTGTACACGGATTACGCGGATTGAACGGAGTTTTTCCGTTTTTTCACGGAGAGTTCCGTGCTGTCCGCGCGTTCCGTGTGCAGATATTGGGTTTTGTCAAGCGACCTTGAGAAAGCCATACAACGGGAGGGGTACAAATGGAATAAATAGACCGGGCACATGCCCGGTCCGGTTGGCTTATTCAAAGTTGTCATCGTCCGTCTCGTCATCGCCGTGGTCGAATTCGTATTCCACCTTGTCGTGATCGAGATGTACCCACAACAGGAGCACGTGCCCATCGGAGGTCTCAACATTGCGAGCCGCAAAGATCGGCGCAGACTGCTCCATCCCGGCATCGTTGCGATAGTGGAGATGCATGGGGGCTTTGGCATTCCAAGCCCGGTAACAGCGTTCGACCAGCGCGGGTCCGTTGAACGTGCGCAAACGGGTAAGCGCCGGCACAGATAACTGAGTTCTTTCGTTGAGACCCAGCGCCCAACCATCATTGACAGCTTCGAAAATGGGCGGCGGTCCTTCAATAATTGTGATCTTATCGTCCATAGTGGCGACACTATACCATAAAAGACTTTTTCGGCGCGTTGCGATTGCGTTAGACAATCGTTAGCGTTTGCGTATGTGGTTTTGTGAGCGAATTTAATATATTCACTGCTTGCGTTCACTGTTTGGCGTAGGTATACTTGCCCCATGCAACCAGAAAAGATCGGGTTATACGAGATCAAATCGGAATTGGGGCGCGGCGGCATGGCAACCGTGTACCGGGGATACGATCCGCGCTTCGAACGCGAGGTGGCTGTCAAAATCCTGCCGCCGGAACTGCTCCATGCCGATCCGCAATTCCGAACGCGATTCCAACGCGAGGCGAAGATCATCGCCCAACTCGAACATCCTTCCATTGTGCCGGTCTATGATGTGGGCGAAACCGAAGACACCAAACTTCCTTATTTCGTGATGAAGTACATGAACGGGGGTTCATTATCCGAACGCATCAAGAAGGGGATCATGAGTGTGGCAGACGCCGCGCGCATCATCGAACAGATCGCGCCGGGCTTGGATGAAGCGCATACGCGGGGATTCATCCACCGCGACCTGAAACCCAGCAACATATTATTCGACAGCCGAGGCATACCCTACATTTCTGATTTTGGGATCGCCAAGATGACCCAAAGCACCGGCACCATGACCGGCAGTGGCATCATCGGCACACCCGCCTACATGGCGCCCGAGCAAGCCACCGGCGACGCGGTGGACGGTCGCGCCGACATTTACGCGCTCGGCATCATTCTCTTTGAAATGCTCACCGGCAAACAGCCCTATGAAGCCGACACCCCAATGGCAGTTGCCATCAAGCACGTCACCGACCCGGTGCCGCGAATTTTGACCTTCAACCCAAACCTGCCCGCCGATATGGATCTGATCATCCAGAAAGCGATGGCGAAAAGCCGCGACGAACGCTTCAACACGGCAGTGGAAATGGTCCAGACCCTCAAAGAAATCGCCGGGGATTTCGGCGCGGAAAAGAAAACGGCATCCCTGACCGCCCTGCGAACTTCACTGAAAAAGACAAAAGTATCGGCGCCGAAATCGCGCGCACCGATGTGGATCGGCATCGCTGTGATCATCCTCGCCGCGCTCGGGGGCGGCGGATATTTCCTCTTTGGGCGGACCAGCCCGCCCGTCGGAATGGAAGCGACGGAGACCTCCGCGCCCGCCTCTGCCCCAAGTACGTTCACCTCCGCGCCGACGATCGAATCCACACTCACCTCTGCCCCGGCAACTGAGACCGCCACACCTCCCGCGCCGACAATAACGCTCGCGCCGAAAGTCCCGCTCATCGGCGGCGCGGATAAAGTTGCCTTCCTGCGCAACAACGATATCTGGATCATGGACGTGGATGGGAGCAACCCAAGTTCGGTGACTACCGACGCGCGCGAAAAGTTCAACGTGGAGTGGATGCCAGACGGCGATACGATCTTGTACATCACCGGCAAAACCGTGAAAACGGTGAACATCGTAGACCAGCGCGAAGAGATCCTGACCAGTTTTGCCTCGGCGTCATATTTGGAAGCCTTCCGCGTCTCGCCCGATGGACAGCAGGTTGCCATCAGCGTCAACCGCGAACTGCATATCGTTCCGTTCGACATTGGCGCGTTCTCTGCCAACACCACCAAAGCAGACCTGCTCGCCATGAACGGATGCCTCTTCTATAACGAGATCGGCGTGAAGGATGTGTTATGGTCGCGAGACGGGCAAAAACTTGCCGTTGAATTTTCGGCGCCCGCCGGCGCGAACGTGGCAGATACGATCCGCATTCTCGACATCCATCTGTGCAACACCTCCGAACCGATCAGGCTGGATGAATTTCCCGCGGCGCGTTTTCAATTCCCGCTCGAGATCGTCACGATCGACTGGGACGGCGACCAGCTCTTCGCGTTGAATACCAACATTCGCAACAACGGCTTTGGCGACCTCATCCTGTACAACACATTCACTCACAAAGCCCAAAATTACGCGCCCGTAGAGGGCAAGTGCTGTTACCGCGACGCGGCATTCAGCCCGGACGGCACCTATCTCATCTTTGCTTTTCAAGATATCAACCTCGGCACCGACAGCCCCATCGTGTTGTATTACATCCCCACCGGTTCACTCACCACCGAAGGCGCCCTCGAACTTGTGCCGTTACCCGATCGGTTCTTCACGCGCCGCAACGATTCCCCCCTGCCGGTCTTCCGCCCGTATCAGCCTTGATGTAAATTTTTCAATAGCTGTTTGACAAGCCCCGGTCCGCGATAGACCAACCCCGAATACACCTGAACAAGACTCGCCCCCAACGCGAGTCTTTTCTTTGCATCGTCTGCACTCGCGATTCCTCCCACACTGATGATTGGGATTCTCCCGCCAACCAACTTCACAACCCGACTCAAAACCGCCTCGCTCCGCCCTTTGAGCGGACTCCCGCTTAGCCCGCCTGTCTCGCCCTTCCAATTTGATCGCAACCCCTCGCGGGATAAGGTTGTATTCGTCGCGATAATCCCATCCATGCCTTTATCAAGAATGACTCCAACTGCATCATCCAATTCTTCATCGCTCAGATCGGGTGAAATTTTTACAAGGATTGGGCGTTTCATGTTCCAAGTTCCACGTTCCAGGTTGATTTGATTGAGCAAGTTTTCCAACATCTGGTGATTCTGCAAACGACGTAAGCCGATGGTGTTAGGCGATGAGATGTTAATTGTCAGATAATCCGCCAGCGGAGCAAAAACTTTCATTAACTCAACATAATCCATCGCGGCTTCTTCGAGAGGAGTATCTTTATTTTTTCCGAGATTTACTCCAACAATTGCCGACCGACTTCCGACCTTCAACATTCGACCTGCAACCTTCGACATTCCCTGAGATGGAAACCCCATCCGATTGATCACTGCCTCATCTTCCATCAATCGAAACACGCGCGGACGCGGATTCCCAGCCTGAGGCTTCGGCGTGACCGTGCCCACTTCGATATGACCGAATCCCAGCGCGGCAAGTCCGCGAACCGCAAGCCCATCCTTGTCATATCCCGCCGCGAGACCAATGGGATTCTTGAACGTTAATCCAAATGCTTGAACAGGTTTGGATTCTGTTTTATATAGTTGTGTGAGGAGCCAAAGTGCGGGGGGGAAATATTGCGTACTGCGTAGCGCGTACAACGTCAACGCGTGGGAGGTTTCGGTATCAAGCCGAAAGAGGAGAGGGCGAAGTAATGAATACATAATGTCATGTCACTCTGAGGGAGCGTTTTCCAGCGACCGAAGAGTCCCTCACGTCGTCATAGAGATGCTTCGCGGAGTTCATCCTGAGTTTATCGAAGAGCTCAGCATGACATAAGCCTAAAAACGTTTTTGCCCACTCTTATCCAAAAAATACTGGATCACTTCCTCCTCAGGGTGCGGCACACTCATCAGCGCGAACATCGCCGCCAGTTCGCCGCGGTGATGCGTGTTGTGATTCGGCGGCTGAACCATCATCTGCCACAATGGAAGCGTGAACGTCTCGCCTTTGGGGTTTGTGTAACTGACATCGCGTAAAAGGCTTTGCTCCGTTTGTTCAGCGATGAACCCGCGCATGTCTTTTTCCACATCCACCCAATACGCGCGGATGGATTTCACATCGGGAAAATCTTTCGCATCGAGAAACTCGCCTTTTTCACCAAGCCAGCGCTGACGCCACATCCGCTCCGAACTCAGCATGTGGACAAAGAGCGCATGAACGCTGTCCCATGAATGTCCATGCTTGTGGAAGAGTTGTTCTTCAGTAAGCGTTTCAGCGACAGCGAGATAACGCTTGTTCGCCCAATAGTTGTAATCGTAAAGATGCTCAAGATATCCTTTGAGTTCCATCATCACTCCTTCGCTATCGAAAAGACCAAACAATAGCTATGATTGTAGCCATAGCCGTACTCATCCCAACCGATCACGATCTCGCCTTCAAAACGGAACAGTTGTGACACTTCGCGGGCAATGTCCCAAGCCAGCGTTGTCACCTCGCCCTCCTTTTTCAGGTTCGAGGCTTCAATCACGAGATGACCAGTCGGACTCATTTTTTTCATCACCTGTGAAAAGATGTTGCCCATTTCTCGCAGGTAGGAGGAATAGTCGAAGCCTTTTTGTCGGTAATCTACAAATGGGTTTTCCGAATCACTCCGATAGGTATAGGGCGGCGATGTGAGGCACAGATCAATGAGTGGCAGGTCGTACTCCATTAGATTGCGCGAATCGCCATGGATTAAACGCTCAGGGTGTTTCAGCAATCCCTGCACATAGGCTGACTTTTCTTTGCTGAATTCAATTCCGTATCCATGCCTGTTCATTTCTTCGGCAATCAGCAATGTGGTTCCATACCCCGCAAAGGGATCGAAGACGACCTGTCCTTCTTTGGTGAACTTGTTGACGACAAACTCCACCAGGCTGTCTGCACAGCGGACATTCTCGTGGCGGAATCGCGGCGGCAATTCTATTTTATTGCCGCGCGGTAACTGGTACCACGTCTGGACCGGTTCATCCGGGCTGAGATTTCGCTTTACCCGGTTTGCATATTTTAGTTGGTCAGCCAATGCTGTATGCCCACGCCTCTTCACACCTTACCTTGCCTTCTTGCCCTTCTTCAACATCTCGATCATTTTGACGATTCGATTCTGCCGCGTTTCGTCCCTCTTCGCTTCGTTGATCCACGTCACATATTCTCTTTTGTGCGAGTACGAAAGTTTATCGAAGAAGGCTTTGGCTTCTTTGTGCTGTTTCAATTCTTTCATCAAGTCTTTGGAGACCTCTATCATGCGCGGCTCGCTATCCAGCTCAACAGTAATTTTCACTTTGTCGCCAAACGTCTTGCCGATCTGCTCGCGGATGGATTTGAGGATGATCAGGATGTGATAGTCCGTACCCATGCGCGCCAAAATGCCGCGATACGGAACTCCATTAAACGTGGCTTTGACCTTGGGCTTCTTCGCGCCAAAGGCTTTCTCCACATCGAATGGAACTTCTACGAACGCGCTGCCTCCGCCTGCATTGAGGATGGTGGCTGTGAAGGTATGTTTTTTGGACATATTATCTCCTTCTGTCCAAGTTATTCTAACATGTGGCAATGAGTGTATAATTTAATCATGGCTACTGCAAATCGCGATGATGTGGTTAAAGTCCTGAAATCGAAACGTGCTGCTTACAAACGGTATGGCGTTAAATCGCTGGCGGTGTTCGGGTCGGCGGCAAGGAATCGCCTTCGCAAGCGCAGTGACGTGGATATTCTCGTACAATTCAATCAGCCAACCTGGGCAAATTACATTGGCTTGAAATTCTATCTGGAGGATTTGCTCGACCGCCAGGTGGACTTAGTCACGCCAAAGGGACTTAAACCCGCCGTGCGCCCCTCAGTTGAGAAGGACCTGCTGTATGTCGTCTCGTAGCCCAAAATTATATGTGGATGACATTCTGCAAGCCAGTCGGGACATTCTTGATTTCACAAAGGGAATGGGTGATGCGGAAGGACTCGGAAAAGATCGCCGCACATATCTGGCGGTAGTCCGCAGTTTGGAAGTGATTGGCGAGGCGGCAAGACAGATGCCGCGAGGCTTCAAATCGGAACATCCTGAAATTCCCTGGCGCGAAGTTGCCAGCCTGCGAAATATAATTGCGCATGAGTATTTCGGTTTGGACAATGAAATCATTTGGGACGCAATCAAAACCCAGATCCCTGAGTTGATAGAAAGGTTTCAAGGCTTGAAGATGGAGTAATGATAGAACTCGGAGTTTTTGAAAAACTCCGAGTTCTTTTATCTCACGAACGCGCCGCCCCCACTCGCTCCGCCCGCGTTGATGATGGCTGTGAAGGTATATTTTTTGGACATGTTGTCTCCTTGATTAAAAAATAATACAAATCAATCTATAGAAGTTTACTTTCACGCAAGAAGGATTTTATTTCCGACATACAATTGTCCGCCATTAATGTCATACGACGTCCACCTCCCTTAAAGAGTATCATTTGCGTACTTACATACCCTATTTTACCTCCGACATATTCACGACCCATTACAAGTCTATTTAATCCCGCTTTTGGATTATCAATTTTTAGATGTTTCGTGCCAATACAAATGTCGTAGCAGAATTTCATGTGATCGTTCTTCCTAAAAAAGTCTTCTATTGTTTCAGCAGGAAGAGCTTCTGAATTTTTCAACCAATCATAAAGATGCCAACAATTCAGGAAGAAAGCAAAAAGTATATCTAAATCCTCTGTATCTACGGCTACCCGCGTTCTGCTAATCTTTTGAGTTTTTTGATACCAACGTTCAACGCGAGCAAACTGCTCTCTCCAAGTCTCTTTCTCAAAAGGAAGCTTCATTTACTCACCTCTCTACTTGTTTCTTAGAAATCTTCTCGTTGCTTCGATTTTATCCTTTTCCACTTTCCCCATCTCTTCCCAATACTCTAACAATTGACCGATCGTCAGCACTGCGTGCAGGGAATATCCCGCCTGCGCCAGCGACTCTTTCGCGCCCGATTGACGGTCAATCAGCACAACGACATCCTTCACGATCAAGCCTGCGCCCGTCAATTTTTCGATGGCTTCGAATTTGCTTCCGCCTGTGGTGGCGAGGTCGTCAATAACGACGACCGTCTCTCCCGCGCGATACTCGCCTTCGATCTCGGCTTTCGTACCATAGGATTTGGCTTCCTTGCGCGGATAGATCATGGGATAGTTTCCCGCGAGGGAGATGGCGGTTGCGATGGGAATTGCGGCGTAGGGCAAGCCAGCGATTCTGGAGAATTGGACGCTTTGCGTTGAGAGAATTGGAAGGTAGGCTTGGGCGATGTCCGCGAGCAGTTTGGGATAGGTGATGATTCTGCGCAGGTCAATGTAAATCGGACTCGTGAGTCCCGACTTGAGGGTGAACTCACCGAATTTGATACAGCCCGCCGACAATAAATTGTCGGAGAGAGTAGAGAGTAGAGGATTAGTTATTAGTCTTTCCATGTTTCATCGTCTCCATCACATTTAAATTCTTCGCGCATCACTACTCTCTACTCATCTGCTCTCTAATCTCTAACATCTGATCTCGTATCTCCGCCGCCGCCAACTTCGGATTCTTTGCCCGCGAGATTCCGCGTGAGATGGGGATTAACATCCCGCGTCCATCCCGACGTAAGCCTGCCCTCAAAGCGGATGCCAACTCCCCGCCTTGAGCGCCGACGCCAGGCGCGAGGAACCACAGATCAGGCGCGGCGGCGCGGACGCGTTTCAGCGCGTCCACGTGTGTTGCGCCGACGACGAGTCCGATGTTGTTGTTGGTGTTCCATGATTGAGCGAGTTTGGCAACATGCTCATATAACAGTAAGGGCGGACGGCCGTCCGCCCCTACGACCATCGCATTCTGCAAATCACCACTCCCCGCATTACTTGTCTTGCACAACAAGAACACGCCTCGTTCAGGATAATTGAGAAACGGATCAATCGAGTCTTTCCCAAGATATGGACTCAACGTAACGCAATGCGCGCCAAGCGTTTCAAATGTGGACTTTGCGTATGCTTCCGCAGTGGATGCAATGTCGCCGCGTTTGGCGTCAAGGACGACGGGAATCATCGAACCGAGGCGTTTTGATTCTTCATCTATCGCTTCGATGACTTGTTTGAGCGCGGTCCAGCCATCCGCGCCGAAGACTTCGAAGAATGCCGCGTTGGGTTTGAACGCCGCGGCGTAGGGAGCGGTCGCCTTAATGAGAGTCAGGCAGAAGTCGAGGGCTGAAGCGGCTGTAGGGACGGGCGGCTGCCCGTCCGCTACAAGTTCGCTAACGTGCGGGTCAAGTCCCACACAGAGCAATGACGAGCAATCATCCACGCGCTTTTCGAGAAAAGAAAAAAAAGTTTCCATGAAAATCCTTTTTACCGCTAAGCGCGCTAAGAACGCAAAGATTTTAAAAGGTTTTCTTAGCGGGCTTAGCGTTCTTCGCGGTTAATTTATTTACGCCTTTCCCAACACCATCGCCAGCAACGCCATTCGCACATACAAACCATATTCCATCTGGCGGAAATACGCGGCACGGGGATCGTCGTCGAAGTCCATGCTGATCTCGGTGACGCGCGGGAGCGGGTGCATGACGATCATCTTTTGTTTCGCGGCTTGCATGATGGCGGGGTCAATCACATACGCGCCTTTGACCTTCTCGTAATCGTCCGCGTTTTCAAAGCGTTCCTTTTGGACGCGCGTGACGTACAACACATCCGTTTCGGGCAAGACTTTTTCGAGCGACGAAAATTCGTTTTGCGAAATGCCTTTCTCGTTCACTTCATCCATCACTTCTTTCGGCATCTTCAAAATATCGGGCGAGACATAATTTAACTTCACACTGAACAACGAAAGCAAACGCGCGAGTGAATGTACCGTGCGTCCGTATTTTAGATCACCGAGCATGGTGACGGTGAGGTTATCAAAATGCTTGAGTTCCTCTCTGATCGTGAACGCGTCGAGCAACGCCTGTGTGGGATGTTCGCCCGCGCCGTCGCCCGCGTTGATGAGCGGTTTGCGCATCGCCTTCGCCGCAATCGCCGCCGACCCCGTTTCGGGATGTCGCAACACGATCACATCGGCATAACATTCGAGCGTGCGCACGGTGTCAGTCAGCGTTTCGCCTTTCGTCACCGACGAATATTTCACCTCGTTGATCGGGATGACCGAACCGCCGAGTCGTTCCATCGCGGCGGTGAATGACGACGATGTTCTTGTGGACGGTTCATAAAAAAGATTCGCTAGAATTTTTCCTTTTAGCAAATCAAATGTTCCAACGCGCTCGACCATGCCGCGCATCTCGTGCGCCACGCCGAAGACGTATTCCAGATCTTCGCGCTTGAACTGTTTGACGGACACAATGTCCTTGCCATACCACTCGGCAGTTTTATTTTCGCCGAAAGGCAGGTGAGGGGAGGATGAATTTGTGGGCATGGGACTCCTTGGGTTGGGGGTTAGACGATTAGAGGATTAGAGGATTAGAGATTGGAGACTGGAGATTGGTGGTCGAGTAGCCCTGAGCGTTTGTTGCGAAGGGCGTACCGAGACCACGCTTCTTTCGACGGGGGAGGCTGGTTCTGTTTCGATGGGCATTTTCTACTCTTCAAGCAATCCCACCCATTCCAGCGGAGTGATCTGGATCAGCGATTCGCCATTGGGACGCATGACCCATGTGGAGTCATCGTCGGCGCTGGTGAGGATGAGCCAATCGCCGTCCGTCCACGCGCGTGGGGTGAAATAGGGTTTGGCATCGTAATCTGGGGCGTAGATACTGTTCCATGTTTGATCTTGGATATTGAATACAAGCATTTCGGTTTGATAGTCGTCATTGGGAGTGCGGCGCGAGGTTGTGAGCAATACTTTGTTTCCATCAGGCGCGAGCAAGTGGACTTCTGCGATTTCCCACGTTTCGGTGAGGCGATGCGTTGTTTCATTTCCGTTCGAGAGGTCGCGGATGTGAAGAGTCCACGGCAGGGTGAAGTCCGCTTCGGGTTCGCCCCACGTCAGGTAGGCGAGCAGGCGTCCGTCCGGAGAGACCGTGGCTGAAACGCCGGCGTACATCTCCGCGGGGTTGAGAGTCCAAAGTGATGTGACCTTGTTCGCGGCGACATCCGCAATATATAACGAAGCGACCTGTGTTGGCGTCATGCCGCTGTAAAACGTGTGCAGTGCATAAACCAACGTCTGCCGCGACTCATCATAAAAGATTGGGACGAGCGCGTGACCCGACGCCTCCGTTGGCAAGTCCGTGCGCCAGACTTCGCGGCTTTCGCCCGTTTCCAATGAAGTGACGAACACCGCGCGCGTCATCGTTCCATCTTCATCGGCACGGCTCCAGACAAGACTCGCGCCATCCGCAGAAAAGATCGGCGCAATGCGCGGGCTTCCATCCACATCACGACGCGTGTCCAGTTCGTTGATCCAACCTTCACGCGGAGACACTCGATCGAGTCTGAGCGAACCGCTACCAGTATCGGTCAACGAATAGATGTATCCATCGCGCACAAGAACAAAATCAACCACCGGCGCGTAGAACCGTTGAAGAATAAATTCTTGTTTTATGCCGGCAGGATCGAGAAAAGCAAGGTGTTCTTCTGTCCGCACGATCCACTCCCCCGCGCCATCAACTTTTGCAATTGAGGCGAGCGCCGCATCGGGCGTGACGGTGGCGCAGACTGTGCCGCATCCGCCGGGACAGTCGCCGGTGCAGAAATACGTTTCGTCCGCACTGCAAGCGGGAGGCGTGCAGACCGCCATGAATGTTTCAGTGGGCGAAATTGGAATCGGGACGAGAGTTTCGGTCGCTGGCGGCGTTGGAACGAATAAACTACATGCCATGAGCGCAAGAAGTATCGGGATTGCGGTCAATCGTTTCATCGTTTAGCCTTTCTTCTATTCAAACAGATGATTCGCCAGCGGAATGACATTGATCGGCGGTTCTTCATAGGGATGCACACTCTTTATCACTCGAATCGCATCCTCCACCAGCTCGCGCTTGCAATTGACTTCGAGTTTGTACTCCGCCACTTCACTGATCTGACCAACTGTCCCTTCAAATGGATTCGCTCCCTCCATCGGGCGAAAAAATCCGCGCACGGGAGTCAACGCGACGCAGTGGTCGTAGTTCCCGATCACGCCCACGCCGATCTCTGAAAGCGCGTCGGCGAGTTTCATGGCGTGGTCTTGCGGTACGAAGATTTCGAGTTTTACATCGGTGAAGTTTTGCATGGTTACCTCACATTCTTTCCATAGCCTTGTTCAACTAAAATTTTCCCGTCTTCAAACGCAGTTTTACCACGCAGTACAACTTTCATCACTTTGCCTTTGACCTGCCATCCCTCGAACGGAGTCCAGCCACACTTTGTGAATTGCTCCTCGGCTTTGATCTCGTATTCGGCAGACTCGTCTACTTCGATCCATGTTTCGGGTTGTTCGGGGAGGTGGAAAATACTGCGCGGGTTGATAACTGATCTTTGAATCAAATCGTCTAAGGTCAAACGTCCAAGGTCAACGGCGGTGAGGAGGAGTGGGAGTAATGTTTCGAGACCAGGAAAGCCTGGGGGAGGATTCTCGGAGTCTTTTTCTGCGAGGGTGTGAGGGGCGTGGTCGGTGGCGAAGCAGTCGATCACATCCATGTTTTGCCAGAGGGCATCCACATCTTCTTTAGTAGCGAGGCGTGGGCGGACTTCGCGCCTGCCTGAGGACTCTCCCTCACCCCTAGCCCCTCTCCCGCTGGGAAGGGGGGATTCTGCGGTCAGAAACAAATGATGCGGACAGACCTCGCACGTCACTTTGATTCCCTTTTCTTTCGCGGTTTTGATAAGCAGGATTTCTTCTTTCAATGAAACGTGCGCGATGTGTACGGGGCGGTCGTAGATCGCGGCGAAGAGAATCCCTGCCGCCATGGTTCGGGATTCAGAGTGTAAAACAATTGGATAGTCTTTTGGATATTTTTCAAAATGAGGTTGCCACAGAGTCATGTCATCGAGGCGAAGTTCGCCGAAGGTGGAGTCGAGGTACATTTTCAAGCCTGCGGCACGTAGGGGCAGACCTGCGTGTCTGTCCCAATCGGCATTGGCAGGTCCTGCACCGAGGAATTGGGCGTAGTCACAGCGCGCTTTTTGCTTGGCGGCTATCAGTGCGAGGTTGAGAGTCGCCTCATCGAAGATGGGAGGCTTGGTGTTGGGCATGGCGAGGATCATCGTCACGCCACCTGCGAGCGCGGCTTGGGTGGCAGAGTCCCAATCTTCTTTATGGGTCTGTCCAGGTTCGCGCACGTGGACATGAGGGTCAATGAGGCCGGGGAGTTTGAGCATGGGTTGGGTTCCAAGTTTCAGGTTTCAAGTTCCAAGTTGCGCTTCGTCTGCGCTTCTTGCATAAATTTCCTTCGTCCTGAGCGGAGTGTCCTTCGACTGCGTTCGTCGCAACGAACGCTCCTCACTCCGCTCAGGACGAAGGCATAAAAAAAGAGAGCCGATGATGGCTCTCTTTTGAAGGGGGATGAAAAGTTTGAGGAAACTGAATCAGGTCGAAGGCCCGCACTGAGCGGAGTCGAAGTGTCGAGGATGAAGCGATTTGTCATGTCGGCGTGATTCTATGCGGGCGGGGAAATCTGTCAAGAGGCGGTGATATAATCCAGCCGACATTTTTAAAAAAGAGGAAAGCATGGCATATCAAAACGTAAAAGTCCCCGCGAGTGGGGCGAAGATTTCGATCAACAATGGAAAGTTGAACGTGCCCGATAACCCGATCATTCCGTTCGTGGAGGGCGATGGCACGGGGCGCGATATTTGGCGCGCGTCGCATCGCGTGTTCGACGCGGCGGTGGAGAAGGCATACGGCGGCAAACGCAAAATCCATTGGATGGAAATATATGCGGGCGAGAAATCGTACAAGATGTTTCAGAGTTGGTTGCCCGACGAAACCGTGGAAGCCTTCACTGAATTTTTGGTTGGGATAAAGGGCCCGCTCACAACTCCGATTGGAGGCGGCATCCGCTCTTTGAACGTCGCGCTCCGCAAATTGCTCGACCTGTACGTGTGTCTGCGACCCGTGCGTTATTTCAACGGCGTGCCTTCGCCTGTGAAGACTCCTGAAAAAGTGAACATGGTCATCTTCCGCGAAAACACGGAGGATATTTACGCGGGTATCGAGTTCGCCAACGGCACGGAAGATAACACCAAGTTCAAGGCGATATTGAAAGAGTCCTTTCCGAAAGAATATGCCAAGATCCGCTTCCCCGATTCGAGTGGAATCGGATTCAAGCCCGTCTCCGTCCAAGGGACAGAACGACTCGTGCGCGCCGCGATTGACTATGCCCTGCTATATAAACGCCGCAGTATCAACTTTGTGCATAAGGGCAACATCATGAAGTTCACCGAAGGCGCGTTCAAAGATTGGGCGTATGATCTCGCCAAACGCGAGTATCGCAATGAGGTTGTGACCGAACGCGAAACGTGGATTTTCAACAACAGGGAAAGCAAGCCCGATATTTCCATTGAAGATAACGCAAAAATCGTTGATCCTGGCTTTGGGATGATGTCGCCTGCGCAACAGGCGGAGATCAAAGCGGAGGTGGAAGACGCGCTCAAGTTGTGGGACACACACGGCGACGGCAAGTGGAAGACTAAATTGCTGTTGAAAGATTCGATTGCCGATGTGACATTGCAGTTCGTGCTTGTCCGCCCCGCGGATTTTGATGTGATCGCCACGATGAACTTGAATGGTGATTATATTTCCGACGCGCTCGCCGCGCAGGTGGGCGGCATTGGAATCGCTCCAGGCGCGAACATCAACTATCTGACGGGTCACGCCATCTTCGAAGCGACTCACGGCACCGCGCCAAAATATGCCGACTTGGATAAAGTGAATCCAGGCTCGGTCATCCTCTCTGGCGAGATGATGCTCCGTTACATGGGCTGGACCGAAGCGGCGGACCTCATCATCAAAGGCATGGAAGGCGCGATTCTGGCGAAGACCGTCACGTTCGATTTTGCCCGCCACATGAGCGACGCGAAAGAAGTGAAATGCTCCGAGTTCGGCGATGCGGTTATCGAGTGGATGGATAAGACGCCTAAATCGTCGAAGGTTGAAAGTCAAAAGTCGAAGGTCGCGGCGAAGAAGAATGTTGTGAGGAAAGCAACGCCGAAGAAATTGGTAAAGAGAAAGTCGGCGAAGAGCAGCACTAAAAAGAAGAAGACGAAACGATAAATATTGAAAGCCGAGACCTTGAAAATCTCGGCTTTTCTTTCTTGCATCATGTTCACATATATGATAACATCGGTTCATGCGGACAATCGAATTCTATCGCTTCGCAAACGGTCGAAGTCCCATTGAAGAGTTTTTAGATTCGTTGACAGAGAAACAAGCGCAAAAAGTTCTATGGGTGTTGCGGCTGGTAGAGGACCTTGAGATCGTCCCGATACAATACTTCAAGAAACTGACAGGCACGAAAAATCTCTGGGAAGTGCGTATTCAAGTCGGCGGTGATATTTTTCGATTGCTTGGTTTCTTTGAAAGTGGAAAATTACTGATCCTGACTCATGGCTTTGCAAAGAAAACTCAAAAGACACCCGAGCAGGACATTGCAGTAGCAACCAAACGAATGGAAGAGTATCTGGCAAGGAGAAGAATACAATGAGCGACGTAAAAAAATATATCCAAAAGCGCGCCTTGAAAGACAGAGTGTTCGCTTTGGGCTTTGAAGAGGGATACGCCGAATTCAAGATCGGCGTAATTCTTCGTCAGGCGCGCGAAGCGGCTGGTCTCACACAGGATGAAGTTGCGCGGAGGTTAAAGACAAAAAAATCGGCAATCTCCCGAATCGAAAATCACGCGGATGATGTGAGATTGTCCACATTACGAAAATACGCTGATGCCGTAGGAGCGAATCTGCAAATCAGGCTGGCAGGTTGAACCATTTAACTCATGCAACGCCAGTTTCTCGATCAAAGAGAGAACAAAAAGTCGGGACTTGCAAGTCCCGACTTTTTTTGTTTACGATGTCATGCTGAGCCGCGAAGCAGCGAAGCATCTCTACCATAGCATCAGAGACCCTTCGCCTTCGGCTCAGGGTGACATGCTAAAAGATTATTGCACATCCACTAACTCAACATCAAACACCAGAGTCGCGTTCGGGGGGATGACTCCGCCTGCGCCGCGTTCGCCGTAGGCAAGATCGGGCGGGATGATGAGTTGCGCTTTGCCGCCGACTTTCATCAGCGCGATGCCCTCGTCCCAGCCTTTGATGACGCGTCCCTGCCCGAGCGGAAACGTGATCGGCTCGCCGCGCGAAACGGAACTATCGAACACGCTTCCATCTTGAAGTTTGCCTGTGTAATGCACACTCACCGTTTTCCCCGCTTCGGCTTGCGCGCCCGTGCCTGCTTGCACTTCGATGTATTCCAATCCGCTTGGTGTTTTCATGGGTTCTCCAATTCGAGAAAAATATTGGTCAATTGTAACTGTTGTTTTTCAAAAATGACATTCATTCTCAGTTTCGCGCGTGTGGGTGTACAATAGCCCCGTTTCATAATTTTTTCGGAGGCATCCATGGGATTGAATCGAAACGTCAGTCTTTCGGCGGGGCTGGGATACAAGGGAGGAAGCGGATACATCACCTACATCCTGCATCGCATCGGCGGGAGCGCGCTGTTCATTTTCTTCACGGTTTACATTCTTTCATTACTGGGGTTGGAATCCATGCAGGCGCTGATGGGCAACTGGATCTTTCAAACGGTCTTTCTGGTCTTCGGGCTTTTCCACGCCATCAACGGACTCCGCATCTCCATCCTTGACCTGTCGCCCAAACTCATCGAGCATTACCGCACTGCCATCAACATCGAGTGGGTAGTCTACGTTGTAGTAGCTGGGTTTGCATTATCCGTTGTGTTCCGCAACGCGTTCGGAGGCTAGACATGGCGGCGAGAACCCTTCCCATCAACAAGCGCGGCTTCAACTTTGAGACCTTCATGTGGGCGTTCACGCGCTTCACTGTATTCGCCATGTACGGTCTCATCCTCGCGGGCATCATCGGCGGCTTGATCGTCAGCGCGCAGACGGGCGCAAACCTCAGCGATGTGTTCTACTGGGCGTTCTTCCCCAACATGGCTGAGAATCCTCTTGGGCAAGTGTGGATGACCATTCTCGCCAAGTTGATGGTCATTGCCTTCTTGCTATCCGCCGCTGGGCATGGAGTCCACGGCGTGCTGGAAATCTTTGACGATTACGTCACAAGCGAAGGCGCCCGCCGTTGGGCGAGGAATATTGTTATTACCTATGCAATCGTGGCGAGTATCATTGCGATATATGTAATTTTGAGCGCGTGAGAAAAAAATTAACCGCTAAGAGCGCAAAGAACGCAAAGATTTTTAAAAGGTTTTCTTAGCGATCTTAGCGTGCTTCGCGGTGAAAAATTTTCAGGAGCAATTCATGGCAAATGTTCATCAGTTTGAAGTGATCGTCGTCGGCGCGGGGGGCGCGGGACTCATGGCGGGCTTGTACGCGTCGCGCGGCGCAAAGACGGCTGTCATCAGCAAGTTGTATCCGACGCGTTCGCATACAGGCGCAGCGCAGGGCGGCATCAGCGCGGCGTTGGGCAACTACGAAGAAGACAAACCCGAATGGCACATGTACGATACCGTCAAAGGTTCGGATTATCTTGGCGACCAGGATGCCATCGAGTTTATGACTAGCGAAGCCATCCACGCGGTGCTTGAACTCGAACACATGGGCTTGCCATTTGACCGAACGCCTGAGGGTCGTATCTCACAGCGTCCGTTTGGCGGGCATACGAATAATGAAACAGGCAAACCCGTCAGGCGCGCGGCGCATGCGGCAGACCGCACGGGTCACATGATCCTGCAAACACTGTATCAACAGTGCATCAAGAACGACGTCACGTTCTTCGATGAATATCAAGTGATTGATTTTATTATGGTGGATGGCAAAGCGACGGCAGTTGTCGCGGTTGAATTATCTACTGGTGAGTTTCATATCTTTCACGGAAAAGCGATCATCTTCGCGACGGGCGGACATGGTCGCATCTTTGAAGTGACGTCCAACGCCTACGCGTACAGCGGCGATGGCGCGGCGATCCTCTTCCGTCGCGGCATTCCGCTCGAAGATATGGAATTCTTCCAGTTCCATCCCACAGGCATTTACAAACTCGGCATCCTCATCACCGAAGGCGCGCGCGGCGAGGGCGCGGTGCTCATCAACGGCAAGGGCGAGCGCTTCATGCCGAAGTACGCGCACACCGTAAAAGATCTGGCGTCGCGCGATGTGGTCAGCCGCGCGATCTACACCGAGATCAAAGAAGGTCGCGGCATTGACGGAAAAAATTATGTCTATCTGGATATCCGTCCTGAGACGGTTAACAAATTCGCCGCGGAGGATGGGCGCACGAACCCCGACGGTTCTCCCTACCGTATAACTGGTGACACCATCCTGCAAAAGATTCCCGACATCGTGGATTTCTGCCGCGTCTATCTCGGAGTTGATCCTGTCACACAAATGATGCCGACTCAACCGACCGCGCATTACACCATGGGCGGTATCCCCACGACTAAATACGGCGAAGTGGTCGTTGACGATAAAGGCACGAAAATTCCTGGGTTGTTCGCGGCGGGCGAGTGCGCGTGTGTGTCTGTGCATGGAGCGAATCGACTCGGCACGAACTCTCTGCTTGATATCGTCGTGTTCGGCAAACACGCGGGACAGACAGCCGCGGAGTACGCCAAATCCGCTGACTGGGCGAAACTGCCTCAGGATGCCGAAGCAGGCGCGAGGTCCGAATTTGAAGCGTTGCGGAATGCATCAGGTAAAACGAACGCGTACGATCTATCCAATGAGATGAAGAAGGTTATGTTCGAGGAAGTCGGTATTTATCGGAACGAAAAAGATATGGCGTCGGCGTTGGAAAAAGTGCGCGACATGCAAACGCGGTTCAAGGATGTGCGCGTGGGTGACACGGGAAAAATTTTCAACACCGAATTGTTGAACGCGTGGGAACTCGGCAACATGCTGGCGGTGGCGGAAGCGGTGGCGGCGTGCGCGTTGAACCGCAAAGAGTCGCGCGGCGGACATGCGCGCGAGGATTATCCCGAACGCGACGATACGAATTGGTTGAAGCACACGTTGGTCACGAAGAAGAATGGCAAGTTGGAAATTAGTTATAAGCCTGTGGTGATCACGAAACATCAGCCGAAGCCGAGAGTGTATTGATAATGTCGTTGCGAGGAGGGTGCTCTTCCCGACGAAGCAATCTCCTGTTGAGTGGGAGATTGCTTCGGGCAAAGAACAAGAGCGCCCTCGCAATGACATAGGAGTCTTATATGGAAGTCACTGTAAAAATTTTTCGCTACAGCCCCGAGAAAGACACGCGCGGACATTATGAAACCTACACGGTGGAGGCGCACGAGAACGAGCGTATCCTCGATGTGTTGGAGTTGATTAAAGGTCACAAAGATGGTTCGCTGGCGTTCCGTCGTTCGTGCGCGCATGGCGTGTGCGGATCGGACGCGATGCGCATCAACGGGCGCAACATGCTGGCGTGCAAAACGCTGGTGCGCGACGTGGGCGCGAACATCACCGTCGAGCCGTTGCTCGGGTTGAAAGTGGAAAAAGATCTGATCGTGGACATGGAACCGTTCTTCGACAATTACAAGAAGATGCTTCCGTATTTCATCAACGAGTCGCCTTTGCCCGCCGATGGAAAAGAACGCTTGCAATCTCCCGAACAACGCGCGCGCTTCGATGAAACCACCAAGTGTATTTTGTGCGCGGCTTGCACGACTTCGTGTCCGTCATTCTGGGCGAGCGAGGAGTATTACGGTCCAGCCGCGTTGATGGCGGCGCATCGGTTTGTGTTCGACAGCCGCGACGAGGGCGCATCGCAGCGCTTACAGATTTTGAGCGAGACGAATGGCACGGTGCGATGTCATACCGCGTATAACTGTACGAACGCCTGTCCGCGCGATATTCAAATCACGAAGGCGATCGGTGAGTTGAAGATGGCGATGGTGACGGGGGATCTGGAATAGAAGAGCAGAGATTGGAGAATTAGAGAATTGTGCGTAATTGGTAAGTAGTAATTGGAGACTGGAGATTAGAGATTGGCAAGCCGCGTCTGTGAGGATGCGGCTTGTTTTTTGTTTAAAACCAGCATTTGACGAAGTTACGCTATGTAGTTACAATATCAACATGAAATTCACATGAGATGAGGCAAAGCGACAGGCAAACATAGAAAAACACGGAATTGACTTTGCTGATGTGCCTCCCATGTTTGACGGCGATATTTTCACCATTGAAGATACTCGTTTCGACTATGGCGAGACTCGCTATGTTACATTTGGGCTTTTACAATATCGCGTGATTGTCGTCGCTCATACAGAAGAAGATGATGTTATCCGCATCATCTCTGCAAGAAAGGCAACTAAAAATGAAGAAAAACACTACTTCGAAGAAGTCGGGCACTGATTTCAAACGGCTTGACGCCATGACCGACAAAGATATTGACTTCTCGGAAATCCCTGAAATTACGCCTGAGATGTTTGCTAAAGGCATGGTTCGACGCGGACTTAAGCCGACCTATAAACGCCAAATGACCCTGCGATTGGACAGCGATGTGATCGAGTGGTTCAAACGACAAGGACGCGGATATCAGACTAGAATGAACGCCTTGTTGCGAGCGTATATGGAAGAACACAAGAGGATTACAGGCGGACCTCATTCACGAGCAGGTTAAGACTTTGCACGAACAAGCCGTATCCATGAGATGCGGCTTGTTTTTTATACAGTTACGCATGATAGAATCTTTCCATGCTCGACGCGTTCGACTTCACGGAAGATGATTTGCTTACAAACCGCGCGGGGAAGCTATCCATCCGCCAGAATGAACGAGTGGATGAGTATTTGCCCATTGCGAAGAAACGCGCGCGCTTCGCGTTGATCGTTGGTGTGGGGAGTGTTCTTTTTTTGTTTGGGATCGCTTTCTTTGCGGAGCCGAATCAATTTCTTCAAGCGCTACCGTACTTGTCAATTGCCGCCTCGTTTTATCTTTTGATTTTTTTAGCGTTTGTGATCGTAGACTTCAAGAAACTCCGCCGTTTAGACGCGCGCGAAGTACAAATCGCCGAAGGGACTGCTCATCTCCTATCAAAGAAACTCAGGCACGGACGTTGGACTGCGTATTATGTGACGGTAGATAACATCAAGTTTCAGATCCAACGAGATCAATTTGAGATGTTCCAAGAGGGCGCGCGATACAAAGTATTCTATTTGAACTATCCGCCCACGCATTGGATTTTGTCTGTTGACCGAAAATAACAATCTGTTGGGCGAGTCGTTTCAAGATGCGTAATACAAAAGCCTTCTCATGAAATCAAGAAAGAGAGATTGCCATGATGAACCAGAACATATCAATCCTTCGCGCAGGCGTGTTGATTTTATTTATCATCGCACTGCTGGGACCGTGGACATTTGACGTCATTAACGTGCCCGCAGAATACGACTGTTCCGCGCCTTTCATCCGCTTGAACGGCGATTTCTGCGGCATACCCATGTCTGGGATTCAGTTTTTGTGGCTATGGGTCGGTGGTACCTTCTACATACTCTTCGAATTGATCACGGGTAGGTTTACAGGACAGGGGAGTGAATTTTTCTTTGGGCTTTCGATCCTGCCCCTGATTCCGTTTTTCACAACATTGCTCCTGCTTTGGAAAAAAGACGAACGTCAATTCCGTACCGCGCACCTCGTCGCGTGGGTATTGGCTTTGATCGTAACTTTGGTGATTTTTGTCCCCCAGATCAATGATCCTATCGCTCGCCTGTGGGGACTCTGGCTCTACATCTTGCTGGCGGTCAGCGCGATTGTGATTGAGATTCTCGCGGCAAAAAATACATCCTCAAGTTCTTGACGTTCTTGACGCAGTTGCACTGCGTCAAGGTGTTCGTGAACCATGTGCGATTTCTACATTTCAGCCGCTACGGGCTTTCCGTCCAATATGAAAACTGAGAGCCTGGGTTATCTTGTTGCATGGAAGCGACTTCTGCTTCGCACATGAGGGATTGTCCGACGAGCGATCCTTCCGTTTTATAAATCCGCCCGATCAAGCGCGGATCGCTCCAGTGTTCGCGGTCCACGTAGCCGAGACGGTAGTAACCGTCTCCGCTTTCGTAGCACCAGCCCTGCCCGTAGATAATGACCGGCTCCGAAAGGGTCAGAATGAATCGGGGAGTCAACTCAGAGAGCGACGCGGGATAATGTCCCTCGCGCGCGTAAAACGATTCGATGGCTTGAACGACCCTGTCTGCCCGTTGTGATGTTAATGCTCGAAAGTCAACGCGTTGCGCCAAAGTCGAGACCCAGAACATCAGCGCGGGGATGAGCAGAAGATATGCAACGCCTGCCAATTTTGTTCGGGACGGTAAAGCAATGAATAAAGTAAGGGCAGAAAGTAGGACGGCAAGAATCGGAACAAACAGCCAGAGATACCCGAGGGGATCGTAGGTATTATCCCCAACCGTTAGATGGTAGATTTTGAAGAGCGTTCCAATGATAAGGAGAACACCAACGAGAAAGATGGGAATGACAGTTCGCGCTTGCGGTTCGGACGAACGCAGACTCAAGCCTGAATAGAGTAGGAACGCCGCGTTGACCAGCGCAAGAGGGATCAGGAACAACATGGCTGTCGTTAGGTTTGAGAAGACCAGGGAGGTTGGGATGAGCAGAATCACTAGAAGGACCAACCCGGTGACCATCCACACTTTGGGGTTCGCGCGCTCGATGATCTTTGGCAACACCAGCGCGAACAACCCGCAAAGCAGGATCGCAATTGCAACAGCCCCCATAACCCCAGATGAACCGATGAACGAGAGAATCGCAAACACCCCAAAGAATACAACTGTTATGAGGAGAATGGATACAGGCGTCTTCATGTCTGCCTTCCTTTCATTTACTTGACGGTGGAAAAGAAGAAAAGTCTCGGGCAGAATCTGTTTGAATTTTACCCCTCATGCTTGCGCTTCACCCGGCTTATTTGACCTCTTGCTTAAGTGTCTCTTGCTCAGCCACAGAGTCCATAGTATTACAGCGCAAAGTTCGTAAACGGATGCGTAAGCTGAGTAAACCGTCCACGAATCCTCACGAATACACGAATATTCGTTCCGCAATTCGTTTATTCGTGGCTTTTCATTCGTGGATGGTTTTCATCGTCGGGCAACCTTGCGCTGTAATAATAGAGATCTTTGAGAAATGCTCTTTTTTTTCTCTGTGCTCTCTATGGCAAAAATGACTTTCGCAAGAAGTCTAGTTTGTTTCCGGTAGCACCAGCGGAATATCCAAGAACGGATGCTTGACCACCTGCACTGGTAAACAATACGCTTCGGCGATCAACTCGGGCTGTAACACTTCCTTTGGTTTCCCGATTGCTTTGATATTCCCCGCGACCATTAATGCAATTCGATCCGCATAATGAGCGGCGAGATTCAGGTCATGTAGCGCGATCAACACAGCAAGGTTATCTTTGTGCGCGAGTTCACTCACCAACTCTAACAAACCAACTTGATACTGCAAATCCAAATGCGCGGTGGGTTCATCGAGCAACAAAATCGGCGTGGACTGACACAAGGCGCGCGCGAGCAGAATCCGTTGCTGTTCCCCGCCGGAGAGTTCGCCCACGCGGCGATCTATAAAGGGAAGCGCGCTCACGCGCGCTAACGATTGCCGCGCGATCTCCTCATCGTGTTGCGAAGGCTGACCTAAAAATCCAAGATAGGGTGTGCGCCCGAGCAGGACTGTTTCCCACACGGTAAACGCCGGAGGCAATGAAACTGCCTGCGGAACGGTGGCAAGATACTTTGCGCGTTGCATCGGGTTTAATGACGCGAAATCATCCCCATTCGTGCGGATATGTCCCGTGTATGGAATCACCCCGCTTGCCGCGCGGATGAGAGTGGATTTTCCCGCGCCGTTGGGTCCGATCAACGCGAGGATTTCGCCGCTTTGCACATCGAGGGAAATAGCGCGCAGGATTTGGCGAGAGCCGTAATGTACCGAAAGGTTTTGGATCTTGAGCATTTTAAAATTTGTCGCTACGCAGTTTGTAGTGCCGTACGATGTATCTTGCCTGGGCACGGCACCTGAATGTTGCGTTACTGGGCTGGGTTAGAAAATCAAATACCAATATAACGCGACCTCGTCCAATGGCGGGGTTAGGGCTTTATATAATTCCATGTCGAACCCGCGCAGTTCAAAGCCGCAACTTTCATACAGCCGGCAGGCGTTTACATTGATGTCCTGCGTTTCGAGGAACACGCCGGGTAAACCCTTTGCCCTAACCCAATCGAGGGCGCGAGCCATTAATGCGCGTCCTATGCCTCGCTGGCGATATTTTGAGTCAACGCCGAGGTCGCAGATGTACCCGTAGTTGTTCCAGTGTTTTTGCACTTCAACCTGCCCGGCAAGCGCATTGTCCGCATACGCAAAAAAGAGATTCTTATTCGGGTCGCTGTCGTATGCCAAAAAATCGGTCACGCGCCTGCCGCCGTATTTTTTTGTGTAGGGGGGCACATCCACGACCGTGTAAGAAATCTTCCCTCGTCCGGCGCGCAGGACTGCTTTGGAGGTTACCAGGAAGGAATCGTCAATTTGACGGTAGTCTTTGTCGTTATCTTTATCTATTTCGCGGATGGAGATTTCCATGTCTACCAATATCCTTGATTCTTTGCGGTCCTCAACACCCATAAAAAGAACGGCGCGCCAGCCAGCGCGGTGATGATTCCCACGGGAATTTCCTGCGGCGCAATGAGTATCCGCGCGAGGATGTCGGAGAGGAGCAGGGCGGTCGCGCCGCCGAGGATGCTGAGGGGGAGTAAACGCCGGTAATCGGGACCAAACCACAATCGGATGAGATGCGGGACGATCAGTCCGACAAATCCGATAATGCCGGAAAACGATACTGCCGCGGCGGTCGCCAGGGAGGCGGCAGTCAAAATGATTCGCTTCGCGCGCGTGACGTTAAGCCCGAGTTGTTGCGCCTGATCGTCGCCAAATTGCAAAAGGTTCAGCGCGTGACCGCAGAAAGCGAGGATGCCAAGACCGAGGATGAGGTAGGGCATGATCGCAAGGATCGCCGCCCACCCGCTTTGGCTCGCGCCGCCGAGAAGCCAACCCAGCGCGCGGCGGACTTCGCTGGTGGAGCGGATCATGAGGAACGAGGTCAGCGATGTGGCGAACGATGAAAATGCAACGCCCGCGAGGATGAGATTTGTGGTTGGTATGGCGCGTCCGACGCGCGCGAATGAATACACAATGAATACGGTGAGCAGTGCGGCAATGAATGCCGAGAGAGGAATCGCCATCAGCCCCCAGAACGAGTAGGGCCACTGAATCGACATGGCGATGACCGCGCCCAGCCCCGCGCCCGAGGCAACGCCGATGAGGAACGGGTCAGCCAGCGGGTTGCGGAACAACCCCTGATATGCCGCGCCGCTCCCACCCAGCGCCGCACCGGTGAGCGCGATAAGAATCGTGCGCGGCAGGCGAATCCTCAGAAGGATCGCATGGTTGGTCTCCGTGCCATTGCCGAGGATGGTCTGCCACAATTCGGCTGGTGAAATGAAAACAGAGCCAATGGCGAGGCTGAGGAGAAGAGCGATCAAGAGGAATAGGAGAGAGGAAAGATGAGGGCGCATGGGGGGAGCGGGAGCGTAACCGGGGAAACAGGTAGACACGTAGACATGTAGACAGGTAAACATGTGTCTACCTGTCTACGTGTGTTCGTGTGTACCTGTTTACATTTCTACTTGAACAACTCGGGGTGCAACAATTTCGCCAACTGCTCCAACGCATCCACCAAGCGCGGACCGGGACGGCTGACGAGATTATCTTCGAATGGATAGACCTGGTTGTTTTTCACCGCATCGAGCGCGTCCCAGCCGGCTCGCGCCGCAACCTGTTCGGGGGTCATGCCCCACATCGAATCGCCGAGAATGATCACCGCTGGGTTCGTGGCGACGATCTGTTCCAAACTCACTTGCGGGTACGCGTCGGTGATGCCAGCCAGGGTTACGAGGTTGGCTCCGCCCGCGCGTTGGATCAACAGGTCGCCGAATGTGCCGGGACCATACGTGTAGGGCTTTGTCGCGTCTGTCGCGTCGATCTCATAAAAGACTGTTGGGCGCGCAGAGATGGGCGCAATCTTTTCATCTACTGAGGCGACGCGCGCTTCGAGCGAGTCGATGAGTTCGGTTACATCCTGACCGGTGAGTTGGCCGACAACGTCGAGGTTGACGTACATTTCTTCGAGCGTGGTCGGGTTCTTCAGGTAAAACACGGTCAATCCCAAATCTTCGAGTTGCTTCACGAGTTCGGGCGTGTTGATCTCGGCGGCAAGCACCAAGTCGGGCTTGAGCGCCACGATGGCTTCGACGTTGTACTCGCCGAACGATCCGCCAATGGATTCGATCGACGCGGCTTCCGCGGGGAAATCGGAAAATTCATCGCGTCCAACCACCTGTGAGCCTGCTCCAATGGCGAAGAGGATCTCCGTGTTGGAAGGGGCGAGCGAAACAATTCGCTGAGGCGTGGTTTCGAGTGTGATTTCGCGCCCCAGCCCGTCGGTGTAATTTTTGGCTGGTATTTCAGTTGGCGCGGCAGTGGCAGGCGCTTCGGTAGCGACGATTTCAGTTGCGACAGGCACAACTGTCGGCGTGGTTTGAGGCGCGCAGGCAGTCAACAGCGCGATGAGTAAGGTCAATAGCAAAATCTTACGTAACATGGTTTCTCCTAAAGATTAAGGTATGACCGACTTAAGTCGGTCTTACTTGTTCGTGCAGAATCAAAATCCCCAGCCGAGGCTGGGGAGGTTGGGGAGGCAATCCGAAACTAGCCGTCCTCCACCTCCTTTCCGCGAGAGTGTGGTGAACCGACCAGAGCGGGCGACCTGACTTAGTAGTCTGTTATTCCGCAGTTGAACTGCGGAACACCACTACATCACAGTTGCGCGACAGTGTTGGAATTGCACCAACTTCGCCGCTGGCTGATCGATAAATTTGTGGCGCGATTGTATGCCCGTTGGAAACGCCCGTCAAGTGTATAATCGGAAAAACCATTCTGGCTGTGCTGGACCCTACCTACAAGTGAGGCGACCATGAATTCCGAATTCAAAGTATCATCCGAACAACGGCAGGCAGATGTGCCTATCACCATCTTCCGCGTGTCTGGCTGGCTGGATGCGCAGGGTGAAAGCCGCCTGCTGGAGGAAGCCCGGGTCGTTTACGATGGCGGCGCGCGGTACCTGCTGATCGATATGAGCAACCTCGACACCCTCACCAGCGCCGGCATGCGCGCCCTGCAAAAGGTTTACCTGATCTTCACTCCCAAAGAGGAGCATTTCAAAGTGGCGCGGATGAAATTATGCAACGCGCCCGCCCAGATCTACAACGTGCTGGGCATTACGGGGTTTTTGCAAAATATCCCCATGTACGAAAGCCTGGACAACGCGCTCGAGTCGTTCGGCAAAGAATAACGATCGCACACAGGAAGGCTCTTCAGTTCGCTGGGGAGCCTTTTTTGTCGCAGTATTTGCCTCGTCTTGCGCTGAAAACAGTCATTCACTCGGTTTAAACGCGGAAATCCTTTGTAAACCCATTGCAAGTTTGGGTTTATTCGGCAAAGACTACAATTGCGTCAATTTTTAGGAGTAGCCAACATTGAGATGATGCCGACAAAACAGAGTGGCAGATCATCGCTTCCGGTGTAGGCGCTTCCGATTTTTAGGCTTATGCCAGCGTATTTTTCTACTTATATCGTTTTACTGATCATTTCCGCCGCTTTAACCTTCTCCGCCTCGTTGATCGCCCGGAAGAGGAAAGCGCCCGGCTCGTCCACGTTAACGGCGTTGCTGGTTGCCTTGTCGATGTGGTCCGCATTTTCCGCCGCGCAATACATCCAGGAAGGTTTCGCGGCGAAGTTCTTCTGGTTGAACGTGATGGTGGTTCCTGTTGCCGCTGTGCCGATCCTGTTCATGAATTTCATCTTGAAATTCAGCGGAAACACGGTTTGGTTTACGCGCCGCACATTAATCGCATTTTTTGTTTTTTCAATCGCATTCATCATCCTGCAATGGACCAACTCATACCATCATCTCGTCCTTGCTTCAGTGCAATTAGTTGAGCAAGATGGGTTTCCCGTGCTGGAAATTCAACGCGGGCCGATTTATTTTGTAAATCTGGCGCTTGCCTATAGCACGGTGACAATCGGCACCTTAACGCTGATCCGCGAGGCGCTGCGCGCAAGTCATTTGTATCGAAATCAGTACCGCCTGCTTCTACTCGGATGTATCATTCCGTTCGCGTTCAGCATCTATAGCCAAATCGAATATATCTCGTTCAGCAGTCTGGATATCTCGCCGATCAGTTTTGGGATCACCGGCGTCATGTTCGTTGCGGCCACGCTCCGCACTCACTTCATGGATCTAATCCCCGTGGCGCGAAGTCACCTGGTCGAAAACATGGGGGATGGCGTATTAGTGCTCGATGCCCAAAACCGTATCGCAGACCTCAACCCAGCCATGGAAGTGTTGCTGGCAGAACGAGCACAGGAGCTTTTGGGCAAATGCGCCTACGAAGTTTTCGGCGGCTGGGTGGAAAAAACAAGCCCGATTTTCGGTGATTTTGACTTGAAAACCGAAGTCCGCATTCCTTCATCGCCATCCCATATTCTCGACTTACGTATGACTCCGCTCTACGACAAGAACGGGCAGGTGAACGGCAGACTGCTTGTCTTTCGAGATATTACCGAACGCAAAGAGGTGGAAAAGAGACTCCGCGACGCCAACTTCCGCATGAAATCGCAACTCATCGAAATCGGAATCCTGCAAAGCCAGTTGCGCGAGCAGGCAGTGCGCGACCCGCTCACCGGGCTGTTCAACCGCCGTTACCTCGAAGAAACGCTGGACAGGGAACTCGCCCGAGCCGCGCGGGAATCCTACCCGGTGTCCATCATCATGATCGATATCGATCACTTTAAGCAGGTCAACGATACTTATGGGCACGAAGCAGGGGATGTGATGTTGAAAGCGCTGGGAGGCGTGCTGATGAGCCACAGCCGCCGCGGTGACTTTGCCTGTCGCTATGGCGGGGAGGAATTCCTCATCGTAATGCCGAACATGACCTCCGGTATCGTGCAGGAGCGCGCGGCAACCTTGCGGAAATCTCTCAAAGCGTTGGTTGTGCCGTACGCCAATCAAATATTGACTGCAACCTATTCGATGGGGATTGCCTCCTACCCTGCCAACGGCGATACGCGGGATTCCTTCCTGCGCGCCGCAGATCAGGCGATGTATGCCGCCAAGAATGCCGGGCGGGATGATATCCGCTCGTTTGACGAGATCGAGGCATTGGTCAAGTAAACGAGAAGTTCATGGGGGCTATTTGCAAATCTTACAAAATCCTAAACCCAATTGTGATTCGGAATAACATTGGAGTATGATGGGTTCGATGAACGCGCGTTCCATTCTCGTGGTGGAAGATGAAGCCAGCATCGCCGAGGTGGTGAGCCTGTATCTCAAGCGCGCCGGGTTTTCGGCGCAGGTCGCTTCAGACGGCAAACAAGCGATGGGCATCTTCGAGCGACAACCCCCGGATTTCATCATCCTCGATCTGATGTTGCCCGAAGTGGACGGTCTGGCGCTCACCCGTTGGTTGCGCGACCGGTCCGATGTGCCGATCATCATGTTGACGGCGCGGCGCGAAGAGGCAGACCGTATTGCCGGGCTGGAGATGGGCGCCGACGATTACGTGGTCAAGCCATTCAGCCCGCAGGAGCTGGTGAGCCGGGTGCGGGCGGTGATGCGGCGCGGGGCGCAGGAGCAGGCAGAGGAGGGGAGTGAACGGGCGATATCCTTCAACGCCCTGTCCATCGACCCTCGCAGTCGGGTGGTTAAAGCGTATGACTCCGAAGTAGAATTGACGGCGAAGGAATTCGACATGTTATATTTGTTGATGCGCCACCCGAAGCAGGTGTTCACGCGCGATCAATTGCTTGAGCGCGTGTGGGGCGGGGCGCAATACATCGACCCTGGTACCGTGACCGTGCATGTGCGCCGCTTGCGTGAAAAGATCGAACTCGACGCCTCGAAACCCGCGCGGTTGCTCACGGTCTGGGGGGTTGGTTATAAATTTGAGCCCTAAAATGAAAAAGCTTTTTTCACGAACTCCCCTTGTTTTCCGATTGATTCTCAGCGCGGCGGTTACCGTTGCGATCACGCTGGGAATCTTCACGCTGGTGATGTTCCCGCCGATGAAGGATATTGCCAACCTGGCGTTGTACCTCAGCCTCACGGCGTTGGTCTCGGCGGTTATCGGTTATCTTGCGTATTCCCTCGGGTGGATCCACATGTCGCCCACCCTGCGTTGGACTCTGCTGGGTGGGTATATCCTCGCCAGCGTGCTAACATTCTTCAACGTGTGGTTCTCGGCGCAGATGATGTTCTCGAGCCAGCACGACCTCCTGCTTGCCATTGTTTTATTGGTGTTCGCCGGCGGCATGGCAACCGTGCTCGGATATTTTCTCTCCGGCACGATCACACAGCGCATTCAACTGCTGAAGAACGCGGCGGAAAATATCGCCCACGGCGAGCTGAGCACGCGCGTGCCTGTGCAGGGTCATGACGAAGTGGCAGGGCTGGCAAAAACATTCAACCAAATGGCGGAACAGTTACAGGAAAGCGACAGCAAGCAACGCGAACTCGAACACATGCGCCGCGACCTGATCGCCTGGGTGGGTCACGATCTGCAAACTCCGCTCACTTCAGTGCGCGCAATTTTGGAGGCGTTATCTGATGGCGTGGTGGAAGACCCGGAGACCGCCGGCCGATATTTACGCACCGCCCAACGCGACGTGAACTCGCTTTCCGCGTTGATCGACGACCTTTTTCAAATGGCGCAACTCGATACGGGGGGCTTTCCTCTCGACCGGCAGAACGCTTCACTCAATGACCTCGTTTCAGACACGCTCGAAAGTTTCACCGAACCAGCCAAACAACGCGAGATCAAGCTCGAGGGCAATGTGGAATATAACGTCGACCCGGTGAACATGGATACGCAAGCCATCGGGCGCGTGCTCAACAACCTGATCGGCAACGCCCTGCGACACACCCCCGACCAGGGGCGCGTCAGCGTGTGGGCGCATCGCACCGGCAAAGGCATCGAAGTCACCATCAGCGACACGGGCGAGGGCATCCGCGAGGAAGACCTGCCATACGTGTTCGAAAGTTTTTACCGCGGCGACGCGGCGCGCTCGCGCAGTCGCGGCACGGGCGCGGGGCTGGGGTTGGCGATTGTGCGCGGCATCGTGCAGGCGCACGGCGGCGCGATCCGCGTTGAGAGCAAGCCGGGCAGGGGCACACTGTTCACGTTCAATATCCCTTAAGAAACTTCTCAGAGGGGCGTAATCTTCTTGTAAGGAAGTTCTCCTATACTTCAGGCATTAAAGTGCGGCAAGGTTCACCTTGCCATGCCGCCATGCGGCGTAAACATTGCCGCGCAAAACGGGCGCATCAGACACCATATTTTTGATAATGGATTGAAGTAGTAGCGACTTCAGTCGCTTCTGTGGCGAGAAAAGACGACTGAAGTCGTCACTACGATATTCTTATCAGTTATTCAGCGCCACCACCTATTTTTTTCATCATTGAGGTAAACCATGAACGACAACTACAAATCTGTCCCTGTCAAAACGTCCGAGATCACGCCGTATTCGCAATACCTTTCACGGCGCGAGTTTCTCAAAGCGGCGAGCATCCTCGGCGGGTCGGCGCTTCTGGCGGCGTGCGCGCCCGGGGTAGCCGCGACAGTCATCCCGGGGGACGAAGCGATGCCCCATACCACCGAGTCGCCTGTCGAGGTTAAATTCGACGAGTTGGGCGATCCTGCCACCTCCTTTGAAGACATCACCAATTACAATAATTACTATGAGTTCAGCACCGGTAAGGAAGCGGTTGCCCCGCTGTCAAGGGATTTCAACACCACCCCATGGACGGTGGAGGTCTACGGGCTGGTGAAGCAACCCAAGACCTACGGCATCGAAGACCTGCTAAGCAAGTTCACGCAGGAGGAGCGCATTTATCGACTGCGCTGTGTGGAGGCGTGGAGCATGGTCATCCCGTGGACGGGGTTCACGCTTTCATCCATTCTGAACGAAGTGGAGCCGACATCCGATGCGCGGTTCGCGCGGTTTGAAACGGTGTATCGCCCCGAGGAAATGCAAGGACAGGGAGATAATCTTTTCACCTGGCCCTATCAGGAAGGCTTGCGACTCGATGAAGCCATGAACGACCTGACGATCCTCGCGACCGGTTTATATGGTGAGCCGATGCCCAACCAGAACGGCGCGCCGATCCGCCTCGTTGTCCCGTGGAAATATGGGTTCAAATCCATCAAGGCGATCACGAAGATCGAACTGGTGGCTGAGATGCCCTCCACGCTGTGGCACACAGCCTCCTCGAGGGAATATGGGTTTTATTCGAATGTGAACCCGGAGCGCCCGCACCCGCGCTGGTCGCAGGCTTCGGAGCGGCGCATCGGCGAATTGAAGCGACGCCCCACCCTGATGTTCAATGGGTACGCCGAGCAAGTGGCTGGGATGTATGCCGGCATGGATTTGATCGAAAATTATTAGCCTGCCGGGCACGACAAAGTTCACTTTGCCATGATTGCCAAGCGCAAAGTGAACTTTGCGGTACGATAGACTCTATGTTGAAAAAAATCTTTTCGCGTTACACCCCTCTTCAAATTGCCATGCACATGTATGCCTGGTCTGTGCTGGTCATTCTTGCGTTTGAACTCCTCACCGGCAATCTTTCGGCAAACCCAATTCAGGAGTTGGAGCAACGCACGGGGCGTCATGCCATCACCCTGCTGATCCTTTCGCTGGCTTGCACGCCGTTGAACACGCTTTTCAAATGGACCGAATTACTCAAACGCCGGCGCGCGCTTGGGTTGTACGCGTTCATGTATGCGACGATCCATGTGATCATCTTTTTCAATCTTGACTATGGGCTGGCGTGGAGTTTGATCGCCCAAACTATTTTCGAGAAGCCTTACATCATCGTTGGTTTGATCGGTTTCCTCCTGTTGATTCCGCTTGCCGCCACATCGTTCGACATCTGGAAGAAGCGCCTCGGCAAACGATGGAAACGACTCCATCAGATGATTTATTTGATCGTGCCGCTGTTGTTACTGCATTACGCGTGGGGCAAGAAAGGCGACTTCTTTGCCTTGCAAGGCGAGATCATTCGCCCATTGATCTATACGGTGATCGCGGTCATTTTGTTCGTCATGCGCATCCCGCCCGCGCGGAGGTTCCTCGCCTCCCTGCCCAGCCGAATCCTGCTTCTGGTGCGGAAGCGGGGGACGCAGTCTGAGACGCTTGTGTAGAGCGCCCGCCCGTTGGCGTTACAGCAATCGCAAAGTGAACTTTGCGGTACGTTAGAACATTCCCTTCAAGAACAGCAACAATCCCACGATCGCCAGCGGAATGCCGACGATGGCGCCGATGACGGTCAGGCTGATGATGCCGCCGACGAGCATGAGCACGATGCCGAGGATCATCGCCACGAGCCGCCCCGTGAGTTCGACGATGACCGCCAGCAGTTTCCAGATGGCGGCAAAGGGCCACAGATACCAGGGGATGTGTTTTGCGTGAGTTGTCATTTGAACCTCCGAAAATTAAACCTGCTAGGACTTTCGCTCGCAGGCGGTCTGCCTGCACTGAGCCGCAGGCACACGTGTGACCGCCGTGTTTGCCAGCGAAGCGACGGTCACAGACCGTCTTGGAGCAGTAAAAGCGAAAGTCCTGCTTGCAAAACGACATACGTGTTTCCGGTACAAAAGTGGCAACTGACAAATCGACAGGCGTGTTTTATAATGACATGTATGCCAAAAAAATCTACAACAATTGAAGAACAACCGATTCCCGTTCCCAAAAGCAAACCCGTCATCGCCGAACCTGCCATCACTGAAAAAGACGAGAACACCATCACGTTCAAGGCGAGTCATTTTTATGCCGCGCTCAGCGTGTTGACGTTTTTCTTCGGAATCCTTGCCGGTTACGTTGTATGGGGGACCGACCTGTTCGCAAGGGCGGGCACAGCGTCGCCTCAGGCGGCGAATCAGGCGCAAGTGGTGGAAGAACCGCAGGTCATCCGCCGTTACGATATCCCGACCGAGGGGTATCCCGCATTTGGGCCCGAAGACGCGCCCATCACCATCGTCGAGTTCAGCGATTTTCAATGCCCATTTTGCAAGCGTTGGTTCGCGGAAGTTTATCAGCCCCTGCTCGCGGAATACGAGGGGCAGATCCGCTTTGTGTACCGTAACCTGCCGCTCACGTCCATCCACCCCGACGCGTTCTCAGCCGCCGAAGCCGCCATGTGCGCCAACGAGCAAAACGCTTTTTGGGGTTTCCACGACAAACTGCTCAGCGGGGATGTGTTGGGAAGCAGTGTGTACACCCAATATGCAAGCGATTTGAACTTGAACGCGTCTTCCTTCGAGGCTTGCATGAAGGCTGGCACGTATCGAACAATGATCCAGAAAGACAGCGACTTTGCCATCAACATGGGCGTCAACTCCACGCCGACCTTCTTCATCAACGGGCTGGCGGTGATCGGGGCGCAACCCATCGAGGTATTCAAGCAGGTGATCGATAAGGAACTGGCTGGCGAATTTCCGCAATAGACTAGACCTCTTGCGAAAGCGCTTTTTAGCCACCGATTTCACAGATTTTCACTGATTTATTTTTAGGACTTTCGCTCGCAAGCGGTCTGCCTGCACTGAGCCGCTGGCACACATGTGACCGTCTTGGAGCAGTAAAAGCGAAAGTCATGGGTTTAAAATTCGTGCGAATTCGTGAAATCCGTGGCAAAGAATTTGACCATGCCTCAATGTTATAGACTTATGTTTGAGGAGAAATGCCGTGAAAAAATTTGTTGCGGTGGCTGGGAATATCGGCGTGGGAAAGTCGACGCTGGTGCAGATGCTTTGCTCGCGCATGGGCTGGGAGCCGTTCTATGAGCCGGTCACCCAAAACCCGTATCTCGCCGATTTTTATGCGAACATGGATTCGTGGTCGTTCCACTCGCAGGTCTTTTTTCTCACCCACCGCCTGCGCGCGCACTTCCAACTCTCGCAACATCCCGACTCGGTGATGCAGGACCGCAGTGTGTATGAAGACGCGGAGATCTTCGCGCAAAATTTATATGTGCAGGGGCACATCCAGGACCGGGATTACCAAACCTATCGCGATCTCTACGAGACGATGCTACGCTTCCTCCCGCCGCCCGATCTGGTCATCTACCTGCGGGCTTCGGTGCCCACGTTGATGGGACGTATCTCGAACCGCGGGCGTGACTATGAACGCACCATTACCGACGAATACCTGCGCGGACTTAACAACCTGTACGAAACATGGATCGACAACTTTACCTTGTGCCCTATCCTAGCGGTTCCCGCCGACGATCTGGACTTTGTCTCACACCCCGGGCATTTGCGCCTCATCGTCCAAAAAGTGGATGAGAAGCTGACCGGCAAGGAAGAGGTCGTGTTCGAACCCGAGGAAGTGGCAAACGCGGCGCAGGATTAACAAGTGCGGCGGTCTCGTAATGAGATCGCCGCTTTTTTTGTTCGCCACAGAGCACGCAGAGTTTCTGAGTTTTTCTCTGAGACTCTGTGTTCTCTGTGGCTTCAAAGATCACTTATACAGGAGTCTAATCCAACGTCAGTAATGGATAATCCAAACGCGCGACCATGTCACCCTCCCGAAGAACATCGGGACGATGTGAGGGAGCGTGTTTTTCGCGACCGAAGGGTCTCGGATGAGCCTTTCCGAGATGCTTCGGGGCAAAGATCGCCCCTCAGCATGACATGAAATTATTATCCATTATTCACGTTAATCCAAAAAGATTTCCCATTTGCCCGGGTAGTTTTTCAGGGGCTGTTCGTCGAACCAGCCGGTATCGTCCCAATAGGGGCGGCTCCAGATGTTGTTGCCGAACGGGGTACATTCCGCGAGGTAAAAATCCAGCGGGAGGGTATCTGCCACCGGGCAGAACGAAGTCTCCCCGCCCGAGCCAACGCCCGGAGCGCCGCCGGCGGAATTCCTCAACCCCGGGGAGGGGAAACAAGTCCGGTTCCAGTCGTCCAGCCCGCCGTTATCGGGCAGGCGGCAGAAGGATTGGTCGGGATAGCTCGCAAGGGAGTAGTTGTAGGCATCCATCACCGAGCCGTTCGGTTTGAGCAGGCGCACCCCGTCGCCGCCGTCGCTCAATAGCAAGCCCGTCTGACTGCCATAGAACACGATCCGTTCGCCGGGCGCCAATGTGATGGAGGGAAGCGGAAACGGCTTCGACCCCACGTTCGCTTCATCGTCCAGCGTGTACCCGCCCAGGTTGACGGAGATCGTGCCGTGGTTGATGATCTCGATGAATTCATCGCCTGTGTTGACGAACCCGTCGTTGTTCCAATCACGCCCGGGGCGCGGCAGGAATTCGTTGATGGCTACGAGGGGAGGCGGAGGTATGGGAGTCTTGGTGGCTGTGGCTTTCGGAGGAGTTGTCGGGGTGATTGACGGTGTTGGAGTTACCAGCGTCGCCCAGTTCAAGTGCTTTGGGGTGCCTCTAAGCGCTCTCGGCGCCGTAGTGCATGGAGGAGTTATTGTACAGTTATTAGGGATGCCCGCATCCAACCCCCAGGAAATAACTCCTGTATTAGTAATCCACGCGGTATCGCCATCTGCTATAACGCCTCGGCGTTCCATGGTTCCAAATGTTGACGCAAGTCCAGCGGGCCATGAAAAACCATTCGAATTGGCAGAATCTATTAAACGATTAAGGGGATCCATCAGTTGGAG
>JBGANO010000029.1:0-42931 GCA_044222305.1 Anaerolineales bacterium
AGATGACGATGTCTGTGTCCATGGCGATGACCGACGCCAGCGCGACCATCTTCCGCCATGTGGGGGAGAGGTCATACGGATTCGTTTCCGTTTTGTCGGATAGCTCGACCATCGCCAACGCTTCTTTTACCTGACGTTGAGCCTGCTCCGGGCTCATCCCCAAATTTTTCGGCCCGAACGCGACTTCGATTCCAACATTCTTCGAGAACAATTGCTCATCGGGGTTTTGAAACACGTAGCCAACTCGCCGCGCCATCTTTGCGACAGAATGTTCCTTCGTATTCCAATCCCCAATTTGGACAGTCCCTGAAGTTGGTTGCAACAATCCGTTTAGATGTTTGACTAGAGTCGTTTTGCCCGCGCCGTTCTGCCCAACGATGGCAACTTGCTCGCCCGATTCAATCGTGAGCGAGATTTCATGCAAGGCTTGCACGCCGGTGGGATAGGTGAAAATGAGGTTGTTAATTTCGATGTTCATGTTGATATTGTGTAGCGGGCGTTCTCTACCGTCCGCATTAGAGAATGCGGACTACACATTTTTGAATCCTTCCACCGCCTCCTCCAGCGTAACCGGCAATTTTTCTTCCTTCCACAAGCCCATTGTTTTTGCTTTCCGCGCAACGGAGGTGTAGCGCGAGAGCCCGAATCCCTTTTCTGCCAGCAGATCGGATGTCAATACACCACTCGGTTTTCCATCCGCGATGATCTCACCTTCATGCAACGCGACAACACGATCTGCGAAGTTGGCGATCCATTCCATTTTGTGTTCGGCGAGGATCACGGTCATGCCTTTTTCTGCCAGCGCGCGGATCACGCCGAAAACTTCGCGCGTGCCGATGGGGTCCATTTGCGAGGTCGGCTCGTCAAGGACGAGAACCTTGGGGTGCATGACCAGGATGGAGGTCAGCGCGACGCGTTGTTGTTGTCCGCCGGAGAGGGAGTAGGGCGAGCGGTCTGCCAAATCCGAGATGCCGGTCAATTTCATCGCATCAGTGACGCGTTGCATCATTTCGTCATGCGGCACGCCGATGTTTTCCAGCCCGAAAGCGATTTCCTCGAAAACAGTGTACTTCGCGCCGCTGATCTGGTTGAAAGGATTTTGGAACGCCAGCCCGACGTTCAACACCCACTCATGCAGATTCGATTTGCTCGATTCGCTCCCCGCCACTTCCACTATGCCAGCGATCTCGCCTTTGAAAAAATGCGGCACGAATCCTGCCACTGTGTAACACAGCGTAGATTTGCCCGCGCCGTTCGGTCCAATGACCGCGACGAACTCGCCCTCGTTCACCTGCAAGTTGATGTTTTTCAACACAGGCGCATCGGTGAGCGGATATTTGTAGGTGACGTTTTGCAGGTTTACGATAGCCATAGTGTTGCTTCGCTCCTGTCGGGTCTCAGACCCGACAGGGAGCAATAAAATTTATGATAACCATTGTCTCGATGTCAGCACAATGATCACCAAGCCGATCAATATCCACCGAAGCAATTTATCTGAACTTGTGTCAGGGATGTCGTGCAGGGATGTTTTGGCATGAGTGGAAGTGAAACCTCGCGCTTCGATGGCGATGGCACGTTCTTCCACTTCCACCAGCGAGCCGAATACCAGTGGACCGACGAGCGGCAGGAGTGAGCCGGCGCGTTTGATGAAGGTGCTCTCGGTGTCCAGTCCGCGTGAACGCTGGGCGGCAATGATGGTTTGCGCTTTAGATTGCATCTGCGGGAGAATTTGCAAGGTGGAGATGATCACGTAGGCGAATTGCCCGGGCAGTCCGCGCCGTGTCAGGTCAGACATTAACTCGCTGGGATGGGTGGTGAGGAGGAGGAATACAAAAGCGGATATCACAAGGAAAATCCGCGAGGCGATCAGATAGGATCTTTGCACAGTCTCTAATTCGATGCTGAAAATCCCAATCCGAAATAGCTCCGTTGTGCCGCCGGGAATAAAGATACTCTGCATGATGAACATAAAACCTGCGGTTGGAAGAATCAACTTGAGAGCAACACCCAAATACTCCTTCAGCAGTTTTGAGATCAAGGCGAGGGGGATAAGAACCAGGCTTACCAGCAGGGATGCCGTCCAAAGCCCAGTTCCAGTCAGCCCGAATAGGATCAGGCAGAAAACCAGCGTCAGTTTTGTGAACGGATTGAGGGTATGAATACTCGAGTTTCGCTTGCGATAAAAAGAAAGCCTGTCGGACATGCATTGATAATACCTGAATTAAAATAAAACAGGAGGAGATTTTCTCCTCCTGTTTTACGCGGATGGCTTTACTGATTGAGGAGCGGCACAACAAATACGATGGTCACGATCACTAAGATCACCACCGTAACCAGCGCAATGATTAATTCCACCGTTCGTTTTTGCTGGTCGAGTTGAGCGTTTTCGCCGCGTGGAAAACGCGCGAGATAGCGAGCCGACAAACCATCCAGAATGGCAAATGCCAGAAGGCTGGTCGAAATTTTGTCGATCGGTTCGACAATGAAGTTGGTGGTTAGAACCGATCCGAGAATACTATTGCCGGTTTGGAGCAGGAAGGCGGTAATGATGGATGAACCGCTGGCAGAGATGCCGCCCAGCAACACGCCAATAGGCGATCCGACCACGGTTGCCGCCAGGGCGATCAAGAAGCCGGCGACTGCCACCTTCCACCAAGTCTTGAAGAAGCCCGCGTTTGCGCAAAGGCCGGCGGTCAAGCCGATTGCCGCGGCAACGGGAATCCAGGGCCACCAGCCTGGGTCGAATATGATGCCCGCCACGAAATTGGAAAGCGCTCCGGTTAACGCTCCAGCCCAAGGTCCGCACAAAACGCCGACAAGGACTGTGCCAATACTGTCAAGGTAGACCGGCAATTTGAGAACCAGAACCAGTTGCCCGATCGAAATATTGATCGCGATTGCCACCGGAATTAAGACCCACGTCATTGTGCTACTGAAATCCTTTTGCATACGATTGGTGACATATGCCCATCCAAGCACAATGCCTACCACGGCTAGCGCAATCAGCAAATGTAGAAAATCTTGAGACATTTCACTTTCTCCTTTTGTTGAATTTGACACTTACAACACCACACACGCGGTTTTGTTTCACCGTCTTAGTCTACGTTTTCAGAATGGGGGAAAAGCGCGGCAACCTGTTCTGGAAGGAATTGTAGAACGACAAATACAATGAATGTTGTAATAACTTTATCCACTGGTTCTTCGACCAGAAAATACGCGGGGTTGAATGTGGAATTTCCGAACACGATTGTCGCGATCAGCGACGACATGACCGCCGCAAGGACAGCAATGATCAAACCTGTCGCAACAACCATGTGCCAGCGTTTGAACCAGCCGGCATTGGCGAGAAACCCGGTGACCAGCCCGATCAACAGCGGAACAAGCCAATAGGGCGCATAGCCCGGCGATACGATCCCAAGGATTAAGTTCGTTAGTAAACCCGTCAGCGCTCCAACCCACGGACCCGCCACAACCGCGACGAAAATGGTCCCGATGGAATCAAGATAGAGCGGGAGACCCGTTTTCGACATCGCCAACGCGCCTGCGCCGTTGACGGCGATCCCCACAACGATCAACAGCCGGGTGATTCCTTTGAAGTCGCTTTTGATTTTTTCAAACATCGCTTTCTCCCAGACTCTTTGCCAGTTTCTCCAGGCGTCCCAAAAACAATTCGATAAAATCGCGCGGACGAACACCTAACGCAACTTTTATATTCGCAGGCTTTTTATTGTAATTATAAAAATCGCCGATGGTCTTGCCGAGTGAAACGCCTCCCGAAATATCCACATCCACAGGTAGTTCGCGGTAATCGCACAATTCAGGAGCAAACGTCAGCGCGAGCGCGAGCGGATCATTGATCACACATCCCTGCACGCCTTGATACTCATCGTGAAATTCCATATAAAAGCGTGTCGCGTCGGCGATGAAACGCGTCAGGGGCGAATCGAGTCGCAGTAGCCGATCCACATCTCCCTGCGTCAGAACGCATTGATAGGTCACATCCAGCGGCACGAGCGTAGTGGGAATCCCCGCGTGATAAACAATGTGCGCGGCGTGCGGGTCGGCATACGTGTTGAACTCCGCGAGCGCGGTGGTGTTGCCTTCATAACGAATTGCGCCGCCCATGATGATCAACTCTTTCAGCGATTGCGCGATGCGCGGCTCCTGCCGAATTGCCAACGCGACATTTGTCAGCGGACCGATCGCCACAAGCGTGACTTCGCCCGGCGCGGACATGATTCGCTCGATGAGAAAATCGCATCCGTGCTGGACCTGAGGCTTGGTTCGCGGACCCGGAAGTTTTGCGTAGCCCAAGCCGGTGTTGCCATGCGTTTCGGGCGCAAGCAGGGATGGTTGCACGAGCGGCAGTTCACACCCAACCGCAACCGGGATGCGCGTCGCGTTCGCTAATTCCAAGATTGATAAGGCGTTTGTCGTCGCTTGTTCGAGCGAACAATTGCCATGCACAATGCTCAGCCCTTCGAGAGAAATTTCAGGCGATGCAAGAGCTAGCAAAATGGCGAGCGCGTCGTCAATGCCGGGGTCGGTGTCGAGGAGGATGTGTTTCATAAAATGTAATTGAGGAAAGCCAGAGATTAGAGACTGGAGACTTGTCTTGAGATAGAGAATTCGAGAATTGTTTAGTCGAAGATGGTTTTCGCCAACATTTCCATGCGTTCAAGGAATAGCTCGATGAACTCCTCGCCACGCACGTCTAATGCGACCTTCATGTTGGCGGGCTTTTTTGTGACGCCAAAAATATCGGCGAACGTCTTGCCCGTGGCGACGCCGCCAGCGTGATCTACATCCACAAAATATTCTTTCAATGTAAGTAACTCAGGAGCAATGACCGTTGCTAACGTGAGTGGATCGTGCAAGGCACAGCCCTCAAACCCGCGTTCAAACGAAAATTTGAAATACACCTCATAGGCATCTTTGATAAAGCGTGAAATCGGCGATTTGATTTTTGAGAGACGGTCAACGTGCCCTGGTCTGAGCAGGCACTTGTGAGTAACGTCCAGCGGGATCAACGTGATCGGAATCCCTGAATGGAAGACGATCTGCGCGGCGTGAGGGTCAACCCAGATGTTGAATTCTGCAAGCGGAGTGACGTTGCCATTCTGGTTGATCGCCCCGCCCATAATGACCAATTCCTTCACGACTTTGGCAAATTTCGGCTCTTTGCGGATTGCCATGGCGATGTTGGTGAGCGGACCGATTGGGAAGATGCTCAATTCGCCGGGTTCGGCAAGGACGCGCTCAATGAGGTAATCCACCGCGTGTCTTGCGAGCGGTTTGCTTTTCGGCGTGGGAAGTTTTGAGTTGCCAATTCCGCTTTCGCCGTGGACGTGCGCAGAAGCGCGCAATGGCTGAACGAGCGGAACCACGCTTCCTGCAACAACTGGGATGTGACTCGCATTTGCCAGTTCCAGAATAGCGAGCGCGTTGCGCGTGGCGGTTTCGAGCGTGACGTTGCCTTGTGTGGTGGTCAACGCTTCGAGTTGGATTTCAGGCGAGGCGAGCGCGAGAAGGAAGGTCAGCGCGTCGTCAATGCCGGGGTCGGTGTCTATGATGATTCGGGTAGGCATAAGAGTAATTTGTAATTGATGGTTGAGTAAACGGGTTAGGTTTGGGATATTGAGAGCAGAGACTAGAGACTTGAGATTAGTTTTTCCACTTCTTCTTTCGTGGGGAGTGAAGGTTGTGCGCCGAATTTGGTTACAGCCAACGCGCCGCACGCGCAACCGAAACGGACAGCCTCTTCGAGCGATTTATTTTCCAGCAAAGATGTTGCAAATCCTCCAATGAATGCATCGCCAGCCGCCGTAGTATCCACCACGTTAACTAGATATGTGTCTACCTGTTTACATGTTTCCGTGTTTACGATCAATGCTCCTTTGCCTCCCAGCGTCACGATCACATGCTTCGCGCCGCGTCCCAGCAAATTTCTTGCGGCAGATTCGGCAGAGGCGATGTCGCTTACTTTTTGTTTCGTCAAAAGGGATAACTCCGTTTCGTTGGGGATGATGAAGTCTGCGAGGGCGATCAATTCATCGGGAAGTTCTTTGGCAGGCGCAGGATTCAAAACCACGCGCGTATTACTTTCTTTGGCGCGTTGCGCGGCGCGTAAGACGGTGGGGAGGGGGATTTCGAGTTGGAGGAGGAGCAATTGATAATTGGCAAATGGAATATTGTCCACATCGGCGATTGAAACGTTGCCGTTCGCGCCTGACGATAACACGATGCTGTTTTGTCCGCTGGAATCTACGATGATGATCGCTGTCCCAGTCGAAGAATCATCGCGTTGAATAAGGGTTGAGTCTACTTTGTTTTGTTTGAGATTCTCAAGAAGAAAATCGCCGAAGTTGTCTTTGCCCACGCGCCCCAGCATTGAAACATTCGCGCCAAGCCTTGCCGCGGCGACGGCTTGATTCGCGCCCTTGCCGCCGGGAAAGATGTTCAAATCGTCACCGCTGATCGTCTCACCGGGTTGTGGAAAGCGCGGCGCGCGGACGACAAGGTCTGCATTGAGGGAACCGACGACGAGGATATCGGGCATGGTTGAATTGTAATTCAAAAGTGACAGTCACCTTTAAGGTGACTGTCACTTTAACTTGTGCCCCCACGGGAATTCGAATAGCATCCCCCCTGTGGGGATCACGGTTTAAACAAAAGAGCCATCGCAAGGATGACTCTATTTGTGCCCCCACGGGAATTCGAATCCCGGTTTAAGCCTTGAGAGGGCTTCGTCCTGGGCCACTAGACGATGGGGGCGTTTGGTAACGCGGCGGGATTGTATCATCCCGAATATCAATCGTCAACGAGAAAGGCGTGGACCTCGCCCGGTCCATGCACGCCGATGGTGTGGACGCTTTCGATGTCGCCCGTGGCGGAAGGTCCCGTGATGAAGACGGCAGATTTTGTATCTTTCACAAGGTGGATCGCATTTTCGAGTGACGGATAAATCTGCGACGCGCGCAACACCGCAAGATGGATTTCAGGGAGAAGCGACGCGCGCAACGATTTCCCCTCGCCATCCGCTTCAAGCACGGACCCCGTGTCTGCCACGCCGCATTGGGCTTTTGTCACCCCCACGCGGATCACGGGATCGGGTTCGCGGCTGAACGTGACGCCCGCTTTTGTGAGCGCAACTTCATCTAACACATTCGGCTCAAGGTGAATGTGATTGATATTGCGTGACTGTAAAAATTGAATAATGGATTGCGTCACGTTTTCCGCGTGATGGACGTGTCCATGCACAGCGGTAAGTTCTTTTGTGAATCGTTCCACTATGTCACCCTGAGCATGTTCGCTTCGCTCAGGGTAAATTCTGCGAAGGGACTCTTGTTTTTGCCCCAGAAATTTACTTGTGTACGTGTCTACCTGTTTACTTGTTTCCTTGTTTACATCCAAATCCTTCCACCTCTCCCTGAATGTTTTTCCCGCAAATTTTGGGAAATCCTTGCTGTAGCCCCAGCCAGTGATTGCGGGAAGTCGAATCCATTGCGAGAACGGCGCGACAAGAAACGCTCCAAGCGCCGCGAATTTTTGGGAGAGGGCAAACAGGCGCGGGTGGCGGGCGAAGCGGGAGTACATCCGAAGTGAGAAAATGGAGAGGGAGGATAATCCATGAGGTTTCGATGACTTGAGACTTGAGACTGGAGACTGATCTGCTCTCACGCGCACCAACAACTTCGGCAGATCAATATCCACAGGGCAGGCGTCTTTGCATGCGCCGCACAGCGTGGAGGCTTGCGCGAGCGGAACAAATTCACTGCCGAAGAGTCCCGCTGAAATGACCGAGCCGATGGGTCCCGAGTATGGACTCTTGTACGCGTGCCCGCCGATCTCGCGGAAGACAGGACAGGCGTTGAGACATGAGCCGCAACGGATGCAATACAACGATTCTTTCAATGGCGAGTTTCGCAAGCGCGAGCGTCCGTTGTCGAGAATGACGAAGTGTCGTTGTTGATTAGGTAATGGGCTATGGACGACCTGTGTGTACGAGGTGAGTTTTTGTCCCGTGGCTGAGCGCGGAAGCAAAGACAGCATCAGCGCGAGATCATCAAGGTTGCGGACGAGTCGCTCCATTCCGATGAGGGCGATGTGAATCGGCGGCAGAGTCGTGACCATTCGCCCGTTTCCTTCATTGGTCACAAGACAGATCGCGCCCTCTTCGGCGATTGCGAAGTTTGCGCCAGTGATGCCGACATCGGCTGTGAGGAAAACTTCGCGCAAGGTTTTCCGCGCGATGTTCGTGAGTGTGGGAATGTCTTCGGTGTATTCGACGTCCAGTTTCTTTTGAAATATCTCGCCGACATCCTGTCTTTTCAAGTGCAACGCAGGCGTGATGATGTGACTCGGCTTCTCGCCCCGCAGTTGCACGATGAACTCGCCAAGATCGGTTTCAACGACGCGGATATTTTCTTTTTCAAGCGCATGGTTGAGGTTGATCTCCTCCGTGACCATACTTTTCGATTTAGCGACGAGAATATTGCGTACTGCGTACTGCGTATTGCCTGCCTGTTTACCTGTATCCGTGTCTACTTGTTTACCTGTCTTCGCAATTTCAAGAACAATCTTCACCGCCTCCGCCGCATCCTTGGCGCGATGGACGATAACCCCATTCGATTGGGTTTGAACTGTGAATTGTTCGAGAAGCGAATCAAGATTGTCGATCACCTCCGCGCGAATGGCATGAGCACGCTGACGACGCTCCCTCCAATCGGGCAAGGTCTCCAGCGCGTTGATCCGCCGCGTAACGCGCCGCTCAGCATTGAGGTCTAGCGCATTTTGAAGATGCTGGTTCGCAAGCGATGTGCGGATGCGAGAACGAAACTGATCACTGTTCACAGATTACTTCTCACTGACTTGCCAACACTTCCGCGATGTGCACTACTCTTTGCTGTTTCTTCTGTCTGTGTAATCCGCCTGCGATGTGCATTCGGCATCCCGCTTCGACCAAAACTAAAGTAGGCGATTCCGACAACTCAAAATTCGAAATTTTTCGCTTGAGTAATTCTGCTGAAAGTTCAGGGTGCTCAACTGAAAAAATTCCGCCAAAGCCGCAACAATCTTCCGCGGCGGGCAACTCTACAATGGTGGCGCCTTTCACGTTGGCGAGCAAGGCGCGCGGTTGACGGTCGATTCGCATAGCGCGGAGAGTATTGCACGAGGCGTGATACGCGAGGACTCCATCCCAGCGCGCGCCCACGTCGGTGACGCCGAGTTTGTCTACGAGGTATTCGGTAAATTCAAATACGCGGTTTGCCAATGCCTGCGCGCGTGGAAGCCAAACGGGGTCAGCGCGGAATAATTCAAGATAGCCGTGCTTCATCATGTGCGCGCATGAGCCTGAGGGCAGGACGATGTCGCCTGTCGTTTTCTCGAACACTTCGATTGTGTGTTGCGCCATCGGACGCGCCTCCGCGCGCAAGCCCGCGCTGAAGGGAGGTTGTCCGCAACAGGTTTGGTCGCGGGCGAAGTCCACGCCGATGCCGAGGCGGCGAAAAATGCTGACGACTGCCTCCCCAGTTTGAGGGTAGAAAGAATCGACGAGACACGTCACGAAGAGTTGGATGTTGGGCATGGGGGAAGTATACACGTTTACAGGTAGACACGTAGACAGGTACACAGGTGAAATACTTGTCCACTTGTTTACGTGTTTCCTTGTCTACGCGTGTCCACTTTTTCGATTATCATTACGCCCATTATGACTTCATTCAAAACGCAACTTCCTAAATCCGTCGATCTTCCCAAACAAATTTCTCGCTTGCATGAACTTTCATACAACCTGTGGTGGACGTGGCATCCTGAAGCCGCGCGTCTATTTGGACGGCTCGATTACGAATTGTGGGAACGGCTTGGGCACAATCCGATCCGACTCTTGCGCGAGATCGAGCGCGCGCGATTGAAACAAGCCGCGAGCGATAAGGATTATCTGAAGTTGTACAAAACGGTCTTTGCGGATTTCGATTCGTATTTTTCGGATTCAAACACATGGACGCATCGCGCTCACCCTGAATTTGATTCTCAGCCCATCGCATATTTTTCCATGGAGTTTGGTCTGCACGAAACGCTCCCGATCTATTCAGGCGGACTCGGAGTGCTGGCGGGCGATCACTTGAAAGAGGCGAGCGATCTGGGTCTGCCGATTGCCGCCGTTGGTTTCATGTACGCGCAGGGATATTTTTCGCAACGCATCAGCGAAGACGGCTGGCAGGAAGCGTTGAACAACATGCTCGTGTTGGAAGACCTGCCTGTTTTGCTCGTGACCGAAAATGATAAGCCGCTCACCGTTGACATTGAATTTCCCGATAGACATGTGACGATGCAAATTTGGGAAGCGCGCGTGGGTCGCGTGGCTTTGTATTTGCTCGATTCAAACATGGAAGAAAATTCTGAATTGGATCGCCTGCTCACGGCGCGGTTGTATTGGTCCGACCTGGACCGCCGCGTGATGCAGGAAGTGTTATTGGGGATCGGCGGCGTGCGCGCGTTGCGGCAGTTGGGATACAGCCCTTCGGTGTGGCACATGAACGAAGGGCACGCGGCTTTCCTGACCTTGGAGCGGGCGCGTGAACTTGTGGCTGGCGGCGCGTCCTTTGAGTCTGCCATCGCAAAAACGCGCGGACAAAACGTCTTCACCACGCATACGCCCGTCTCTGCGGGGAACGATGAATTTCCGCTCTGGCTCATGGATAAATATCTCGCCGCGATCTGGGAGCAGTTGGGGCTGACGCGCGAGCAATTCTTTGATCTGGCGCGGCACGAGCGCGGTCATAGCGAATCATTCAGCATGGGAATCCTTGCACTGCGAAACTCAGACGGGCGCAACGCGGTCTCTGAACTGCATGGCGAAGTCTCGCGCAAAATGTGGAATTTTCTGTGGGCAGATAAAGCGGAGAAGGATGTTCCAATTACGTACGTGACCAACGGAGTCCACACCGCGAATTGGATGGCGCGGCGTCTGACGTATCTGTTTAGCAATCATCTTGGCTCCGATTGGTACGAGCATCTCGACGAGTCAGAGTTCTGGTCGAAGGTTGACGGAATCCCAGATGCCGAGTTATGGGCTGTTCGCCTCCATCTAAAGCGCAAACTTTCTTTCTACTTGCGTGAACGCGTCCGCGAACGATGGACGCATGGCGGATTTCATCCTGTGCAAGTTGTCTCTTCGGGCGTGCTGATCAACCCCTACGCGCTGACGATCGGATTCGCCCGTCGGTTTGCCACGTACAAGCGGGCGAGTCTCGTCATGCGCGACGTGGAACGCTTGCTGAACATCGTCAACAAGCCGAATATGCCTGTGCAAATTTTATTCGCTGGCAAAGCGCATCCCGCCGATGAGGGTGGCAAGCAATTGATCCAACAGGTCTATCGCACAGTGAAAAAAGCAGAGACAGGCGGGCGCATCGTCTTCATTGAAGATTACGATATGAATCTCGCGCGTTATCTCGTCCAAGGCGTGGATGTGTGGTTGAACACTCCGCGTCGTCCCCTCGAAGCGAGCGGCACGTCGGGAATGAAAGCCGCGCTCAACGGCGCGTTGAATTTCTCCGTGTTGGATGGCTGGTGGCGCGAAGCGTACAACGGTAAGAACGGCTGGTCCATTGGGCGTGATGAGCAAATTGATAACTCCGATGAGCAGGATGCCGAAGATGCTGAGAGTTTATACAGCACGCTCGAAAACGAGATCATCCCTCTGTATTACGACCGCGACCCGAAGGAAATTTCCCATGAGTGGATCGCGCGAGTCAAAGATAATTTGAAAACGAACATCCCGCAATTCTCCACGCGCCGCATGGTCAAACAATATGTGGAGAATTTATACGTGAAGGCGTTGAAATAATTTCTCGATAGACGGTGGTCGAGTAGCCCTGAGCCGCTGTACTGAGCCTGTCGAAGTAGTTCGTTGCGAAGGGCGTATCGAGACCACCACGCCGTAAAGTTATTTTGTAACAAGATTTTGTATGCATACCAGTGGTCTCGATACGGCGGACGAACGCCGCCTACTCGACCACCAGAAGGATTATTATGATCCCCGAAATCACAACCACCGACCTCGCCGCGAAATTGAACTCAGATGAAAAGTTCATCCTCCTTGACGTGCGCGAACTCCAAGAGTTGGACTATGCCAAATTAACAGACCGCAGGTTGGAGGTCGCGCCGATGAGCCGCATGGCAGAGATTGGCACGGACGCGTTGTCTGAATCTGCCAAATCACAGGATGCGACGATCTACATCATGTGTCATCACGGCAACCGTAGTGGACAAGTCACTGCGTGGCTCGCTCAACAGGGATGGAAAAATGTCTTCAATGTGGCGGGTGGCATTGACGATTATGCGCGCAGGGTGGATTCATCGGTGGGACGGTATTGAGGAACGTAGACACGGAAACAGGTAAACACGTAGACACGGAAACAAGTAAACACGTACTAAATGAAAGGAGCGTCCTCATGATTTTGAGGACGCTCCTTGTCTACCTGTCTACCTGTCTACTTGTGTACTTGTTTACGTAAATCCAACCCCTCACGCTCCTTCGAATACGAACTTCCCATTCTTATAAAACAACTCTCCGTCCACCGTAATTTCAGAATCCGTTCTCAGGTCGCAGATCATATCCCAGTGAATGGATGATTTGTTTTTCGAGCCTGTTTCGGGATAGCCCGCACCGAGCGCCATGTGGAACGTGCCGCCGATTTTCTCGTCGAATAAAATATTGCCCGTGAATTTGTTGATGTCGAAATTCGTGCCGATGGCGAACTCGCCGACGTGACGCGCGCCTTCATCCGACTCAAGCATCTTGATGAGATATGCCTCGTTCTTCTCCGCCGTCGCGCGTTGGACACGTCCGCGATTGAATGTCAACTCCGCGCCTTCGACCGCCACGCCTCCGTAAATTGCGGGGTAGGTATATTTCACCCAGCCGTTCAACGAATCTTCAACTGGACCCGTGAAAATTTCGCCGTCGGGCATGTTGTACCTGCCAGTCGAATTCATGAACGTGCGACCTTTGATCGAGAGGGTAAGGTCCACATTTGGTCCATGTAAAGCGACAACGCTTTTTCCTGCAAGAAAGTCAATTGCTTTTTGTTGTCCTGCCGCGGTGCTGTTCCAAAATGCGATCGGATCATCTTCATGCGCGTGAACGGCATTGAACACAAAATCTTCGTAATCTTTCAAACTCATGCCCGCGTCTTGCGCGTACGCGTCGGTGGGGTAGAGGGTGGTGACCCATTTGAACTTGCCCTCTCCGCCGCGTCGCATCTGCGCCTCAGTGATGGAACCAATGGCTTTGCCACGTCGCTGGGCTTTGACGGGATCAAGGTTGGTCGTGCCGCGCGTGTTCGTCGAAGAATGGATTCGGATGCGGCTCTCGAATTCGTCATACGCCAGTTTGTAAAACGTCGGAACGAAATCGAGTTGCGCATCGTTGGCGTAGGTGAGATAAAACTCGTCCTGACTGAACGGCATCATTCCAGGCAGGGCAACCATCGGGTGCGGATGACCGCCTTTTTCCATGATCTGGATGAACAACTCGCGCACCAACGGCTCGGCGGCAGTCGTCGCTTCGATCAACACGCGGTCGCCTGGCACGATCCGCGCAGAATGTTCCACTAAAACTTTAGCAAATTTTTGAACTCGTGAATCAGCCACGGCAATTCTCCTGTTTTTTGTCATTCTGAGTGGCGTTCTTTGCCGCGAAGAATCTCTTTTGCAACGAACACTCCCTCAGGGTGACACGGTTAAGTTATGCAAATTATATCACTCGCTCATGGGGTATACTTTCCCTCGCAACAAATCACTAATCTCTAATTCTCTAATCTCTAATTCTCCGATCTTCATGAAACAACTCCTCCAAAACATCAAAACAGGTAAAGCTACCATCGAAGACGTGCCTATGCCGACTCCGCGCGAGGGGCAGGCGCTTGTCAAAGTGTCAGCCAGCCTCGTGTCTGCGGGAACCGAGCGCATGGTTGTCGAGTTCGCCGAGAAGAGTCTCGTCGGCAAGGCGCGCTCGCGTCCCGATCTTGTCAAGCAAGTCCTCGACAAAGCGCGGCGCGAAGGCGTGGTCAACACGATGCAAGCCGCGTTCAATCGCCTCGACCAGCCGATGGCGCTCGGCTATTCGTCCGCTGGAACGATCATCGCACTTGGCAAAAACACTATAGCCCCCAGTATGGGGGTGGAGGGTTTCAAAGTGGGTCAGCGCGTGGCGTGCGCGGGCGGTGGATACGCCGTCCATGCCGAATACAATATCGTGCCGAAAAATTTGTTGACCCCTCTGCCGAAAAATGTTGACTTTGAATCTGCCGCGTTCACCACACTCGGCGCGATTGCCCTGCACGGATTTCGCCTGGCAGAGCCGCAACTCGGCGAGAATATCGCGGTGATCGGTTTGGGTTTGCTGGGATTATTGACGATTCAAATCGCATCCGCCGCTGGATGTAACGTCTTGGGGATTGACCTTGACCCCAAGCGGATAGCCCTCGCTTCTTCCCTCGGACTTCAATCTGGCTCGCGCCAACGAGCGGAGTCCACATCCCAGCTTTTTACCGCCAACCGCGGCTTCGACGTTGTCCTCATTTGCGCCGACACTCCCTCCAATGACCCCGTTGAACTCGCTGGCATCATCGCCCGCGATAGAGCTCGCGTTGTTGCAACGGGTGCAGTTGGCTTGACACTCCCCAGAAAAATTTACTACGAAAAAGAACTCTCCTTCATCAACTCGCGTTCCTACGGACCTGGTCGCTACGATTCCACTTACGAAGAAAACGGACAAGACTATCCCCTCGGTTATGTGAGATGGACAGAGGGGAGGAACTTTCAAGCAGTTGTTGACCTGATGGAAAGTGGAAAGTTGAAAGTGAAGCCGCTCATCACGCATCGCTTCCCAATCGAAAAAGCAGTACAAGCCTACGATGTAATCACTGGAAAAAAGAAAGAAAATTTTCTTGGCATATTGCTTACTTATCCTGACAGAAAGCGCCGCCCTGAGGCTCTCGAAGGGAGGAAAGAGGAAAGCAGGATCGCCTTCCCTTCAATCGTAAATCGTAAATCCGAAATCGTAAATCTAGGCGTCCTAGGCGCTGGTCTCTTCGCCAATTCCGCCCTTCTCCCAGCCATCAAGAAAGTGGACGGCATCCAGCTCGTTGGCATCGCCTCATCAGGCGGACTCCACGCCCAACATACTGGCAAAAAGTTTGGATTCAAGTACGCTACTTCGAGTGACGATGAAATCATCAACGACCCGAATATCAACACCGTCGCCATCCTCACGCGCCATGATTCTCATGCAGAACTTGTCGTCAAAGCCTTGAAAGCAGGGAAGCATGTCTTCGTTGAAAAACCCTTGGCTATCACTCCTGAGCAACTTACCAAGATCGAGAAATCATTACGTAGTACGCAGTACGGAGTACTCACAGTAGGTTTCAATCGCCGATTCGCTCCTCTCGCGCAAACTCTCCATACGCAATACGCAGTACGCAATACGCCTCTCCATGCCCACTACCGCATCAACGCAGGCTACCTACCTCCCACTCATTGGACTCAAGACCCCAACATCGGCGGCGGACGCATCATCGGCGAATCTTGTCACTTCATTGATTTCATCACTTTCCTCGTCGGCGCGGCTCCCATCTCGGTGACAGCACATGCTTTACCCGATGGCGGCAAGTACCGCGAGGATAACGTCTCGATGACTTTTACCTTCCCCGATGGTTCAATTGGAGTTGTGGATTATCTTGCCAACGGAGATAAATCCTTCCCGAAAGAGCGCGTGGAAGTATTTTGTGGCGGTATGGTCGCGGTGCTTGATGATTTTGTATCTCTGCAAATCACGAATGATGGAAAGATGAAAGAGGAAAGAGGCGCGCAAGATAAAGGTTGGGTCAACGAGTGGAAGGCGTTTGTCAAATCCATTCGTGAGGGTGGCGAGCCACCGATCCCGTATGAGCAATTGATCGGCGTAACCAAGTCCACGTTTGCGGCGGTGGAGTCGTTGAGAACAATGCAAACTGTCAAGCTGTAATTGAATCTCTTGTGTAGCGGACGTTCTCTAACGTCCGCTCTTGCAAAAATGGAATGCTCGCTAATAACCAAGAGCTAAGGAGAACCAATCCATGACCATCACCCCGTGGAAAGTGTTGGGATCGCGGCACATCCATCCGCGCTTTCGTATTGATGACTGCGAGCTCCCCAACGGAAATCATCTTGATGCCATTATCTTTGAATTCCGTTCATGGGGGAATGTTCTGGCGATTACGAAGGAGAATCAAGCGGTGTTGATTCGACAGTACCGTCACGGTGTGCAGGATGTGATGTGGGAAATCCCTGGCGGCGTGGTGGATGATGGCGAAGATCCCATGGAAGGTGTGATGCGAGAATTGCTGGAGGAGACGGGTTACACGTCTTCGAACATTATCCCGCTTGGGAAGTTCCTTCCCAACCCCGCCTTGCAGACCAACACGATGTTCTGTTACCTTGCTTTGGATGCCGAGAGAGTGGCTGACCAACATCTCGACGGCGCGGAGGAGATCGAAGTCCATCTTGTGCCACTGGACGACATCCTGCCGATGATTCAAAACGGACAGATCGTCCACGCGTTGCAGGTTGCCGCGTTGTATCGCGCGTTTGATTATCTCAAGCATAATAAATAACGCGCCTTACACATGTCATTCTGAGCGGAGCGAAGAATCTCCGTCACGGTGTAAGAGACCCTTCGCTCTCGCTCAGGGTGACATAATAGTGGATGTGTTCGATGTTAGACATTCCTCACAGCGGAATATTTTTCCATCAACATCATTGATTGATCCGCTGTGCCCTTACAAATTGAATGGAGAATAGAATGCGAATACGCGCGGGAGTTGTGCTCATCGAAGATAACAAAGTTGCGCTGATCGAGCGTCACCGCGCGGGGTTGGAGTATTTCGTCTTCCCTGGCGGTGGTGTGGACGAGGGCGAGACGCCTGAACAGGCGGCTGTTCGCGAGGCGATGGAGGAGTTGGGGGTTGAGGTTGCCATCAAGCAAAAAGTGGCGGAGATTTATATTGATACAAGCCTACAGATTTACTTTTTGGTGGAGCGAGTCGCTGGCGAGTTTGGAACGGGTGCAGGCGAAGAGTTTATTGATTCGGATCAAAGCGATCCCTACGAGGGGATTTATATTCCGATCTGGATGCCGATTGAGGAATTGTCACAGCATGGGAATGTTTATCCTGCTGAGTTGGTGGAGATTGTTATAAAGTCCAAAATGGATGGTTGAGGAATGAAGTGGTCGTGATTTCTGAATTAAAAACTTAACCATGTCATGCTGAGCGACAGCGAAGCATCTCCTCCACGTTGAGCAGAGACCCTTCGGTCGCGACGAACGCTCCCTCAGGGTGACATATAGCAAATGGGGAACAAATCATTTTCTTCTTCGTCAACAATTTAACGCCGTAAGAAAAATCTATTCACTCGGAGGAAGAAATGAAATCTCGCTCTGTTCTATTCACGTTGTTTGTGCTTGTCTCGATTGTTCTTGCCGCATGTGGGGCGGCGGCTCCCGCGACGGAGGCGCCTTCGTATTACATCGAGCCTGCCGCCGCAACCGAAGCGCCCGCGTTCGCGTACGATGAGTCCGCCGCGCAAAATCAAGATGCGGCAAAGGTTGGGGAGGGCGGACCAGCCGTCCCTGGGGTTGAAGCGTTGCCGCTTCCCACGAACGCCGCGTATGAGATTGCAAATCCGTCTGGCGATCTCACTGTGTTGGAGCGATCCAATCGCATGATCGTCAAGAATGCGAACATCCGCTTGATGGTGGAAGATACCAATGTTGCGATTGACCGCGCCTTGCAAGTGGTGGGCGACGCGGGCGGATACATCGTCAGCTCGCAGGTGTGGTATCAGGATTATTATGGCAACAGTTTGAAGTACGCGTCGGTGACGATCGGTGTGCCTGTGGATGAGTTCGAGACTGTGATGCGCCGCCTGCGCGGACTCGCGGTGGATGTGTTGGACGAGAACGCGACGGGCGAAGATGTGACCGACCAGTATGTGGATTTGCAATCGCAGTTGACGAATCTCGAAGCGACGCGCACCCGCATTCAGGAATTTTTGAAGGATGCGAAAACGGTGGATGAGGCGTTGCGCGTCAATCAGGAATTGGCGAACATCGAGGCGCAGATCGAGCAGATCAAGGGACGCATGAACTATCTCAACGACCGCTCTGCGTTTTCGACGATCACTGTCAACTTTGAGCCTGAGTTCCCCATCCTGACGCCGACTCCCACCTCCACGCCGAAGCCGACCGCGACGCCGATCCCGTGGAAGCCTGCGGATACGTTCAACGATGCAACAGGCACGGTGACGGTTGTGTATCAGGGAATCGCGAACTTCCTCATCTGGTTGGTTGTGGTGATCCTGCCCATCGTCCTGCCACCCGCGCTGATTTTGTGGGCGATGTGGAAGTTGTTGAATCGCAAGCCGAAAAGCAGTGCGTAGTAATTGGTAATTAGTAATTGGTAATTAGTAATTGGTAATTGGGGATTGGAGAATTTGAGAATTAGAGAATTGAGAACAGGGACGGCGAGGGTGGCGCTGTCTCTGTTTTGGTTAGAAAGAGCAAGCGACTCAACTGCTAGGGTTAATAGCAGGTGAGTACGATTATTAGCCCACATTTATTTTTTTAAATCTTTGCATCTATGCTTCGTAATTTTCTTAAGAGTACATCAATCTGTTTCAGTTGCTTCTCTATCTCCCTGAGTTCCGATTTGTCTTTACACAGATCTTTACGTTCAAGCAATTGTCGTCTCCTTGATTCTACTATCTCAATTTCCTTTATCAGAGTAAGCTTATCAGAAGAGTCTGGCGATTCGTTTTTGCTCATTACTTATATCTCCACATCGTTCAGTAGACGAGATCAATTTCCACGATAGGGCAAGAGCTCACGGACAATCGTAATAAACTTTCCAATCACGGGCATAGAGAGCTCGAGAATCATTGGCAACAAAAAGCTCTGACTCTTCCATAGCGCGTCTGTCTTTCCATTCCTCATTGCCTGTATCAGGATAGCGCACAAGATAACCTTGTCCACTTGGCATTGATGGACAATTTCCACCACCAATAATCTCGAAAATAAGCAGTTTTTGTTCGCCCATATAGACTTTTAAACCTGCGCCATCACCTCGATTAGCATCATGGTCTAAGAAAACAAGGTCGGAAACTTCAAAGAGGTATATGTAAGGGTTAGGCGTTTCTGTTGGATTAGGAATTAGTGTAGGAAGCTCAACTGTATTAGTTGGAGCAATCTGTGGAATATCGGTTGGTTTTGCCGTTTCTGCAACGATAGTATTCTTGATTTCAGGCGTTGGAGTTGTCACATTTGAGGAAGTACCACAGGCTAGAGATACAAGCAATAATGTTACTGAAGAAAAAAAGATATTTTGTTTTCTGAAACTTTGTTTGGCTTTCATTTTGAACCTCCAATTTTGTACACTAAGAAAAGCGGGCTTACTATCTGATTGTAACAGCTACCAAAGCGATTCCCGCCCCAAGCACCCCGCACACAAAATTGACCCAATCATTCGTCAGCCACTTCCAGCCGCGGAGGTGAATCGTCTCCGTGCCACAGGTGTGGAGCGGATGTTTCTCGGTCTCCTTATTATCTTTCGGGCAGAAGTACATGGCTTGCACGGTCGCGCCGAGGAACGAGTCGAAGAGGGAGCCAGCCAGTCCTGCGAGGGTGATCGGTAAAAAGAGTGACCAGTTATAAGTAAACAGTGATGCAAGGGCGGCAATCAACGCGGAGCCTGCTAACGAGGCGAGCGTGCCGACGAGGGAGACTCCGCCCGAGGTCCCTTTTTCGACGCGCTTGCGGATGTTCGTGATCATGCGCGGCGGGGTCGGGTTCAAGACTCCCAACTCTGTTGCCCAGGTGTCCGCGTTGACCGCGGCGAGCGATGCGGCGAATCCGATCCAGCCGATGTTTGATTCGGGATAAAAGAAATGGAACAACACGAACGCCGCCGCCAGCCCGCCGTTGCCGAAGACCTGACCCGCGTCGCGCTGGTCGCCTTTTGAATATTTTTCGTTCAGTCCCTGCTTGCGTTTTTTGAATGCACGGCTCAGCGCGGAGGATGTGAAAAAGAATGTGAGCAATAGCACTGCCCATGGAATCCCTCCCAGCCCGAAGATGATCGTGCCGAGAAGTATCGCCGCGAACGCGCCGCTCTTGCTCAAACTGCGCGCACGATACGCGAGGGATGCGATGAGGAGTGCGAGGAGGAAGCCGTAGAGGGGGAGCATGGTTGAAGGTTGAAGGTCAAAGGTCGAAGGTCAAAGGTCGAAGGTCAAAGGTTGAAGGTCAAAGGTCGAAGGTCAAAGGTCGAAGGTCGCGTGAATGACTTTAGACTTGTAACCTTGAACTTGCGACCTTGAACTTGTGACCTTGAACCTGTGACCGAATTACACGGGCGTCGTCACCAAAAACAACACCGCCATCAAAAACAACAACGCGCTGACCGCGCTCGAAATCCACAGGATCACCGCCAGCGGGCGCGTTTTGTCCCAGCGATAATAATACAGCCCCGCGATCACTCCGCCGATGAACAGCAACATGCTGAGAAGCGGAAGCAGGATGAGGCGACTCGACGCGGTCGGATCGTTGGGCGCGCCGAACGCGTCAAACCCAAAGGGAATTTGACTCAGTGACGGAATCAGAATCCCAACCCAGACGATCAACCCGATATTCAGGATGAGTCCGCTCACCCAGAGGAATCGCGCGATGGGAGTCTGCCAGGCTTGAGTCACAATGAACGACGGATACACCGACACAGGCGCGGCAGGGGAGATGCTTCCCATCTCGGTGGCGCGCGCAAACGTGCGGACGAGCGACGCCGCGTCCTTTGGCGAGATGGCAAAAACACGCTTCGACGTCGCGATGAGAATGATGTTTCGCGTGTTGGAGGCGATGAACTCGACCAATCCCAAATCGGGATGACGACGCGTCCCTAACACCGCGCCAGGCAATCGGAAGCGCGGCAGAATCAACGGATGAGTCAAATCGGTTGCTGGTCGCACCCATTCGATGTCCGTGAGCGGAACATCTTCCACCCGCAAGCCCCACAACATGGCGAGACTGTCGCGGTCAATGTAATAGTCCGCTTTGTAGAGCGAGTAAGCGCGATACCCAAAAAACGGGATCGGCGCGAAGGTGATCAACCCCACGAGTAGAAAGTTCACGAACATCGGTCCCACCGACGCGCGCGTGAGATTCCAAAATCCCCACGCGGATGCGCCAGCCAGCGTAAGGATGATGAGCGCATGCACGATCAAGCCGAGTCGCTTGGCGGGAGGGAAATGTCCGATCTTGAGGTTGTTCATAATATTTTGTAGGGGCGGACCGATGTGTCCGCCCTTTGCCAAACATCAGGGCAGACACGCAGGTCTGCCCCTACGATTTCAAAATTGATTTTATCTTTTCGACAATTTTATCAATCTTCACAAGTTGATTTTCTTTATCCTTGCGTGATTTCAATTCTACCATCCCCTCTTTCAATCCCTTTTCACCCACCGTCACGCGGACGGGACAGCCGATCAAATCCGCGTCGTTGAATTTGACTCCCGCGCGTTCATCGCGGTCATCGAACAAAACTGAAACGCCAGCATCCTGCAATGAGTTGTAAATCTCATCCGCTTTGGCGCGCGTGTCCGCACTGTGTGCGTCCTTGCCAGAGATGTGCATGAGATACACGTCAAACGGCGCGGCGGGATGGGGGAGCGTCAATCCCTTTTCATCGTGATGCGTTTCGGCAAGCGCGAGCAATATGTTTTCAAAGTGATATTCGTCCCCGCTTCTCAAAGCAATCGCCGCCCACACCGAAAGCGGATTTCCACATTCGGCACACGGATCGCCTTGCTTCGCCTGAATCAAATCCGCGATGATCTCTGCTGAGTAGTCGCGTCCATAATTTGTGTTCAGAAGATGAAAACCCGCCTCATTCGCCCCTGCGACCAGATTCGGCGACTGCGGAATCAAATCGTCCACGACGATCATCGCGTCACTCAGTCCGACGGCTGACGCGTACCCCGCAACCGCTCCCACGCTGACGATCTCTTCCGCCCTCGCCGCGCGGACATCGCCCACCTGTGCCTTCAACTTTGCCTCGCTCAATTGCATATCGCCACGAACAACAACGAAGATAAATTTTCCGTCGCTGACTCGTGTGTACATCAATGCTTTGGCGGTCTGGTCTTTTTGAATTTCCAGAAAAATTGCAAGAGATTCAATCGTGTTGCAATCGGGTGTTGATATTTTTTCAAGAGGTAGGGGCGGACGGCCGTCCGCCCCTACGGGTTTTGAAAATCGCGCGAGTTCGATTCGCTCTGTGTACTTGCATGATGGACAATGAGCTACTTCAATGTCTCCTGATGTAATTGGAAAGAAGGTCTCATTTTTGTTGCCGATCGTTGACAACGACGCCAACGATTTTTCAGATAACTCGCGCAAATGATCGATCGCATATTCTCCCAACTTCGTCAACACATTCTCGCGCGTCAAATATCCCGCGCGGACGAGGAGTGAGAATCCCTCCGTCCGCGCGTTGTTGGGCGCTTCGCGTTGTGTTTGGATTTGCAGGTCGCGATATGTCATAAGAAAAATTTACCGCGAAGAGCGCAAAGGTCGCAAAGAACAAAATAAAATCTTCGCGCTCTTAGCGTGCTTCGCGGTTCGATAGCGCTTCGTATTATTCCGCCGCTTTTTTCTTCTTCCGAATCGTTTGTGTCTTTTCGGGTTCAGGAAGGACGATCGGCGTCGCCGCGATGGACTCGGCTTGGGCGGCTTCCGAAGGCGTCGTTTCGGGAGCAGGCTCAAGGTCGAGTTCGACTGTTTCTTCCATCCGAATCTGACCGCGCAGGAACGCGCCCTCTTCCGTCACAAATGCGGTGGTGACCACGTCCCCCCACACGCGACCACTGCCGCGTATCTCCAATTTTTGAGTCGTGATATTGCCGCGCACCGCGCCAGCGACGATAACCGCGTTGGCGCGCACGTTCTGACAAGTGACGCGTCCCGTCTCGCCAACGACTAACATGCCGCGCAACGCGATCTCCCCTTCGAACGCGCCCTCGATTCGGACGCCGCCCGAGCCGTTGATACTTCCATGCCAAATGACTCCCGACCCAAGCACTGACGTGATCCGCTCGACCGCTTGCACTGGTTGTTGTGTTTCTGCTGGTGTTGCGTTGCGTTTGAACATGATTCAATTTTACCGTAAACACGTAGACACGGAAACATGTACACAAGTAAAAAGACACGTGAGTCGTAAGACTCACGTGTTTACCTGTCTACTTGTTTACCTACTCACTCGCCTACTCTTTCCCCTCTTCCTTATTCGGCATCTGCACGCCCATGATGTTGAACCCCGAATCGATGTACAACACTTCACCTGTAATGCGCGTGGACAGATCCGACGCGAGGAACACTGCCGTGTTGCCCACATCTTCAATCGTGACGTTCTCGCGCATGGGAGCCATGTCCGCGAAGTGCTTGTACATGTCGCGGAAGCCGCCCACGCCCGCCGCCGCCAGCGTGCGGATCGGTCCCGCCGAGATCGCGTTCACGCGAATCTTTTGCGGACCCAGATCGTACGCCAGATAACGCGTGGATGATTCCAACGCCGCCTTTGCCACGCCCATCACGTTGTAATGCGGCGCAACCTTCGTCGCGCCCGAACCGTACGTGAGACACATAACCGACGCGCCTGAATTCAAATGCGGCAAAAAGGCATTCGTCAGCGCGACGAACGAGAACACGGAAATATCCAGCGCGTTCTTGAATCCCTCGCGCGACGTTTGATAATACGGTCTGCTCAATTCATCGCGTCCCGCAAACGCGATCGAGTGAACCAGCACATCGATCTTCCCAAAATGTTTCGCGGCTTTTTCTGCCACCGCCGCGATCTGATCGTCTTTCGTCACGTCACATTCTTCGAGCCATTCACATCCCACCTGTTCCGCCAGCGGCTTCACGCGCCGTTCGAGCATCTCGCCCGCGTAGCTGATTCCGATGTTCGCGCCCTCGCGATGAAACGCCTGCGTGATTCCCCACGCGATGGATTTGTCGTTCGCCAACCCAAACACCAATGCGTTCTTGCCTTCGAGTAATCCCATTGTTCCTCCAAAAATTGTGTGTAGACGGCGCTCTCTTGCGCCGTGCGACGTTAGAGAACGTCGCCTACACAAAGTTGATCTTCCAATCCTTCACCTTGAATCGCCACGGCTTCGACAGCCATGGCTCTGGTGTATTGTTTAAACCCACACGCGGACTTTTCGTCACGAGCGAATTCGGGACTTGGACACCCGCTTCGATTCTCAACGGGGAGGCTGGTTCAGTCAAGTCAACCGTGTTCTCCCTTTTAGTGATCCCCATCGCCTGCGTCAACTTCCCTGGACCAAACGTGTCGCGCCTCTCGCGCCTCTTCAACATGACCTCAACTCCCTCAATCGGCTGTATCGCGCGGATCAACACCGCCGCAGGGAAATCCACTCGTTCCGTTACCACGTTGAACATCCAGTGATTCCCATACGTGAAATAAACATACGCATGACCCGCCTCGCCATACATGACTTGCGTGCGCGGAGTCCGCCCTGCTTTGCAATGACACGCCAAATCCTTTTCGCTGATGTACGCCTCAGTCTCGACGATCAGCCCAACAAGTTTCTTGCCATTGAGAATCCGCACCAACCGCGCGCCGATGAGTTCGCGAGCGACTATCAATGTGGGGCGGTCATAAAAGTCTCGCGGAAGAATCATGGGTTTAAAATGTCGTTGCGAGCGTAGCGAAGCAATCTCCTCGCCGTGTAGTGAAATATTGTAACAAGAGATTGCTTCGACCACTCGGCGTTTGAGCCTCGGGTCTCGCAACGACATAAATAGAATTACTTGAATCTCTCATCCCGTTTCAAAGTCAATCGCAACCCCTCCGCCAGCGACAGCGACGGGCGATAATTCAGTTTCTGATTCGCAAGCGCGAGGTCCGCTCTCATGCGCGAGACGCCGCCTGATGTCTTCGCATTGTAGATAACCTCTGCTTTGCTGTTTGTTGTGTCAAGCACTTGCTGGATCAAATCTTTGATACTCGCCTCTGTTCCCGAACCGACATTGATCACCAGTCCATTGACGTTCGGCGCGGTCGCCGCGGCAACTAATGCGCTGACAACATCGTCCACGTAGACATAATCGCGTGTTTGCGAGCCGTCTCCGTGCGCAACCAACGTCCCGCCGCGAAGCGCCTGCCTCAAGTAGTGCGGCACAACGGGCGGATGCGACGCGGGCAAATGCTGGCCAGGTCCGTAGGCGTTGAAGATCCGCAGGCTGACGGTTTCGATTCCCCACAATCCGCCGATCGTGCGGACGTAGTATTCCGCTGAAAGTTTGGAGACGGCATACGGTGAGCGCGGCGCGGGGATGAGAGTCTCTGTCAGCGGCTGATCGGCTAGGTCGCCGTACACAGCCCCACTCGACGCGAGAACGACGCGGCGCACGCCGACATCCCGCATGGCTTCCATCAGCGCGACCGTCCCGCCGACGTTGACGTTGTTGTAATCGCGCGGATACAAAACGGACTCAGGCACCGAAACGCGCGCCGCGAGATGATAGACGACATCCACCTCTTGAAGCAGAGTCCATAACTTGGGGCGGTCACTGACATCGCCGCGCGTAAAGTGGACATCGGGTGCCAGCGATTTGGGATCACCTGTAGAGAGATCATCCAGCCCGCGAACTTGATGTCCCTCGCGGGCGAGTTGGTTGGCAAGCGAAGAGCCGAGGAATCCCGCGGCTCCTGTGATGAGGAAATTCATAAGTAAAGATTATAAACGTGGAAACAGGAATCGATTCAATCAAAAAGGATACGGTTCCGTATCCTTTTTGATTGAATGCTTATGGTAGGCGGTACCTCATTTTGGAATGTAGTATTTGACAACCAACTGAGGACGATTGGAAAGCGCGCCATCGTTGCCGCTGTAAAACGTGATGTAATCGGCGCTCAGATCATCGTTATCATCCAGCTGGAAGGCGAGCCGTAATTGCGTCATTCCCATCGGGTTGATAAACGGATTAGCCGCGCTGTTCAATGTGGCGACATACCAGCCGTTCACGGGGTTGTTCGAGATCAAACCTGCCGAATTCAGGCTGGCGGGGTTTTGGAAATCTGATCCCTGCAGGGCTTTGATTCCAAATGGTCCTAGGTTCCCGAAAACACCTTTGCGAATGTCTATTGAGATGCCCAGGTGTGTGGTGAATGGATCGGTCCCAACGACGCCTTGTCCTCGGATCAACAGGGTTATCTCGGTTACTACGGCATTGTCCGGCAGATAATAGGTGGGGAAGTGCAAAATGGCGCGGTACTGACGATCTTTCGCATCGTCGCCAAGCCTGAAGGTACTATCGTTGGCGTTCTTTGTGCCGCCTTGATTGCTATCTTCGCTGGATTCGATCCAGCCGTCGTTCGCGCCATTGGAGCTGAATACCTGAGAGAGGATCACGATGGGAGTCTTGTTGATCGAATATTCCTCGCCAGCCGTGAAGTTGCCATTGCCTGCGCCGAGTCCGCCCAGGGGGAGGCTGGACGCGTCCACGATGGAGTCGTTGTCCACGAGGTCGAGGCGGATCGTTCCGCTCCCTGTGCCTGTCCCGATGGTCACCGTGTATAGATTGCCAACTCCGCTCACTTCTGTGATGGTGGGACCGGCACCACTTCCCGTTGGCGCGAGGGCGAAGTCGCTGACATCCACACCGCTGACAGCCTCGGAGAATGAGACGGTGAAACGGACGTTGTCGGCAGTGGACGGGTTTGGGTCGGCGCGTAGGATCGAAGTCACGATTGGAGCCGCGCGGTTGAGGCTGTATTCTTCGCCAGTGGTGAAGTTCCCGTTGCCTGCTCCGCTTCCTCCCAGGGGGATGCTGGAACTATCCATGATGCTGTCATTATCGAGCAGGTCGAGGCGGAGGGTTCCATCGCCTGTGCCCGTGTTCACAGTGACGGTATACAAGGCGCCTGCCCCGCTGACTTCGACTGGAGTTGCGCCGGCGATGTTGCCGGTAGCGGTCACAACGAAGTCGCTCACATCTACACCGCTGACAGGTTCGGATACGTTAAGAGTGAAGTGGACTTGATTCGCCGAGGTGGGATTGGCGTCAGCGCGCAGGATGCTGAGTACTGCGGGCAAACTTTTGTCGACGATATACAAACTGCCCGAGGTGAAGTTCCCATTGCCTGAACCAGCCCCGCCCAGCGGGTTGAGCGCCGCGTCCGCGATGCTGTCGTTGTCTAGCACGTCGAGGCGCAGGTTGCCATCGCCCGCGCCGGTGTTGACGTTGACGTTGTATTCGTTATTGCTTCCGCTGATGTCCGTTATAAAAGCGCCGGTGATCGCTCCGCCGGTGGTCAGCGCGAAATCGTCGACTGTGATCCCATTCACGGCTTCGGAAAAAACAACCCGGAAGGAAACAACGGATGGGGTGGGGAATGGACAGCCCGTCGCGCAAAGAGGCGCGGAGGAAGCGACAGTTGGGCTTGTTGTATCGGGGGTGATAAACGCTGTTTCATATACAAAAGCATCCGCCGCTGAATTTGTATCGCCTGAAACCAAACGAGCGGAAATGGACCAAAACGTTACGATGCGCCCATCGGATGAAATTCTTGGACCGAAGGAAGAGTCATTCTCTCCGGAGCCGCCGCGCGTGGCTTGCATGGTGACTCCCGTTTGCCTATCGCGGACATAAATATCTTGTGTCGGCAAGCCATCGCTCTTATCGTCAAATTCAAACGTGATATATCGCCCATCGAAGGAGAGGGAGGGCGTGTGCGATTCTCCCACCATGAGGAATCCGCTCGTATGAACGGAGGCGAGCGTGGTTGTCCCTGTTTGGCGATCACGCACATACACATAATAGAGACTGGAGGTCTCTTCGCTCATCAAATTTGTGGATTTCGATGAGAATGCCACAAACCGCCCATCACCGGAGATCGCGCCTTCCCATGCGCCCTGGTTCGCTTCGACCCCGCTCGAATTGACCGAAACACGCGTCGTTGTATTGCCGACCCGGTCGCGCACAAAAACATCTGTCTTGGCATTGAGATCCCCGCTGACCAAATTATTGCCGTTGGAGGTGAACGTCACGAACTGTCCGTTGGCTGAAATGGATGGGTAGTACGAGGAATCGTTCGCTTGTGTTCCATCAGTAGCAACGGAGACTCGTTCGGTCGCGCCGGTCTGGTTGTCGTGCACAAACACGTCAGTCGCGTCGTTCGTATCGTTGGCTGTGAGGTTGGTTGCATCCGAGTGGAAAGCGACGAAGCGCCCGTCGTTGGAAATCGCCAGCGGGAAATCTGAAAAATCATTCGCCTGCTCGCCGCTGGAACTGACCGAGATGCGGATCGTCGTCCCCAATTGCCTGTCGCGCACGAACACGTCGGTGGTGTTGTTTGTATCGTTGGCGACGAGGTTGCTCGCGTCGGAGACGAATGCCACGTAGCGACCATCTCCTGAAATCGCCGCGCCGCCTGAGCCTTCGTTCGCTTCCGCGCCGCTCGTACTGATGGACACCCGCGTCACTCCGCCGGTCTGCCTGTCTCGCACGAAAATATCGGTACTGGCATTTGTGTCGCCGATGATGAGGTTGTTCGCGTCGGACTCGAAAGCAACGAATCGTCCGTCGTTGGAGATCGACGGCCGCTTGGACGCGTCGTTCGCCTGCGCGCCAACCGAATCGATTGAGACTCGGGTCGTGTCCCCCGGCGCCGCCCGGACGGACGTAGGCGTCGCTAAAACTGAACTGGAAAGTAAAACCGCAATCGTCAGAAACGCGACTGCTTTGGAGACGATTTTCAAGGTTCCGTGATTCATTTTCTCTCTTTTCTGGCGCGGCTCCTCTTGCGCTCGCCCGGGAACTCGAGCGCAAACCGCATTCTTAGTATAGGCAGTTTGGCGGGCGGAGTCCGTGATTAAATCAATGCAGTTTTTACCGCATGGAACGATGAAATTGTGTAGGCGAGAGAAAACGATGTTGATAAAAAATCTCCGAGTGAACAACTCGGAGATTGGGTCAACCGTACAATTCCTTCCTGAAAAATTCAGGCAGGGCAAACGCCGCCTTGTGAATATCAGGATTTAAATATTTATTTTCCCCCGGCGGATATGGCGTTTGCAACCCGTTTTCCCAGGGCGTATCGGAGATATACATGAAACCGATGCCTCCGCCGGGGTAGGTGGGGATGTTGGCGTAATAATACGCGGGGTGTTTGACTTTCTCTTGCGCCGATTTATAGATCTGCTTGATTAACTCGGTGTCAAAAAACGGTTGCTCGCATTGCGTTGCCGCCGCGCCGCCGGGAACGAGGGCGCGGACGACCAATTTTTGAAATTCATCCGAGAAGAGTCTTTCCGCCATGCCGATGGGGTCGGTAGTGTCGGAGATGATCGCGTCGAATTGACCGGGATTCTCCTCAAGGAACGCGAAGGCGTCCCGCACGATCAGCCGGGCGCGTGAATCAGCCCACGGGTCGCCGAAAGAAGCGGCGAAGTGTTCGCGCGACAAATCCACCACGCGCTGGTCCAATTCGCAGACGACGGCTTCTTCCACTGATTCGTATCGCAAGGCTTGTTGCAACGACCCGCCATCCCCGCCGCCAACGATCAACACGCGCTTGGGCTTGCCAACCGCCAGCATCGGCGCGTGGACGATCATCTCGTGATAGCCCATGTTGTCGCGCTCGGTGAGTTGGATGATGCCGTCGAGGATCATGGCGTTGCCGAAAAATTCAGTTTCGACAACTTGCAAATGCTGGTACTGCGTTCGCTCGTCCGCAAGGATTCGTTTTATGCGAATCCCTTTGCGATAGTAGGGGTGAAGTTCTTCGGTAAACCAAATGCTCATGTGTCCTCTTTGTCTGGTCAGTTATACTACGGTGTAACGATATGTCAACGTGTGCGGGAAAACACGGAAACACGCCTGTCTACCTGTTTACATTTTTTCACCCTTCACCCTCCATGATCTACCTCCTCATCGAATTTCTGGACGAACTCGTCTTCGGCGTTGGCGAAGTCGCCTGGCCCCTCATCCGCGACGACTTGCGCCTCACCTACACACAGATCGGGTTGCTCCTCAGCGCGCCGGGCATCCTCGCCGCGTTCATCGAACCATTCATCGGCGTGCTTGGCGACGTGTGGCGACGCCGCGCCTTAATCATCCTCGGTGGTATCCTCTTCACACTTTCGCTCTTCATCACATCCGCAAGCACCTCCTTCATCCTTCTGCTTTCATCCTTCATCCTTTTCAACCCATCCTCCGGCGCGTTCGTGAATCTTTCGCAAGCGAATCTGATGGACTCCGATCCAAATCGCCACGAACAAAACATGGCGCGCTGGACGTTCGCCGGTTCACTCGGAGTTTTGACGGGTCCGATTCTCCTCGGACTCTTCGTCTATCTCGGCTTCGGATGGCGCGGGACGTACGCCCTGCTCGCTTCTCTCTCGACGTTCTGCCTGCTCGTCACTTGGCGGTTTTTACCGCCCGACAAAGATTCATCCCCCTCGTTCCCCTCCTTCCAAATTGTCCTCGACGGATTCCGCGCCGCATTCTCGGCATTGAAAAGAAAAGAAGTCGGGCGCTGGCTGTTGCTCCTAGAATTCGCAGACCTGATGCTCGACGTGCTATTCAGTTTCCTCGCCTTGTACTTCGTGGATGTCGGTCGCGTCACCCAAACACAGGCAGGGATCGCCGTCATCGCCTGGCTCGCCATGGGACTCATCACCGACTTTCTGTTCATCCCATTTGTTGACCGGCAAAAGGACACGATTCAATTTCTGCGCCGCACTGCTCTCGTTGAGTTATTCGCTTTTGCAGGATTCCTGCTCGTCCCCGGTTTCATCCCCAAATTGATTTTCGTCATCCTTGTCAACTTGTTCAACACCGGCTGGTATTCCATTTTGCAGGGACGGTTATATTCCGCTTTGCCCGGTCAATCTGCCAGCCTCATGGCGATCGGCGCGGTGACCGACCCGCTGATGAAACTCCTCCCGCTCCTCATCGGCTTCCTCGCCGACCAGTTCGGGCTTGGAGCCGCGATGTGGTTGCTGATCTTGGGACCCGTTGCGTTGATCGTCGGCCTTCCACATGATTCTTCCCAGCCCCCGGAATCTACCCTGCCGCTCTGACACGCCGGCGGATATACTTCCAGCGTAAAGGACAATGCTTTATTATGATTTTGATTCGACAGGTCAAATCTGCAGATGCTGATAGGTTGACGCAAATTGCTTTGTCTGCCAAACGTCACTGGGATTACCCCGAACGCTGGATGGAAAGCTGGACACCGCAATTGACCTTCACGCCCGAATACTTTGAAGAGAATGAAAGTTGGGTCGCGGTAGAAGGCGAAAAGCCCATTGCGTTTTACACGTTGGAAGACAAAAACGGAATCGCGTGGCTCGAAAACCTTTGGGTCCTGCCTGAATACATCGGAAAGGGAATCGGAAAGGATTTATTCTTCCATGCAGTGACTCTGGCGCGGGGACGTGGTTATAAAATCTTACAACTCGAAGCGGATCCGAACGCGATGGGGTTTTATGAGAAAATGGGAATGAAGAAGATCGGCGAGCGACAGTCCGAAGTGGACGGCTCGCCGCGCATCCTTCCAATCATGGAGATTGCGTTGTAAGGGAGAAGGTGGAGTGGGGGCGAGATGGATGTATATCCGATTGATTGGAAACTGTTCCAGTTTCTACTGGCAGTGATACACTTGCAACAAATATGTAGAGTAACTGAGCAGATGTTTCGGAGTGGACTTGTTGAGGTTTGATCTGGGAACCAGATTTTTCTCTCAACCGTCTTAGTTCATATAAAAGCATCTTTATGAAACTGGCGGACACGATGAATAATAAACTATCCTACCTGCTTCGACTCGTCTTGGTTTCGATTTTTGTATTGTCGGGCTGTGGTCCTGCCACACCTGTGCCGATAGAAGTTGATCCAACAAAAGAAGCGCCTTCGATTCAGGTGCAGAAAGATCAGGTGGGACCCTACCTTGTCGGGCAAAATCCGCCGGCCGGTCAACGGCTGGAACTTTTACCTTCCCTTGAATTTACGTTCGATCGTGAAATGGATCAGACCAAAACGGCGGATGCATTCACGCTTCTCGATGCGAAAGATAAGAGCGTATCCGGTAGGAAAATCTGGCTTGACGCGAAAACTTTTTCATTCAAACCGGATTCCAAACTTGAACCAGCCTCCAACTACAAAGCAATATTCTCCACCTCCGCCATTGCCCGTGATGGACAGGCTTTACGGGAGGAAATTCGCCTCGACCTGACGACCATTGACCTGCTCGCGGTGGGACAGGTCTTTCCTGTTGACAGGACGGAAGACATTGATCCCGCAACGAATATCACGGTTATTTTCAATCATCCGGTTGTTCCGCTCCAAATCAAGGAAGAACAAAATGATTTGCCTCAACCGCTGATCATTTCGCCGGAGGTCGCGGGGCATGGAGAATGGGTCAACTCGTCGGTGTATGTGTTCCAGCCTGAGCAAAGCTTGCTAAGCGGGACCAACTACAAGGTCAAGGTGGATGCGGGACTCAAGGATGTGAGCGGCGAAGCGTTGCAGAAATCCTACGCATGGAATTTCAGCACGCGCCCGCCGTTGATCGGCAACTTTGCCTTGAAGAATGGTCAACAGAATCCGGGGGAGACTATCGAAAACGTGTTGCTGGATCAGGCTTTTATTGTCACCTTTTTACAGCCGATGGATGAAAAAAGCGTCCGCGAGGCAGTCACGTTGGTGAACCGCGAAACGGGTAAATCTTTCCCAACCAAATTGACATGGGACAAAGAACTCACGACCCTGACCATCGAGCCGGTGGGGAGATATAAGATTGCCAGCTTCTACGACCTGACCCTTGCGGATTCGGCGCGCGCGAGCGACGGCGGCAAATTGAAGGAGGGATTGAAACTCAAGTTTGGCACCGTGCCATTGCCGAGGATCGTGGAGATCTTCCCTGCGCCGGGTTCGAGCGCTTCGATCACGGGCGGTAAAGGGTTTCGCTCGGATATTGCGATCACGTTCGCCTCGCCGATGCGATTGGATAGCCTAAAGAGCAAGATCAGGATCACGCCCCAACCCAAAGACGGCTTGCAGTGGTACTTCAATGATTCCACCTGGCAGTTGCAGGTTTTTGGACTGGAGCCCGCCACTGAATATGTTGTGCGCATCCTGCCCGGCATGTCGGATATTTACGGAAATACGATCAAGGAGGAACGATCCTTTACATTCGCGACGGGCGATTACCCTCCGTATGCGCGGCTGGTCCTGCCGTGGACGCCGCTGGTGTACCGCGCCAAAGGAGCGCAGGAGGTTTACTTCGAGTATCAGAATCTTAATTCGGTTTCGGTCTCGCTCTATCCGTTGGAGTATTCCCAATTTGCAAATATGCTCTCCGGTAATTTGGATCCCGTTGCCTTCAACCCGAAGGTCAAGCCCATTCGCGAATGGACGCCGGATGTGGCTGTGCCGCGCAATCAAACACAGTATGAAAAGTTCACATTACAGGATGCGCGGGAGAAACCACTGCCGCCCGGATATTACTTTATCGGCGTGCAAGCAAAACCGCTGGATTACAAGACCCGCTTCTATCAGGGATTCCTGTTCATCGTCGCGACGGATAACATCACGCTTAAGACATCGCCATCGGAAGCGTCCGCATGGGTGACCGACCTGGAAAGCGGAATGCCGCAAGCGGGCGTTGCGGTCACGTACTATAACGATAAGCTTTCGCAGATCGGCAAAACCGTCACGGATAAGGACGGACTGGCGTATCTCGACGGTTTGAACAATCCATCCTATGCGCGCGTGGATGGGAACGGTCACGGGGCATTCACTGCCATTGATTGGGGGAGCGGCGTGTGGGCGGGCGATTTTGGCGTCTATGAAAATTATTATTCGCCGCCCAATTCGATGTTTGGTTATATCTATACGGACAGACCGGTCTACCGCCCGGGTCAGGAAGTGTTCTTCAAGGGCATTGTGCGTGTGAATGACGATCTGCGTTACAGCCTGCCCACAGCGGACAAGGTCTATGTGACGGTCGAGCAATATGGCGAAAAGATATTTTCCGAGTCCATGCCGATTTCGGAGCTTGGCAGTTTCGACGGGACAATCAAACTGGCAGAGGACGCGGCGTTGGGAACATACGACCTGCTCGTGCGGACAAGCCCCAGCGCTGACCCGTTCAGTTTCCTTTCTTTCCGTGTGGCAGAGTATCACAAGCCGGAATTCGAGGTGAACGCTTTGTCGGATCAGGAGAATATCCTTGCAGGGGAGCAGGTCAAATTCAGTCTCGACGCGAAGTATTATTCGGGCGGGAATGTTGGGAATGCGCGAGCAGAGTGGTTCCTGGAGTCGTCACCGTATTACTTCCAGCCCGCGTCCGATTATTGGGAATTCAACTTCATGGACTGGGACCGCGATATTTACTGGTCACCGCAAGAGGAAAGTGGAAGTGGAACGCTGGCGAACGGCGAAGGCGTGACGGATCAAGCCGGACATCTGGAGGTGACACAAACCCTGGGCTTGGACAAGGACAAGATCAGCCGGAACGTCACGTTCAGCGCCAATGTAACGGATGTTTCAGGGAATGTGGTCAGTGGAAGCACAAGCGTCATCGTGCACCAGAGCGAGTATTACGCGGGCGTTCGTTCGGTCAGTTATGTGGGCAAGCAGGGTGAAGAGACGCCGTTTGAGGTGGTTGTGTTGGATTGGGATTCAAACCCAGTCTCGAATCAAAAGGTCTCGGTCAAGTTCGTGGAGCGGCGCTGGTTCAGCGTGCAGACTCAGGACAAGCAGGGAACACTGAGATGGGAGACTTCGGTCAAGGAGATTCCCGTCACAACGGTGAACGCGGTCACTGGCGAAGACGGCAAGGCGATTGTTTCATTCGTCCCGCCGAAGGGCGGCGTGTATAAAGCCATTGTCACCGTGCGGGATACAAAAGGGCATACACAACAAGCCTCCGCATACACATGGATCTCAAGCGAGGATTACGTCGCGTGGCGGCAGACAAATGACCGCACGTTCAATCTCATTGTGGATAAGGACACATACTCTCCCGGCGATACAGCCGAGATCCTGATCGCCCAGCCGTTCACACATGCTGTGTACGCTCTGGTCACGTATGAGCGCGGGCACGTCTATAAACAGGATGTGGTCCTGCTTAATGACAACAGTACCACGTACAAGTTGCCAATTACTGCCGAGATGGCTCCCATCTCTTATGTCACTGTGACGGTCATCAGCGGCGCGGAAACGGAAGGGACACCCGATTTCAAGATCGGCATGGCAAGCATCAAAGTGGATACGAGTCATCAAGAATTGGACGTGAAGGTGACTGCGGATAAAGAGTCGGTAGGTCCCGGCGATGAGGTCACGTATACCATCGAGACAAAGGACTACCGCGGCACACCGGTCTCTGCGGACGTTTCGCTTGCGGTGGTGGATAAAGCCGCGCTGGCGCTGGCTCCGATGAACTCGGCGCGAATTCTTGACGCGTTCTATCCCGATCAGGCATTGAGCATTCGCACTGCGCTCGGGCTGGTCTCGAATGCGGACGATTACAACGCGCAGTATCGTGAGTCCATTCCCGATGGCAGGGGAGGCGGCGGCGGCGGGGAAGGGGAAAGCCTTGGGGTCATCTCGGCGCGGCAGAACTTCAAGGATACTGCCTGGTTCGACGCTCACGTTCTCACGGATGAAAACGGCAAGGCGCAGGTGACGGTGACTCTGCCGGAGAATCTCACCACGTGGAAGGCAGACGTGCGCGCGGTGACGCCCGACAGCAAAGTGGGTCAAACCACGGGCGACCTGCTTAGCACGAAGCCTCTCTTTATCGAACTGCAAACGCCGCGCTTCTTCGTCAATGGCGACAAGGCAATCATCGGCGCGACGGTGCATAACAACACGGATAAACCATTAAGCGTACAAGTCTCGCTCGATGCGAAAGGTGTGGATCTGCTTTCGCCTGCGGCGCAGAATGTGGAAGTGCCGGCAGGGACGCAAAAGGTTGTCCGCTGGGAAGCAATCGTCCAAGGGGGAGTGACGCGGGTTGACTTCACGGCGAGCGTGGTCAGCGGCGCGTATCAAGATTCCAGTAAGCCCGCGCTCGGCACGTTATCCGGTCAGGGCATCCCGGTCTATAACTACACCGCGACCGAAACGGTGGGCACGTCGGGCATGTTGCAAAATGCGAACTCGGCGACCGAAGCGATCCAACTTCCGCAGTCGCTGAACTTCACCGATGCGCAACTTTCGGTCGAAGTGTCGCCATCGCTCGCGGCATCCATGCAAAGCGGGCTGACGTATCTCGAAGATTATCCGTATCTGTGCATGGAACAAACGGTCTCGCGCTTTTTGCCGAATGTCATCACGTCGCGGGCGCTGAAGAACGCGGGCATTGAATCGGGTTTGCAAAGCAATCTCGACGCGCAGGTGAACACCGCGTTACAGCGCATCTATGCCAAGCAACATTATGACGGCGGCTGGAATTGGTGGGACGGCGAACTCAGCGACCCGCAGACCAGCGCGTATGTGGTCTATGGTTTGATCGAGGCAAAGGCATCGGGTTACGATGTTTCATCAAAGGTGTTGACGCAAGGTATTCAATTTCTGCTCAACAATGTGCCCGACCTCAAGCGCAACGACCCCGAGTGGAAATACAACCGCACCGCGTTCATGCTCTACGTGCTGGCGCGCGCCGACGAGTTGCGCCCCTCGCAGGTGAACTTCATTTACGAGCATCGGACTTCGCTCGGTCTGTACGGAAAGGCGTATCTGGCGCAGGCGATGTACATGCTGGACGCGCAGGATGAACGGAGCGCCTCGCTTCTTTCCGACCTTCAGTCTGCTTCTATCCTTTCTGCCTCCGGCGCTCACTGGGAAGAATCCAGCACAGACTATTGGAACTGGAACACCGACACGCGCACGACCGCCATCGTATTGAATGCCTTCGTGCAAATGGATGCGGCGAACCCGGTCACGGCGCAGGCTGTTCGCTGGCTGATGGCTCACCGCGATAGCGGACATTGGTATACAACCCAGGAAACCGCCTGGTCGCTGATCGCGTTGACGAATTGGATGAGCGCCTCCGATGAATATAATACCGAGTACGCGTATGCGATCGGTTTGAATGGGAAAGCGCTCGATCAAGGCAATGTCACGAAAGAGAATCTGACCGAGACCGTCAAGTTGAAGATCGAATTGAAAGAACTGTTGAAGGACTCTGCGAATTATCTCGTCTTCACACGCGGCGAGGGGACGGGCAACCTGTATTACACCGCCTACATGAGCGCGGAACTGCCGGTCGAATCCATCGAGCCGTTGGATCAGGGTGTGAGTCTTTCAAGACAGTATTTTGCATTGGATGACCCCAAGAAACCGATCACCGAAATTCAACGCGGCGATTTGGTGCGAGTCCGTTTGACAGTCGTCGTCCCTGCCGGGGTGCATTACATCGTGGTGGACGATCCGCTCCCGGCTGGCTTCGAAGCGGTTGACTCGACCATTCTGACCGATACCGCCGTTCCCAACTCCTACACCCTCACCGACTACAACGAGCGCGGCTGGGGCTGGTGGTATTTCAGTCACATCGAACTGCGCGACGAGAAGGTTGTGCTCTCGGCAGATTACCTGCCGGCCGGCACGTACGTGTACACCTATCTCGCTCGCGCCAGCACAGCGGGGACATTCAAGGTCATTCCGCCCACAGCGAGCGAGTTCTACTTCCCCGATGTGGGCGGCAGAGGGGCAGGGAGCGTGTTTGAGGTAAAGCCTTAGACTTTAGCCAAAATAAAATGGGACGCTGATAAACGCTGAATCACTCACCTTACGCAATCGAGTTCGTAATGCGAGATTTATCTCGCTCTTCAAGTTGTCTTTGGCACAGGCGACATGAATGTCGCGTTACAGTGACCAGGCTGACTTCAACTGTGTAACGTCAGTGATTCAAAGAAAAATCTGCGTTTTCTGCGCGCTTCGCGGTCAGCGTCCAACTTTTGAGTCGGTTCTCCCTTGGCATGGACTGCGCGGCAGTTTTGGATTGCTGTTACTCAACAACTGTAATCGTCACAATCTCACTCTTCATTCTCTGCCCATTCGCATCCACACCCTCCGCCCAGAAGCGATGCTCGCCTGCGGATAACGTCCACCAGGCTTGGTAGGGCGGGGAAGAAAATGTTGCGAGCAAATTTCCATCCACCCAGATCGTAACTTGCGAGATGCCCTGTCCCGCCGCAACTTCGATCTGGATTTGTTGTGAGGCTGGATCGAAGTTTGGGTCAATGCGATACGCCGTGTTGGGGCGTGGGGAAAGCAAGACCAGTTGATTCTCTTGTAGAGAAACATTCTCTGACGTTTGAGAATAATCTGACAGCAACGGCAGTCCCTGTTCGCGCGCCCATTCCTGCGCTTCGATGGGGAGATTCAAAACGGTGATGGATTGGCGTCGTTCGATGGGAGTCGAATCGTCAGCGAGGGAATTCGTCAGCGCATCTATCCAAATTTGTTGATAAGTTGAATCCATTTGTGTTGGTTCTGTCCCAGTGATGAACCATTCCATGTGTGTGTTTGGGCAGGCTGAAGTGGGGAGCAAGCCTGATAGGTCGCACACTTCCACCTGAGTCAAACCATCGGGTCGCGTGAAGGAATGGTCGGGACGTCCCTGCAAGAGACCGCGCATAACTTCATACCAGATAGGCGCCGCGCCGGTGAGACCGGTCACATCGTGCATCGCTTCGTATCCGCTGTTGCCAACCCAGACCCCAACCACGAGATCGGGAGTGTATCCAATCGTCCAGTTGTCGTGGAAGTTCGTCGTTGTCCCGGTTTTGACGGCGGCAGTACGATCAAGTTTGAGCGTGCTATTGAGACCGAATCCGGTCGAGCGGGCAGAGTCGTCGCTGAGGATATCGCTGACGAGCCAGACCACGCGCGGGTCAAGGATTTGAAGCGGCGGATTTGAATCCGGTTTGTAGAGCAGGTGATTGTCTGCATCGTGAATGTCTACTATTGACACATGCCCGGTGTAGTATCCGTTGTTGGCGAGTGTCGCATACGCGGTGGATAGTTCCAACAAGCTGATCTGTCCGCCGCCCAACACGAGCGATAGATCATATTGCCCCGCTTCGCCCAGCGAAGTGATGCCAAGCCGTTGCGCCAGATTGATCGTGTTCTCGATACCCACGTGTTGTAAAGCCTTCACCGCGGGGATGTTCAACGAAGAACCCAATGCCTCGCGCAGTGGGACGACCCCATGCTCGAAGCCGTCGTAATTCACGGGCGTGTATGCTGTGCCATCGCGCAGGTTGAACGTTGTGAACACATCCAGGATGGGTGTCGCGGCTGTCCACGCGTCTGCGCGGGCAGGGTCGAGCGCCAGCGCATACACGAACGGCTTGAACGCAGAACCGGTCTGGCGCGGCGAGATCGCCATATCCAGCGCGCCGTCAATCGACTCGTCGAAATAATCGGCGCTGCCGACGAGCGCGAGAATCTCACCGTTAGTTGGATCCAACACAACCAGCGCGGCATTATTGACATTGTGGCTGAGCGCGGCGCCCTCGCTTTTGAATTCGGCGATGCGCCGTTTCAATATCTCCTCCGCGAGACGCTGAGCGTCGAGATCGAGCGTTGTCCGCACGATGATGCTTTGACCCGGATCGAGAAGCCCCTGCGAAGCCAACCGATCGATTTGATCTTTGATGATCCAGATGAAGTGCGGCGCTTCAATCGGATAGGGGACCGGGTTGTAGCTTAGGGGAGTCGCTTCGGCGCCGACGCGTTGTTCGCGCGTGATGTAGCCCTGCTTCTCCATCAACCCAAGCACGATGCTTTGCCTTTCCTTTGCCAGATCGGGATTCGTGAATGGGTTATAGACGCCGGGCGCTTGAGGCAAGCCCGCGATAAGCGCACATTCGGGTAACAGTAGTTCGCTGGCGGGTTTGCCAAAATACGTTTGCGATGCGGCTTCGACTCCATACGCCAAGCCGCCGTAATTGATCTGGTTGAGATACAAGGCAAGGATTTCGTCCTTGGAAAGTTTGCGCGTCATCTGCGCGGCAAGAACCGCTTCACGAAGTTTGCGCCTCAGGGTTCGTTCCGCGCGCTCATCCTGACTCAACAGGAGATTACGCGCCACTTGCTGCGTGATCGTGCTTCCGCCCGCGATGGTTTCTCCGCCCTTGAGGTTGATCCACAAAGCGCGGATGATCCCGGTCAAATCGACGCCGGGGTTGGTGTAGAAGTTTTTATCCTCCACCGCAATCGTGGCATCCTTCAAGCATTGGGGAATGTTGGCGATGGAAAGGACTGTGTTTCGTCCGCCCTCATGCGGAAGAATTTCATAAAGCAAACGGTCGTTCCGGTCCGTGATGCGGACGCTTGGGGTCATGTACGTTTCTGGAAGGGAATCAAGCGGGGGCAGATCCCAAAAGATGTAAAAAACGAATCCCAAAATGATGACGACTCCCACGACTATGATTCTTGCGGGGTTGCGCTGAAAAATGCGTGAGCGATGGTCGGCGTTCATTCTGTGGATTCTAACGCTTATGCCGGTTTCGTTGTTCCATCCCCATCCCTTCGCTCCGCTCAGGGAAGGCTCCTGCAAACGACCACGATTCGAGGATCGTTCCCGTCGTGCAGTCGCCGCCTGCCCCGCCAGAGGCGGGGGGCTGTTTGGCGACACTTGCGAGTAGGTGACGCCGTTTCAGGCATTACACTTCATACTGTTCGCCTATTTTGATTTTGAGGTACAATCATTTTGGAAATCAGGAGTAACTCAAATGAAACTCAAAGTTATTGTACATCCTGCGGAAGAAGGCGGCTATTGGGCGGAAGTGCCCGCCATTCCCGGTTGCGCCACGCAAGGGGAGACCATGGATGAATTGCTCGAGAACCTGCATGAAGCCATCGAAGGTTGTTTGTCGGTAGATGCCCAGCCCGCTCAGGAGATTCAGAACAGTCGCGTGCTGGAAATCACCGTATGAAATCGGTCAGTGGGACGCGTTTCGCCAAATTGCTTGAAGAACATGGCTGGCAATTGTTGCGCGTGAATGGCAGTCATCACATCTATGGAAAGGCGGGACGGATTGAGCGTATCTCCGTTCCGATCCATGGTGCGAAGCCACTGAAAACTGGCTTGTTACGCCACGTACTCAAAGTTGCAGGCTTGAAAGAATCTGATCTCTGATCTTCAAAAACGGTCTCACGGACATTGCGCCCGAGACCGTTTTCATTTTCTATCCAGCACATCTAATCTCTGGCAGGAGTAATGCCAGTCATCGGCGGTATAATATGAACAGAAAAGTGAAAGGTTGCACATGGCTCTTCAACAAATTGACCAATTGCTCAAACGCGCAGGCAAACTAACGCCTTCTGACCGGCTCTTGCTAGCCAGCCGATTGATACAGGGCGTGCGGCTTAACGCGTCTGCCGAAGAACGAAAACGCCGAAAATGGAGCGACGCGGCTGGGTTATTGCCTTACCCCGCACTCGGCATGGACGCGCAACTGTACATCAGCCACGCTCGAAGCGACGACAGTGACCGCCGCACACGCGTCATCCGAGACGGAAAATGAAACTTGCTGAACGATTAGAGTCGTTTCGGCAGGTTTTTCTCGACACCGCTCCCGTTATTTATTTCGTCGAGAAGAACCCCGTTTTTTCAGAAAAAGCTCAGCCAGTATTTTCAAAACTCGATCAGGGGATACTTGTTGCTGTTGTTTCGCCGATCACACTGGCTGAGTGTCTGGTACTTCCGTACAAAATCCCCAACTCAGAGATCGCCCAACTGTTTACCGACTTGCTCGTCAACAACGAGAATGTGTTGTTTCACCCCATTGACGAAGTTATTGCCGATCAAGCCGCCGACTTCCGCGCGCGCTACAACATTTCCCTCACCGATGCTTTTCAACTTGCCGTAGCCGTTCAATCGGGATGCGATGCCTTCCTCACCAACGATACAGATTTGAAACGAATAAAGGAAATTCCCGTACTTGTTCTTTCAGAATTCGAGGTGTAAGATGTGGAACGACCCGATTGTGGAAGAAGCGCGGACTGCGCGCAACGAACATGCGAAGAAGTTCAATTACGATTTGAACGCCATCGCCGCCGATTTGAAAAAGCAACAGAAATCCAGCAAGCGGAAGTTTGTGACGCTCCCGCCCAGAAAGCCGACGGTGTTACCGAAGGCAAAGATCGAGAGATAAACACAAAAACGGTCTCGCGGACATTGCGCCCGAGACCGTTTTTATTTTCCCTTACATTGATACTTCAAACCTGACAGGTCTTCAAGAGAGTCTGATTCATCGTAACTCGTGTCCACGCGGATGTTATGGTTAACCATGACGCGCCGGAGACCTGTCAGGTTTTTCTTGTGAAACACAAAACGATCTCGTGGACTTTGCGCCCGAGACCGTTTTCATTTTCATCAGCCCATCTGTCGCTTTTCCTTCGAGGGCCATCGATCAAAAGCGAATTTCAAGGTGTCAATTCTGCGTATGTTAAATAAACTAGGATGGCCTCTACTATAAGCATAATTATTAAACCTAAGTAGCCTTGGATTACAGCAGATACTCCCTTGACACTAGTTAGGCCAGGACGAGGTATTTCTTTTCTAATGATTATAAAAACTGCTCCTGCAATTATCCATAGGACGCCAATAATCATGGCCAATCCTAAGTAAACATCTGAACCAGATGAGTAATTCATCCTTTCAATTACAAACGCGCCTATAGCTATAATGGCAAAGCCTATTAAGGGCAATCCTAGTGCAGTAGCAGACGAGAGTTTTGGAAAAGTGGTATAACCACTACATGAGACCTCCAATTTATGTTCGGAAAT
>JBGANO010000002.1:0-49416 GCA_044222305.1 Anaerolineales bacterium
AACGCCTCATGCGCCGCGCTGTGGACATCACGCCTCGCCACCGACGGGAGACCTGCCAGCCGCTCTCTGATTCGATTCAACTCCGACGCGTGACTCGAACTCCCCGCGATCTCATCGAGCATATCCATCACCTGTCCGCGCTCCTCAAGGATCGGATTCAAATACGCGTCCCACGCCAGTTTGCGGATTCCCTCCACAGTGTCGTGGTCCGCTTGTTCAACGGCGACCAGTTCGAGGTCCGAAGCGAGGCGGTTGTCTATGATCCACTCGCGCAATTTGCGGACGCAGTCAAAGTCTTCCTCGAATTTAAGTCGCTCAGGAGTCTTGTAGCGTTCGTGCGAACCGCTAGTGCTGTGTCCTTGCGGCTGGGTTATTTCATTGACATGCACCAACGCAGGGATGTGATTCTCGCGAGCATTGTTCGCCGCAGTGGAAAATGTTTTGAGCAACGCGGGGTAATCCCATCCGCGCACTTGATAAAGATCGTAGCCGTTTGTGCAATCGGGGTCGCGTTGGAAACCACGTAAAATTTCATACATGTTTTCCTTGACCATTTGAAATTTATTGGGGACAGAGATGCCATAACCATCATCATACACGACGATGACCGCAGGCGCCTGCAGAACACCGATGGCATTGACCGCCTCCCAAAACATGCCCTCAGACGTGGACGCGTTGCCAATGCTCACAAACGCAACTTCGTTACCGTTCTTTGTGAATTGATTGTTGACCTCAAGCCCGCGATACACCACCGACGCGTACGCAAGTCCCACCGCGCGCGGCATCTGCGTGCCTGTCGGCGAAACATCCGCCGCAGTGTTATACGATTCGGTTTGATTCTTCCATGTGCCGTCGGGGTTGATGTAGCGATTCGCAAAATGCGCGTTCATCGAACGCCCCCCCGTGTTGGACTCATGAGTCACATCGGCGTGGGCATACGTCTGGGCAAAAAATTCCTGGATATTCATCACCCCTAACATGAACATCCAGGTCTGGTCACGATAATATCCTGAGCGCCAATCGCCTTTGCGGAACGCGCGCCCGATCGCAATGTTGACAAGTTCCTTGCCGTCGCCGAAAATGCCGAACTTCGCCTTGCCGCTCAATACCTCACGCCGCCCAATAAGCGAAGCCTGCCTGCTCTGGTAGGCAAGACGGTAATCGTTGAGAATTTCTTCTTTCTCGAGAGGAAGCGCTACCGCATCTTTCTTTTTGGGCATGAAGTGTTTCTCCTGAGTTTGGGTTGGATGGGATTATAACAAATGGGAAATGGCGTAGGGGCGACTTTGAATACAATCAACCATCTTGACGAGTATACGCCAATGGCGTATACTCTCATCCAACCATGCAATTTATCGAAACCAGTGTGTTTACTCGTCAGGTCACAACTCTGCTAAGCGATGATGAATACCGTCAATTGCAAGTTGTGCTGGCAACGCGCCCAGATTCAGGCGCAGTCATATCAGGCGGTGGTGGTCTCAGAAAAATACGCTGGTCAATCAGTGGCAGAGGCAAACGCGGCGGTGTCCGCGTGATCTATTATTGGATCAATAGGAAAGATCAAATCCTGATGCTCTTCATGTATCCAAAAAATGCGCAAGATGATCTAACGCCGCAACAACTCAAGACACTGCGTGAGATTGTCGAAAAGGAGTTCAAATGAAAGACAAAATGTTTAATGAGTTGCTCGAAAGCGTTCGTGAAGGCGGGAAAATCCTGCGCGGCAAGGCAAAGCCTTCGCGCACGTTCATGATCGAGGCGCCAAACGTAAAAAAGATTCGCGCCACTTACGAGCTTTCTCAAAACGAATTTGCCGCTTTAATGGGCATCAGTGTCAAGACCTTGCGCAACTGGGAGCAGGGACGACGATCGCCTGAGGGTGCCGCGCGTGTGTTGTTGCAGGTTGCCGCGAAACACCCTGAGGTCATTTGGGATGTGGTACGTGTGAGATCGAGAGCCGCGTAAATGCAAACACCTCATCCCGTCATTCAAACACCGATCGCGCCCAACGTCATTGACCTCGGCTTGGGCAACCCGCCGCTTTCGTTGTTGCCGCTCGACATGATCCGCGAGTCCGCGCAACAGGCGTTGGCGCATGACGACAACTCCTTTTTGCAATACGGCACCGAGCAGGGCAATGGATACTTCCGCGCGGCGTTGGCGAATTTCCTCAGCGATGGTTATGGATTTTCCGTCAACGCTGAAAACCTGTTCGTCACCACAGGCATCTCGAACGGATTGGATCTCATTTGCAGTTTCTTCACCAAGGCGGGCGATACGATTCTTGTCGAGGAACCTTCGTATTTTTTGGCGTTGCGGATCTTTGCCGATCACAGATTGAACGTCGTCTCCGTTGCAACAGACGAAAATGGACTCGTCCCCGCTTCACTCGAGGAGAAACTGGCTGGTTCGCCTCCGAAATTCCTTTATCTCATCCCGACCTTTCAAAATCCGACAGGCTACACCCTCCCACAGGAACGCCGCGAACAAATTGTAAAACTTGCGGAGAAGCACAACTTCCTCATCGTCGCGGACGAGGTGTATCAACTATTGAATTACTCTGAGCAACCGCCGAAACCATTCGGCGCGTTCGTTGACTCGGAGAAAGTTGTCTCGTTGGGATCGTTCTCAAAGATTCTCGCGCCTGGATTACGCCTCGGCTGGATGCAGGCACATGCGGACATCATCAGCCGTTTCTCCAACAGCGGACTGATGGACAGCGGCGGCGGGCTGAATCCGTTCACGTCTGCGATTCTGCGTGGGGTGATCGAATCGGGTGGGTTGGGAAACAATATCGCGAGGCTAAAGCAAATTTATCTGAATCAAATTCAGGTGATGGATGAAGCGTTGCGTCGCCATCTTCCCGAAGCGAAATACGAAGTCCCTCATGGCGGGTACTTCTTCTGGTTACAATTCCCCGATCAAATGGACATCGGCGCGCTTCGCAAACAGGCAGGCGCGTTCAATGTGGATTTTCGTCAGGGCGCGTTGTTTTCGAGCAACGGCGGATTAAAAAATTACATGCGTTTGTGTTTTGTGTATTACGAGGCGGACAAGATCGAAGAGGGCATTCGGCGATTGCGCGAACTTTATTTATCCAAAGCGGCTTTCACTGCCGCGTACACATCCACCATGCCGTAGCCAAATGCGGCGTTCGGCACGCCGCCCTCGAAACATCCAGATGATATGTCTCCGCTGTAGGGTTGCGCGGTTTCGATGATGAGTTGTTCAGTGCGGTCGATATCGCCGATGAGGGAGGGATCGGCAGACCACAGCAAGGCAACCACGCCGACGAGGTGAGGTCCCGCCATGGAGGTGCCGCTGGCGAATCCATATCCGCCGCCCGGTGTGGAGGAAAAAATATCCACGCCCGGCGCGACGATGTCCGGCTTACTGCGACCGGAACCGTCGGCAGTGACGGGACCCCGACTGCTGAACGGAGCCATATCCCCAAACTGGTCGATGGCGCCGACCGAAAAGACCGAGTCGTACAACGATAACGGCGCGTTGACCGTATTGCAACTTGGTCCGTCGTTGCCGGCGGAAACCACCACGAAGATGCCCGCATCGCGCAAATGATTCGCGCCATAGAGCAAGGCGTTGGGGTCGCATCCTTCGAGTTCGGGGCATCCCCATGAATTGTTCAACACGTCGGCGGCGCGGGTTGGGTCGCCATCGGTGAAGGGGTCTCCACCTTGCGGGAACGGGGCAAGCATGAACTGCATACAATCCAGGTACAGGGCGGGGTTGGCAAGATTGCGATTCAAGTTGACACAACCGATCCACGTTGCGCCGGGCGCAATGCCGATCCCGTTTTGCCCAAGGATCGTGCCGAGCGTGTGCGTGCCGTGACCGCCGTCATCATAAGGGGAGGGTTTTTGATTCCACGGGTCGAACCAGTTGTAATCGTCGCCCGACGCGTTGCCACGATAGCGCTCCGCAAGTTCGGGGTGAGTCCCATCCACGCCGCTGTCCGACTGCCCGACGACAATCCCCTCGCCGGTCACGCCGAACTCGCTCCATACTTTGTCCGCGCCGATCATCGTCACGTTCCATTGCGCCTCGCTGGGAGGGCTTTCAGCAACGCCGCTCATCGCCAGGGCTTCGACCGCAGGCGCCGGGCGCAGGCGCGGGCTGGGGATGACGCGATCCACTTCGGGGCGGGTCAACAGGAAAAGCCGCACGAGCGTGCCGCCGCGCACTTCCAAAGCGTTGACGAGGTAATACGGCGTATATTCGACGCCGACCGCATCGAAGGCTTCCCGCAAGCCAGCCTGCGTTTCGTTCGCATGATCGGTGAGCGTTTGATACGCGGCGATCCGGCGCTCGTCGATATCCGCGATCTGACGGACGCTCGATAGATCCGCTTGATCTTTGAGGATGACGAAGAGGCGGTCGCCGTAAAACCCGGGATGCCCACCGAAGAAAAATAACAGGATGACAACCAGCCACGCCGCGCCAGCGCCCACCCACCCCAGCACGCGCCTCACACCCGACGGGGAAGCTGATCCGGCTACCAGACTCACCACCAGCCCGACGATTCCAACCGCTAACCCCAAGCCAATGACAATGCCAACTGCCTTGGCGGCAAGCGCGAAAATGTCACCGAGCAGGATGCTTAATTCGGTAGGGTCGAAAAATACCAAGCCCGCCCAGCAAAGCAAACTGGTGAGGATCATTCCCGCCACGCGCGAGGGCATCACTGTGGCAACGGCAAACGCAAACGGAGGCAGGATGGCAAGCAGAATCAACTGCGAACCGTCGTAGCCGATTACCGAACCAAGCAGGGATAACGTCACCCCGATGCCAAACGCATCGAGGAACTTATGCCCGGTGGTAGATTCCATCGTGAGCGCGGCGCACAACCCGAACGATAACCCTGCCAGCAAAGCAAGGATCATATCCGGCAGAGAGCCAAGCGCTCCGTAGACTGCGAGCGGGGCAACGCCAAACGCCGCAAGGAAAAGAGCCGCTGAAATTTTCCCCGCGTTCCAATCCAGTTTGATCCCGCGAACCCTTGCAAGGACGTATGCCGCGACAAGGCAGATCAAAATCTGGAGCAGGAAACCAGCCTGGTCGTTGTTCGGACCGAGCAAGCGCAACGTCAACGCCGGGAAGGCAATCAATGAGGCGCCCAACCAGCCGGCGTAGACCGGCTTGAAGCGGTCGTCGCTGGTGAAGCGCCATAACGCGAAAATGATTCCCGAAAGTAGAATCGCCTGAACCGCCAGCCCGATCAGCCCGAACCAGGCGAGGCTCGAAAGACTGCCGGAGGCGATCGCCGATTGCTCCATGGACCAGAGCGTAAAATGGTACACAAACGAACAAATCGGCATGAAGATCGCCAGCAATAGGAATAAAACCAGCGCGCCCGTCGAGCGATTCGTTGGCGCGGGGTCAGGGATCGCTGGCAAAGGTTGATCGATGTGTGTTTCGTCTGTCATGCTGACTCCATGTATTGGCAGTACGGCAACGTTCATGTTGCCATGCCCAGGTAAGATAGCAGGCTTTATCGGCGATATTCCAAAAACCATTTTTGGACGCTGATCCGCGCTGAATACGCAGATTTAATTTCCGCTAGCCGGCAGGTCACGAAAATGGTTCCTGGCGCAGTTCGATTTGCCTGGCAAATCGTGTCACCTGCCTTGACGCAGTCGCACTGCGTCAAGAACTCGCTCTCGTGAACTTCGGGTTGCCTATTGTACCCTCTCAGGCGAATCGAATAATCCGTGGAGCAAGGTCTTGCAGATCAACCATTAAATCTCAACGCGGATTTTTTACGAAATTCGCGCCATTCGCATTAAAAAAGCCTCGAATGGGTATCTTGCCATTCACTGGTTAGGATTGGAAACACAAGCGCAAAGTGAACTTTGCGGTACTACAAACTACTCAATCTGCGGTTGCTTCCAACATCGCAGGCTCCGGCTGGTGCGGCTTTACGTTGAGCAGTTTGAATGCCCATTGAACAGAGGGACCGATCAGGATCGCAAACACCAGCGTCCCCACTCCCAGCGGACCTCCCAACAGCCAGCCAATGGTGACGACAACGAGTTCCAAAATTCCCCTCGCCACGCGGACGCTCAACCCCGTGACGCGATGGATCGCCAGCATCATGCTGTCGCGCGGACCCGCGCCCGCATCCACTCCAATGTAGACAGCGGTTGCCAATCCTTGAATCAAAATTCCCGCGAGAAAGAACGCAAGTTGCAAAACGAGGTTTCCCTTCGCGGAGGGAATTAACCACAGGCACAAATCCAACCACGGACCGATGCTGAGGATATTTCCCAACGTGCCCCAGCCCACTTTTTCACGCATGACCAACGCGAGGATCAGCACGGTAAACCCAACGAAGATGGTCATCCTCCCGATGGTGATTTTGAATATGTCTGCCAGCGCGATCTCGAAGACAAGCCATGTGCTTGTCCCCAGGTCGCCGCGTATGAGCAGTGTGAGCGCGAGTCCATAAAGAAAGAATCCGAATTGAATAACGAGAAAGTCACGAGGGAAGGTCTTCCAGCGAATTGGTTTGAGCATGAGTCTCCTGTGATGTGTCATTGCGAGAGCGATGTTCTTTCGCTCGAAGCAATCTCCCACCGTGTGACGGAGATTGCTACTCGAAGACTCGCAACGGCATGTGTAATTGGATACTATCACCCATGATAAACTTACGCCATGCCCCAAATATTTGAAGTACGCAAAAACAATTTCATCATCAGCACAGATTCCTCACGCCTTGATATAGACGCCATTTGCGACTTTCTCACACGCGCCTATTGGGCAAAGGGACGTCCGCGCGAACGGACAGAACGCGCGCTGGCAAACTCACTGGTGTTCGGGGTATACGATGGAGAGAAACAAATCGGTCTCGCGCGCGTCGTCACCGATTATGCGATCTTCGCCTATCTGTGTGATGTGTTCATCCATGAAGATTATCGCGCCCATGGACTCGGCAAATGGTTGATGGAAACGGTCCACAGCCACCCTGATCTGCAAGGTCTGCGCCGCTGGACTCTCGCCACGCGCGACGCGCACGGGTTATACAAACAATTCGGCTGGCACGCGCTGGGCAATTCTGAAAACTGGATGGAAATCTTCCGTCCGTTCACAGAGGAGGGAAGAGATTAAGTTGTCGCTTCGTCAGTATGGTGAGTTCGTTATCACTGACTGAAGGAAGGACAACCATGAAACATTACAAATACCTCATCATCGGAGGCGGATTGGCAGGCGACGCGGCAACGCGCGGCATCCGTGAATTGGATTTGGACGGTTCGATCGGGCTCATCAGCGCGGAGATTGACCCGCCCTACATGCGACCGAATCTTTCAAAGGGATTATGGAAGGGACGTCCCATCGAAAAGATCTGGCGCAAGACCGAGGAACGCGCCGAATTGTTGCTGGGGCGCAAAGTTACATCACTCGACACAACGAAGAAAACAGTGAAAGATGACAAAGGGGAGGAATACACGTACGACAAGTTGTTGATCGCCACAGGCGGTTCACCGATTCGCCTGCCGTTCGGCGAAGATCACATTATTTATTTCCGCAGTTTCCAAGATTATCAACAACTCAGAAAAATGGCGGATGAAAAGAATCGCTTTGTCGTCATCGGCGGCGGTTTCATCGGTTCAGAGATCGCCGCCGCGCTCACGATGGCTGGCAAACAAGTGACGATGATCTTCCTCGAAGACGCCATCGGCGGGCGTGTTTTCCCCAGCGATCTTGCTCATCACCTGAACGAGTATTATCGCGAAAAAGGCGTGGATGTGATCGCCAACGATTCAGTGGCGAGCATTCAAACGGATGGGGACCGCCTCACGGTCCAGACGGGAAGCGGTCGCGCCATCGACGCGGACGGAATCGTGGCTGGAATCGGAATCCGCCCGAATGTTTCGCTGGCGCAGGAGGCGGGGCTGAACGTCACAAATGGAATCGTTGTGAACGAAAGCCTGCAAACATCCGCGCCCGATGTTTTCGTAGCAGGTGACGCGGCTAACTTCTTTCACATTGCATTGGGCAAGCGCGCGCGTGTGGAGCATGAAGATAATGCCGTTGCGATGGGTAAGCTCGCGGGCAGGAACATGGCGGGCGCGAACGAGACGTATGCTCACGTCCCGATGTTCTATTCAGATTTATTTGATCTGGGCTACGAAGCCGTTGGCGAGATGAGCAGTACAATGGAAATTGTCTCTGATTGGGATGATAAGTTCAAGAAAGGCGTGATCTATTATCTCGCCGATGGGCGCGTGCGCGGGGTGTTATTGTGGAACGTGTGGAAGAAACTTGGCGATGCCCGCGCCCTGCTGATGGAAAAGGGTCCGTTCAAGGCGGAGGATTTGAAGGGGAGAATTAAGGGTGAATGACGATGAACTGAATGCAAAGAACTCGGAGGTCTTGAAGACCTCCGAGTTCTTTTTTGTCTGTACTGTAAGTTACGCCACCGACAAGTTTGTTTTCTACTTCTCATCCCCCAATGACGAGATCGCCCGCAACAGACCGAACACCAACATGCCGAGTTTCAATCCCTCGCCGGCGGTGAGGGCGGTTTCGCTTTCGTTTTTCTCCGCGCGGCGGTTGAGCAACAGCGCGGCGACGAGTCCTGCAAATGCGCCGATGAGAGCGCCGGTGAGTAGGGTTTTGCTTTTGTTCATGGTTGATTCCTTTTACATGTCACCCTGAGGGAGCGATAGCGACCGAAGGGTCTCCTTCATCGCGCAGGAGATTCTTCGCTTCGCTCGCCTCATCCCGATGTTCCTCGGGAGAATGACATCTGAGAATTTATTTCCTTCCAAAAAATGACTTGACGCTCGCGCCGATGCCATCGAGGAACAGCACGGGCTTGACCGCCATCTCCGTGCCGCGCTTGATGTAACCAGCGGCGAGATGGACATAATCCTGCGCAAGACCGGTGTAGGTCGGTGTGATTCCCAGCAATCGCTTCATCAGGTACACCAGCGCGACAAGCAACGCAAGGAGGACCAAGCCTGCGACCATCACCGGGATGACGATCCAAATCGTGGAGATCGCCGCCCAGCGACCCACGTCGCCGCCCCGGTTGAACGTGGCGATATTGATCAGCACGATCGACGCGATGAAAAACAGCGCGGTCAACACGACGGGGAGAATGATCTGCCACATCATTTCCCTGCGGTGTCGTTTGTATGATTCGTGAACTGGTTGCGGGAGTTTAGCTTTCATCAAGCGTATTTTAGCACATCCCCGTTTTTTTGAACCGCAAGCGCGCGAAGATCGCCAAGAGAGCATTTTAATGGTTTTCTTCGCGCCCTTTGCGCTCTTAGCGGTGATCTGGTCTTAACGCACAGAGCGGTTCAGACGCGCCTCGCCCAGGCACGCCAGAACCGCTCCAGCAAAAGAGGTGGACTTGACCAGTAAAAGACCTGACAGGTTTTATTCGCGCCGTTAACCTCGTGAAGCAATGCGCGGACTAGAACCACATTTGATCAGGCTTTCTCGGAAACCTGTCAGGTCTGATTACTTGTTGTTACCTTCGATTCCGCAAAAAGGTCGGGATATCGAGATCGTCTTTATTCACAGGGGGCAGAGAGGCAGGTTTCGCCTCACCCGGCTGAACGTCGGCATGAACCGAGACCGATTCGAGTGGTCGTGAGAACACATCTGCCGGCGTCCGCTTGTTTTCACGCGTATTCTTCTCGAGCGCGCGGCGCGGCATGGCGGTGCGTTCGAAACCGGTCGCGATCACGGTGATGCGGATGTCGTCGCCCAGGTTCGGGTCGATGACCGCGCCGAAGATCATGTTGACATCGGGGTGAGCCGTTTCGCGGATGATCGCCGCGGCTTGGTTCACCTCGAAGAGGGTCATGTTCGGTCCGCCGGTGACGTTGAACAGCACGCCGCGCGCGCCGTCGATGGTGATGTCGAGCAGTTTGGAGGAGATGGCATCCTCGGCGGCTTTCTTTGCGCGTTCGTCGCCGGTCCCGATTCCCACCGCCATGAGCGCGGCTCCGCCTTCGGACATGATTGCCCGCACGTCGGCGAAATCCAGGTTGATGAGACCGGGGATGGTAATCAATTCCGAAATGCCCTGAATACCTTGATGCAACACATCGTCCGCGAGACGGAATGCGTCTTGCAGTGAGGCGCGTTTATCCGCGATCTGCAACAAGCGGTCGTTGGGAATTGCGATCAATGTGTCGGCGTGTTCCTTGAATTTGCCGATGCCCGCTTCAGCCGACGACAAACGCCGCCCGCCTTCGAAGGTGAACGGACGCGTCACAACGCCGATGGTGAGCGCGCCGCTTTCTTTTGCAATTTGCGCAACAACGGGCGCCGCGCCGGTGCCGGTGCCGCCGCCCATGCCCGCGGTAACAAAAACCATATCCGCGCCCTGCATGACTTTATACAATTCGTCGGCAGATTCTTCCGCGGCTTTGCGCCCCACTTCGGGGTCACCGCCTGCGCCGAGACCGCGCGTCAACTTGTCGCCGAGTCTCACCTGCGTGGGCGCTTTCGCGTGTTTCAACGCTTGCGCGTCGGTATTCGCGATGATGAATTCAACGCCTTGAATACCTTCGTCGATCATGCGGTTAACGGCGTTCGATCCGCCGCCGCCCACGCCGATCACTTTGATACGGGCGAACGGTTCTGTTTGTTGCTGGTTGTCTTGCTTATTGGTCGAGTCCATGTTGAGCCTCCATCAAACATTGGTTGAATGATACTTGCTTTTGATTCCGTAGCGATAAATTTTAAGGGTGGAACGATCTGCGTAGCCACAGAGCGCGCAGAGTTCTCTGAGAAAAGAGTTTAAAACTCGGTGATCTCAGCGGTCTCTCCCGAAGGGCATCGAGGCGATGTGCGACTGTGATCTTTTCTCGCGCGATCACTACGGCAAAATCCTGCCGACAATTTTCTTGATGTACCCAAAACCCATGCGCGTTTCTCCTTTCTTGCGACGATCCCTTCCAATGCTGGTGTCTTCATCCTGCATCGAAAGCGCCCACTGCAACAAACCCACACCGGTGGAATACGCCGGTGATCTCAACCGATCGACAAGCCCGGAGAGATTCTCCGGTTGCGCCGCGCGGACCGGCATACCCAACACCTCGCCCGCCACGCGACTGATGCCCGGCAAGGCAGACGTGCCGCCGGTCAACACCATGCCCGCCGGCAGAAGACCGTCATAGCCGGAACGTTTGATCTCTTGCAGAATCAACCCGAAGGTCTCCGACACGCGCGCTTCGATGATCTCCGCCAGTTCCTGCCGATTGATCTGCACGGGCTTGTCCTCTCCAAACGGGCGCACGGAAAAATATTCCTCCATGCCAACCTCGCTACGCGCCGCATGACCCTGTTGCTTCTTTACATCTTCGGCTTGCGCGAACGGCAACCGCAGACCATGCGCAATATCCTGCGTGATGTGATTGCCGCCGACGGCAAGCACCATCGTATGCCACACATCGCCGTTGACGTAGATCGCCAAATCTGCCGTGCCGCCGCCGATATCGCACACCGCCACGCCCATCTGACGCTCCTGCTCGGTAAGCACGGCTTCGCCGGAAGCAAGCGGATTCAACACGAACTCTTGAATCTTCACGCCGCTGGCGCCCACGCAATGACGCAGGTTGTCCACTGTGGCGGCGGATGCGGTGATAATGTGCGCCTCCACTTCGAGGCGATAGCCGTGCATCCCACGCGGCGAGCGGATGCCATCCTGCCCGTCCACGCTGAACCCGCGCTGGATCACGTGGATGATCTCGCGGTCGTTCGGGATCGCCACCGCCCGCGCCTGCTCCATGGCGTGATCCAGATCGTATTGCTCGATCACCTTCCCATTGACGGCTGATGCGCCGCGGCTGTTCACCGACGCCACATGCGCGCCGGCAATGCTCACCAACGCCGAGGTGATCTCCAGCCCCGAGGTGGATTCCGCTTTCTTCACCGAGCGCGCGATGGCTTGCGTCGCGGCGGCGAGGTCAACGATGATGCCCTTGCGGATTCCATCCGAAGGCTCGATGCCCACACCCATGATACGGATGGGGTTATCCTCCTCCAGGCGCCCCACGAGGGTGCAAATTTTTGTTGTGCCTACGTCGATGCCTACTACGATTTCTTCCATGTTTCCTTTTTCATTTTCACCGGCGCTCTCAAGGCGGGAAAACCCCGCCCCTACACCGTGTCTATCTGTTTACCTGTTTACGTGTCTACCTGTTTACCTGTCTACCTGTTTACGTGTCTACCTGTCTACCTGTCTACGTGTCTACCTGTTTGCCTGTCTACCTGTTTACGTGTCTACCTGTCTACCTGTCTACGTGTCTACCTGTCTACGTGTCTACCTGTTTACCTGTCTACTGCGCGCCCTCACTGATTCATCCGGTAATACGGCGCGGTTGGGTACGTCACATTGATCAGCGCTGGGCGAATGCCGCGCTGTGTCAACGAATTCACCATCGTTTCATACACGCGCATCTTCAATTCCACATCGCTGGCAGTTGCGCCAAAATACGCGCGCCAGCCTCGGGGATCGTTCCAGCCAAACCCGTTGACCGAATCGTACAGGATCACCGCGCCAGGCGGGACGTGGCTTGCGAGTCCCTTCAACGCCTGCACCATCTCGACCGTGATATATGGAGTCGGCGCCAGCGGGTCCGTCCCGCCTCCGATCACGGGGGGACTTGATTCAGCCACCACCGAAATGAGTCCCACCATCTCGCCGCGCGGGCGATACGCCACACCGTCATCGGCGATCCACGTGTACGCGCCATTCTGCTCCCAGCGGATGAACGGCTTGCGCTCGACGATATGCGCCGTGACGAGGTTCGGCAGGGACACATTCACCCGCACCGCGGAAATCTCGGGATAATTAAGCAAGAGGCGCGTTTCCAACTCGGAGGGAGTCAGCAAAAAGATCGGCTGACCCGCAACGCCCATGACCGAATTCAATTCGGCCGGAGTCAGAATCTGGTTACCAATCACCTGCGCCTCCGAGACGCGCAGTTCAGGGCGAGTGAATGAAAAGTACGCCGCCATACCCAGTGTCACAACCAAAATCAACGACGCTGTCCGCCCGCCAAACCGCAGTCGTGGAAACTGGATCGTTGGCAGGTGAATCGCCCTCAGGTTGACGCGCGGCATGGCTAACGCAATATTGAATCGCCGCTTGTTTTGTTTCGGCTTCGGCGCGGGTTTGACGCGCGGCTTCACCGCGCTCAATGGGCGCGTCGCTTCCCGCGCGGCGCGTTCCATCGACCGGGTGTGTTCGCTTTCGCGCCTCAAACGGACAAGTTCGGCTCGGGACATATATTTTTTGTTATTCATGCGCGGCTCCGATAAGTGTGCGACGTTCGGTCTCGTTCTGCTTTGCGCTCGAGCGCCAGTTCGATCAACCGGTCGACGAGTGTTGCATAGGGCAGGTCTGTGGCTTCCCATAATTTCGGGTACATGCTGATCTTGGTGAAACCGGGGATGGTATTCAACTCGTTGAGGTAAACCTTGTGGGTGTCTTTCTCTACAAAAAAATCCACGCGCGCCATGCCTGCGCAATCGATCAGTTGATACGCGCGGACGGCATACGCGCGGATTTGTTCGGAAACATCCTTCGGCAGATTTGCGGGTATATCCAAGCCGGAAGTTCCGTCGATATATTTCGATTCGTACGAGTAAAATTCGCGGCTCGGCAGGATCTCGCCGCACACCGAAGCAATTGGTTCATCGTTGCCCAGCACACTGACCTCGATCTCGCGCGCATCGTTCACGCCGCGCTCAACGAGCACGCGCCGGTCAAACTGTGCGGCTTCCATCAGGCCTTCCTGTAAATCGGAGCGGTTGTGGCATTTCGTCACACCGACCGAGGAGCCGAGGTTGGCAGGCTTGGTAAACAGCGGGTACGCGCCAGCCTGCTCCGCTTTCTCGATGACCGCATTCATGTTTTTTTCGATGTCATTGCGCGACGCCAAAATAGACTCGACGATGGGAATAGCATTCGCGCGCATCACCTCTTTGAACACGCCTTTGTCCATGCCGACGGAGGAGCCGGTCACGCCTGCGCCGACATAGGCAACATCTGCCATTTCAAACAAGCCTTGAATTGTGCCGTCTTCGCCGAACGTGCCATGGAGGATGGGGAAGAAGACATCGATTGCGTACTGCGTACTGCGCACAGAAGGATCAGCAGATAGAATAAAGCGCTCAAGCCCATCCAACTTTCCACTTTCAAACTTTCCGATCACATCCTCGCCTGTCAACCATTGACCTTCGCGCGTGATCCCGATCTGGGTCACTTCGTATTTGGCAGGGTCGAGCACCGACAACACCGAACGCGCGGACATGAGCGAAACATCATGTTCGCCGGAGCGTCCGCCGAAGATGATGGCGAGGCGCAATTTGCTCGGAGTGTTTGGTTTGTTTGAGTTCATGTCTTTATACTTCTTACTTCGTATTGCGTACTGCGTATGCCTTTATGGTAGCGGCGCTTGCTCAAGGAGGGCTTCGAGCGAGAGCGGGGATTCGGTTTTGTATTCTGCCTTCTCATCACGAATGGCGCGAGCGCGCTCCTCTGGCGTAATAGTCAAAAGCAGGCGAATGATTTGTGTTAGAAATTGCATTCGATGAGTCGCCACTTCTTCTCCAAGCACAAACCGTCCATCGTAATACCAACCTCGGCTTTCACGAGCAGAACCGAGGGCATACTCATAAAAACGAGCGCGATCTTTTCCAGAACTTCTCGAATATCCTTCCGAAATATTTGCGCCAACCGAACCGACTGCTTCATACAATTGTTCCGATAATCCAATCGTCCGGCGATCGCTCATCAACTTTGTTACATCATGCCAGGACAGATCGCCAAGGAATAATGCGTATCGATACACAACCATCTTCCAGAGCGCGTCTCCAGTGAAAAGTTCGGGCACCGTCTTCAACCATTCTTGATAATTCGCAATCTTCTCCATAAATCACCATTACGCACTACGCAGTACGCAGTATCTTCTTCACCACTCGCCAACCATCTCGATCTCCAACTCCAGTTCAACGCCCTGCTTTTCCTTCACGGTCTTCTGCGCGAGTTGAACCAGTTTGCGGATATCCTCCGCCCGCGTCGCGCCGTGATTGACGAAGAAGTTTCCATGCACCGGGCTGACTTCCGCGTTGCCGATGCGGGTCCCTTTCAAGCCGGAGACCTCGATCAGGCGGCCCGCATAATCACCGACGGGGTTCTTGAACATCGAGCCCATGCTGGCGCCCGGCGGCTGGGTCGTTTTGCGATGCGCGCTGAATTGTTGAATCTTGACGGTCGCGTCTTCTTTGGTTGAATTCGTTAAACTCAACTCTGCCGAAAGGACGATGGCTTTCAGCTCGCCGCGCTTCAAGAGACTCGCGCGATAGCCGTATCCCATTTGCTCAACGGAAAATTTTTCGCGCCCGCTTTCGGTCAACAACTCGGTGGAGAGCAAACTTCCCGCCACATCGCCGCCGAACGCGCCAGCATTGCCATACACCGCGCCGCCGATGGTGCCGGGGACAGCCGCCGCCCATTCGATACCGCCGAATCCCTTCGAGGCGCAACGGTTGGCGAGATTGCTGAACACCACACCCGATTCCGCGCTGACCGAGGGCTGATCGCCGGCACGAAAGGTAACTTTCTTTGCCCGGTTCATCACGACCACGCCGCGAACACCCTTGTCGCTGACGAGGATGTTCGAACCGCCGCCCATCACAAGGAACGGCATATCGTTCTTCCACAAAAATTTGACAACCCGCATCAGCGCGGTAACCGACTCTACGGTGATGAAAATGTCGGCGGGTCCCCCGATACGCGCGGAGGTATACGGCGCAAGAGGCACGTTCTCTTTCACCATTTCGCCGAATTTGGCGATGAGTAAATCGACGGGGCGGGCTGGGGCAACCATGTTTTTCGAATCAGCCGGTTTGCCGGCGCGTTTCCTTTCTATTCATCCTTCTTGTTCAATTTCTCGATCAACTTCTCGACCGTTTTTTCCTTCGATTCTTTTTCGTCTTCATGGGTCTGTTCCGTTTTCTTTCGACGCGCGTCTTTATCGAAAAAAGAAAGGAGCATCCGCAACGGGGGCAGGAAGAAGATCTCGGGTTTTTCGTTCTCTTTTTTCTCAGGCATGACTCTCCGCCATTTCCTGAATTGCGACGCGGGAGAATGGCCGCGGCGATTCGACTGCCAGCCCGGCAAACGGGTTCGCCAACGACGGCGTGGACTTCATTTTTTCGATGAGTTGCGCCGCGAGTTGTTCGTCCGTATTCCACGAGGGAACGCGCGAGGGTGCGCCGCGTCCGGCGGCGAGTAAAACCCTCCGCAGGCGAAGCAGGTTCAAGGCGTCGCCCTGAGCGTATCGCAGGCGCCGGGAGCGCTCGCGCTGAGCGCAGTCAAAGGGAAGCGTTTGTCGGGTCATGTTATCTCTCCTTTAGGGCTTTCAAAACATCCGCGCAGATCTGGTCGGCATCGCCAGCCGATAGCACGATCAACACATCGTTGGGTTGTAAATTCTTGAGTAAATAATCGGTCGCTTGCGGGAGCGTGGCAAGGTAACGCGCCGACGGATGCGGCATTCCGCTGACGATCTCCGCCGAGGTGAACTCCTGTTTCGGCTCGCGCGCCGCATACACTTCGGTGACGATGACTTCATCGGCATCTTTGAAGGCGCGCGAAAATTCGAGGTACAACGCCTGCGTTCGCGAATAGGTGTGCGGTTGCCAGACCGCCCAGATGCGGCGCTCGGGATAACGCGCCCGCGCCCCTGCCAGCGTGGCTTTGATCTCGGTGGGATGATGGGCGTAATCGTCGAATACGCTGATGCCATTCGCTTCGCCTCGCAGTTCAAACCTGCGTCCGGTTCCTGTGAATTTGCTCAACGCCTTCGCCGCTTGCTCGCGCGAAAGCCCCAGCACATCCACGATCGCCAGGGTTGCCAGCGCATTGCGGACGTTGTGCTCGCCCGGTGCCTGCAATGACACCTCCACCGATTCAAGCCCGGCGCTCTTCAAATTCGAGGAGGCAACGAAGTCAAAGCCGCCGCGTTGGTTGGGTTTCACATCGCCCGCCATGACCCAGTGCGGAGCGCTGATGGTGTTATCCATATGCGCGCCATAGGCAATGACATTCTTGCCGGCTTTGCGCGCATGCGGGATGAGTGAGACTGCGCCGGCATCCTCCATGCAGACGATCAACGTGCCATCGGCTGGCAGAAGGTTGACGAACGTTTCGAACGATTGCATCATCGCATCGAAGGTTGGAAAGAAATCGGGGTGGTCGTGTTCGAGGTTGGTAATCACCTCGATCTGCGGTTTTAAGCCGAGGAACATGTTGTCGTATTCGTCGGCTTCGATCACGAACAGGTTGCCTTTGCCGGCGCGGGCGTTGACGCCGAGGTTTTTCGCCACACTGCCAATAATGAATGACGGGTCGCGCTTGAGTTCGGTCAACACCCAGGCGGTCATGGCGGTGGTGGTGGTTTTGCCGTGCGTGCCGGCAATGGCGATGCCGGTCTTCTCTGCCATCAATTCGCCGAGAAAATCCGCGCGTTTGTACACGGGAATGTTCTTCTGCAAAGCCGCCTGCACTTCGGGATTATCGTCCGGGATGGCGGAAGAGCGCACGACCCAATCGGCTCCCGCGACATTGCGGGCATGATGCCCCACGTACACAGTTGCGCCCGCCTTGCGCACCTCTTCGGCAAACGGAGTCAGCGAGCGGTCAGAGCCGCTCACCGCGTATCCGCTCTCCAACAGGAGGCGGGCGATGGCGGAAAGTCCGCTGCCCCCAATGCCGATGAAATGGACGTGTGTCATGTTAGTTTGATAGTTCGTGGTTTAGATGTAGACAACGATGATGAACACGAAAGCGAGGATGATGGCAAAGTAGATGCCCGGGTCGCCGAGAAGTTGCGGAGGCATGTACAGCATCATGTTGTTGATCTTGGTCACCAAATTCGGATCGACAGGCGCGGTAACAATCTGCGAAAATGGATATTTTGCCTTGTCCAAGTAGAACAACGCGCTACCGGCGATGAAATATCCGTTCACGCCGCCGAGCAGAACGCCGATGACCGTATCCTGAAACCGTTCACGCACCGCGCGCGATGCCAAATGTTGGATGCTGACCACGGTCTGATAGCCGAAGTACACAAGCACGGTCAGGACGATGATGCGCGACCAAAATAAGTTGATGTCTGATTCATCCATTCCGATCACCAACGGAACATATTTCCGCAGGACCTGGTTGATGGCAAGCGCGAGGATGGCGCTGAATGTGACGAGCAGTTCCTTCGCCCAGCCGCGCATCCCTCCGATGAACCCAAAGAGCAGGACGTACATCCAGAAGACAATATCGATGCTCATCATAGGTTTTTCACTCCTGCCAGTTCGATTAACGCGCTGGCGATCTTCTCTGCGGCGCGCGGATGCGATAATTCAAACATCGCCGCGCGCATGGATTTCAATTTATTCTGGTTCTCGAACAAAACATTCAAGGTCATCATCAGTTCGGTGTTCAGGCGGTGGTCTTCCAAAATGACTGCCGCGCCGCGCCAGGCGAGAAATTCGGCGTTCACTTTTTGGTAACGCCACGCATGAGGATACGGCACGAGAATGGAGGGCAACCCGAATAACGGGAACTCGCCCAACACCGACGCGCCCGCGCGCGTCAGCGCCACATCTGCGGCGGCAAACGCCGCGCCCATTTCGTGCAGGTAGGGCATGGCATGGTATCTGGCGGCAAGCTCCATCGGCAGTTGTTCGCGCATTTGTTTTACGTATTGCCAATCCGGTTCGCCGGTCAGGTGAATGACCTCGAACTTGGCGAGCAGGTCGCGCAGGTGGTTGATCACGGCAAAGTTGATGGAGCGCGCGCCTTTGCTTCCGCCGAACGCCAACAGCACGGGCTTTTCACCGGAGATACCGAGGTGGCGAGTCGCTGTCAGTCGGTCCCACAGTGAGAGGTCGGGGCGAAGCGGGTAGCCTGTTTCGAGCGCCTTCTTTTTAAAGAACTTTTGCGATTGGCTCGTCGTCACGGCGATCACATCCGCATAGCGGGCGAGGGATTTCAACGCCAGCCCCGGCTCGATATCCGGCGTATAGAGCAGGATCGGTATCGAGGCTCCGGCAATCGCGACCGGCGCCGCCACGTACCCGCCGGTGAAGAACATCACATCCGGCTTAAACTCCTTGAGGATGCGGCGAGCGGCAAAGACCCCGCGCCCAAGCGTGAGCAGATTGCCCGGCAACGCGGAAAGACCAACGCCGTGGAGACCCGCGGCAGGAACGCTGGTGAAGGCAATGCCCTGGCGCTTCACCAGGGATTCCTCCATGCCGCCCTTGCCCCCCACCCAGAGCGTGTCCACGTCGGTGACTTTAGCCGTCAGCGCGCTGTGAACGGCGAGCGCGGGATACACTCCGCCTCCCGTCCCTCCGGCGCAAATCAATAACCGCACCGAATGACCTCCATTCGTTTTCTTCGACCTTCGAAATCTCGCCGCCCTGGCGCGAGATGTTCAACACAATACCAATGGCGCAAAATGTGGAAACCAGATTGGAACCGCCCGCGCTGATGAACGGCAGGGCATTCCCGGCGAACGGCATCAAGCCGACCATCACCGCCATGTTGACCGCCGCTTCCAGCCCGATCCAAAAGATCACGCCCGAAGCCAGCAAGGTGCCCAGCATATCCGGCGCGCGGCGAGCCACAACCAGACCGCGCCAGATCAACGCGCCATACAACGCCATCAACAAAACCGTGCCGAACAAACCCAGCTCCTCGGCAACCACGGCAAAGATGCTGTCGGTGGGCGCGAACGGAAGACCCGTCAACTTGGTATCCGCCTCGCCCAGCCCCACGCCAAACACGCCGCCTTTGATGATCGCCTCGAACGAACGCCGCACGTGATACGAGGCATTCGTTGGGTCCTGGAAACCGGCAATGAACGAACCGACGCGGTCGCGCCCGGTGGCGCTGAATTGCACCACCACCCAGCCGATGACGAGCGCCAACAGCAACAGGAAGATGATCTGTTTGATCTCTGCGCCGGCGAGGTAAAACAGCAAGCCGCCGAGAATCAACACCGTGCCTGCCGCGCTCAGATCGGGTTGCAGATAGATCAAACCGCAGATAATTCCCAGAATCACGCCCAGCGGAATCAAACCGAAGGTCACATCGTGCAGGCTGTGACGCTTCGCGTACAACCACACCGAAAGATAGATCACCGCGATCAACTTCGCCAATTCAGACGGTTGATACGAGCCATTCAGGAAGGCGCGCACCGCGCCCAGCCGCGCTTCGTTGACGAACAGCACCGCCACCAACAAACCGATCGTGCCAAGCATGGCGAACACGCCCACCTTGCGCCAGATGTGATAATCGAACAACGAAAGCGCGAACGCGCCGATGATTCCCAAACCGAACCAGCGCATCTGGCGGGCGAACATATACGTCGACGAGCCATATTCATTGAACGAAAAATCGAACGACGCGGAATACAACATGATCAAGCCGAACACCGAAAGCGCCAGCACGGTGAGAGCCAACGGCACATCCAACCCGCGGCTGAGACTCTTCGCGAACGAAAAACGAAAACGATCATTTACGAAAGTTCTTGAACCCATGCTCGAAACCTTTCTCCGCGTTCCTCGAAATCTTTGAACTCATCGAAACTTGTGCCGCCCGGCGAAAGCAACACCACATCGCCCGGCGTTGCCACTTCCGCCGCCTTGAGGACTGCCTCATGCAAACCATTCACGCGGAAGAACACGCAACGCCTCTCTCCGACGGGGAGGCTGGCTACAGTTTTCTCGACCTTTTCCGCCGCCTCGCCGAAAAGCACCGCGTAGGCGACACGCTCCCGCACGAGTTGCATCAACCCTTCCCACGGAAGATTCTTATCGCGCCCGCCAAGCAACAACACGATCGGCTCCTCGAACGCTTGCAGGACGGCAATCGTCCGCTCGGGCGCGCTGGCAATTGAATTGTTGTACCAGCGGACTCCGTTCAACTCGCGCACTAATTCCAAGCGATGCGGCACGCCGCGAAACTCTTCCACCGTTTCGACCATCGCCTCCAGCGGAAAGCCTGCCGCATGACCGATGACAAACGCGGCAAGCACATTCGCCGCGTTGTAATCGCCGCGCAGATGAATCTTCTCGCGCGGCATGATCGAGATATTCAACTTGCCGTCGCGCAGATTCAACATACCTTCGCGCAAGTACGCGCCATCCAAACCTTCTTCCAGCATATTCAAACTGAAAGCGAATAACTTCCCTTTTACTTTGTCGCGCAGAGTCCATGCGCCAGCATCATCGGGATTCAGCACAGCAACATCGTCCTGCGATTGAAACTCCAAAATGCGACTCTTCGCCGCCGTGTACGCTTCCATCGTGCCGTGACGGTCCAAATGATTCGGCGTGATATTCAGAATCGCGGCAATGTTCGGCGAGAGAGTCATTTGCTCCAATTGAAAGGATGAAAGTTCAAGCACGGCAATATCTTCAGGCTTCATTTCATCCACGTAATTCAACAACGGGTCGCCAATGTTGCCGCCGACATAGGCAGAAGGATGAATTTTGAAGGATGAGGGATGAAGTCTCATTCCAACTACTTGATTGCCGGATGAATATTCATCCTTCATCCTTTCTCCTTCATCTTTGTTCATTGCGCGTCTTGTCATCTCTCCAACCAGCGTCGTTGTCGTCGTCTTGCCTGCCGAGCCGGTGATGCCAATCGTCTTGCACGGCACAACTTCCATGAAGATCTGCGAATCGTTCGAGAGTGGAATCCCTCGCTGGAGTGCGCCAGCCACAATGGGGAGCGTGAGCGGAACCCCACCGGAGAGGCACAACACGTCTGCTGACTCCAACAATTCAAGCGGATGCCCGCCCAGCGCCCAGTCGATCTGATATTCCGCGAGTGATTCGCGCGCGAGGCGAAGTTCATCCGCGCCGCGCATGTCGCTGACCGTGACGCGCGCGCCATGCAATGAAAGCCAACGCGCCAGGGCAAGCCCCTGCCGGGCGGCGCCTAAGATCAACACGCGGGAGTCTTTCCAGTTTGTTTTCATAAAACTTCGTAATGCGTACTACGCAATACGCAATATTCTTTACACCAACGCCAATCCCATGCCGATCATCGCGGCAAGCAGGCCGATCAACCAGAAACGTTGCACGATCTGCGTCTCGCTCCAGCCGAGCAGTTCAAAGTGCAAATGGATCGGAGCCATCTTGAAAAAACGCTTGCCCTTGGTGAGGCGGAAGTACGCGATCTGGATCGACACGCTCAACGCCTCGCTCAACGGGATGACCGCGATCACGAGCAACAGGGGCCATTGACCGGTCATCAGCGCCACCACGGCAAGCGTGGACCCGAGCGCCATCGAGCCGGTATCTCCCATGATCAATGCGGCGGGATGCACGTTGAACCACAAGAAACCGAACAACGCGCCAACGATGATGAAACAAAACTGCGCCAGATAGACCTGCCCGCTGATGAGCGCCACGCCGCCGAACGCGGCGAAGGCGGTGGCAGAGATCAACCCCGCCAGCCCATCCAGCCCATCGGTAAAGTTGACCGCGTTCGCTTCGCTGACGATCACAAACGCGGCGATGGGAACATACCACCAGCCAAGTTCGACCTCATGGCGATACCCGGGCAGGAACATATCCGGCACGAGGAGCATATACTTCAACACAACCGCCGTGCCCACGGCAAGAACGATCTGCGCCAGAAATTTCGTGCGGATGCGCATCCCGTCGCCGCGACGTTTGCCGCGAATGCCTTCCCAATCGTCCAACGCGCCCAGCGCGCCGAAGGCAACCATCACGATGAGCGGGATCAGCACCGAACGCCCGGTGACATCCAAGCCGATCAACGCGGCGGCATTCAGCAAACCCGTCAACAGCAACACCGGCAGGATGAACAATACGCCGCCCATGGTGGGGGTTCCCATTTTGATGCGATGCTTATCCGGCTCCTCCACGCGGATGATCTTTCCGATCTTGAAGTGGCGCAACATGCGGAGCAACGGCATACCCCAGATCACCGTCATCACGAACGAAAACATCGCCAGCCCGAGCACAAACGCGGAGTGACTCATGAGCGCATCTCCAACGCGTTGGTGATACGCTCCATGCGCAAACCGTGCGAGCCTTTGATCAACACCACATCATCCTTCGATAAATTCGCATTCAACCAGTCCACCAGCGGTTCGAGCGTGTCGAACTCCACCACAGACGATTTTTTCATGCCAGCTTTACGCGCCGCCTCGGCGATGATATGCGCGCGCTCGCCCAGCGTGAGCAACACCCCCGCCACTTGGGCGGCGCGTAAGCCAACCATCTCGTGCCCGCCTCGTTCATACGGACCGAGTTCGAGCATGTCCCCAAGGACGGCGATCTTCCTGCCATCCAACTCATCAAGTAAATTCAACGCGGCAAGCATCGATTCCGGAGACGCGTTATACGTATCGTCCAACAGCAACGCGCCGCTCTCACTGCGCACTGCCGCGAGCCGCAGTTGCGTGTGTCCCTGACTCAAGCCTTCGAGAATCTCCTGCCAGTTCATCCCTTCCACCAAGCCCACTGCCGCGGCGCGAAGCGCGGTATGCACCGAGTGCCGCCCGATCAATGGGATCTTCACATACAGAGTTTCGCCCTGGTAATGAATCCGAAAGCGGATGCCCTCCAAGCCCAGCCCCTCCACCTGGTCTGCCCACAGATGCGCTTCGGGAGATAAGCCATAGAAGAAGATTTGCGCCTTCGTCTTTTCTTCCATCTTGCGCACCCACGCGTCATCGAAGTTGAGGATTGCCACGCCCTCGGGAGCCGGCGGCAACGCCTGAACCAATTCCGCTTTGCCGCGCGCGATGGCTTCCTGCGACCCGGCGCGTTCGGCATGGACCGTTCCGACATTCGTCACCACGCCCACGTGAGGCAGAGCAATGTCGCACAGGAAGGCAATTTCGCCGGGCACGTAGAATCCCATTTCCATCACCGCGCGCTGGTGGCCTTCACTCAGGCGCAACACGGTCATCGGCAGACCGATCTCGTTGTTGAGGTTGCCCGGGCTTTTCAACGTGCGAAAGCGGGTGGTGAGCACTTCGGCGATCATCTCTTTGGTGGTCGATTTGCCCACGCTACCCGTCACGCCGATGACGCGCAGGTTCAACTTGCGCCGCCAGAAACGCGCGATCTGTTGCAAGGCGGTGATCGTATTCTCCACTCGCAGGCATAGCGGAACGCTGTACTCTTGGGCGGCGACAGAGTCCGGGGTGGCGGCGCGCAGGTCGAAGGTCCGGAAAGAAGCGTCCGCGTCCCTCTGGATTAAAGCAAAAGACGCCCCCCGCTTGAAGGCTTCGCCGATGAAGTCGTGCCCATCCGCTTTTTCGCCGGGGATGGCGACGAACAGCGAGCCGGGGATCACCTGGCGCGAATCGATCACCGCTTCGGTGATTACCGTAGCGGCGGCGGGACGGGTGCCCGTGAGGGCTTCGATGGCGTCGGCGATAGTCAGCATGTTATTTCGATGTGAGTTGCAACCGGACATTATCCGGCGGGATGTTGAGCAGGATGACGGTTTGCTCGGCAACTTTTGAAAAGGTGGGCGCGGCGGTTTGCGAGCCCCAGATCGAGGAGGTTGGCGCGTTCAACCACACGTAGATCATGAATTGCGGATCGTCCACAGGACCCCAGCCGATGAAGGATGCGTTGGTGACGCTTGGGTCGTAGCCGAAATCGGTGGGGATTTGCGCGGTGCCGGTCTTGCCAGCCACGCGATAGCCGGGCAATAATGCTTCGGAAGATTCGGCGGCAAGCGATTGCGCCAGCATTTCACTCAACGTATGCGCGGTCTGCGAGGTGATCGGCGAGCCGCCGTACTGTGAAGGCACGTTGTATTGATGCCCGTCGCGCAACATGGAATACAAGATGTGCGGGGTGACCATTTTTCCGCCGTTGGCGATCGCGGAGGTTGCCATGAGCATTTGTAACGGCGTGGCGGTGACACCCTGACCAAACGCGTTGGTGCCGAGGTCGACGTTGTACCAATCCGAATCGCCCGGCGTCTTTAGCCTGCCCATCGCTTCCCCTGCCAGATCCACCCCGGTGGGATGACCGAACCCGAACCGCTCCATGTATCCATAAAATGTAGTGGGACCCATTTGGGTGGAGATCCACGCCATGCACACGTTCAACGAATGTTGCAGACAGCCGACCATATTCTGTTCGCCCCAGGCTTCCTTATCCCAGTTTTGGATGGTGAAGCCGCCCACTTGAATCGAGCCGGTATCCACGTAGGTGGTTTCGGGTTTGACGAGTCCCGCATCCAGCGCGGCCGCCATAGTCAACACTTTCATTACGGAACCAGGCTCGTACGCCGTCCCGATCGAACGGTTGTATTGACTGCCGTCGTTATAGAGCGAAAAATAATTGGTGTAATTGTTCAAGTCCATGCGCGGCGTGGTCGACATGGCAAGGATTTCGCCGTTGCGGGGATTCATCACCACGATGGCGCCGTTCTGCGCGCCGTATTCGATCAGCGCCTCATCAAGAATCGATTCGACCCGGGCTTGCAAGTCGCGGTTCAGGGTCAGGACGAGCGTGGTTCCATTCGGCACGCGGGGAATTTCTGTGGCTTTGTTGGGGTCGCGCGGCACCCACACCTGCACCGGGTTGCCGGCCAGCAAGTCGTTGTATTTTTCCTCAATACCGAAATACCCGCGCCCATCGCGGGTGACAAACCCCAACACGTTCGAAGCGAGCGAAGTTTCCGGGTAACTGCGTTGGAAGTGCGGCTTGAAGGCAATGCCCTGCAAGCGGAAGTCGTTCGCTGTTTCCAATTGCGCGACCTGCGCCTGCAATGCGGCGACGGTGTTCGCGTCTACGTAATCTTGAATGACCACGTAAGACCACGAGTCCGGCGATTCGGTCAATGTCTTGAAGACCTCCTCATAGGTCAAACCGAGGTAGGTGCCGAGCGTGAACGCCAGCGCGTCGGGATCTTCCATCTCGAGCAAACTCACGCCCACTTCATATACTGTCTGGTTTCCCGCCAGCAGATGACCGTTGCGGTCATAGATCTCGCCGCGCTCCGGGTAAAACATGCGGAACTCGCCCGCGTACTGATCGCCTTGTGAAAGGAAGATCGCCGCCTGCTCGCTGTTCTGAATGCGAATCATCTGCACCAGGATCGCCAACGCAACCAGCCCAAACCCGGCAATGAGCGTCATCGAACGGAGAGCATACTGCCGCCTCATGGCTGTTTCGCCCCCCCAAATTTGATCTGCTCATCGAACCATTCGATCAACGATTGTGTGTATGCCTCAGGGATGATCCGCTCGGGGTTTACAACATCCTCCGCCGCAAGCAGGATGGCTGGCTCCGGGGCAACGAAACCCGAAACCGCCACATATTCCAACTCGCCGGGTTTGACCGGACGATAGCCAAGCGCAAAGGCTCGCTGTTCCATCACCGCGGTCGAGGTGAGGTCGGCGAGTTGAGTCTCCAAGTCGGCGTTGGCGCGTTGCATGGAAGTAATCTCGATGCGTAATTCTTGAATCTCGCGCCCGGTGACTGCCGCGCGCGCGGTCACCGTGAGGTAGAGCGCGGCGATCATCGAAGCGCTGATCACCATAAGCAAAAATGCGCCCACGTACTGGCGTTGCACGCGCCAGGGGGCTTGTTTGTAAGCATGGATGATCTGTGTTGCTTGCATAACGACCTTTATATTTGGGCGATTGGTCGCGTAATAACGACTTAAGTCGTTACTACAGTTTCATAACTTTTCGGCAATGCGAAGTTTCGCACTGCGCGCTCTCGGATTGCTTTTCGTTTCTTCTTCCGAGGGCAGAATCGGTTTTCGGTTTACCTCTTTGATCGTCGCCTTGCGTTCCACTTCGTACAATTTTTCGTAAGGCGGATTGACCAAGTCTTTGCTTTGTTCTCTAAAAAAATCTTTGACGATTCGATCTTCCAACGAGTGGAAGGAGATCACTGCGAGTCTGCCTCCGACGTGGAGGCTGGCGACTGCTTGCGGAAGCGTTTTCGCCACTGACGTCAACTCGTCGTTCACCGCGATTCGCAACGCTTGGAACGTCCGCGTCGCGGGATGGAGTCGGTCACCGCGACGGGGGGAAACTGCCTCAATGACTGCGACCAGCTCGCCCGTCGTGTGAAGCGGTCTTGCTCTCACGATGGCTCGCGCGAGTTTGCGAGAGTCGCGTTCTTCACCGAATTCGTACAGCACATCCGCGAGTTCGCTTTCGGAATATGTGTTGACGATGTCAGCCGCTGTCTGCAACGCGCTTGGACCAAATCGCATGTCGAGCGGAGCGTCGTGTTGAAACGAGAAGCCGCGCTCGGGTGTATCAAATTGCATGGACGATGCGCCGAGGTCTAGGACGATGCCGTCAACTGATTCCCATTGAAGGTCTTTCAGTTGCGACGAGAGAGTCGTGTAGGAGGCTTGCGCCAGATGGATGCGATGTTCGTGAGGAGCCAAGTTCTCACGAGCGATCGCCAACGCCTGCGGGTCTACGTCGAGACCCAACAGTTGCCCATCTGGCGCAGATGCCTCCAAAATTCCGCGAGCGTGACCGCCCGCGCCGAGTGTCCCATCCACATAGCGCCCTCCGCGACGAGGTTGCAACGAGTGTATAATCTCTTTGTAAAGTACAGGTAGATGCGGTGTGTTCATCGTAGTAACGACTTTAGTCGTTTTGGTTGTTGACGATTGAAATCGTCACTACGAGTTGTTGCTCTTTGAAAGATCAAGCGTGGCGAAGCGTTGTTGATTCGCTTCCACATCCTGCAATTTGTCCATTTGCGTTTTCCAATCGGCAGGAGGCCACACTTCGAAGTAATCGCCCTGCCCCGCGACGGTGAGTTCGCCGCTTGCAACGCCGAGGAACTCGCGCAGGTTTTGCGGAACAAGGATACGCCCGACTTTATCCACTTCGACAGGATACGCATTCGAGAGTATGAGCCGGCGCAACATGCGGGCAGAGGCGTCTGCCATGTTCATGTTGTTGATGCGTTCGTACACTTCTTTGAAGTACGCATCGGTCATCACCATTAGGCACTTGTCGAATCCTTGTGTGATGAACGCGCCAGCCGCCAGCAAGTCGCGATAGCGCGCGGGAATCATCAGGCGCCCTTTGTCATCGAGATTGTGCTGGAACTGACCTAAGAACATTTGTGCTACTTATCCTTTTAACAGGTGAACGCCGGGGATGCCGGCGTTCCTACCACTTTGTACCACTTCCCTCCACATTATATACTCTTTGAGGGAAAAATCAAGGTTTTGTAACTTGTTTGGACAGTCCCTCTGTTGTCCTATCGGGGTGATTGGTAAGTGGTAATTCGTAATTGTTGGAGATTAGAAACTGGGGACTGTCTCGGTTTGGGAAGAGAGGATTGGAGAATTAGAGAATTGGTGAATTCATTTACACTGCTTGACTTGGGTTGCTGTATCGCGACATTCATGTCGCTCTTGTCTTAGTCGTTACTGACTGCTATCACTGCGTAAGGTGAGTTGGTAATTTGTAATTGGAGGAATGGAGAATTGGAGAATTCATTCACACTGCTTGAAGCCAAAAACTGGAAAGACTACGCCCTGCTCGATAGCGGCGAGGGCTTGAAGTTGGAACGCTTCGGCAAATATGTTTTTGTGCGACCCGAGTCGCAGGCGATGTGGAAGCGCGCGTTAACCTCCGAGTGGAAGAATGCGGATGCGGTGTTCATCTCCACAGGCGAGGAAAGCGGCGGGCATTGGGATGCTAAAAAGAAAATGGATGAGCATTGGACGATGCGCTACCCGCTCCCCCATTCAAAGAACGGACTCACATTCAAAGTGATGACTACCCCCGGGCGTCATCTTGGAGTCTTTCCTGAAGTCGCTTCACACTGGGATTGGTTTGCAAACTTAATTAATCGCGAAGCGCGCCAAGAACGCAAAGAAGTAAATGTTTTAAATCTATTTGGCTACACAGGGCTGGCTTCTCTCGCCGCGGCATCGGCTGGCGCGAAAGTGACTCATGTGGACGCGTCGAAGAAATCCGTGAGTTGGGCGCGTGAGAATCAGGAATTATCGGGGTTGAACGACGCTCCCATCCGCTGGATCGTGGATGACGCGTTGAAGTTCGTACAACGCGAGGCGCGACGCGGCGTGAAATATGATGGAATCATTCTCGATCCGCCCAAATTCGGGCGCGGACCGAAAGGCGAAGTGTGGGAAGTGTATAAGTCGTTGCCCGATTTATTGGAAGCCTGCCGCGAATGTTTGAGTGTAAATCCATTATTTGTTGTGACAACGATTTACGCGGTGCGCGCGTCAGCGATCCATGTGGCACAAGCAATGGACGATATGATGAAGGGCTTTAGGGGAAAAATCGAAATGGGTGAACTGGTCACGCGCGAGCAAAGCGCGAGGCGGTTATTGTCGCAGGCGGTGTATGCGAGGTGGGAAAAGTAATAAATAAAAAAAGCCACCTGCCAGTGCAACAGGTGGCTTTATGAATCTTTAGCAAACTATTTTGCAATTTCAGTAATCGTGAATTCCCATGGCCCGTCCACTTCGGCTCTGGCAATTTCATCCAGCAGTTTACTGGCTTTATCCTTCGCCACGGATTTATTGTTTTCAATAAGCGTCACGGAAATAGTACCATCACCAGATTCTGTACACTTCGCCTTCAATCCGTAGGCATTGGCTTTTGGATTGGTATCAAGCCTTTCTTGGAAATTTTTACATGCCGAAAACATTTCCAGTGGTCTTGCTACAAAACCCATGATCGTGAATTCTACTGGAGTTGTGATACTTTCCAAATCATCAATTCGATAGCGGACAAGAGCACATCTTTTACCTATTTTATTTCCATCAGCTTTTTCTTCCGTGGTAAATTCATATTCATCTGGATAGATCTCATATGTACTGTAGAAAAGATGTCCAGGTATTGGGTACCAATCTCCACCATCTAATGTGCTGTAACATACCCCTATCTCTACGCCTGTGCTTATTATTTTGGTTGAGGTAATCTCCACGACAACATCGTTTATTTTTTGAGACAATACGTCTTTATTTGTAGTCTGGGGAGATGTGCTAACAATCTGATCTTGATCTGACAAAGATTGTTCTATAGCATTGTTATCAGCCGCCACAGTAGATTGCGGACGAGAAGTATAGAAACTGATCGCTGAAACAGCCGCTAAAATTAACAGCCCTGTTATGATTGTTAATACAAAGTTGTTGTGTTTTGTTTGCATATGAGTACCCTTTTCAATTCACTAGTTTGCGCCTGTACAAGAGGTGCTTGATATACCGATAGGAATAGCGATGGGTCCGGTAAGAGAAACCCTCCCACACGATCTCGTAGGCGTCGCCACGTACGCATGCATCACAGTGAATACTCCAACTGTGCTTGAGCTAGCAATTGGTTGAGGCGATGAAATGCTCTTGTTGTAACAGTAGTTTGTACAACCATATCTCAAACTTGCCGCTGCATATCGGTTTCCTCCTGACATATTATAAGTTCTCGCCCACTTAGCGTCGCAATCGGCAGTACCGGAGGCACGGGTCTCGACAGTGCTCAACCCATCAGGTAATACCTTAACGCTCCCTGACGTATACGCTGGGCAGGCCATAGTGCTCGCGAACTTGTCCTCACATGTTACATTTTTGCAATTGCCTGCTGCAAAAACTTGAGACGAACGGTATCCAAACCAAGTAAATATTAGGGTCAAAACAAGCAATATTCTTATATGCGGGTATTTCATTATCGTCATCTCCTTTTGATTTGTGCGCAACTTGTTATCTCGAGTTGTCTTCAACTTCCGCAAACAAGCACCTCCTTCCCAAGACCATCATAGACATTTTTATATAGAGGGTCAATACGGAAAATCCCCCATATTTTCTTTTCCCCATAAAACCGCTTTGGGCCGCGAATCCACTGCTAGTTTCCGATAAATTTTTTCAAGATGCTTATCAAGGGTTTTAACGGTTATTTGCAGATGCGAGGCAATCTCCTGGTTGCTCACCCCTTCTGCCAATAACCGCAACACTTGTTTTTCCCGTTCCGACAATCTATTCCATTTTTTCTCTACTTCCTCATGCCATGTACGCGCTCGCATTTTTTGCTGTTCATCAAAAAGATTCACTCCGGAAGCCGCAAGGCGGATTGAATCGATCAATTGCTCAGCCTGTACAGTTTTATCCAAATATCCCGCCGCGCCTGCCTCCATCATGCCTGCCAGACTGGCGTCGCGATGATGCCCGGTCAAAACCAGTGTAGTGATGTCAGGGTAATTTTCCCGAACCCATTTCGCCAGTTCCACGGGATTATGGTTTGGCATCACCAGATTCAGCAACAGAATGCGCGGTCGTAATTTGGCAATCATGGGCTTGATCTCATTACCGTCCTGCGCTTTGCCTACGATTTTTATTTCTGGGGCTTTTTCGATAATGGAACGTATCCCTTCAAGAGCGAGGGGATGGTCGTCTGCTATAAGCACTGTAATTTGATCTGGGAATTTCATCGGCATATCCTCCTTCTTGTGCCTATTTGCAATAATTGTATACATAAATATTATTACCCCCCCAGTTTTTGTCAACCGACGTTTTACCTACGACTCTCCAACTCCATCAACCACTCCAGCGGCTTCTCCCATCTCACGCGTGGATTGACGTTGAATAAATTATCGGGGCGATCCCACTTCGGTCCCGGCGGACCTGATTCATCTTTCAGCGCACTCTTCACACCCCATAGTCCTTTGTAGTTCACCCAATCGGGTTCGGGATTCAACATCACGCGCCGCCATTCTTTCACGGCGGGGCGAGTCACTTTACGATCAGACATCACGCGCTTGAGATAACTGCTGGATTTCACAACAGGCTCGCGCAGGTTTTCACCTTGAAAGCCGATGCGGAATCCATCACCAGATGCGATCTCCATCGGCAGGCTGACCACGTAATGATCCGCTTCATCGCGCATATAGATGAAGGCATCCTCGGCAAGGAAGTTCGTGCGGCTGGCAGTTAATTCTTTGAGCGCGATCTGCCGCGCCTTTTGGCTGGGGTGGAAGAGAAGGAAGAGGTAGTGGATCAAGCCATCCATCCAGTAAAGGAAGCGTTGCACGCGTCCCGCTTCGTATAAATTTGACGAGCGGATCACCTCGGGCTTGCTGTAATTGGCGTGCGATCCGAGCGCCACGTAAACAACAGGATGAGTCGTATCTTTGTCATTTTTATCTTTCGCTTTGATGACCTTCTCCCACAATTCGATGTTGCCCGCGCCGTGCTGTGAAAAGAGAACTGCATACGGCGAATCGTTTTTGAGGTAAACCGCCGTCATCTCCCAATCGCCCTCGTGGTGATTTATCCCGTTCGCGGCGAGCCGCCAGTCGTTGAACGCGTAGAAAAAATGATATTGCAGGATCGTCCAGTTGTTCCCGTGCGCATCCTGTTCGCGCGCGACGCGTCCGTAATACACAGGCTGGGAATCTTTCTCCAGAATCTTTGCATACTCGAAATAGGATTTTCGCGCGATGGTCTCAGTGGCAAGCGAAAGCATATCCATGATGAGGCCGGGTCCCTCGGGGAGGATGTGGTCGAAGATGAACTTCATCGCGCGGATGGAAAGATAGAAAAGGAGAAACAGATAAATAGGCAGAAGAACAAGATATTCGACAGCAACGCTCATGTATTCGCTTGGTCGCAGAAAGAACCAGATCGGCGCAACCATCAGCGCGGTGAAGAGCAACACGGCAAACGCGGCAGGGATGATCCGCAATCGAATGGTTGATGCCAGCATGAAAAGGATCAACGCGGCGATGAGCGCGAGAGTGACGGCAATTTCAACTCCCGCCCAGCCGAAGAAATAATATCCCGCGCCAACTGCAAGAACGGATGAAACTCCCAGCCACACCCACGCATCCGAATCGTAGAGCGGCTCGTTGATGAACCGTAGAAAGTATTGTCCGCCTTCGAGTTTGCCGATAAAAGTTGCAAGCGGTTCGTTTAAATGAAAGAGCAAGCCTGCCGCGCCGAGCGGTCCGCTGGGCAGGATGAGGCAACGTTCGAGATAATGTTCCACCGCCATGGGGAAGAAGCGTTCGCTCTTTGCGAAACGCAACACAGGCTCGTATTTTTCGAGGAGATCGTGATCGTTCATAATTGATAAAGACCCTAAAGGTTTTGAAAACCTTTAGGGTCTGACTGTTATTGAAAATACTGCAACGCCAAACGCAAACGATCTTCGGGATCCTTGCTCGCATCTTTCGAGATGGATTGAATCGCAGACTGTGCCTCGACGACGGAATAGCCCAACGCGGTGAGCGCGGCGAGGACTTCAGAATCCGCGTCGGACATCGCCGCAAGTTGACTCAGCCCATCTGCGGGTTTTAACTTATCTTTGAGATGAAGCACGATCTTCTGCGCGGTCTTTTTGCCCACCCCCGGCACGCGGCTAAACAATTCACCCTCGTCGGCAAAGACTGCGCGTTGCACGGCATCCAACGTCATCGCGGACAAAACTGAGAGCGCCACTTTGGGACCAACTCCATCCACGCCGAGGAGCATGTTGAACAAATCTCTATCGGCTTGCGATTCGAATCCGTACAACGTCAACGCGTCTTCGCGGACGACGAGATGTGTGAACAAAAACGCGGCTTCACCAGTCTTGTGCCGCGTCCGCAACGGCGCAGGGACGAAGACGCGCAATCCCACGCCACCCACTTCGACGATGAGGGAGGTCTCTTCAATTTGCGCAATTTCTCCGCGGAGGGTTGAGATCATAGGTCAATTATATGTCATTGCGAGCGCGCGTTGCGAAGCAATCTTTTTATGCGAGGAGATTGCTTCGTCGCAAAGAAAAAGAGCGCTCCTCGCAACGACATCAATACCTCTTCGTGTTCAAGTGCGTGATGGCGACCGCCAGCGCGTCGGCGGCGTCGTCGGGTTTGGGAATCGAATCCATTTGCAGTAACGCGCGTACCATTTCTTGCACTTGTCGCTTTTCGGCAGAGCCATAGCCTGCAACGGCGTTCTTCACTTCTTTGGGTGTGTATTCAAAGACTTCGAGTCCCGCTTGTTGGAGGGCGAGCAAAACAACTCCGCGCGCCTGACCGACGGCGATGCCAGTCGTCACGTTGCGCGAGAAGAATAATTTTTCAACGGCAGATGTATCGGGTTTGTATTGCTTGAGGAGTTTGCGCAGATTGGTGTAGATCATCTCCAGCCGCGCGGACGGGGCCGCGTCTTTTGGGGTGGAGATAATGCCGAAGGAAACTGCGACCAGTTCCCCGGCGGGCATGAGGCGCACGAATCCGTATCCTGTGGTAGCGGTGCCGGGGTCTATTCCTAATGCGAGGGTCATTACAAAAGTAACGCCGACTTAAGTCGGCACTACAAAATTAAGCCGCCTCAAGAGCCGCTATTGCCTCATCTGAAATTTTGACGTTGTGGAAAACATCCTGCACGTCGTCGAGTTCCTCGATGGTCTCGACCATCTTCATGAACTTCAATGTGGCTTGCACATCGAGTTCCACTTCCTGTTTGGCAATCATACGCAAGCCCGATTCGTCTGGCTTGACTTTGGCTTGATGCAATGCATCGGCGATGGTTTTGAAGGACTCGACGGGCGCATAAATTTCAAGCGTATCGCCGCCGTCAATGACATCGTCCGCGCCCGCGTTGACCCCCAACTCGAAGGCTTTGTCAAACGATAACTGGCTGGCGGGAAATGCAAAGTACGATTTGCGATCAAATTGCCAGCCGACCGCGCCTGGCTCCGCCATGTTGCCGCCCGATTTGCTAAAGGCATGGCGCATATCAGGGACCGTGCGATTGCGATTGTCGGTAACGCAGGTGACCATCAACGCCGAGCCATGCGGACCATAGCCCTCGAACGTGACCTCTTCAAATACGGCGCTATCTTTGTCTTCGCCCGCGCCTTTCTTGATGGCGCGTTCGATATTATCTTTGGGCATGTTTTCAGCGCGAGCTTTATCCACCGCGAGCCTGAGGCGGAAGTTGGAATCGGGGTCGCCGCCTTCACGCGCCGCGATGGAAATTTCTCTGGCGAGGCGCGTAAAGATCGCGCCGCGCTTGGCATCTGCCGCGCCTTTTTTTCGTTTGATGGTGGACCACTTGGAATGACCGGACATGTCGTACTCCTTGCTGTTTCAACCCACTGCTCAGTGGAAAATTTTGTATTTTCGAGATTATATCATACGGGTTTAAAGGGCTTTTTGCGACTTACGCGGTACCGCAAAGTTCACTTTGCGATCATGGCAACGCGAACGTTGCCGTACTTCCATGCAATTACTTATCCTCCAACGCGTTATGCACGGCGTCGAGCGATTGCAAGGCGGTGAGGTTGCGCCAGGGCCAGGCGTTTTCCATGCGCTTGGGGTCGTCGAAGAAGTTTCGCGCAAAGGTGAGGTGGAAGCGGTCGTCGCTCAGTCCCTGGTCGGGCAGGGGCTGAACCGCCGCCCAAAAATTCCACATGGGAATCTCGTATTCGTATGCCAGTTGCGCGATGGCGTTGTTGATGGCGTGATCGCCTTCGAGGTTGTCGGCTTTGGTGGCGATGATCGGCACCGCGCCGAACTCGATGATGCGGTCCAACACTTTGCGCATGTACTTGTCGTATTCCTCGGCGGGCTTGTGCGACCACCATGTCTCCATGCTCACGAACACGATGGACGGTTTCCACGTCCGCAGTTCGCAATCGAGCGGGGATTCCCCGGCATTGCACGATTTGGGATCGGCGCGCAACGGCGAAATAACCGCCGCGGCATTGAAGCCTCCCTTCACCGCGAGGCTGATGCGCGAGAACGAACCCTGGTAATAGTCGATCGTCGGCTGGAGGTGGGCGTACTCGCTCCCGAGGCTGTAGTCGTTCGGGTTATCGAACGCGGAGAGAAAATACGACGAAACATTTTGACAATCACCGATGATCGCAAAGCGGGTCGGGTCGTTGCCGTTTTCGATTCCGCGCAGATAGACTTCGCGCATGGCATCGCTGACTCCTGTTGGGATGACCGGCATAGCCATGAACGCGTCTTTCTCAAGGGGAGGCTTGGGCGCCGCAGTGGAGGCGGGATTCGCCGGGGAGGCGGCAGACGCCGGCAACGTGGGAGCAACCTCACTGGAGGTTTGAAGCGGCGCGTCCGTCACGGTAAAACTTTCAGTGGGAGTCCCTCCGCCCGTCGAACATGCGGCGAGGAGCGAAGTCATCAACAGAATGAAAAATAGTTTGTATGTCATTGATTCCTATTTGCAAAAATTTTGAATGGATGCGCCAACCTGCTCGGCAAGCAGGGATTCACCGAAGGGCGTGAGGTGCACGCCGCTGTTGGTGAATTCGGTCATCGGGACGAGGTCCCACAAGTCGAGGTAGGGATAGCCTTGCGCGGAGGCATGTTCGGCGAGCGTGGCGCGGTATTCGTCGAACGCCCAGCGCGGGTAGAAAAAATTATAGCGGATATCTGAGTTGACGCCATTGCTGACGAGGATCGGCTCGTTGACGAGGAGGGTCGGCACGCCGGCGGCGTTCATACCGGCGTCGAGGATGTCTAACGAAAGTTTGCCTTGCAATGTTTCGGCGGGTTTGATGCCGTGGAACTCATCATCCTTTTCGTAATCGAGTTGGGCGGGTTCGTACGATTCGGGATAGAACTGATCCACGCCGGTGGATGCCCACATCGCGCCATAGATCTGCAAGCGGATGAGGTCTGCGATTTCTTTGCGGCGGTTGATGAGCGTTTGATCCCACGCGGTGGGATGGCTCAGCGCCGGGTCGTTGGGGTCGAGAGGTAATTGGTATTTCGTAATTAGCCGCCTGACGCGTTCGGGGCTGTTGGCGACGAGCGGCGCGGTGAGTTGCTTGTCGTGTGGGAACGATTCCAGCGTGGTGAGCCAGACGATCATGTCGGGCTGGTATTGCAATGCCTCGTCGAGGATCATCAATTCTTGCAACAGCGAGATGTAGGGATAGCCGAGGTTGTAGGCGCGGACGGTCTTTCCGCATGCTGAAATATCTTGCGCGTTCAATTGCCCGGCGAGGTTTTGTTCGGGCGTGAGCAACGTGCCCCACACCGACGAGTCGCCGATGAGGAGGACGCGCAGTTCATCGTCTGCTTTGGGTGTGCCGACGAGCGCGTGCGCGGCGAACATGGCGTCGAGGTTGAAGAGGCTGAGGTTGTAGCCGCGCTGGTTTTCGCCAAAGGGAAAACGCTCGCGCCCGGGGAAGACCTTGTTGTAGAGCGAGAGTTTGCCAAGAGGAATATTATTTGCGAAGATGAACGCAAAATTAAATACTACAAAAAGTAATATTGCTTTGAATAAAACGGGGAAGAGGCGGGGTTTATTTTGCATAATCGTTTCATGTCACTCGGAGGGAGTGACGCCTCGCGCCACGACCGAAGAGTCTCGCAAGGCGCGGTAGAGATGCTTCGCTACGCTCAGCATGACATACCTTCATTAATAACTCGCCTTACGCAGTGATAGCAGTAACGCGAGACTGCGAAGCGTCTCGCCCTTCAGGCTACTCTTGCGCAAGAGCGACATGAATGTCGCGTTACAGAAGCCAAATTGATTTTGATTGCGTAACATCAGTTAATAACCAAACAACATCCTGAACGCTTGCAATGATAGCCGAGGATCGCCCAGCGCGAAGAAGACCCAACCGAGCGCGACGAAGTGGAAGGTGAGTAAAACGCCGCCGATATGCAAGGCTGTTTGCAGGCGCGGATTCACAATTGTGATACGAGTCTTTGCGAAGTCGCTCCAGCGGTTTTGGAGGAAGAGTCCGAGTCCGTGCCAGGCGCCCCACAGGATGAAGTTGATCGTCACGCCATGCCACAAGCCGATGAGGAGCATGGTGGCAAGTTGACCGGCGAGGAGCATCGTCCACGCGGGCAGGGATTTATAGCCGCGAATCCAGCGATTGAACGGGTTGAAAAAGTAGGCGCGGATCCATTGCGTCAATGTGATATGCCACGAGTTCCAGAATTGCGCGAGGTTAGGTTTGGTGTACGGCGAGGCGAAATTCTCCGGGAGTTTGATACCCACAAGACGCGCGATGCCAATGGCAATATCCGTGTAGCCGCTGAAATCGAAGTAGATCTGAAAGGCATACGCATAGAGGTGGAACCACATCCAGCCTGTGGCGTGAACTTGCGTCGCGAGCGCGTCGTTGAGCGCCATCAACGCCAGCGTGTCGGCGATGACAAATTTTTTGAACAAACCGATGAGGATGCGTTGACCCGCGAGTAAAGCTTCCTCTTGTGTGAGACGAGAGTCTGTTCGCAAGTCTCCGGCGAAACGTTCGGCGCGGTCGATGGGACCCGCAGAGAGCGATGGGAAGAAAACAACATACGTTGCAAATTCAGGTAGCGACAGTTCGGGTAATCGTCCCGTTTGTTTGTCGCGAAGAACATGGATCAAACGGAAGGAGATGTACGAGAAGCCGAGCCAGCGCAAGTCTAACGCGGAGGCGGTGTCGAGGGGGCGGTTTGTCAACGCGCGGAAGAGGATGCTGAGTTGTAAAGAGAGAATTGGGGATTTGAGAATTACGAGAATTGCCACGAGCAGGATGATGGCAAGAGATACTGTAAAGGCAAGACGGCGCGATAGGACTGTGGAGGTTGCAATGACAAACGTGGCAAGCGCAAAAAAACCAACGACGACGATTAATCTTGGAGGGGTTGTTGTAGTGAGAATCGGGTCGGGAAAAATATAGCGCGTGAGGTCAACGAGCGCGACTACTCCGATGATGACAGCAAGCCCGATGAGGTTTTGGCGAGACCTCCACGCGCCGGCAGTGGAGGTGATGAACCAAACGAGCACAACAAGAAAAATCGATAGCGAGGGGATCCAGAAATCGAACGAGCGGAGGGGAATGGCAGGCTGGAACCAAAAGACGGCGAGCGCGCTGAGGGCGAGGAGAAAAACTCCACGTGTCGCGCCACGCGTCCACATGCTGACCAGCAACGCGGTCAGGATCGAAGCGCCGATCTGTGTCAGTCCCATATAGAAAAAATATCCCGCAGGTTTAATGGTTGGATCATGATCTGCGCAGAATCCTGCGGGATGTTCTTGAGTCTATTGCTTGCCGCAAACCAGCCACGCGCCGCTTTCTTCCACGACTTGATAGGTGACGAGCGAGAGGTCAAGATTTTGGTCTTCATTATTATAGGTGAGCACAATACTGCCGGTGCAATCCACGAGGGCGAAGTTGCCGTCGGTTCCGTTTTGGGAACACGCCACGTTCTCGAGCCGCGCGTTGACCGCTTGCAGTGAGTCGAGTTCGATGAGCGCGTCCTCCTCCCAATCACCGCACACGAGCGTGGGGAGTCTACCCGCGTCTTTGGCAACGAGCGCGTTCAGGTAATCTTCAACCGCTTTCGCAGGCGCGTCGGATGCGGAGGAAGCGCAGGCAGTGAGCAGGATGTTGGCAAGCAGTAGAATGAATAAAAATTTTCGCACGGAGACTCCTTTGGAATTTGTGGCGGGATTATAAAACAGGAATGATGAAAAAGTGATAAGTGAACAGTAATCAGTGAGCAGTATCGTGGGAGATGGAAGGTCTAGCCTCGAAAAAAGTAGAGGATGGAAATGAACACGCCGATGATGATGACCGTCCACTTCAACACGGAAGGCTTGACGCGACCAGCCAGCCTGCCGCCGATCACCCCACCCAGCAACGCTCCGACCGCCATGACGATTGCCACAGTCCATGCGACCTTTCCCGAAAATAGGAAGAAGACCGCCGCCGCCACGTTGACGATGAACGACACCGCCTGCTTCAACGCGTTCAGCCGCGTGAGCGAATCATTGACCGTCAGCCCCAGCGCGGAAAGGAGCATCACCCCCAACCCCGCGCCGAAATATCCGCCGTAGACAGATGCCAGCCCAACCGGGAGCCACGTGAACGATTCAAGCGAGCCATGCGATTCACCCAACCGGCGCGTGAGCCATGCCCGGATCGGGTCTTGCGCGGCGAGCAAGCCCGACGCCAGCAGGATCAAAAAAGGAACGAGGTCGCTGAATAATTTTTCACCGGTCTGCAACAAAAGAAATCCGCCCAGCACGCCGCCCACGATGCCGGCGGGCAAAACCAGCCACAGGCGCCTCCCCTGCCCGCGCAGATCCTCGCGCTGGGCGAGCGTCCCGCCGAAGTAGCCGGGGCACAGCGCGACGGTGTTCGTCACACTGGCAGTGACCGGCGGAATTCCCAAAAAGATGAGCATGGGAAAAGTGATCAACGTCCCGCCACCCGCCAGGGCGTTGACCGCGCCGGCGGCTATCGCGGCGAGGAAGACAAGGATGAGCATGAGGTGGAGTATAGCATTGGAGGGTCGCTTGTTGGTTGAGGGGAGGTGTTGTATACTGCGTTGAATAATTTGAGGCTAAGAAATGACAAAAAATAAGATCTACTCAGGAAATTGTTTGGAAATTCTTACGGAGAAGAAATCTGCCATCGCCGTTGATCTGACTTTCCTCGATCCTCCCTTCAATCAAAATAAAGATTACGCTCATCACGACGACAACTTATCTCCTGAAGAATACTGGGGGATGATGAAGGATGTCTGCCAGAAAATCTTTGATGTAACATCCAACGGCGGCGCGATTTATTTCATGCAACGCGAAAAGAACACAGAGGAAGTTTTACAGTGCTTAAGAGAAACGGGCTGGACTTTGCAAAACCTGATTATCTGGAAGAAGAAAACGTCCGCCGTACCGGTTTCAAGTAAATTCGGGAAACATTATCAGATTATCGCGTATGCAACGAAAGGCGATAAAGCGCGCGTGTTTAACCGCTTGCGGATTTCACCGCCATTGCCCGCCAATTACAAGTTTGAGCGGGAGAATGGCATCTATGTGACGGATGTTTGGGATGACATTCGAGAATTAACCTCCGGTTATTTTGCGGGTGATGAGGCCATTCGAGAGAAAAACGGCGAACGGTTCCATAAACAACAAGCCCCTATTGCCTTGTTGTTGAGAATCATCTTGTCTTCGGCGAATACTGGCGATACGGTGTTCGACCCTTTCGCGGGTACGGGGACAACCCTTGTGACGGCTCAACAACTTGGCAGAAACAGCATAGGGGTTGAAATTGACCCGAAAAATGTAAAAATGATTCAAAAACGACTGGACGGCTCTTGGGATGCCGACAACGTTGATAAACACCGTCAAGAGTACATTTGCACAGAAAACCTAGATGGAATCTGGGGCGCAAAATCCGTTCAAAAGTTTCCGTCGAAATCGAAGTTAAAACAGCCGTCGCTCTTTGGGCAACTATGAATTCGATTTTCCATTTTTGGAGCCATCTCGTTCAGAACAAAGAATCTTTTGCCAGAGTATCTAAACTGGATAAGTTTAAATTCGACAAGAATATGCTCTCGTGCCAGAATCAAGGAGTGTTTCCTGATCTTGCTGTCAAACTGAATAAAGACCAATCGATGTTTACTGGGGGAGAATTAATCGAGATGAAAGACAGCAAGACCTATTCCGTCTCATCCTTCAATTCGACGATCCCCACCGGAAACAAAAGTATACGGAAGATAATCACTTCCGAGAACAGCAAAACCTTCATGCAAATGAAGGCAGTAGGCGACGATGTCTTTTCGCTCGAAGAGCGCGATGTCTATTATCTGGTACGCGGAAGGAAGAAAGATAAGCAAAAAATCTGCCTCGTGCATGGCAGTTTCTTCGAGACCATCAGCGCGAAGGAACTCATTCGTCAGTCCTTCAAACAGGTTTTGGATGAAAATTTAGCGGGGCAAGATGTCCCCGCTGAAATCAGGTCGCAACTAGAGGAAGTTCTCGCCGATCAGGAAGATTTCAGCCGCGCGCGAAATGTGGATCAGGCTTCGGTCAAATTGCGGTTCAGGGTTATGACCGAAGTCAAGCCTGAGGGCAATATTCTAAATTCAGGTCAGTACCCCGAAAGCAAAGACGACACGCTGAATCTGATCGTCCCGTATCACAGTGAAGATGAAAGAGCGGATGTTTTGCAAAAGGCCGAGTTCGTGATGGGCGGCAATACAATGAAGGACATCAACTCGTTTTCCTTGAAGCATCCTCTCAATGGGTGGTTTGTTGTCTTTCAAGTTGGGTTGTAGTTGGGTAAAGAATTATTTCACCATACATAAACCCTACCTATAAAACCTGGCGGCTTTTGGCAGTCATCAGCCCTTGATTTTGCCCATCAAAACTGCTATAGATGGGTCGATCAAGGAGATGATCTTGTCAACCACTCAGCCGCCATCGTATAAAACTTATTTCATCGACCTGCCTCTCTCGCGCCTGCACGTGTTGGAGGTGGGCGAGGGCGAGCCGCTCATCATGGTGCCCGCCACCATCTCCGAATGGGAAGACTGGCTCACCCTCGTCCAATTCATGGGGCAATGGTTCAAGGTGTATTTTTTTGAACTGCCCGGGCACGCGCAATCCTCGCCGTTCAAAGAATCGTTTTCCAGCGCGCGGGTTGCCGAACTCGTGGAGCAACTTGCAGACAAACTCGGATACGACCGCTTCAACCTGATGGGGTTTTCATTCGGCGGCATCCTCGCCATGCGCGCCTTCAAACGCCTCGCCGCGCGCATCGACCGCTTGATCCTCATCGCTCCCTGCCTCGGGTGGAAGGCGCTTCCCTATTCGAAAACGCGGCTGACCATGTTGTATCACGTCATCCAGCAGTTAAAGCGGCGCTGGCTACAGACCCTCTTCGTGAAATTCGTGCGCAACCCCCGCACGCTCTCGATTGCCATTGCGTTTGTGCGCGCCATCGGCAAACTGGAAGACACGATTCCGCTGAAAAGAAAACTTCCGCGCACCACGACCACCACCTTCGATATCCTCTCCGCGCAGATCACTGAAATTTTAACTGCGGAGTTCGACCTGCCTACGGAAAAACACCAAACGCCGTGTTACTTCGCCATGTCCATCTATGACCCGCTCCTGCGCTTCGACGCCACCTTGAACATCGCCGAAACCCATTTTGCGGATATGAACGTAGTGCGACTCACCTACCCGTTCCACCAGCCGCCGCGTCCCTTTACCTTCGATGAGTTGAACGAAGGGTTCTACGGAACGGTTGACGCGTTCATGCGGGCTCATGCATAATCCGAACCATGTCGTTACAAAAAGTCATTCTTTACTCATCTCTTGTGGTATCGCTGATTCTGCTGTGGGTTTATCGCGCGCCCATCATAGACTCCCTGCGCTGGTTCAGCAACCTGGACGCGGTGATCGAATCGATTCGCGGATATGGCATTTGGGGACCCGTTGTGTTGTTCGTCCTTTTCATCCTGCAGGCGTTCATCGCCTTCATCCCCGGTCAGGCATTGATGATCGCCAGCGGATACATCTACGGCTTCCTCGGCGGCATCCTCATCACATGGACCAGCCTCGTGCTTGGCGGGCAGATCGCTTTCTGGCTCTCCCGCAAGTTCGGGCGTCCGTTCGCTGAAAAGTGGATCGCTCCCGCCACCCTCGACCGCTGGGATAAAAGCGCGGCGGGTCAAGGCATGGCGTTTTACGTGATCACCCTCGTGATGCCGTTAATCCCAAACGATGCAATGTGTTACGTGGCTGGTCTTGGCAGTATGGAACCGCGACGCTTCCTTCTGGCAAATATGCTGGGGCGCGGGATCGCCAGCATCCTCACGGTCACTGTCGGCGCGTACGTCAACCAGATTCCCGCGCTGATCTGGGTATTCCTCGTCGGGTTTGTGGTTTTGGGAGTGGCAGGCTGGTTCGTGGCACGACGCTACCAAAGGGCGAACCAACCGTAAGTGGAGTATTGAATCGAACCGTCACGGAATCGCTATGAGAATCGCGTACATCACCCAGTCCTACCCGCCCATGATCAGCGGCGCTTCGATCGTCGTCGAACAACTTGCCAAAGGCATGGCAGAGCGCGGGCATCAGGTGCTGGTGATCGCGGCAAGCGATAAAAATCATCCCTACGTTTCCACACAAAATGATCTGACCATTCAGCGGCTGAGGTCCATGCATCACCCATTGCGGGTGGGTCAACGATTTCTCGTGTACCCGCGCGCCTCCATATTAAACGCGCTCGAAAAATTTCAGCCCGATATTATTCACTCCCACGAGCCCATACTTTGCTGGGTAGGTTTTGAGTACGCCCAACGACACCACATCCCAACCACGTTCACCGTCCACATGCTCCCGTGGTATGTGACCGCTGTGCTCACCGACCGGGGCGGGCTGGATAAAGCCGTGGAAAAAGCAGGCTGGAAATATCTGGACATCCTCGCGCGTAAATCCACATCGGTCATCATCACCACCAAAACCGTTTCGGATATCGTGACCGGCGCGATGGGCATAGACTCGGAGACCATCCCCTGCGGGATCGACACCCGCCTGTTTCACCCGCCTCTTCCCGACGGGGAAACTGCCTCCACCAGGCGGAGGCTGAATCTCCCCCTCGACATTCCCATCATCCTGCACGTGGGGCGGCTCGACCCGGAAAAAAAGGTGGAACGAGTCATCCATGCCGCGACGGAAGTGATGAAGACCTCGCCCGCGCATTTGCTGATCGTGGGGGATGGAAAAGAAAAGGAAAAACTTGTCAGCCTCGCCGAATCACTTGGCATGCAAGACCGCGTTCACTTTACCGGTTACATTTCGATGAACGCCGGCTTGCCCGATGTGTATCGCATTGCGAGCGTATTCGTGATGGCATCGGAGGTGGAATCACAGGGGCTGGTTCTCCTCGAAGCCGCGGCAAGCGGACTGCCTCTCGCGGCATTCGAAGCCACCTCCATTCCCGAAATAGTTCATCATGGCGAAAATGGATACCTGGTCAAACCCGGCGACGTTCATGCCATGGCGGAGGCAATCGCGCGAATCCTCGAGTCGCCCGCGTTGGCAAAACAAATGGGAGAGGAAAGCCGCTGTCTCGCCGATAACTACGACCACGAGCGCGTGCAACTTCTCCACGAACAGTATTATAGGAAATTGATCAACCAACAGAGGTTGGAAAAATACGAAAACCCCTCTTCATGGAAGCGCGTCAAAACCTGGATGGGGCTCAGCGATTAACCTCATACGGCACGCCGCGCACATCCCAATCTTTTCCATTCGCATCCCCTCGAACTAAAATAGGCAATAACTTCGCCGGCACACCGGAGTTGGGATACCACATGCGATTCTTGATCGGCAGGATGAACAATCCGTTGTCGTCACCGACGGGGGTGAAATTCTCATTCGACTGTTGGTGAAAAACGGATACTCCCAGCCTTGCGCAGAGTCGATCTGCCAGCCCGACCACATCCTCCGAGGGCAAACCGATCTCACTGACACTCAAAATGTGTCCGCTGTTAAATTCACCTTCAACAGGGTTTTTCAAGTCGCGCCGCGCGATGAATTCAAGCACATTCCCCGCCGCGTCTTTGAAATAGACTGAGTGCGAATTCCAATTTGTCGAATCGAAATCATCCCTGCCGTTTTCGTCGCACAGCAAAGGAACGCGGCTGGCAATCCATATTTTTGCGTTGAGCAGTTGATTTTCGGGAATATTGAAGGCGAAGTGATACGCGCCATCGAAATCGGTTTGCGCTTTCACGAACACCAGCGTCGTTTTGCCTGCCCGCACTTCCAACTTTATAGCGGAAAAGTTGACAGGCAGTTCCAGCACGTTGGAATAAAAATCCGCTAGTGGCTGCAAATTCTTTGCGTGAAGTTCAAGATAAGTGATATTCATCGTTGTGCCATGCGCTAACACAAGGCTTTCTCCTCGCAACCGAACGACTGAAGTCGTTACTACGATTTTGAGCGATCCTACGCAATACGAAGTACGCAGTACGTAATCCGCGCTACTCCTCCCTCAACCACCTCTTCACTGCCTCGTGCGGATGGTCGTATTTCGCCATCGCCTCCAATAATTTTACGGGGTCAGAGTCGCACGCGATCGCATTGCGATGTTCATTGAAGACAAAGCCTTCCTCTACGGCATGATCCATGGCGGCGAGCAGGGGCGCGTAATAATTCCGTACGTTCAACAACCCCACAGGTTTTTGGTGCGCGCCGGTCTGCGCCCAAGTGATGGTCTCGAACAATTCATCGAAGGTGCCGAATCCGCCGGGCATGGCAATGTATCCATCGGCGAGTTCGTGCATCCTTGCCTTGCGGGCGTGCATGTCGGGTGGAACATCCATGCGGGTTAACCCGTCATGTGCAAGAGCCGGGTTGTTCATCGAAGGGATGATGACGCCGATCACCTCCCCGCCGGCAGAGAGCGCCCCATCGGCAACCGCCCCCATCAAGCCGGTCCTGCCGCCGCCGAAGACCAGGCGAATCCCTCTGTCCGCGAGGAGAATGCCGAGGGAACGCGCGGCAGTGATATAGTCGGAGTGAACCGCATCCGAAGATCCGCAAAAGACACAAATTGAGCGCATCATATCCATCCTGTGTGTTTGGTAAGAATTTTCAATCTTGAAATGAATTGTATCAGCGTTGTAAACAAACTCTAATCTTTTTCCTACAACGACTCGCAGGGCTTTTTGGTAGAATACATCCACGTTCAGGAGAAAAAAATCATGGCTGGTATGGAGCGATTTACACAGCGAGCAAGACGGGTTTTGAGCCTGGCACATCAAGAGGCTGAGCAATCCCGCAACAATAATATCGGCACCGAGCATTTATTGTTAGGTTTAATGGATGAAGAGGGCGGAGTTGCAGGGCGAGTCCTGCGCGAACTTGGCATGACATCAGACCGCGTGCGCGAAGTGATTCGCCGCGTTTCCTCCGGTTCGGTTGGGTTCGACCCCAGCCGCGTGGAACTCGCGGGCGACACACAGCAAGTGCTCGAACTTGCCGTGGATGAAGCGCGTCGACTCGGTCATCACTACATTGGCACGGAACACATTTTGCTAGGCTTGGTGCGCGTGGATGGCGCGGCATTGGAAGTCCTGCGGAGACTCGGCGTGACGCCGGATCAGATCCGCCGGCAGACGCGGCGCGTGTTGAACGAATCCGCTTCCGCTTCCCCACTGCCAGCTGGCGCAGGACCCGCGCGTGGCGCCCAGCCCAATCAGAAAACCCCGCTCATTGACCAACTCGCTTCCGATCTCACAACGAAAGCCGAAGAGAAAAAACTCGATCCCGTCATCGGTCGTCAAATGGAGATCGAGCGCGTCATTCAAATTTTGGCGCGTCGCACAAAGAACAACCCCGCGTTGATCGGCGAACCCGGCGTTGGCAAGACCGCCATCGTCGAAGGTCTCGCGCAACGAATCGTTGACGGCGACGTGCCAGCCCCCTTAATGAATAAACGATTACTGCAACTCGATGTCGGCTCGCTCGTGGCTGGCACGATGTATCGCGGTCAATTCGAAGAACGACTCAAACGCGTGATTGACGAACTCAAACAATCGGGCGCGATCCTCTTTATTGATGAAGTGCACATGCTCGTTGGCGCGGGAGCCGCTGGCTCCTCCGTAGACGCGGCGAACATTCTCAAGCCTGCGTTATCGCGCGGCGAATTGCAAGTCATCGGCGCGACCACGATGGATGAGTATCGCAAGCACATTGAGTCAGATGCCGCGCTCGAACGCCGCTTCCAACCCATCCAAGTGGATGAACCCTCCGAGGAAGAGACCATCCAAATCCTGAAAGGGATCCGCTCTGCCTACGAGGAACATCATCACCTTGTCATATCCGACGAGGCGCTTGAAGCCGCCGCGCATTTATCCACTCGTTATGTGACCGAACGCTTCCTCCCCGACAAAGCGATAGACCTGATCGACGAATCATCCTCGCGCGTGCGCATGTACAAAAGTCCCGCCGCGAAACATGCCAAAGATCTATTTGGTCAATTAAGACAAGCCCGCCAGAACCGTTCCCTCGCGCAAGAGGAAGGCAACAACGAAGACATCATCGAATGGCAGGAGCGCGAGACTGACTTAAGTGAACAGATCGAACGCCTGCGCACCGGCTGGGATCGCGCGACCAGTCCCGTCGTTTCAGCGGAAGACATCGCCGAAGTCGTTTCGATGTGGACTGGCGTTCCGCTCATGCAACTTGCGGAGGCAGAATCGCAACGCTTGTTGAAAATGGAAGATGAACTCCGCAAGGGAATCATCGGGCAGGAAGATGCCATCATCGCCATTTCACGCGCAGTGCGCCGCGCGCGCGCCGGGTTGAAAGACCCGAAACGCCCGATCGGTTCGTTCATGTTCCTCGGACCCACAGGCGTTGGCAAAACAGAATTAACCAAAACGCTCGCCAAGTTCATGTTTGGCAGTGAAGAAGCCGCGATCCAACTCGATATGTCTGAATTCATGGAGCGTCACACCGCCTCACGTTTGGTCGGCGCGCCTCCGGGATACATCGGCTACGAGGAAGCCGGTCAATTGACCGAAGCCTTGCGCCGCAGACCGTATTCGATTGTCGTCTTCGATGAAGTCGAGAAGGCGCACCCCGAAGTTCACAACATGCTGTTGCAGATCATGGAAGAGGGTCACCTCTCCGATGCGAAGGGTCGCAAAGTGGACTTCCGCAACGCGATCATCGTGATGACCTCCAACATCGGCGCGGATGTAATCAAGAAGCAGTCGTCACTCGGCTTCGCGCTCAAACGCGATGAAGTAACCGAAGAGCGCCTCTCCTACGAAGACATGCGCAAGAAGTTAAATGAATCGCTCAAGCGCGCCTTCCGCCCTGAGTTTATCAACCGCCTTGATGGAACGGTGATCTTCCGCGCCCTCAACAAAGAAGACATCCAGCAGATCGTTTCACTTGAACTGGACAAGGTTGCTGAACGCCTAAAGGAACATGACCTCATCCTGACCGCCACACCCGAAGCCCTCGCGGCGCTGGCTGATTTGGGCTACGACACGGAGTTTGGAGCTCGTCCATTGAAGCGTGTCATCCAGCAAAAAGTGGAAGACCTGTTATCCGACCGGGTGTTGAGCGGAGAATTCCAACATGGCGATTCGGTTCTCGTAACGCTGAATCCCGATGGCGAGATCGCGCTCGAACGGCAGGAATCTCCCGAAATCGAGGAAGAGCCTGTGTTGTAAGAAAGAGAGAATTAGAAGATTGAGAGCGGAGAAATTTCTCCGTTCTCTTTTTACCCGCGCTTTCGCACAGCGTTAGTCTTATATGGTATTCGTGATCCACTGCTTATTGAAATGAAAATAGTATTTTTATACCATTCGACAATTCGATCCTTAATGCTAAGATAGTATTGTCATTTTGGGGACAATAAATTCGATTATCAGTTCCATATACTGAACTCAAGTTTATTCGACACGTCATTAATTTGTGGATCATCTTGTCCATACATCGGAGTCTTGCCATGAACCAAAAAAAGTTGTTTTCGATAATTCTTGCCGGTTGTTTGCTCCTGGGGAATCTTGGTTTTACCACCCTGCCTGCCGCGGCAAACATCGGCGCGCCTGTGCTTGATA
>JBGANO010000002.1:49426-141461 GCA_044222305.1 Anaerolineales bacterium
CCAACACGGTGGATGTGGGGAACGGCGACGGCATTTTTTGGGGAGTTCAATACGGCGCCGACCAGGAGGCATTCGTCACTTTTTCCTCCATCGATCCGGCTGGGTCAGATCAAGCCATCGTGTTGAAATCCCAAAGCAGGACCACCTGGTCGAGCGGAGCGCTTGCGGTTTCATACAAGGCGGCAAGTCAACGCGTTCAGGTGTGGACCTTCTCCGGCACGCAGGGGTGGGTACAACGTGGAGCCAATCTATCCGCCACATTTATAAACGGGGATCAACTCGGCGCGCATGTTAACGCGACCGGGTTGGTGGAAATCTACAAAAATAATTCGCTCCTCGGAACCGCTGATGCCAGCGGCTGGACGCACGCAACCAACAGCGGCTACATTGGATTAATATTCATCGGCTCAGCCAACGCGTTTGTCGATAATTTTGGCGGCGGCACGGTGGCTGGGGGCAGCGCCACAAACACCTCCACACCCGCCCCGTTAACGCCAACACGCGCCTTTACGCCAATCTCTACATCAACAGCAATCTTCACGAGCACATCCACAGCCTTCCAAACTCCCACCACCGTCGCTTCTGGCGGATTTCCGCAATCGACCGCCCTTGACACGTTCAACCGCGCGGATGGAAGCCTCGGAGCCAATTGGTTTTCCTCAACAGGCGGATATGCCATCGCCTCCAACCGCATGGATGTGGGGTCAGGCGGGGAAGTGTTCTGGGGCGCGACCCAGTTCGGCGCAGAGCAAGAAGCGTTTGCCAGATTTTTGACCATCGGTCCTTCCGGATCCGATAACGCCTTGCTCTTAAAATCGCAAAGCAGGACGACTCACACAGGCGGCGTAATCGCGGTTACCTACAGGCCGCAATTCCAAGCCGCGCAGGTGCTGACATACTCCAACGCGCAAGGATGGGTGCAACGCGGTGCGAACATCCCCGTCACCCTGGCGAACGGCGACCAATTGGGAGCGCGCACAAGGTCGAATGGAAGCGTGGAAGTGTACAAGAACGGCAACCTGATCGGAACGCGCGATGCCAGCGGTTGGACGTATTCCGCAAACGGCGGATATGTTGGGGTGTGGTTCATCGGCGCGAGCAACGCCCTTGCCGATGACTTCGGCGGCGGGAATCTCTCCGGAGGCAGTGTCACAAATACCCCGGTGAGCATTTCAACTTTAACCGGCACCCCCACTCAAACATCCACATCGATCAGTATTCCCACTCTCACGCCGACGATGTTCGCGACCGCGACGCGAACATCAACGCCGATCGCCGGCGCTTCTGCCACCGCCACATCTGCCCCGTCAGCGGCGGCCGTTTTCTCCATTGGCACAGGCGGAACGGATTCGACCCAGCACCAGATCGTGCGCGCGGCGAACGACCGTGTGTACGCCTTTGTCAACCAGCAATCGTCGAGTGTCATTCGCGCCTACCGGACGGTGAACCCGGGTTTGCCCGCCTCGGCCGCAGACTTTACCGGTCCCGTTCAAGTGACGGAAACCAGCAACCCCATTTCAGTCGATGCGGTCTATGATGGCGGCACGATCATCCATGTGCTGGTCAACCTGCAAAACAGCCAGATTAAGGATTATCCCTTCGACACCTCTACGAATACGTTCCGCGCCCCGATCACGCTCGCGACCGATGGAGGCACGTTCCCCTCGTCGCCGTACGTGGGCACTACCGGCGTTTCCGGCATGGTGGATGTAAGTGGAAATTTACAGCTTGTGTATTGGAGCGGCACGAACCACATCCAGCATCGCGCCTATACCTATAATTCCGCGCTCAATATGCTGACACCCTCCGGCGCTTTCACGCAAGTGGATTCAGCGGGCAGTTCGAATCATCCCGCCATTGCGGTTTCCCCGGCCGATAATTCGGTGACGATTGCCTGGGTGTCGGAGGCAACCAATCCGGCGCGGATTTTGACGCGCACCAGGGCAAGCAACGGGGTCTGGGGTAGCGTTGAAACTGCCAGCACATCTCCGGTCTGGCACAGCACATCGGCCGGGTTGAATATCGACCAATCGCCAAGTTTAATCATCGATCCGTCAGGGACGAAGCATCTTGTGTATATTCAAGAGTTCGACGGGAGCATCGGCGACTACGGGCGCATCCATTATGTGACGAACAGCGGCTCCGGCTGGGTGGACCTGGCGATCAACGCCCTGACTCACGACCCGGCGCTGGCGATCAACAGCCGCGGCGAAATCTACATCATCGGGCATGGGCATCCGTTCAACTCCATGGGAGGCGCCACAACCTGCCTCTCGATGGAGGATATGTGTATGATAAAAAAGAACTCCAACGGAACGTGGGCAAGCCCCATCCTGGTGATAGCAAATTCGGGTTCGGCGTCGTTCGATTCCAGCCCATCGATTAAATGGTCTGTGAAGGGCTTCAACCGCCCCGAGACGATCGAGTTCCTCTTCTTCAGCACGCCATACGAGGCGCCAGTTTTGTATTACGCCAGAATCCCGTGAACCTTATCCTGCGCGATTTGCCTGGCTGATGGTGCGGGATAATTTTTAGATAAATTCTCTACCGCGCATAAGCGGTTTTTTACCGCCAAGCGCGCCAAGGTCGCCAAGTTAAAAGTTTTTCTCTGCAGTGCAAATGTACGGTAGTGAGTAAATGAATAGAGAATGGGGAGCGGAGACTGTAGTCTCCGTTCTCTTTTTTAACTCGGTAATCCTTTCGTAATAAGTTTTCATCATAACGCGTTGTCTAGTGAGTAGATCAAGCAAAGGAGAACTTATCATGAATACCAATCTTCAAACTGCAACATTAGCCGGGGGATGTTTCTGGTGTCTCGAAGCCGTTTTCGATGAGGTGAAGGGAGCCGAGGGCGTGGAATCAGGCTACGCTGGCGGCAAGATCGCGAATCCATCCTATCGGGAAGTTTGCAATGGAACGACGGGCCACGCGGAAGTGATACAAGTCCACTTTGACCCAAACATCGTCTCATATCGGGATATGCTGAATGTGTTCTTCGCCATTCACGACCCAACCACGATTAATCGTCAGGGCAACGACATCGGCACGCAATATCGCTCCGCGATTTTTTATCACGACGACGAGCAAAAGAAAGTTGCCGAGGAACTCATCAACGAGTTGAACTCACAGAAAATCTGGGATAAACCCATCGTCACCGAAGTGACAAAACTGGATCAGTTTTACATGGGAGAGGATTATCATCAGGAGTACTTCGCGCGGAATCCGTACCAACCGTATTGTCAGGCGGTTGTCGCGCCGAAGGTGGCGAAGTTTCGCAAGTATCATTTGGAGATGTTGAAGAAGCAGACCGCTTAAATGAAACAGACCCTCAGGATTTGCAAAATCTTAAGGGTCTGTTTTTTTAGAGATCACAAGGTGAGACTGGTATTCCAACAGGAACCGTGTCTTGAAATGTGACAGACGCGCCGCGCAACTCATCCACCTTCGCGTTGACTTCCTCAGGCGTCAGCGAGACTCCCGCTTCATGGAAGACCCAGTCTATATCTTCCTGATATTCACGCACATCTCCCGCGTTACCCAGCCCGCCTTCAATAAACCACAAATTGAAATTCATGGACATCTGCGCGTCGGGGAAATAATTTCCGTCATGCTGCCCTATTAATTCTCCGTCAACATAATAGTGGACTGCGCCATCGGTGGCTTGCACAACGAATGTATGCCAGCCTGCCAGGCTTCCATCGCGCGTGCTACTGGTATTATCCGCGTTCCAAGGTTCGATTTGCACTGTTTCCCACGTGGTAACATAAAACGTGCGCTCGGGCCCGCCCCAGCCACCATTCGGCAGGTATTCAAAATCCATTTCGCTGTAATTTGGATTGAATGGTTTATCGTACGGGGTGATCATGTAGAACGTTTCAACGATCTCGTCACCATCAATGCCAGACGAGGGTTCATCGCTAAAGCGGACGCGCGCGGCGTATGTCCCTTCAAGATATTTGCGTTGATGACAAATTTGAGTTTGATAGGTATTCGCTCGCGTGCCATCTGTGGAGGAGGTCATTCGCAAGAGGCGATTACCCGATTCATCGGGATGATCTAGAAAAGACACGTTCTCTGTGCGGAATGTCGCGCCGGTGACACCGGGCCAACCCTGTCCACCGCGGATGATCCAACCGTTGGATATCATTTCGCTTGCGGCGGAATAAGAAAAATCATCAAACAAGATTGGCGAAGGGTCAGTGGCTGGTAACGGGATGGATTCTGCCGTAGGCGTGAAGGGAACAGTTGTCGGCGACGACGCGGGTTCAGACACCGACGGAAGCGGATTGGACACACAACTTGCCAACATCAAAATGCACAACGTGTGCAAAATAGTTTTATAGCGTTTCATTTCCCAATCTCCTTATCAAATGTTTTGCAGGTAGTATAGCATCAAGATCAGGCTTTAAACAGTCTGTTATACTTGCCGTCGCTTATGAACAAAACACAGACTCCTAACTTCTCCATCCGCGACATCCCCATCTACGGGGACACGCTTCTCGCGCCCATGGACGGCTACTCGGACTGGCCCTTCCGTTCGATTTGTCGCGCCCTAGGTTCGGCGATGAGTTACACCGAGTTCGTGAAAGTGGAGAAGATTCTCAGCCGCTCGAAGGAACCCGCCAAACGGTTGTATTTCGAGACAGCCGAGCGACCTGTCACTTTTCAAATCTACGGTGACGATCCAGACTTGATCCTCAAAGCCGCGTTGATCGTGGAAAAGTGGAAGCCCGACATCATTGACATCAACATGGGATGTCCCGCCAAGTCTATTGCGGATCGCGGCGCGGGCGTGGGCATGATGCCGAGTCCGCTCAAGATCGCGCGTACATTCCGCGCGTTAGTGAAATCGTTGAAAGTTCCCGTCACAGGAAAAATCCGTTTGGGTTGGGACAAAAATAAAAATTACAAACTCATCGCGCGGATCGTGGAAGAAGAAGGCGGTTCGCTCATCGCGGTGCATGGTCGCACGAAGGAACAACGCTACAGTGGGGATGCGGATTGGGACGCGGTCGCTGAGGTGAAGTCAATTGTCAGGATACCCGTAACAGGCTCGGGCGACGTGCGAAGCGTGGTTGATATCCAAAGAATGAAGCAACACACGAACTGCGACGCGGTGATGATCGGACGCGGCGCGATTGCTAATCCGTGGATCTTTGCGGGATACGATCGCGAACAAGTGCCGCATGAATTGGTGATGGAAACCATCCACGAGCATTTGGCAAAGAGCGTACAATTTTATGGCGAAGAGGATGGGCAGAGACTCTTCCGCAAGTATGCGGTGCAATATCTGTTGTTGAAAACGCTCGACCGCAACGCGCGCAAAGAAATTTTGAAAGAAAGACCTGCGGGGGAATTTTTGGAGATGTTGAATCAGGTGTACGCTCTGACAGCGAATTAAGAGATTAACCGCTAAGCGCGCGAAGTTCGCTAAGTTTTTAATTTTCTTTGCGCTCTTAGCGTACTTCGCGGTGAAAATCTTTACCCTAGCCCTACATCTAAAATCATCATGATCACGAACCCGAGCATCGCGCCTGAAGTGGCGAAGTCGGTGTTCTTCGCCAGTTGTGATTCGGGGATCAATTCCTCGACCACCACGAAGATCATCGCGCCTGCGGCGAACGCCAACGCGTAGGGCAAAATGGGTCGCATGAACAACACAGCCGCCGCGCCGATCATCCCCGCGATGGGTTCGATCAACGCGGACGATTGCCCGTACCAAAAACTTTTCAAGCGAGACATTCCCTCCGAACGAAGCGGCACAGACACTGCAACACCTTCGGGAAAGTTTTGAATCGCGATGCCGATGGCGAGCGCGATCGCGCCTGCCAAAGTTGCCGAAGATAAATTCGCCGCGACCGCGCCGAAGGCGACGCCAATGGCGAGACCTTCGGGAAAGTTATGCAGTGTGATCGCCAGCACGAGCAAGATGCTCCTTCGCCATTTTGTTGGAACACCCTCCGCCTCATTGGATGGAAATCCAAGATGAAGATGCGGCAAAAATAGATCAATCAAACGGATGAACGCGCCACCCAGCAGGAATCCAACCGCGGCGGGGAGCCAGATCGGCACATCGTTCGATTCGCGCGTCATCTGGATCGCAGGCGCAAGCAGTGACCAGAAACTTGCCGCGATCATCACGCCCGCCGCGAAGCCGAGCATCCCATCCAACAGTTTGCGGTTCACTTGTTTGAAAAAGAAAACCGTCGCCGCGCCGAGCGCGGTGATGAACCATGTGAACGTGGTGGCGATCAATGCCTGGCACACGGGGTTGAGTTGAACGAACCATTCGATCATGCAAATATCTCCGATTCAAAATTAGATGCAAAATATCCGATTTACGTGGATTGCATTTGAAAATCGAGTATAGCAAATTTCAAAAAACGCACCCACAAAAACAGAACATAAATTCTGATATACTCGGGTCATGAATTGGTCGGACAATCTGTTCGTACCGTTGCACCATTGGGCTACACGGCAGGATGAAAATTTCACCACAGAAGTTTTTGTTTATCTGCTGAAGTATCTTCAAGTTAATGAGAAGGCTTCTTTTCATCGCTTTGCTTCAAACCTATCGAGAAATTTGCTCGAGACAATTAGTGATGGGAACCATGAAATAGCCATCACAACACAGGTTCGGAATAACAGCACAATTCAAGACATCCAATTAAAAACATCAGACAAGTTGGTTTTTGTTGAGGTCAAGGTAGGCTCTCCGCTTGAGAGAAAGCAAGTTGAGGCATATTTAAATTTTCTTAAACAGGCATCGTATAAACCAGAGAACACTCTGCTGGTCTGCCTGACCCGCTCGCCGATTTCAAGCGAGACTACGGATGGCGCGTATCCTATTCGATGGTATCAAGTTGCAAGATGGCTGGAACAAGAAGCTGAGCTGGTTGAAAGTGGAACTTGCAAGTTCTTAATCTCAAATTTTATTGAGTTTCTCGCGTATCAGAAGGCAACTTTAACTAAAGTTTCCTCGCCAATTTCAGCAGGCATCTCTAAATATCGAAATCAAGCAGGGGAAAATTCGATTTTACATAAGCGATTCAAAAGTTTGGAAAAGCTACTTGTTGTAGATGAATTGCGACCCCTGCACGATTTTATGCTTCTGATTTTTGAGTCATTGAAGTCTTTTACTGATGAAAAGAAAATCAGATTCGACTCCAGTAATGACATCTCTGGAGATGGTGTGGTCATGTTTAATATTGATAATGGGCAGTATTTCATATGGGTTGAATATGATTATCCAGAAGTATTGAGGCTCTCCACTTATAAAAGGGTGGCTGATCAATCAGAGGATAATCTAAAATTTGGCAGGATTGTTTACGAAAAGAAATATAAGGGATTTAGATGGAGAAATGACGTTGCGCTCCCTGAGGATTTTATCAATCTGGATAGACAGAAACAGTTGAATTCACTTTCTAAAATAGTCAGTGAAAACCTTAATTTTGCAAAATCCGTTACATACCTTCAAGATTGAAAGAGTTGGCTATGGCAAAAACACAAACACGATATGTCTGTCAGGAATGTGGACGCGTCGCCGCGTCGTACATGGGAAAATGCCCGCAATGCGGATCGTTCAACAGCATGGTGGAGGAAGTCATCCACGATGAACCCGTGACGAAGTCCACAGCGGTTCGCGGACTCACGGGTCGGTCTGCCCCGCGTTCCATCGGCGATGTCTCCGCTGGAGATGAAGACCGCATCCGCGTGCCGATTGAGGAATTCGCGCGCGTGCTCGGCGGCGGGATTGTGCCAGGCTCGATTGTTTTGGTTGGCGGTGACCCAGGCATCGGTAAATCCACATTGATGTTGCAGATGGCGATGGAGATGGCGGCGACAAAACGCGTACTTTATGTGTCGGGCGAAGAATCAGAACGACAGATCAAGATGCGCGCGACGCGTCTCGCAGGTGCACAGCGAGATGAATCGTCGTCAAAGTCATCGAAAAGTTCTGCTGTGCCCCTCCCAGCAAATTTACTGCTCGTCACCGAAACAAATCTCGAAATCATTTTGAATCACATCAACGAAGTGAAACCTGAATTGTTGATCGTAGATTCGATTCAAACCGTTTACCTCTCCCGTATGGACTCGTCGGCTGGATCGGTGAGTCAAGTGCGCGAATGTTCGTCGCAACTGCGCGAACTGGCAAAGACCAGCGGAATCTCGGTCTTCGTCATCGGGCATGTCACCAAAGAAGGGACAATCGCGGGTCCGCGCGTGCTCGAGCATATCGTGGATACAGTTTTATATCTCGAGGGTGATCGCTTCCAAGCCTATCGCTTGTTGCGTTCGGTGAAGAATCGTTTCGGCGCGACATCGGAAGTCGGCGTATTTGAAATGCGCGAAGGCGGACTGGTCGAAGTGACGAATCCATCAGAAGCATTTCTCGCTGAACGGATGATCAATGCGGCAGGGTCAGCAATTGCTGTGACGATGGAAGGCACGCGCCCGATCCTCGTCGAGGTGCAGGGACTCACCTCCCCAACTCAATTCGGCAACGCGCGCAGAACTGCCAACGGAGTGGACTTCAATCGTCTGTTGTTGATCTCGGCTGTGTTGACTCGCCGCGTTGGATTGAAACTTTCAGAACAGGATGTTTTCGTCAACGTGGTGGGCGGTCTGCAAATTGACGAACCCGCCGCCGACCTTGCCATCGCCGCGGCAATTGCTTCTTCATGGAAAGATGTTGCCGTCAAAGCCGACGCGGTGCTGATCGGTGAGATCGGTCTCGCGGGCGAATTGCGCATGCCCAGCCAGATGCAAGCGCGTCTGCGTGAAGCGCAGAAATTGGGTTTCAAAACTGCTATCGTTCCGAAGGCGATTCGCAAAGGCGAGGGGTATCCCAAAGGAATCGAGATCGTTGAAGTCCGTTCGGTGGATCAGGCGTTGAACGCGGCGTTGAAAAAATAATGATGTAGGGGCACGGCGGGACGATCTTTGGTCATTGTCGTTTAATTACCCGCCGTGCCCCTACGCCAACAAATAAATTCCATACCCCTCTTCGGAGGGGTTTTGTTTTGCAACCTGTTCGCATTTCACCCGTATAAAAACCAGACAAACAGGTGACAGTCACGTTCGAACGTGACTGTCACCTTAACCCAGAAGGAGAAATAAAATGAACGTGAAGATCATTTCAGCAATACTTGCGCTCGCGTTGGCAAGCATGGCGTGTGGATTCAGTGTCGACCTGCCTGAGCAGGTCAAAGCGGGACCCGAAGTTAAGGAAACGATATCAGTAGCAGACCCAGGGGAAGATGAGACGCGGTTGCTTCTGTCGTTCGGCGCGGGGAAGTTAAATTTATCCGCAGGCGCGAAAAACCTTGTAGATGGAACGATCGTCTACAACGTGGAAGACCTCAAGCCCGAAATCATCGAAGCTGGCGCGCAGATCGAGATCAAGCAGGGAAATTTCCAGGGGCTTCCGCCGTTTGACGGAATGAAGAATGAATGGGATTTGCAATTGGGATCGTCGCCGATGGAGTTGGAAATTTCGGCGGGCGCGTACGAAGGCAATCTTGAACTCGGCGGGCTTGCGCTCACAAACCTGACCATCAACGACGGCGCGGCGGATGTGAGCCTTTCATTCTCCGAGCTGAACCTCGCGGAGATGTCTGAATTCAATTATTCCACGGGCGCGTCAGATGTGCGCATGGAAGGACTGGCAAACGCCAACTTCGAACGCTTCATTTTCAACGGCGGCGCGGGCAATTACACGCTTGATTTTTCGGGCGGCCTGCAACGCGATGCAACCGTCAGCATTGATAGCGGCTTGAGCGATCTCTCGCTAATCATCCCACAAGGCATGAACGTTGTGGTCACGATTGACAGCGCGCTGGCGGATATCAACGTTGGTGATGGCTGGTCGCAAAAGGGAAGTGTCTATTCGCAGGCAGGCGAGGGTCCCACATTGACGATCATCGTCAACATGGGCGGGGGCGAGATCACGATCAGGAAATAACCAATGCCTCGCGAACATTCGGATACAGGTCGATCTGCGCGGCAAATCGACCTGTATCATACGCTTGATTTTGAGTCAGGTTTTTGATTGACAAACGCAAAGTGAACTTTGCGGTACGAACTCCCCACATTTACTTCACGAACTTCTTCGATTGCTCCACATACGCCAGGCTTTGATGCCTGAAATAGGTGTTGTACAGCGTGGCGTAATGCCCGCCTTTTGCGAGCAGGTCATCGTGATTCCCCTCTTCGATAATCGAGCCTTTTTCCATCACCACGATGCGGTCTGCCGCCTTGACCGTGGACAGGCGATGCGCGATGAGGATGCTGGTTGAATTTTTCAGGATGAGATTCAACGCCTGTTGAATTTGATATTCGGTGAACGGGTCAATGCTGGCGGTGGCTTCATCGAGGATGAAGATGGCAGGCTTCTGCATCAGGACGCGCATCAACGCCACGAGTTGACGTTGCCCCATCGAGAGATGCGCGCCTCTTTCTCCCACTTCGGTTTGGAGTCCATTCGGGAGCGTTTCCAGCCACTCGCCGTCCCCGATCTTGCGCGCCATCTGCAACATCTCCTCATCCGTCGCGTCCGGCGCGGCGTAGCGGATGTTATCGGCAACCGTCCCTGAAAACAAAAACGGGACCTGTGACACAATGCCGAGTTGTTTGCGATATTGCGCGAAGTCGAATGTGCGGATGTCGCGCCCATCCATGAGCAGTTTCCCTTGTTGGTATTCGTAAAAGCGCGCGATCAATTTTGCAATGGAGGATTTGCCCGCGCCGGTGTGGCCCACAAGGGCAAGCGTCTCTCCGGGTTGGATGAGCAGGTTGAAGCGGGAAAGGATCGGTTCATTATCCGTATAGCGGAAATGCAGGTCGTCGAAATGGATGCGTCCCTTTAGTGGATGCACATCCTGTTTATCGGTTTGAATCACGTTCGGGTCGGCGTCAATGAGGGCAAAGGCGCGTTCGGCGGCGGAAAGCCCCGATTGGATCTGCGCCCAGAACGCGGAGAGGTTCAACACGGGGAAGAAGAACTGGTCGAGGCTCATGATGAAGAGATACCACGCGCCCACGCTGACAATGCCCTGCGCCGCGTTCAACCCGCCCACATAGATGAGGACGCCCACGAAAATGCCGCCGAGCGCGTTGAGCGTGGGGAACACAAGCGATAACACAAAGCCGCGTTGCACATTGACTTGATACGATTGCTGGTTCGATTCGTCGAACGAGTTGAAGATGCTTTCTTCCTGTCGGAAATTCTTCGCGATGGAAATTCCGCTGATGGTCTCTTTGATGGCGGCGTTCACATCTGCCATGGCTTTCATGCCGCGCTTGGTGACGCGCCGCGCCAGCACGCGGAAGCCGCCCGCAATGAGGAAGATGATCGGCAGGAACGCCAGCAATAACAATGTTAATTTCACATCGGTGCGGAACAGGACCACGCCGAGGATCACCGCCTGGACCATCTGCGAACTAATGTCGGTGACGATGACGATGAGTTGGCCGAAGTCGTTGGTATCGGAGGTGATGCGCGAGACGATGCGCCCCGAGGAAAATTGATCGTAGAACGAGAGGTCGTGTTCCGCGGCGGCGCGGAAGGCGCGGGTGCGCAGGTCCAGCACAACATCTCCCACGGCGCGCACCACGAGACTGCGCCGCGCCCAGTTTAACCCCCACAAGCCGATGCCTACTCCCAGCACTGCCGACGCAACCAGGCTGATGGCGGTCAAGGATGGTTCGCCTTTTAAGAGGTCTACCATGCGAGAGACGACCACAGGCAATGCCGCGCCAATCACGGCAATGACGACGACCAGCGCGGTCACTGCCGCGAGCCGTTTGGTTTGCGGTTTGAAGTAGCCGATGATACGCCGCGTCAATTCGCGGTCGGTGTATTGGCGGTCGTATTTTTCGTCGTTGAGTCCTGCAAAAAAACCCATGGTGATTTCCGATTTCCGATTGATCTCGTACACAAGTAGACATGTAAACAGGTATACAAGTGTCACGCGGTCCGTGTTTACATGTTTACGTGTTACGTGTTTACCTAGGCACTTACTTACCTGCCTACTTCCTCACTCCCTGAATATCTTCGCGTACGCGTCTGATGTTTTCATCAACTCGTCGTGCGTGCCGATGGCGGCGATGCGTCCTTTTTTCAGCACGATGATCAGATCAGCCCAGCGGATCTGCGAGAGGCGGTGCGTGATGATGAAGGTGGTGCGCCCGCGCGCGGCGTTGGAGATGGCGCGTTGGATCTTGTCTTCGGTGGCTGAGTCGATGGCGGAGGTGGAATCGTCGAGGATCAAGATGTGCGGGTCGGTGAGGAAGGCGCGTCCCAATGCAATGCGTTGACGTTGCCCGCCAGAGAGTGTGACGCCGCGTTCACCGACAACGGTTTCGTATCCTTTATCGAACGTTTGGATGAAATCATCGGCTTGGGCAGACTGCGCCGCCGCTTCGATCTCACTTTTGGTTGCGCCCGGTTTGCCGAAGGCGATATTGTCGCTGACGGAGCGCGTGAACAGAAAAACATCCTGCTCGATCATGGAGATCTGCGAACGGAGCGAGGCGAGATTCCAATCGCGCGTATCCACGCCGTCTATCAGGACTTGTCCATTCGTTGTATCGTAGGTGCGGTTAATAAGTTTGACAAGCGAGGTTTTCCCCGCTCCAGTTTGACCAACAATGGCAACGGTTTGACCGGGTTTCACTTTGAAGGAGATGTTTTGAAGTACTTCGTCCTGAGCGGAATGAGCGATAGCGAACGCAGACGAAGGACTGGTTGCGCCAGTCACCTGCGCTTCGTCTTTGCTCCCCTCCGGGTTCGATGTCAGCGCGTAATCGAAACTCACATTGCGAAACTCCACTTCGCCTTTCATCGCTTCGGCGCGTCCTTGCGTGTTTTGGTCGAGGTTGGTCTCGCGGTTGATCAATTCCAAAATGCGGCGTGCGCCCGACATGCCCGATGAAATTTGTGAATAGGCGAAGGTGGAAACAAAGGTCGGGAATTGAAGCAGTAAGAGCAGACCGAAGTATGCCACCACGTCGCCGAGGTTTAACTGTCCACTGCGAAAGAGCAACAAGGCGTGGAGCAGGCCGAAAGCGTAGGCGGAACCGAGCAAGAGCATGGCAACGTAGCGTCCCTCGAGGTCGCCTTGTCGCACGAAGGCATCGCGCACGCGGCTGGCGTTCATCACGAACTTATCCACTTCCGCGTTCTCTTGCGCCGCGCCTTTCACCACTTCCACGCCATCCAGCGATTCGGAGAGGTGCGTGTTCATCTGCCCGAAGGTGGCGCGCACTTCGTCGGTGATCGGCGACAATGTTTTGAGATAACGCACAAGGAAGGCAAAGTAAAAAATCGTGAAGAGTATCGGCGTAATCACCAGTGTGGGATGGTATCGTCCCGCCACGAAAATGGGCATGAGGATAAAAATGAACGAACCGACGACAAGATTCAACCCCGGACTGAACATGTAATTGAGCTCGCGCACATCGTTGGTGGAGCGCGCCATCGTATCGCCGACGGGTTGCAGGTTATGAAAGGTCATGCTCTTGCCGAGCAGGGAAAGGTACAACTCGTCGCGCACCTGTCGTTCCATGTGTTGCGCCATCAGTTCCGCGCCGAAGTTCCTCCCCAGTTGCAATACGCCGCGGATGATCTGCGAGATGCCGATGGTCAACGCCAGCGGTAAAAGAACGCTGGTATCGGGGGTCGGTTTGAGCATCGCGTTGAAGGCGTCGCCGGTCAGCACCGGCACCACCGCCGCAAGACCGGCATTGCCCGCCGCGCCGGCCACCATCATAAAAATGATCCAGCCATGCCGCGACGCGTGAGACCAAACCCAGCGCGCCGGGCTGGAGCGATCGGCTGTGTGGGCGCGTTGTAATGAAAATTCAGCAGGAGTCGATGTGGTAGTAGCCATGACAGAAAAATCTCCCGAGGCGTTTTCCTCTTGCCTCGAGAGAAAATGTGACTAAATTCTACCACGCGCGCCGCGCAACTTCTGATTTGGAGGAGGGTTGTCGTATTTAGCATCGTCCGCGTGGACGATCACAATCCATTTACCTCAAGGAGTATGAAATGAATATTTCGTTGCCCAAAACAATTTCTGGTTGGTGTATGTGGTTGTTCTTCTTGTGCACAGGTCTCGCCGCCTTCGTTCCGTTCCTGGGCGTGTTGGTCCCCTGGCTCGCGCTCGCGTACGCGATCCTTGCCCTGATTGGGATGTAAGCAATATTGCTCACAAGCAACAGCCTCCTTTGCGGGAGGCTGTTGTCATTTAATTTCGGCAAGCGCTTCCGCAAATTGCATCGAATATTCCCAGCCTGCATGACCCGATCCCCCACCATGCGGAATCACTCCCATCTTAGCCAAACGTATTTTTAATCGCTGAAACAAAATCAATTGGGAGATTCATATCGGTTGTAGGGGCACAGCGAGACGGTTAATCGTCAAAGTCTGTGATGGATTCGCTGTGCCCCTACGCATCATATCGGAAACAACTTCTCAAACACCTCAGGGCAATACTTCTGCACCATCTCAGAGGATAATCCGTTTTCCTTGCAGATTTCCGCGTACAGATCTGCGCTGGGACGTTTGATTCTTTTTTGGGTTTCGGTATCCAAGCCCCACAGTCCGAATCGAAGCGTCCAGCCTTGGTCCCATTCGAAGTTGTCCACCAGCGTCCAATGGAAGTATCCTTTGATGGGCCAGTTGAAATTGACTCCGCGCCACATCTGATGAATGTGTTGAGCCATGTAACGCGGACGCACACGATCCTCCGCGTCGGGGAATCCGTTCTCGGTCACGTAGATCGGCAAGCCGGGGAAATTTCGCATGACCCACTTCAACCCCTCGAACATGCCCTCCGGTTCGTTGACCAGGAACTTTTTATCGCTGAAGTCGCCATCCTCAAGATAGAAGGGACTGCTAAACATCGTCCTGTGCTTGCGAAGATCGAACGCAACATGGTTGCGAGTGTAATAATTGAAACCGAAATAATCCTGCGTGCCTTTTGCTTCGGGAATACGATACGTGCCAAGCACAGTGCGGAGTACACCGGTTGCCAGCGTCATCGGAAGCGCGCGATTTATCACGGTGTCGGCATTGCTCCGCAACAGTTTATCCAATGGCGACCATGAACGATGCGGCACAACGGAACGATAATGCATCGCCAACCCAACTTTTGCTTCGGGCTGTAATTCATGAATAGCGTGATACGCCGCCGCGTGACTGCGCAAGGTATTGGCTTGCACACGCATCGCAAGGCGAAGATCGTCCTTTCCGGGGGGCCAATTGCCACTGAAGCCCCCGCCGACATATCCATTCAAAGCATATCCACTGGTTTCGTTGAATGTGCACCAGAACGAACAATACTCTTTCAACGCCTCTACCGTCTTGCGAACGAACTTCTCGAACAACGGAACAACCGCTTCCGTTTCCCATGTTCCCATTTCTTCAAGCCATAATGGATGAGTGAAATGATGCAGAGTCACCATCGGCGTGATGCCGCGTTCGCGCAGTCCGCGCAACATGGCGCGATACCGTTCGAGCGCGTCTTCGTCCCACGTGTCAGGCGTCGGCTGGATGCGGCTCCACTCCACCGAAAAGCGATGCGCGTTCTGTCCGCCCTCCGCGGCGCGGTCGAAGTCTTCCCTCCAGCGGCCGCCCCACCAATCGCAGGCGAGACCAGACGTCCCGTCGGTGTGACCGTCTTGTTCCCACTGCCACCACTGGTTGTTTGTGTTGTTGCCTTCCACTTGATGCGCGGCGGTCGCCGTCCCCCATAAAAATCCGCGCGGGAAATGATAGGTTGCTTGAGGCATAGATACTCCGTAGTGCGTACTGCGTAGTGCGTATTACGTAGTAAGCGCTACGCAGTACGAGCAAGATAAGCCAAGTATAGCGCGACAGACCCCGCCACCGCCGCGTTGAGCGATTCGACCTCCCCACGCATCGGAAGTTTTAACACGATGTCGCATTTCGCGCGCGTGAGCTGGCGGATGCCCTCACCCTCGCTTCCGACCACGAGTGCGGTTGCCCCAGTTAAGTGACGCTGAGTCTTCGCCCCGACCGTTTCCCCATCTTGATCGAGCCCCACCACCCAAACGTTTTCCTCTTTGAGAGTGTCTATCGCCTGCGCAAGATTCGTCCGCGCAATGAGCATGTGTTCACTCGCGCCCGACGACGCGTTGACGACAGCAGGCGTGACCTCCACCGTATGCGCCAATGGAATGACAATGCCATGCACACCCGTCGCCTCCGCCGTGCGGATGAGCGTTCCAAAATTTTGCGGATCGTTCAACGAATCGAGCAACAAAATAAACGGAGGTTCGTTCTTCTTGCGCGCGTTCTCCAGAATATCGAGCAAATCGGCATACGGATATTTTCCCACCTCCGCGACGATGCCTTGATTGTTTTCGTGGATCTTATCCAGTTGCGGGCGTTTCGCTTTAACGACTTGAATCTTTCTTTGTGAAGTCAACGACATCACATCGGCAAGTTTGCCTTTGATCTGCACGTTATCGGCGAGTTCGATCTTGAACACCTCCCTGCGCTTGGCGCGCAGGGTTTCGTACACAGCATTGCGTGAGTAGATGAATTCTTTCATACGCTTGATTGTACCTATAAAAAGACGGTTCTACCATTTTTAACCACAAAGGCTGGCATGGACGGTTCGTTTTTTGCCCACCGTGTCGAAATGACAAAAGGTCACGCAGACTCATCCTTGTTTATTAGACCTCTTGCATAAGTCTATAACATTGAGGCACGATCAAATTCTTTGCCACGGATACTCCGACCGGTGAGCGAAAGACGAACCGTCAGTACAAGATTCACGAATTCGCACGAATTTTTAAACAAATCAGTGAAAATCTGTGAAATCCGTGGCTAAAAAGCGCTTTCGCAAGAGGTCTATTACAGAAGAGCCTGACTGGTTTGTAATTTCAGGTTGTCATCTTGCAGATGGTGAACAAAATGGTGAAATCTGCCGCCATGTGACCCAGCGCCGGCGCGAGCAAGCCGCCATCGTCCTCACGCTTGATCTGTCTCCAGAACCAGCCCGCGAGCGCAAGCGCGGCAACCGCAATGAAGATCGAACCGATGGGAACTTTGCGAATCAGGATCAACGCGTGGAAACCCGCATATAAAAAATCAGAAAGATGCAAACTCTTCGTTGCGCTCCCCAAATATCCGCGCCAGAAATATTCCTCAATGAAAGGGTTGACCAGCGCGAAATAGGCGATAAACGGAAACCATGTTTGCGCATTCAGCCCCAGCGCTTCCACTTGCGCGGGGAGATCGCTTGCAATGCCGAAAACATTCCACAGGAAAAACAACGCGAAGCCACTGCTCCCGCAAACCAACAGACTCACTGCGATCCATTTTTTATTTGAATTCTTGAGAAGTGTGGAAAGCGGGATGTTCGGTCGCGCGATCCACACCGAACCGAGGAGCGCCGCGTGGAATCCGAGCAACGCCCCCCACGCGCTATGAAACGCGAACAACCCCAGAAATACCGCGAGATACGCCAGCGCCGGCGCGATCCATTTCATGTTATTTTTGTGATGATCGTATTTTTCGCGCCCGCAGAAATCAACGCGGAGGAAACCTCGTCGGCGTTTTCCCGCTCGACGAGCGCGATCATGTTCCCGCCGCGTCCTCCGCCGCTGAGTTTTGCCCCAGCCGCCCCAGCCTTTCGCGCCGCCCCGACAAGCAAATCCAATTCCGGCGAGGAGACTGTCATCTCCTGTAGAAGCGCGTGATTTTGATTCATCAACCCGCCCAATCCATCCAACTTTCCACTTTCTATTTTCTCTCTTGCGTTCTTCGCAATCTCACCTATTTGATCAAACACGCTTTCCCACCTTACTGTATCCGCCTCCCAAAGTTTTCTCACATCTGCCACAGACTCCCTCGTCGGCGCGGAAATGCCCGTATCGCCGATGACGATCGTAAATGGCGTTCCGACGTTGAATGTCTCGATCGGTTGACCTTTTACAAAATAGACCGGCTTGGCATACGTCACAACCGTGTTATCAATCCCTGAGGGCGTGCCGTGGTGAATCTTTTCGATGTCATAGGCAAAGGCGTTGATGTTTTCATCTGACATTGGATAATCCAAATGAGAAGACAACGCGCGGACGAGGGCAACCGTCACTGCCGCGCCGGAGCCAAGCCCGGAGGCGACGGGGATGGTGGAGGTGATGTGAATGTTGAGGTTGGGAAATTTGCCCTCACCCCTAGCCCGTCCCTGCGGGGTGCTTCGCGATCTCCCAGCGGGAGAGGGGGATTGACGGGAGAGGAAGAGAAAGTTGTGGATGACTGAAGCAACTGGATGGTCGGAGGGAAGCGCGTTCAGTTCGGAGTGGAGGTGGATGCCGGGGGCGTGAATCCAAATCCCCGTCGAACCCGAATCGAGAATCTCCACCTCCGCATGGACTTGCACAACCGGTACAGCCAGCGCGGGACGTCCGTAGACAACGGCGTGTTCGCCAAAGAGAATGATCTTGCCGGGCGCGGAGGCGTTCACGATCGGTAGAAAATAGCGATCACAGAGATGACCCACAATACCACTGTGACCTGCAGAGGGCGGTCTTTGAGCGCCACTTCGTCCGGCGCGCCCGCCGCGTGACCGGTTTGAATGAGTTGCAGATAACGGAAGATGCCATACACCACAAAAGGAATCGTCAACATCATGCTGTGGTTTTCAGGCAGGTTCGGCGCGGTGAACGTGTACAGCGAATAGGTGACAATGGTCGTGCCTGACACGATGGTGATCAGCTGGTCGAGAAGCGGCAGGGTATAACCATCCAGCACTTTGCGGTGCGAGCCGGCGCCGGTTTCAAGCAGACTCATTTCGGCGCGTCGTTTGCCGAAGCCGATGTACAGCGAAAATAATGTGGTGATCATGTATAACCACGGCGAGAAACGCTCAACCGTAATCAATGCCACCCCCGCGGCAACTCGCAAGACGAAACCAGAGGACACAATGAACACATCGAGGATCGGAATATGCTTGAGCCAGCGCGAGTACAAAATATTGATGGCAAGGTAGACCGCAAGGATGATCGCCAGCGCCGGCGAAAGGAAATACCCCAACGGAAGCGCGACAGCGACCAGCAAGATCGCCGCGAGCCATGCCGTATTCAAGGGCAGTTTGCCAGAGGCAATGGGGCGATGTTTCTTTTCGGGGTGTTTACGATCCGCTTCCACGTCGGCAATATCGTTGATGAGATACACCGCGCTGGAAGCCAGGCAAAATAAGGCGAATCCTGCCAGCGTCCGCAGGAACGGTTCGCGCAGGAAGAGTTGTTTATCGAACATGAGCGCGAAGAAGACGAAGCCGTTCTTCGTCCATTGGCGCGGACGCATGGTTTTGATGAGCGCTGAAATCATGCGCCTATCATATCAGAGAGGGGATGTGAATCGTCAGGTCGTAACCAAAAAGTTATGCGCCGCCATATCCGTTGGCGCGGCGAAGTTGCAAACGCAACATTACGCCCCATCATCCTTCGGCGGCGCGGTCTGACCGTAATCCAACACGGAGCGCATTTGGGTCGCCCCCTCCGGCGGACCGATGATCTTCTTATCTTCCATCATATCCACGAGGCGCGCGGCGCGGGTGTAGCCGATGCGCATCCGCCGCTGGAGCATCGAGACCGAGGCGCGTCCCTCTTTTCTTACAAGTTCGATCGCTTCCACGAGCAATGGATCGGTGGTCGTGTCGGCGGGACTCATTTCCTCGAACATCGCGCCCTGCTTAAGAGGCACATCCGATTTTGGAATACCCCCCAGGGCAGGCTGAGACGCGGCGGCGTACGGGTTGGCGGCGCCAGCCTGATCGCGCCAGAACTCCACCAGGTTTTGAATCTCATGGTCTGAAACGAACACGCCCTGCAAACGAGCCGCCGCCGGCGCATCCGGCGCCTGGAAGAGCATGTCGCCGCGCCCGAGCAGGCGTTCAGCGCCGGGCTGGTCGAGGATCACGCGGCTGTCGGTGTTCGACGCAACCGCAAAGGCGACCCGCGCCGGGAAGTTGGCTTTGATGAGCCCCGTCACCACATCCACCGAGGGACGCTGGGTGGCGAGAATCATGTGGATGCCGGTAGCGCGCGCCAATTGCGCGAGACGCGTGATGGTCTGCTCGGTTTCGCCGGGGGCGATCATCATCAAGTCTGCCAGTTCGTCGATCACGATCACAAGGAACGGAAGCGTCTTGCCGCCCTGCGCTTTCATTTTGGCGTTGTAATCGGCGATGTTGCGCGAGCCGACCTGCGCGAACATGTGATAGCGCTTGTCCATTTCGCGCGTCATCCATTGCAAGGCGCCGATCACGCGGTCGATCTCCACCACCACGGGCGCGAGCAAATGCGGCACGCCGTTGTAGCCGGTCAACTCCACGCGCTTGGGATCTACGAGGATCAGGCGCAGGTCATCCGGCGTGTTGTGCAGTAAAAAACAAGTGAGGATCGCGTTCACGCAAACCGATTTACCGGAACCGGTCGTGCCGGCAATGAGCATGTGCGGCATGTTCTCGAGCGTGGTATTGATGGCATTGCCGGTCACGTCGCGCCCAAGCGCAAAGCGTAACGCATTCTTATTCCTCTGAAAACTTTCGCTTTCGATCAGGTCGCGCAATGCCACAAGAGTCATTTCTTCGTTCGGAACTTCGATACCCACATAACTGTGACCCGGCACCGGCGCCTGAATGCGGATGCGCGGCGCGGCAAGCGCGAGCGCGAGATCATCGGCGAGCGAAGCGATCTTGCTCACGCGCACTTTGATGCGCCCATTGCGCGTCTCCACGAACAGCGGCTCCACGCCGAACTGCGTGATGGTCGGTCCGCGGTTGATCTCCACCACCTGCACCGGCGCGCCAAACGAGGCGAGCGTTTCCTGAATCAGGCGCGAACGCCCCTGAATGAATTCTTCATTGACTTCCGGCGCCGAACCTGAATCCAAAATGGTTTTCACATCCGGCAATTTCCACTGGATGACCGCTTCCGCCGGTCTGACCGTCGTCACCGGCTTGCCCACTTCCGCTTTCACGGCAGGCGACTCGGGGCGATGCAGAGGCGTGAATCCGTTCGATTCGGATTCGAGTCCTTCGGGCAAAAACGCTTCACCCGCCGGGGATGCCTGCTTCGCCCATCGCGAGCGGATCTTGCCAACGAGCGGAGCGACCCAACGGAACAGATCCTCCACCGAAATATCGAAGATCATCGTAACCGTCACCAGCAACCACGCCAGCAACGCGATGATCGCGCCCGCCGTGCCGAGACTATTGAACAACAACCGCTCGAACAGACTGCCGATGTAGCCCCCGCCCCAGCCATCCAGCGCGGCTTCCTCTGCCAATTCCACCGGCGCAACGATGGAGTGCATCGCCGCCAATAACCAAAAGAAAAAGAGGACAAGCCCGAAGGCGCGTTCCAACGAAAGCGGCGGCAGTTTCTCGATGCGCCGCGCGATCAGCCACACGCCCATGATGACCAACCCCGCCGGCAAAACATACACGCCCCAGCCCAGCATCTGGCTGAGCAGGATCGTGACACTTCCGGTCACCACACTGCGTTGCGAGTAGAAGAGGAGCAGACCAATCAGAAGCCCGGTCACCGCCATGATCACGCCGAGCACATCGAGTTTGCGTTCGGCAGATAGAGAATCCCACCACGAGACCGGCATCGGTTGCGTGGGAGGCGAGATGGGTGGCGTTCTCCCTTTTTGCGGCGCATACTTCGGCTTGCCCTTCCCGCGCGAGGGTTGCACCGTCTTGCCTTTTGGCTTCGCGTTTGATTTCGGCGAAATGAACGGAATCTTGAGAGGCATTTTTGTAGTATAGCACAAATGGTCTGTTTTTCTTTTGGGGTACAATTACGAAACAGTTGAAATAAAAATATCAGCCACAGAGTTCACAGAGAGATTGAGTTTTTTTCCTTCTCAGAGTCTCTGCGATCTCTGTGGCAAATTTATAAGGACTCAATTTGTTTGAAATTCTTTTTCTCGGCACATCCGCCTCTGCCCCGTCTGCCAGGCGCGGGCTTTCGGCGCAGGTGGTGAAGCACGATGAATACCGCTTCCTCGTCGATTGCGGCGAGGGCACACAGCGCCAGATTTTGCAATCGGGGCTTGGGTTCAAAAACCTCTCGCGTATTTTGCTCACACACGGGCATCTCGATCACATCCTCGGCTTGGGCGGTTTGCTCAGCACATTCCTACGCTGGGAGGCGATCGACCAACTCGAAATTTACGGCGGGCGTTCCACGCTCGAGCGTGTGCGCGCTCTTCTGTACGATGTCGTCCTGCGCGGCAACCAACCGCCGATGCCGCTTCATTTGAATGAGATCAAACCCGGCACATTCTTCGAAACGGATGATTTCACCATCACCGCCTTCCCTGTCACCCACCGCGGACCGGATTGTCTCGGCTATGTTTTCGAGGGCAAGGCGCGTCGTCCCTTCCTGAACGAGAAGGCGACCGAACTCGGCGTGCCGTTTGGTCCCGAACGGCGGGAACTGATCGCAGGGAAGCAGATCAGCCTGCCCGATGGAAGACGCGTCAGTCCAGACGATGTGCTGGGTCCGCTCCAGCGGGGAATCAAACTTGTTATCGTCGGCGACGCGGGGCGAACGGATAACCTCCTCGAAGTCTGCAAGGACGCGGACGCGCTGGTGATCGAATCCACCTATCTGGATGAAGAAACCGATATGGCAAAGCAGTTCCATCACCTCACCGCGAAACAAGGCGCGGCGCTGGCGAAGCAGGCGGGGGTCAAAAAATTGATCCTGACCCACATCTCGCGGCGGTACCGTGAAAAAGATGTTCTAAAGGAAGCGCAGGAAATCTTCCCCAACACATCGGTGGCGCGTGATTTCGACTCCTTCCAAATCAAGCGAGACGAGGGAGATACTATTTCGGTAATGAATTGAAATACATGATGGATTTTGTAGTAGCGACTTCAGTCGTTTCTGTGCCGAGAAAAGACGACTAAAGTCGTCACTACGATATTCTTATCAGTTATTCGCGCCACTACCACTATTTCTTAATCCGCTTTTCTAACGCGGTGGTCGGCGTTAAGTTGGGGGTGTAACCTTCCGCTGGGTTCGGGCTTTCCTTGTTACTTTATAATCCTTCCATCGTCATGGGTTTACTTTGAGGAGCAAAGTACATCGCGGTTATTGCGCGCGCAACCCAATCATCCTATTATTCTGAGGAAAGCCCATGTTGAAAAAATTATTTATTTCCCTGTTGGTTTTAACGCTGGTCATGGTTTCAAAACCCTCCGCCGTATCTGCCATCCCCACGGGCGTGGGAGTGATCGGCGACAGCGCCACCCAGCCCTATCAGTGCATCGATCGCGGAGGCGCAACCGCCTATACGTGGACGGAGGTGCTCGAGGTCGTTCGCGGCGTCAACTTCGGCGGGATGCCCTGTCAGCCGTACAACAATGCCTGGAGCGGTGAAACCGTGCGCCTCAACATGACCTCCCAGACAGACGACATTTTGGATGATTTCAACAACGGGAATATCGGCAGGGTGATCAGCATGATCGGCTCGAACGATATTTACGTGGTTGGTAGCACGCCGGACGTCCAAGCCTTGCTTGCCACCTACGAGACCAATATCCAGCGCATGATCGACGCCGGTATTGCGCCCGGCAATATTCTGATCGTCGACATCTCGCAGGATAATTGGAACGAGCCTACCCGGACGTATGTAAACCAATACAACGCCGGCTTGCAAGATATCGCCACCGAAAAAGGCACAGCCTTCGCTTCATGGGCAGGCTATCACAGCGGGCTGGCGTGTCGCTCCCTCGACAACGGGCAATCCTATAATTTCGGCGGACAGATGATCGCGTATACGTGGGGGAACGAATATCACAACATCCGCGTGGCAGACGGTCACTTGGGCACGATGGCAAACGGCGTGCTGGCGAACGCGATCGCGGCAGACTTTTTGGGAATTCCCCGCCTGACCGACGCCGAACTGTTATCCATTGTGAACGGGACTGTGGTCCCCGGCAACCCGCCTCCCGCCTGCGCGAATCAACCGACCGCGACAGCTGGTCCAAGCCCCACTGCCACACTCACCCGCACGCCGACCGCGACCGGGTTATTCTCCCCGACCCCGTCTCGCACCTTCACACCAACTTTCACGTTTACCCCAACCTCGTCTTCCGGAACATTTAACATCGGTGAGACAACGGTTCTCGGAAATACATATTCCGGGCTGGGCAATCAATTGCTCGCGCAACAAGTCACACTGTCTCAAACCGCCACCATTCAAAGTTTGAGTTATTACGTTTCCACCGCCGGCGGGCAGATGCGTCTTGGTATTTACAGCAACGTCGCCAGCGGACCGGGGAATCTCATGGCGCAAACCTCAGCGTTCACCCCGGCCACGGGGTGGAACACCCAGGCGGTAGTCACGCCCACTCAACTTACCGCCGGAACCTATTGGCTTGCCTTCCTGCCGCAAAATAACACGCTGGCGGGGCGAGTCAATCCATCCGGCGCGGGACGCTATTACTCGTACACGTTCGGCGCGATGCCTGCAACATATTCCACTTCGCCAACCAACAGCGCCTTCACATTTTCATTCTATGCGACATTTTCAACAGGCGCGGTAGCATCCAACACACCCTCCATTACACCACTGCCCACGAACTCACCCACCCACACACCGACGTTGACAAATACTCCCATCGTGCCGACCAACACAAGCACGTTGACCGCGACCATCACCAATACGCCGTTACCTACCAACTCGTCCACGCACACAGCGACGCCAACGAACACCCCCGTCGCGCCGACTGCCACTAACACGCGGACGCCCACAACAGTCCCGACGAATACTTTCACGCCAACCGCATCGCGCACGCCAACTCGAACATTCACGCCGTCTTCGAGCACGATCACCCTCGGCGAGACCAGCGTGTTGAGCATGAATTACTCCGGCATGGGCAACCGGCTGATCGCGCAACAGGTGACGCTCTCGCAAAGCGCCACCATCCAGAGTTTGAGTTATTACGTCTCAACAACCGGCGGGCAACTCCGCTTGGGAATTTATACCAACTCCGGAAGCGCGCCTGGCACGTTGATGGCGCAGACCGCCGCCTTCACCCCGGTGGCAGGTTGGAACACGCAAGCCGTGACGACCCCGGTCACATTATCGCCGGGCACGTACTGGCTCGTTTTCCTTCCGCAAAACAACACGCTGGCTGGCAGGTTGGGACAGTCCGGATCTGGGCGGCATTACAGTTATACCTTCGGCGCCATGCCGTCAACGTACTCAACCTCCTACACCAGCGATACGTTCCACTTCTCTTTTTACGCAACACTCTCGTTACCCTAAAACAACGTCAGTAATGGATAAGCCAAACGCGCCACCATGTCACCCTGAGGGAGCGTGTTTTTCGCGATCGAAGGGTCTCGGATGAGCCTTTCCGAGATGCTTCGGGGCAAAGATCGCCCCTCAGCATGACATGAAATTATTATCCATTATTCACGTTAAAACAGAAACACAAAACAAGAGACCTCCGAAAATATCGGAGGTCTCTTTTGTTATCATATCGCGTCGCTGGTCATGATGAACAGCGGGGTCATCTCGAAACTTTCAAACTTCGGACGGAGCCGGTCCACATTGTAGAACCGCTCCACGTTGACAGTCTTTTTCGTGCTGGTGACAATATCCACGGGGATGTTGTCGTAGCGCCCATTCTTGAGCACCACCAGACGTCCGTGCATATTTTTCAGGACGAGATCAAGCGCCAGGTTGCCGTATGCCATTGGCACGATGGAATCGATCGCGTCCGGGTCGCCACAGCGCGTCAGATAGCCAAGCTTCTGGGTGACAGTATCCACCATGCGTCCGTTGTTGAGGCTGGCGGTCAATTCCCTCAATTGCGCGGAGACCATATCGCCGATGCCGCCCAACTTCATGTGACCGTACTCATCGGTGGTGCGGTCGGAAAAGACCATTTCCCCGCCGTCGAAGGTGGCGCCTTCTGAAACCAGCACCACCGAATAATGACTCGGGTTGTAACTGCGGTCGTACATCATCATCTCGGCGAGGCGCTCGATGTTGAACTTGTGCTCGGGGATCACACAACGATGAGACGCGCCCGCCATGGTCGGGAGCATCGCCGTAAAGCCGGCGTAGCGCCCAAAGACCTCGAGTACCAATAAACGTTCGTGCGAGCCAGCCACAGTCCGCAAACGATTCGCAAGTTCGATGGTGCGAGTCACACAGGTGCTGAACCCGATGCAGTAATCTGTGCCGGGCACATCGTTATCCATCGTCTTCGGGATGGCAACGATCTTCATCCCTTCCTTATACATGCGAACGGCATAACTCAACGTATCGTCGCCTCCGATGGGGATCAAATAATCCAACCCCAGAAAATCGATGTTCTTCAACACCTCCGGCGTCACATCGTTGACATCGTCCGCGTACTGATCGCGCAAGTGGAGTGGAAGCCGGTCATTGCGGACCCGTGACGGATTCGTCCGCGACGTGTGGAGGAACGTGCCGCCGGTGCGCCCGGCTTTGTTGACGATATCCTCGGTCAGCACTTGAAAATTATTGCTGTTATCTGCCTGCGAATCGCGGACAATATCCACCATCCCAGCCCAACCACGTCGGATACCGATGACCTTGTAGCCCTCGCGCAACGCGCGGATGGTCACCGCGCGGATCGCCGGGTTTAACCCCGGCACATCGCCCCCGCCTGTCAAAATTCCAATTACCCCTTTCCTGCCTGTGCTCATCTTTCCTGTTCTCCTCGTTCATAGACTCAAACCGTCATTCGCGGCGGCTTGGATATTGCGTTGAAAATTTAGATCATCGTCGGCTCTTCGTACACGCCGAACGTTTCCTTCATTACCTGAATGATCTCACCCAACGTCGCGTACGCGTGGACGGCTTCCATGATGTGCGGCATGGTGTTTTCAGTTCCCTCCAACGCGATTCGCAAACGATCCAATGTTTGCCCAACTCTGCCGTTGTCGCGGGTCTTGCGCAGGTCTTCGAGACGTTTGACTTGTCGCTGATACCCCTGCGGATCCATCTCCAGAATCGGAATCGTCAGCGGTTTCTTTTCGGCATACGCGTTCACGCCGACAATTTTTCGGATGCCGCGATCGATCTCGCGTTGATAACGATACGCCGCGTCGGAGATTTCGCTTTGGAAGAATCCCTTTTCGATGGCGGGGATGACTCCGCCCAGCTCTTCGACTCGACGGAAATAGTCGTACGCTTCTTTCTCCATTCGGTCTGTCATGGCTTCGACGAAGAAACTACCCCCCAGCGGATCCACCGTATTCGTCACGCCCGATTCTTCCGCGATGATCTGTTGTGTGCGGAGGGCAATCGTCACCGCATGTTCGGAGGGGAGGGCTAATGCTTCATCTAATGAGTTTGTGTGAAGCGATTGTGTTCCGCCCAATACGGCGGCAAGTGCTTGAATAGCAACACGCACAACATTGTTTTCAGGTTGCTGTGCAGTCAATGAAACTCCCGCCGTCTGCGTGTGGAAGCGGCACAGCCACGAGCGCGGATTCTTCGCCCCAAACGTTTCGCGCATCTCACGCGCCCAAATGCGACGTGCCGCGCGGTACTTTGCGATCTCTTCGAAGAAGTCGTTGTGCGCGTTGAAGAAGAACGACAGACGCGGCGCAAACTCGTCCACATCCATGCCGCGCGCGATACCCCAACGCACGTATTCAAGTCCGTCGCCTAATGTGAATGCTAATTCCTGCGCCGCTGTCGAACCCGCTTCACGGATGTGATATCCGCTGATCGAGATCGTGTTCCACTGCGGGACTTTTTGCGAGCCGTATTCCATCGTGTCCACAACCAGCCGCATCGAGGGTTCGGGCGGGAAGATGAATTCCTTTTGCGCGATGAACTCTTTGAGAATGTCGTTCTGGATCGTGCCGCGCAGTTGATCGAGCCTCACGCCGCGATTCTCTGCCGCGGCGAGATACATCGCCCACGTGATCGCGGCAGGCGAGTTGATCGTCATGCTCGTGGACACTTTCTCGAACGGGATGCCCTCGAACAGGATTTCCATATCTTGTAATGAAGAGACCGCTACGCCGCACTTGCCGAACTCGCCCAATGCTTCAGGTTGGTCGGTGTCGTAGCCCATCAGAGTCGCCAGATCGAACGCGACGGACAAACCAGTTTGTCCCTGCTCCAGTAAATATTTGAAACGCGCGTTCGTTTCCTCGGCGGTGCCGAAGCCTGCGAACATGCGCATCGTCCACAGTTTGGAGCGATGAAGCGTCGGGTGGACTCCGCGCGTGTAGGGGTACTCACCCGGAAGTCCGAGAGAAGAAGCGTAGTCCGCATCCGCCACATCGAGCGGGGTGTAGAGTCGGTTAATGGGCTCGGAGGAGGTCGTGATGAATTCGTCCATGCGCTCAGGCAGGGACGCGAGCGCCTTGCTCAACGAAGTTTCCTCCCATGTTTCGAGTTGATCCTTCAATTCATCGAGTTTCTTTTTATCGTACATGGCGGCTCCTTTTGCTGGATGAACGAATTATAAACTCGTTCTTTGCCACAGAGACCACAGAGTTCGCTGAGAAAAATCTCAATGTTCTCTGTGGTCTCTGTGGCTAAATGGTATACTCCCCTCATGCCCCGATTTGAAATTGACGTTGACCCGTGCGATCACATCACCGCTGACGCGATTGGCAAGCCAGGTCAGCGAGTGTTTTATATTCAAGCCTATCAAGACCAGCGCACGATCACGATCATCATCGAGAAGGCGCAGTTACATTCGCTCGCCATCGGCGTCGAACAATTTTTCGCGCAGATCAACGAACAGAACCCGAACCTCTCCGAAGCCTCGGGCGATTACGTGGAAGAAGTGATGCGCATCAACCCGCCCGTTGACCCGCTCTTCCGCGTCGGTGAAATCGGACTCGGCTACGACAAAGACCGCGACCTCGTTGTGTTGTTCGCAAAAGAGATCCTCACCGAAGAGGACGATCCCGAAACTGCGGCAGTTGTCCGCTTTTGGGCAACGCGCACCCAAGTGCGGATGCTCTCGCGCTGGGGCATGGAAGTCATCACGCGCGGACGCCCAATCTGTCCGCAGTGTGGTCAGCCCGAAGAACCCGAGGGGCATTTTTGTCCCAAGAAGAACGGGCATTTTCATTAAAGTCAAAAGTCGAAAGTCAAAGGTCAACACATGACATTCGACTTTTGACCTTCGACCAACCGATGACCAATCCCGATCAAACACAATTAGTATCTGCCCTCCAACACGGCGACCTTGAACTCAAAGGTCAGTTCATGCTCGGCTCGAATTATACGTTTCTTGTCGAAGTCACGCACGAAGATAAAACCTATCCCGCCGTTTACAAACCGAGTCGCGGCGAGCAACCGTTGTGGGATTTCCCCGAACAATCGCTGGCGCAACGCGAAGTGGCGGCGTATCTCGTGAGCGAGTCGCTCGGCTTTCACATCGTCCCGTTCACAACCTTGCGCGAAGACGGTCCCTACGGCGCGGGTTCGATCCAGCAGTTCATCGAGTACGATCCCGAATATCACTACTTCACTTTTTCGGACGACGACAAGCGCCTCCTCAAGCCCGTCGTGTTGTTCGATCTGCTCGTCAACAATGCGGATCGCAAAGGCGGTCACGTGTTCTTTGAAAATGAAACGCGCAAACTCTACGCGATAGATCACGGCATTTGTTTTCATGAAGACGATAAACTTCGCACCGTGTTATGGGATTTCGGTGGGCAAAAAATTTCGGATGACTTACTCGCCCGCCTCACTTCGATTTCACTCAGCGCAGGCTCTCTCGACGTCAACCTGCCTCGCCAACTTGAACCTTATCTCAGCCCCAGCGAAATCTCCGCCCTCTGCGCCCGCGCGGATTTGATCCTCCAACGCGGAATCTTCCCCCGCCAGCCTCGTGACCGCCGCGCCATGCCGTGGCCGCCGTTGTGAGGGCGGAAACACGTACACAAGTAAACAGGTAAACAAGTAGACACGTAAACACGTAGACACGTAACACGAAGTACGCAATACGCAGTAAGCCTACTCCGTACTTCGTATTGCGTAGAACATCAACAGGAGTCTTCACCATGCACCACAAACTTTGCTTCATCGGATTTGGAAACGTCGCGCGTTCATTGGTTCGATTGCTCGAACGCAAACGCGACGCGTTGAAATCGAAATATGACATCACGTATTCAATAACTGGCATCGCGACAGGACGACATGGCTTTGCCGTGAATCCTGATGGGATTGATGTTGGGCAAGCGTTGGAGAAGGTGGAAAGTGGAAACTCTATCGCCCAATTCTCCAATTCTCTAATCTCTAATTCTCTTGATGTTATTCAACACTCCCAAGCAAACGTCATGTTCGAAAACTCTCCCGTCAATTACGAAACAGGTCAACCCGCCATTGACCATGTCCGCGCGGCGTTGAATGCGAACATGCACGCCATCACCGCCAACAAAGGGACCGTCGTTCACGCGTATCAGGAATTGACCGCGCTGGCGAAGTCGAAAAATAAAAAGTTTCGGTTTGAGTCTACGGTGTTGGGAGGCTCGCCCGTCTTTTCTACATTTCGTGAAGCCATGCCATTGGCAGAATTGATTTCATTCAAAGGAATCATCAACGCGACGACGAATTTGATCCTCTCGCGCATGGAAGACGGCGAGTCGTTTGACGACGCGGTGAAATATTGTCAGAGCATCGGCATCGCGGAGACTGACCCCTCGGGCGATGTGGACGGCTGGGACGCGGCGATCAAAGTGTCCGCGCTGGCAACGGTGCTGATGGACTCTCCGCTTAAGCCGCAGGAGGTGGAGCGCAAAGGCATCCGTGAGATCACGGCTGAGATGGTGAAGCAGGCAAAAGCGGAGAAGAAGCGTTGGAAGTTGGTCGCATCCGCTGAACGCGAAGGGGAGAGAATCAAAGCGAAAGTGTCGCCTGAGTTGGTTGATTCATCCTCGCCGCTGTATGGCATGATGGGATCGTCGTCGGGGCTGACGTTCAGCACGGACGTGTTGCCCAATTATTCGGTGATCGTTTCGGAGCGCGAAGGCATGAAGGGCGGACCCGAAGAGACGGCGTATGGTCTGTTCGCGGATTTTGTGAGCGCGGTTCGAGGGTAAAATAAGTGACGAACCGTAGCGCAAGATTTATCTTGCGTTTCACAATCGCAAAGTGAACTTTGCGGTACGAACGCCATCGGAGAACTTTCATGCCCATCACCAAACAACGCACATTGGATTACATTAATCTCGAATGGGGAACATACGTCGAGCGATTCAATCGTCTGCCGAAAGACGAACAAGAGGCGCGGCTCAAAACTGTCGGGTTTGAATCGTTCCGCGATATGCTGGCGCACATCCTCGCGTGGTGGGAGGAGGGGATGATTCCCATCCGCGCGATTGCGGAGGAGCGCGAATTCGAGCGGAAGAAATACGATTACGACGCCTTCAATGCGGAGGCGGTAGCGAAATACAAAAGTTGGGACGAAGCCGAGTTCGCGGCTCATTTCGAGAAGACGCGTCAGGAAACGGAAGCAGACATCAAGCGCATGAATGAAGCGGTGTTTGAGAATCGACGAGTCAGGTCATGGGTGGACGGCATCTTTATCCATCACGCGCGCGAGCATCTCGTCGTCTTGAGTCGCTTCCTCACGCTGGACTTGTTGCAAAACGAATGGGCGGAATATATCGAAAGTTTCAAGGGTCTAGACGACGAAAAGAAAAAAGAATTTTTATCGAAACAGGGATTTGAAAATTTTCACGATTTGGTCGCGCATATCATCGGCTGGTGGGAGGAGGGCGCGCGCATCATTACAGGGATTCTGAACGCGCCAAATTTTGCATGGACGACCCGTGACACTGATGCGTTCAATTTAGAGTTGACAAAAAAATACGCTTCATGGTCTGACGCCGACCTGTTCAAGCACTTCGAGTCGGTGCGCCTCGCCATGCTCGACCTGACCGCGAACCTGCCCGACGATGCATTCAAGAACGCGGACATCGAGGGCTGGCTCAACGACGACGTGGTCGGGCATTACGACGAACATTCGATATGAGGTTCTCTGACGTACATTTGAACCGCGAAGCTCGCAAAGAACGCAAAGAAAAACCTTTTTAACTTGGCGACCTTAGCGTGCTTAGCGGTAAAGTCTTCTTGTGTACGGTGAAGAAATACAAGGTGAATTATGGAAGAACATGTTGTATATCTCGCGCTTGGCTCGAACATGGGCAACCGCGCCGCGAATTTGAAAGAGGCGATCGCTTCGCTTGCGCCGCAAATGGAAGTGAAAGCGAAATCAGCGGTGTATGAAACCGACCCGTGGGGATTCGCAGAACAGGAAAAATTTCTCAATCAAGCCGTGCGCGTCGAAACGTATCTCAAGCCTGAGCCGTTGCTCAAACATCTCAAGCGGCTGGAGGTCGCGTTGGGAAGGAAAGAATCGTTCCAGAACGGTCCGCGCCTGATTGACATTGACATTTTGTTTTACGACGATCTTGTGATGTACTCCCCTGCCTTGAACATTCCGCACGCGCACCTGCACGAACGCGCATTTGTGCTCGTCCCGCTGATGGACATCGCCTCCGATCTTGTGCATCCTGTGAAGAAAAAGTCGATCCGCGAACTGGCGTTGTTTGCTGATGTGAGCGGGGTGAGGAAGTTTGAGGGGTGAATCTCACTACGGTACATTTGAACCGCGAAGCCCGCAAAGAACGCAAAGAAAACCTTTTTAACTTAGCGCCCTTAGCGTTCTTAGCGGTAAACAAATCTCTCCCGTATGGTAGAGAATCATGAATAAACCTATGTTCCTATTCTATTTTTCCATCACGCTTGCTATTTGTTCCAGCGCGCTCTACCATTTTGTAGCGAAGAGCACGCCGTCGAATGTGAATTTCACGGTCTCGTTATTGGTGACGTACGCCGTTGCGTTTATCGTCACGTTGTTCGGCTTCTTTTTCTTTCCCGCCACAGAAGGCATTGCAGTTGAACTGAAAAAACTCAACTGGGCGAGCATTGGGCTTGCCATTGCGGTGGTCGGAATTGAATTCGGCTTTCTGCTCGTCTATCGTTCAGGCTGGAATCTCGGCATCGCCGCCGTGTTGACGAATGTTATTGCCTCGCTGATCCTTGTCCCTGTGGCGATTCTGCTGTTCAAGGATAATATCTCGTGGGTCAACATCGCTGGGATTTTGGTTTGCCTTGCAGGGTTGGTGATGTTGAATTGGAAAAGATAAAAATGTTTTCCCGTATCAAATCCGCCGCGCGTATTTTGATCAAAGGCGAACCGAAAAAGAAGAATCGCAACTCAATTCCTGCCATCACGCGCGAGGAAGTGAATGAAGTCAAACAATTCTTCCCGCGCGAAAAATTTTTCATCCTCGGTCATGCGCGTTCTGGCACCACACTTCTCATGCGTCTCGCGCGTTTGCACTCGGAAGTCCATTGCAATTATCAGGCGCACTTCTTCACGCGCAAGCCGTTGTTGAAATCGCTGGTTGATTCGCCTGAAATGGAGGAGTGGCTCACGCGCAAGTCCAATCGTTGGAATCAGGGACGCGATCTCTCTCCGCTCGTTCTGCGCGCTACCGCCGATTTCATCATGGAACGCGACGCGGCGCGCGAAGGCAAACGAATCGTTGGCGACAAGAGTCCCTCGTCCACGATTCATGGTCAAGCCGTCCGCGACATGCACGCAATCTACCCCGACGCGAAACTTGTCTACATCGTCCGCGATGGACGCGATGTGCTGATCTCGGAACGCTTTCGGAACTTCGTGGAGGAGTCCAAATTTTTATCCGCGGAAGACAAACGCATCATTGCGGACCTGCGATCTGATTCGGCATCCTTCAGTGACGGACGCCGTTCGATCTTCACCGAGTCGTTCATCCGCCGCGTGGCGCAGGGCTGGGTGACGAATCTGCAAGAGACCGACGACGAAGCGCAAAAACTTTACAGCAAAAACTATTTCAGCCTGCGTTACGAAGATTTGCTGAAACATCCGTTTAGGGAAATGTCTCGCCTGTGGAAATTTCTCGGCGTGAAGACGATCAACAAATCGCTCGAAAAGAAGATTCAAGCCGAAATGACATCCAACCCCGATGAGGAGTGGCAGGCAAAACGGGATGAGGGCATCGCGTCCTTCCTCCCAAAAGGACAGGCTGGCAACTGGCAGAGATTATTTTCTGCGAAAGATAAATCCGTGTTCAAAGAGGTCTCGGGCGAGATGTTGGTGAAGTGGAAGTATGAAAAGGATTTGGGTTGGTAATCATGTCGTTGCGAGGAGCGTTTGTTGCGACGAAGCAATCTCCTCACCATCGAAAAGATTGCTTCGCAACTTGCGCTCGCAATGACATGTGTAGAGAAGCCTTATGAAATTCCTCATCGCAGGTCTCGGTTCCATCGGTCGCCGCCACATGCGGAATCTGATCGCGTTGGGTGAGAAGGATATTGTTTTATATCGCACACGCAAGGCAACCATGCCCGAGGAAGACCTTGCAGGGTTCCCTCAAGAAACTGATCTGCAAGTTGCGCTTGAAAAACATAAACCCGATGCGGTGATCGTTTCGAATCCAACTTCATTGCATCTCGATGTTGCCATCCCCGCCGCGCAAGCGGGATGCTCGTTGTTGCTGGAAAAGCCGCTCTCGCATTCCATGGATCGGATTGACGAACTCGAATCCGCGCTCGAAAAAGGTGGCGGACGCGTTGTCGTTGGATTCCAATTCCGTTTTCATCCGGGGTTGATGAAGGCAAAACAATTGATCTCCGATGACGAGATCGGGCGCGTGATCTCGGCACATGTGCATTTCGGAGAATATCTCCCCGCGTGGCATCCGTGGGAGGATTATCGTCAAGGCTACGCGGCGCGCGCGGATATGGGCGGGGGAGTTGTGATAACTCAATGTCATTCGTTGGATTATCTTCCGTGGCTGGTGGCCGCAGGGGTTGAATCCGTTTGGGGGTTCACCGCCAAACTCAGCGACTTGGAATTGGATGTAGAAGACACTGCGAAGATCGGTCTGCGTTTCGAGAACGGCGCGTTGGGGAGCATCCATCTCGATTACAACCAACAACCGCCCGCGCATTATTTTGAAGTAATCGGCACGAAAGGCTCGTTACAGTGGAATCTGTCCGATGGCGCGACGCGGATCTATCGCGCTGAGCGGAGACGAAGTGATAACAGAGGCGCAGTCGAAGCGGGGGAAAAGGCTTGGGATGTGTATCCGCCTTCCCCTGAGTTTGAACGCAACGTCATGTTCATGGACGAGATGAGACATTTCATCGCCGTCGCGCGCGGCGAGGTTGAGTCGTCTTGTCCGCTTGAAGATGGGATCAAAGTTCAACGACTGATAAGCGCTGTTCAGGCTTCCAACAATTCAGAGTCGAGAATCAAATTATAAAATCAATGAATCTGAATCTTCGCGCTAACAAGCTGTCTGATGGATTGCTGGTCGGCATCTTGCTGACCGTGATCGCGGCATTGGTCTATCTGCCGTTTGTCTTTAAGTTTGGCTATTATTTTGACGATTGGTACATTATGTTTGCGGCAGGCGCGCGGGGCGCAGAGGCGATCCGTGAAATCTACAGCATTGATCGCCCGGCAGGCGCGCTCTTGATGAGTCCACTTTACGCTTTGTTTGGGTCAAATCCGCTTTTTTACAATTTGTCGGCTTTCATGTTCCGCGTGGTAAGCGCGTTGGGTGTGTGGATTCTTTGTGTAAGGATGTGGCCTCGTGCGCGCTCGTTTGCTTTTATAACTGCCCTGCTTTACCTGATCTATCCGGGATTTCTTTCACAACCGAACGGGATTACCTATCAATATTATCTTGCCGGTCTTGCCTCTGCAGTTTGGTCTATTACGTTGACGGTGCAAGCAGTGACTACTGAACATCGCAACCACAAATGGTTGTTGCATGGCGCTTCGATTCTGTTGGGCTTGTTTTATCTTTCGCAGATCGAATGGTACATCGGCTTTGAGGCAATCCGTTGGACGTGTATGCTTCTTTTGAAATTAAGGGAGGCAGGATCAACTCGTCAAAGGATTGCTCGCGCTCTCCAGCAGGGGTTGCCAGCGATGCTTATTCCTGTTTTGTTCCTTGCGTGGCGAATCTTCTTTTTTGAGAATGAACGCGGCGCCACAGACGCGGGAATGCAATTAAACGATGTATTTCTCTATCCAGCGCAGACTTTATTCAGGTGGGGATTTTCTCAAACGCAGAACATGTTTGAAACAATGATCGCCGCCTGGGTGACACCGCTTCAACAGATTGGTTTGGTTCGGGACAACACACATCGCTTGATTGGGTTAGCAATCGGAATCATTTCGATATTGCTGTCACTTGTTGCGCTACGGCGAATGGAGTCTCAAGAAAACGTGACGAATACCGATTCATCAAGTTGGAGCCGCGAAATGGTATGGCTTGGTTTAGCGGCTCTGGTATTTGGGCTTGTGCCAGTGACGCTGGCAAACCGCGAAGTGTCGTTCCCTTCATTTTCACGGTATACGCTTGTGGCTTCGCTCGGCGCGGCGATCCTTATCGCCGCATGGTTATCTGGGTTATCCAAGCCATCAGCGCGTTGGGGCATACTGACATTCTTCATCCTTGCCTCCGCATTGACTCACTACGGAAATGGATTGCAATACGCAACCCAGACTCAACGGACGCGCGATTTCTGGTGGCAGGTTGCATGGCGTGTGCCGCAGTTCGAGCAAAACACTACCTTGATCGCAAACATCGCTTCGGTGGCAACCGAGGAGGATTATTTCGTTTGGGGTCCTGCAAATTTTTTGTATTATCCCGAAAGCCAGAACGACGAGATGGTGCAACCCGCATTGTATGCGGCGGTGCTAAATCGAAATACGGTGCAAAAGGTTCTTATCCGCGAACGGCAGGAGTATGACAATCGCCGTGGGGTTATCACGTATAAAAATTATCGCAACATCCTGATCCTCTCGCAACCATCGCCCAATTCGTGTGTGCATGTGATCAATGGACTTCAACCTGAATTTTCCACTGCTGAATCGGATTCGATTCGCTTGATCGGGTCCTATTCCGAACTCGAGCATATTCTCGTGGATGAAGCGCCTCACGCGCCGCCGCAACTTGTTTTCGGACCCGAGCCGCCTCGTGGCTGGTGCTTTTTCTACCAATCCGCCGACCTGGCGCGTCAACGCGGGGATTGGGAATCAATCCTCGGCTTGGGAAAAGAAGCGCAGGCGATGGGCTTCGCCCCATCCGATGCCATCGAGTGGATGCCCTTCATCCAAGCCTATGCTGTAACTGGCGATGTTGAGCGCTTGGTGGAATTGGCTCCTTTGATTTCCAGCGAGCCGTATGTTGCAGTACAAGTCTGCCGAAATATTGGGGGGTTGCAGGGAATTTCGGATGCGGTTTCTGAAGTCGTCGATACACTGTATTGCCTCGAATGAGGTGTAACCATTTCAAAATTCATTCGTTGAATTTTAGGATATAATTGCGCCTCGCATAGCAAACCCAGCAGAGAAATCTGTGTAAATCAAGGAGTAATAATGTCTAAAGCTAAACTCGTAGGCCCCTATGGGGGAAAACTGGTGAACCTTGTTGTGGAGGGTAAAGAGCGCGACGAACTTCTCGCCCGCGCCGCGAAATTGCCTTCCATCAAGATCACCACGCGCAATCTTTGCGACCTCGAACTGCTCGCCACCGGCGGATTTTCGCCGCTCACCACCTTCATGGGCAAAGCGGACTATGATCGCGTGCTCAAGGAGATGCGTCTTGCCGACGGGACCTTGTGGCCCCTCCCCATCACGTTGACGGCTGATCCCAAGGAATTGCCAACCGTGGGCGAGGATCTTGCGCTTCGCAACGCCAATTTCGACCTGATCGCCGTGATCACGCTCGACGAAGTCTTCCACTGGGATCCGCAGACCGAAGCCGCGCTCGCCTATGGTTCCACCGACACCAAACACCCGATGGTCTCTGAAATGGGACGTTGGAACAAGGTCTGCATCTCCGGTCCCATGAAGGTCGTCAACCTCCCAAAATATTATGACTTTGTAGACCTGCGCCTCACACCGGCGCAAGTGCGCGAACGGCTCGAAGCAATGGGGCAAGACAACGTGGTCGCCTTCCAGACCCGCAACCCGTTGCATCGCATCCACGAAGAGTTGACCAAACGCGCGGCGGCGCAGGTCAACGGCTCTTTATTGGTTCACCCCACCGTCGGCATGACCAAGCCCGGCGACGTGGATCACTACTCGCGCACTCGCACCTACAAGGCGCTGGTGGATAATCACTACGATAAGAGCAGAACCATGCTCAGCCTGTTGCCGTTAGCCATGCGAATGGCGGGACCGAAAGAGGTTCTGCTCCATGCCATCATCCGGCGCAACCATGGCGCGAACTATTTCGTTGTCGGGCGCGACCATGCGGGGCCGGGAAATGATTCCACGGGCAAACCGTTCTACGGTCCGTATGACGCGCAGGAGAACATGAAGAAGTACGAATCCGAGTTGGGCGTCAAGATGGTCCCGTTCGAGATGCTGGTCTATCTTCCCGATGAAGATCGCTACGTGGAAGAAAAGGATGTGCCCAAGGGCGCCAAGACCGCCAACATCTCCGGCACGCAAGTGCGCGAGGAATATCTCGCAAAAGGCAAATTATTGCCGGCCTGGTTCACCCGCCCCGAGACCGCTGAAATTCTGCGCGAGACCTACCCGCCGCGCCACAAACAGGGTTTTGGAATCTGGTTCACCGGCTTGAGCGGCTCCGGCAAGAGCGCGACGACCCAGGTTCTCACTTCGCTGTTGCTCGAACGCGGACGCGAGACCGCCATCCTCGACGGCGATGTAGTGCGCACGCACCTGAGCAAAGGACTCGGCTTCAGCAAGGAAGACCGCGACACCAACATCCTGCGCATCGGCTTCGTTGCCGGCGAGATCGCGCGCGCCGGCGGCATCGTTATTTGCGCCGCCATCAGTCCCTACCGCGCCACCCGCGAAGAAGCCCGCAAGATGGTCGGTGAAAACTTCATCGAAATATTCATGGATACTCCCGTGGAAGTCTGCGAAGAGCGCGACGTGAAAGGCTTGTACGCCAAGGCGCGCCAGGCAGTGGCAGACGGCAAGCCGATGGGCTTCACCGGCGTGGACGACCCGTACGAGCCGCCGATCAAACCCGAGATTGCGCTCCAGGGTTTCGGCGCCACGCCCGAGGATAATGCCCGCATCATCGTCAAGTACCTCGAAGATCAGGGCTATTTGAATCACATCTAACGACACGGAATACGCAGTACGTGATACGCAATACGTACTGCGTATTCCGTACTGCGTATTTTTTTGTATGCCCCCTCGCGACTCACTCCGCCTCGCTTCTTTTTTCAGCCTGTTTTTGATCGTCATCGCCGGGACCTTTCTCGTGCTTCGAGCCACGCCCGAGGGACTGGGCTTATCCGACGATTCCATCGCGTACATTGCCGGCGCGCGGAGTTTGTTGGCAGGAGATGGTTACCGCGAAGCGTGGCTGGCAACCAACGGATACGTCACGCACTTCCCGCCCGGCTTTCCCTCCGCGTTGACGGTTCTCGGCTGGTTCGGTCTCGACCCTCTGCGCGGCGCGCGCTTCCTCAACGCGCTGTTGTTCGGGTTGAATGCCGGGCTGGTCGGCATTCTCGTCTGGCGCACAACGCCTTCGCTCACCGCCGGGCTGATCGCCGCCGGGCTATTTGTGTTGAACGGGGAAATGCTTCAGGCGCACGCGGTGGCGATGAGCGAGCCTTTATTCATTTTCTTCTCGTTGGTATCGCTATGGATGTTCGACCTGTCTTTTGAAAGCCTGCTCTATTACGCGGGGGAAAAAACCAGCGAAATCGAGGGACGAGTCAAACGCTGGCGACGGCGGAACGAAAGCGCGGCGTGGCTGGTTGCCTCCGGTGTATTCGCCGGTCTGGCATACCTCACGCGATATTCCGGGCTGGCGCTTGTCGCCGCGCTCCTCGTCGCATTGATCGTCCTCCACACCAGTTGGAGGAAACGCCTGGGCGGCATGATCCTGTTCCTGGAGGGATTCATTCCCCTTGCCGCAGTGTGGGCGTTGCGCAACCATTGGGTTGCCGGGAACGCGACCAATCGCTCGCTGGCATGGCATCCGCTGACGCAAGAGAACATCGATACCGGCTTGCGCGTCTTCGCCGATTTTTTCATCCCCGTGACGGGATGGTTCAAAGCGCTGGCAAAAACGCCCGGCGCGTTCGAAACGATTGCGGTTCTCATCCTCGGCGGCGCGCTCGCATGGACAGCGCTCGAAGCGTGGAAATTTTTCACGAAACAGAAGCAACCGTCCCTGAGAGAGGGAAGCGGGTTTATCATCCCGCTGATCACCGGGCTGTTCCTGTTCACCTACCTCGCCTCCACCGTCGCATCCATGACCCTCTTCGACGCCGCGACAAAATTCAAATTGAGAATCGTTTCGCCGGTCTTCGTCTGCCTGTTCATCCTGCTGGTGTGCGCCCTCATCTGGCTTCGCAAACGAAATGTTGCGTTGGCGGCGTTGATCGCGGTTGCGGCGCTCGGCGGTTCCTTTTTCAAACAGGTCAACACCGTCAACACGTGGGCAAAGAGCGGGCTGGGTTTCGCGTCGTTCCAATGGTACGATTCGGAGGCGATGGCTTTTTTGCGCGAACTGCCCGACGATGTCGCCATCTTTACCAACGAACCCGGCGCGGTCTATCTGTACACGGGTCGAGGCGCGCTCGTTCTGCCCAGCGGTTACGATTCGGCGCGCGCCGAATCGATCCCGGGCTTTGAAGACGGCGTGGCGCGAATGCGGGCAGAGATCAACGCGGGACGCGCCGTGCTTGTCATCTTCGACGACGGCGCGAACATCGCCGGCGAAGTGGACGCGCTGACCGAAGGTTTAAATCTCGCGCACAAATCACAAGGCGATTCGATCTACACACACCAACCGTAACGCAAAATTCATTTTGCGCCGTCAGGTAACCATGACCATTCAAGATAAATTCAAACTCAACGGGCGCGTTGCCATCGTCACCGGCGGCGCGGGATTGCTCGGCAGGGAATTTTGCAAGACGCTTGCCGAAGCCGGCGCGTCGGTCGCCGTGCTGGATTTAACTGCCGCTTCACGCTCCGCGGCAGGGACGGCTGATTCACTCACCCAAAGCGGATTCAACTCCCTCGCCCTCGCCGCCGACATTACCCAACCCGACTCAGTGAACGCCGCAGTGGACAAAGTATTATCCACATTTGGGCGACTCGACATCCTCGTCAACAGCGCCGCGCTCGACCCGAAGTTCGATGCCGACGCGATGAAAAAAGGCGTTACGCCCGGTTCCTTCGAGGATTATCCGCTCACCGATTGGTCTGCCGCGCTCAACGTCAACTTGACCGGCATGTTCCTGATGACTCAAGCCTGCGTCAAGCCGATGCTCGCGCAGGGCAAGAAAGGAAGCATCATCAACATCTGCTCCACCTACGGACTCAACGGACCCGACCAACGAATTTACGTCAAAGATGGTCAGCGCGTAGCGTACAAACCTGTGTACTACACCGTGACCAAAGCCGGTGTGCTAGGCTTCACCAAATATCTCGCCGCGTATTATGCAGGGACTGAGATTCGCGTGAATGCGCTCACGCCCGGCGGCATCTTCAACGACCACGAAGAATATTTTGAAAAGAACTATTCCGCGAAAACGATTTTGGGACGCATGGCAAAGAAAGACGAAATGAACGGCGCGTTATTGTTCCTCGCCTCGGACGCTTCCTCGTACATGACCGGTAATAATGTGGTTGTGGATGGGGGATGGACGGCGTGGTGAACGTAAATACGTATACAGGTAAACACGGAAACAGGTATACAGGTAGACGCGTGTACACGCGTGATCGTGTTTACTTGTCTACTTGTCTACTTGTCTACTTGTTTACTTGTCTACTTGTTTACTTGTCTACTTGTTTACCCGTGCACCTTGGTTCCCCTTCACACAACCCATGACCCCCACCCTCGCCCTCATCCCCGCGCGCGGAGGCTCGAAAGGCATCCCGCGCAAGAACGTCCGCAACTTTGCGGGCTATCCGCTCATTGCGTGGAGCATCGCCGCCGCGAAACAATCGGAATTGGTCACGCGCGTCATTGTTTCGACGGATGATGAAGAGATCGCATCGGTAGCGCGTGAGTTTGGCGCGGAGACTCCGTTCTTGCGTCCTGCCAAATTTGCCGAAGATAACACCACCGATCTACCGGTCTTTGAACACGCGTTACAATGGCTGGCTGAAAATGAAAATTATCGCCCCGAAATTGTTGTGCAGTTGCGTCCAACATCGCCCATCCGCCCGCGTGGGTTGGTGGATGATGCGATTCGTGTTTTGCTCGAACACAAAGATGCCGACAGCGTGCGCGGCGTCGTATCCGCTGGGCAAAATCCGCACAAGATGTGGCGCATCTCCGGCGAGAACGGCCCGATGAAAAACTTGCTCGATGTGCCGGGTATTCAAGAGCCATACAACGCGCCGCGACAGATTCTCCCTCCCATCTACTGGCAGACCGGTCACATTGACGCGATCCGCGCGGAGACCATTACTAAAGGCGGCTCGATGAGCGGCGGCGTGATCTATCCCATCGTCATTGACTCGCGTTACACCGTGGACATTGACAACCTGCAAGACTGGGCGCGTTATGAGCATCTTGTTTCGACGGGTGAGTTGGATATGGTCACCCCGGGGAAAACGCGCCGACCGATGCCATCAACCATCAAACTCGTCATCAGCGACTTCGACGGTGTCATCACCGACAACCGCGTGTGGACCGATCAAGATGGGCATGAAACGGTCGTCGCTTCACGCGCCGACAGCATGAGAGTCAAACAGATGCGCGAGATCGGCATAGACGTGATGATCCTCTCGTCGGAGGTGAACTCGGTCGTATCGGCGCGCGCGAAAAAGATGGGAGTGGAGGCGGTCCACGGGGTGGGGTTACAGGACAAAGGTCGCGTGATGCGCGAAATCCTAGCCGAGAAAAATATCCAGGCGGAGGAGGTCGTCTTCATCGGCAATGATTGGAACGACCTCCCGTGTTTCGAGATTGCCGGTTGGGCGGTCGCGGTCGCGGACGCGTATCCCGAAGTGTTACGCGCGGCGGATCATGTGCTGACGAAGGCAGGCGGTCACGGCGCGGTGCGCGAGTTGTGCGATCTGATCTTGAAGGCGCGGGCGTGAAAAAACTTTTTGCAATTTTTGAGCGGGGATTGTTCGCGCCGTTTTTGTTCGCAGTCCAGCCGATTCTGCAATTGTATTTGCTCAACTTCGACGAATTGTCTTTTGCGGACACCGTTCGCGTGTTGCTGGTATCGTTGGCATTCGTTTCGCTGGTCTTCGGCGGGCTGTATATTTTTTTGCGCGACGCGTTGAAGTCCGCGCTGATCACCGCGCCGTTCATTTTTATTTTCTTTCTCTTCGGAGATGTGACGGGTTGGGTGGGCAAAACTTTTACGCTAGGTCCCGCGCGTTCCGATTTTGTTGTGTTCCTTGCCGCCGCGTTGATCATGTTTATTTGGATCTGGCTATTACAAAGGCGCGTGAAGAATCTCGTCGTTGTAAATCTGTATTTCAACTTGCTGAGTGTTCTGCTGTTGGTGAACACGGGCGTTCAAGTGGCGAACCATGTGCGCGAGAATGAAATCTCGTTCAACCCCTCCGCGCGTTCCGTGGCGGTGACGAACGTTGAATCATCCGCGCCGCGCCCGGATATTTATTACATTATCCTCGACGGCTACGGCAGGCAGGATATTTTGCAGAAGTTGTACAACTTAGACAACTCGGAATTTATCAACGCCCTGCGCGAGCGCGGATTCTATGTGGCGGACGAATCGTCGAGCAATTACATCCAAACGATGCTGTCGCTGAGCTCGTCGTTCAACATGAACTACCTGCAAGACTTGAAGGTAAACGGTAACACGCCGGACAATCGCGCCGACCTGATCGAGATTCTCAATTACAGCGAAGTTCGCACGGTTCTGGCGCAGAATGGATACGAAACGATCTCGTTCGAGAACGAATACAAAGCGACCATTCCCACGGCGGATGTGTATTACGAAGACTCAAACACTACGTTGACACAGCCAGTCACCGCCTTCGAAAGCATCATCATTGACCACAGCATGGCGCGCGTGTTGAATCATATCCCCGCGTTCAATCGCGTGTTGGTCGAGATGCCATACGAAACCCACCGCCGGCACATCCTCTCCACGTTCGATGAACTGAGTAAAGCATCATCGTTGCAAGGCGATTATTTTGTCTACGCTCACATCATCGCGCCGCATCCGCCGTTTGTGTTCGACAAAGACGGTAATGTGGTCAATCACGATGAGCCGTTCACCTTGTTCGACGCGAACTACTACATCTCGGAACATTCGCGCGGCGGATACATCGGCGGCTATCGTAAGCAGATCCAATACGTGAACACCCTCGCGCTGCAAGCAATAGACGCTATCCTTGCGCAATCGGACACGCCGCCGATCATCATCATTCAGGGCGATCACGGGCCCGGGGCGTATCTCCACTGGGGGTCGCTGGAGCAGACCGTCCCGTCGGAGCGATTCGGGATCCTCAACGCGTATTATTTCCCCGATGGAAATTATGCGTCGTTGTATCCCTCGATCTCGCCGGTCAATTCGTTTCGCGTCGTGTTGAATCAATATTTCAAAACGGAGTATGCGCTTCTGCCCGATTTGCATTATTATTCCCGCTGGAATGTTCCGTTCGATTTTATCGAAGTGACGGACCTCACGCCGCCACAATAAACTTTGGAGAAAAAATGACACGTAAAATAAAAATCGGGAACCGCGCGGTGGGCGACGCTCAACGCGCATATATCATCGCCGAGATCGGCATCAACCACAACGGCGACCTCGACATCGCGAAGAAGATGATTGATGCCGCTGTCCACGCCGGCGCGGACGCGGTGAAATTCCAGAAACGCGCGCCTGATGTGGCCACGCCGCCCGAACAAAAAAATCAAATGCGCGAGACGCCGTGGGGTTACATCACGTATTTGGAATATCGCTATAAAGTGGAGTTCGACGAAAAGCAATACGCTGAGATAGACCGCTATTGCCGCGCAAAGAAAATTGATTGGATGGTTTCAGTGTGGGACGAGCCGTCGGTGGACTTTATGCAGAAGTTCGACACGCCCGCGTATAAAGTCCCCTCCGCTTCGCTCACTGACTTCAACCTGATTCGCAAAGCGCGAGCGACCGGCAAGCCTTTGATTCTGTCGTCGGGCATGTCCACGATGGAGCAGATCCAAAAGGGGATCGAGATCGCGGGCGAAACAGACCTCGTGATGATGCACTGCACCAGCACGTATCCGTGCGAGCCGGAGGAGTTGAATCTCAAGATGATCGAAACACTTCGAGCAAAATATCCGAACATCCCAATCGGGTATTCCGGTCACGAGGTGGGTCTCATCCCCACAGCCATCGCCGTCGCGTTCGGCGCGTGCATGGTGGAGCGCCATCTCACATTAGACCGCGCTATGTGGGGATCTGACCAAGCCGCCTCTGTTGAACCTGCGGGTTTTGAGCGACTCGTGAAGTATATTCGCACTACCGAAGCCGCCCTCGGCGACGGCGTGAAGAAAGTGTATGACTCCGAAATGGGTTCGTTGAAAAAACTAAGAAGGGTTGTGAACGAATAAGATCATTAACCGCGAAGCACGCGAAGGTCGCTAAGAAAACCTTATTTTTCTTTGCGCTCTTAGCGACCTTCGCGGTTCAAATTACCTATGGGTATTGCACAAGAACTCCGACGCGCGTTACGACCAGCCGGTAAAACCGCCCAATCCATCCTGCGATGGAAGCGGTTTTCGTTTGGCGACGCGCCGCCCATCTTCGGCAACTCCAAGCCCAAGAGCGGATCGCACCTGCTGTTGCAAATTCTCAACGGCTTTACAAGGATCATGCCGTACAAGTATGTGGAGGCGGAGCCGATTCGCACGATCACGATAGAGGGAAGAAGAAAGACGAAAGAAGAGATATTGAGAGAATTAGAGAATTTGCCTCTTGGCGTGATCGCCTGGGGATATCTTGAGGCTTTATCTGAAAATGTTGAATTTTTGTGCGGGGCGAATCGAGTCAATTATTTCATTTACCGCGATCCTCGCGACTTGCTTGTTTCGCAAGTCTTCTTTGCCACCGACATGCACGAAGAACACGGGATGCACGATTTCTACAACTCACTCCCCGATTTCGGCGAGCGGCTCAAGGTCGCCATCACCGGTATTGACCGCGACGGACTCAAAATGGTCAGCGTGAGGCAGAGATACGCAGGCGTGTTCGAGTGGTTGAACACGCCCGGTGTGATGTGCATCCGCTTTGAGGATTTAATCAACAACCGCGACGTGACTCTCAACTCCATGCTTGAAGAAGTGGAAAAGACCGGCTACAAAATCCCTACGCCGCGCGAGAAGGCAATTTCTGTTTTGGTGGAGGCGATCCAGCCGAGGAAGAGTCACACCTTCCGTTCGGGCAAGACCGGCGGCTGGCGCGAGTTTTTCAGCGAGGAACATAAAAAGTTATTCAAAGATGTGGCAGGAGATTTAGTCGTGAGGTTGGGGTATGAAAAGACGAATGATTGGTAAATTGCCAATGTGTCGTGATGGCTTTACCCGCACGGCGATAAACCGCCGCGCTAATTTACAAAGCCCGCTAAAGCGGACTGGGGTCGGCAAGTCGCCTTTAGGCGGCTTGGTACGAGTAGCACAGGGATTCATCCCTGTGCGGGCATGTGGTGGGAGATGAACGAATTCCTCACCCAACGCCTCAAACGCGGACTTGTCCGCCGCCTCAATAACCTCAAGATCGCGCGCACAGCGAATCTCGTTTCTCGTAACTCGCCTCCCGCGCAGGGACAGCCTGTGGTCTTCTTCAAAGCCTCCACCGGCATTGACGATCTCTCATGGAACAGCGGATTTCATTTGCTCGCCTCGTGGGCATTGCGGTTGAAGGGAATCCCGGTCGCGTATTTTGCGTGCAATTCCGGTATGAGCAAGTGTGTGTTGGGAACGAATCGAGACGATCCATACAAGGAAATGCCGTGCAAGACGTGTGTGGCGCAATCGCGGGCGTTGTATGGGGGGTTACCGTCGAAGGTCGAAGGTCAAAGGTCAAAAGTTGAATGGTTTAGTTTCGAGCGCAACTCGCAACTCGTAACTCGTATCTCGCAACTCTCCGTCCCCGAACTTTCTACTTTCCACTTTGAAAATCTCCCCCTCGGCGCGTTGTGTCTTCCTGCTTTACGTTGGGTTTTGCGAATCCATCATCTGAACGACGACGAGAATACGCGCTATTTACTGCGCGAGTATATTTTGTCCGCGTGGAATGTGGCGCAGAAGTTTGAGAAGTTTCTGGATGAGACAAACCCGCGCGCGGTGATCGTGTTCAACGGACAATTCTTCCCCGAAGCGACGGCGCGTTACGTGGCGCAAAAACGCGGCATCCGCGTCATCACGCACGAGGTGGGACTTCAACCCGCTTCCGCATTTTTCACCTACGGCGAAGCGACGGCGTACCCGATCCACATCCCTGACGAGTTTGAGTTGAACGATGAGCAAAATGCGAAATTAGACGCGTATCTGGCAAAGCGTTTTCAAGGCGACTTCAGCATGGCGGGCATTAAGTTTTGGGCAGACATGAAGGGACTCGACGAATCGTTCTTGCAAAAAGCTGCGCAGTTCAAACAGATCATCCCTGTGTTTACGAATGTCATTTTCGACACCAGCCAGCCGCACGCGAACACTGTTTTCGATGATATGTTCGATTGGCTGGATATGACTCTGGAAGTCATCAAAGAACATCGCGACACGTTGTTCGTCATCCGCGCGCACCCCGATGAATTGCGCGTGCGAAAGTCGAGCCGCGAGACGGTCGAAGGGTGGGTGGACAGCCGCAACGTCCGAAGTGAACCGAACGTGGTGTTCGTCGCTCCGCGCGAGACGTTGAGTTCATACGAACTGATCCAGAAATCCAAGTTCGTGATGGTTTACAACTCCACGATCGGACTCGAAGCATCCATCATGGGCGCGGCGGTGTTGTGCGCGGGCAAGGCGAGGTTCACGCAATATCCCACCGTGTTCTTCCCGCAGGCGGTGGACGAAGTAAAAAGAAAGATGAAAGAATTTTTGGATGCGGAAGAGATCACAGTCCCCGCCGAGTTCAAGCGAAACGCGCGGCGGTTTTTATATTACCAATTGTTCAGAACGTCGTTGCTGTTTGGAGATTTTCTCGAACCGTCCGTTCGCACAACGCAAGCGCGTTTGAAATCGTTTGAGTTGGATGAATTACTGGAAGCTGATGCAGTGAAGGTGATCTTGGATGGGGTATTGGATGGCGGGGATTTCTTGTTAAAGGAATAATTCTCGTCTCACCGAAAATACATCGCAGGCTTGCCCGCCCGACGGTTAACCGTCGGGCTATTCGCACAAAATCCGCTCAAGCGGAATCTCACCCCTTCAACGTAATATATTTCCTGCGCGGGTTGATGCCCACCAAACCCTCGAAGGCGTCGGTAACGGCTTTCATATCGGCTTCGGCGTCCCCCGTCAGGTGATAGGTTTGCCCGACATGCACGGTCTTTTGCTTCCCGTCCACTTTTGCCATCACAATGGGAATGCCCGCGCCCTTGGCGATGTGATAATAACCGCGCTTCCACTCCTTCACCTTGTGCCGCGTCCCTTCGGGGGCGATGGTCAGGATGAACTGCGAAGACTCGTTACACGCCGCCACCATTTGCTCCACCAGCCTGCCGGGCTTTTTCCGATCCACCGGCACGCCGCCGCAATAATAGAAGAACCAGCCGAACGGCGGACGGAACAACTCCGCCTTGCCCATGAATTTGACGTTGGCTCTCAAGGTAAAGATCACGCCGAGGAACAATACAAAATCCCAACTCGAAGTATGCGGCGCGCCGATCAAAACGAACTTCGGCAATGTTGGCAATTTCCCATCCACGCGCCAGCCGAACAGCCTCATAAAGAAGCGGGCGGTGTAGTGAAATATCCTGCTGAGGACGGGAGTGGTGAAAATCGTCATACGCAGATTGTACACTGTTACCGTGTAAAATAAACAGATCGGAAATGATCCGCAGATTTCGCAGAGTAGGCAGATCGAAAAAAATAAAGGAAAAATCTGCGAGAATCCGCGCAATCTGTGGATAAAAAGATTCACCGATAAAATCTAACACCTCGACACATGCTCAAAAAACATCCCCTCTATCCCATCCTGTTCGCGCTGTTTTCCGTCCTCTCATTGACCGCTCACAACATCGGGCAGATTTTCATCGGCGAGATGATGCGTCCGCTGGCGTTCTCACTTACGCTGGCTGGGATTCTCTTTTGGATTTTTCATCGCCTCCTGCGCGACTCGCATCGCGCCGCCCTTGCGTCTGCATCGCTTCTCTTTTTATTTTTCTCCTACGGACAGATTTACTCCGCGTTCGAGGGCAAAACCGTTTTGGGGCTTGGGTTGTTCCGCCATAGAATCCTGTTTCCTGTTTTTTGCCTTCTCGGAGCGTTCCTCGTTTTCTGGATCATTCGAAAAGTCAAACAACCATCGTCGTTCACATATTCCTTGAACATCGTTTCGATCTTTCTATTGATTTATCCATCGTTCACGATTTCTTCCACCCTCATTCGCCAATCTGTCTCGGATGCCTCCTCGAAAGATTCTTCCGTCATTACGACAACCAATTCGAACTCTCCCGACGTGTATTACATCATCCTCGACGGCTACGGGCGGCAGGATGTTCTGCAACGCGAATACGGGTTCGACAACACCGAATTCATTCACGCCTTGCGCGCGCGCGGATTCTACGTGGCGAATTGCAGTGAGAGTAATTATGCGCACACATTGTATTCGCTGACGTCCTCGTTGAATTACGATTATCTCGACATCCTCGGCGCAACAGACGATGTTGAACGCATTTCACTGTTGAAGCATGGCGCAGTCCGCGCGGCGTTCGAGGAGCGGGGATATTCCATCGTCGCGTTCCCCACTGGCTGGAGCATGACCGAATGGACAGATGCCGACATCTACCCCGACTACGGCAACTCTTTCACCACCCTCACTGAGTTTGAAACTCTTTTTCTCGACACGACCATGCTCCGCGTGGCAACAGACTACGACCGCCTCAACTCGAAGACCACGCCGTACAGCCAAGCCCGCCGACTGCGCGTCCTTTCGATGATTCAAACACTGAAAGAGATTCCCTCGCGCGAGGGGAAGTATTTTGTCTTCGCGCATTTCGTCATCCCTCATCCGCCGTTCTCGTTCGGCGCGGACGGTGAATGGCTGGAGATCAACGTGAATACCGCGTCGCGTGAAGAGATCGCCAACGCGTATATCAACCAGATCATTTATATCAATCGCGAAATTCTGCAAGTCATTGATACGCTTCAACGCGAATCGGATGTGCCGCCGGTCATCATCGTGCAGGGCGATCACGGTCCGCCGCCCGATCTGACGAACGACCCCGCCGCGCGCATGCCCATCCTGAACGCGTACTACCTGCCCGATATCGAAGCGGCTGAGGCGTTGTATCCAGCCGTCACACCGGTCAACAGTTTCCGCGTCGTGTTGAACCGGTATTTTGAGTCCAATCTGCCCCTGTTGGCGGATGAAAGTTACTTCGCCCCGAATCAGGATCATGACCGGCTCACTTTGTTCCCGAATACGTGCGAGTGACAACCCGCCCCGGCGGACGTGCAAGGTGATTGCAATTTTTCCCGTGTAACCTATCGCCCCCTAACATTGTCTTGCGGGTGACGGCTCAAAGCCGATCATCATCCGAAAAGGAGCGCGCGATATGAAGAAGTTGTTTTTATTTTTGATGGCGTTCGTCGTGACCGCCTCGTTATTGGGCTTGCGGACCACCCGCGCCCAAGCCGCCGACTGGATCACCTACGAAGAAAGCGCCTACGTGTATGGCAAGGGGATCGTTTACATCTTTTCCGCGGCTGGGCATCGCACCAGGGACGTTAAAGGGGCGTCGATCTACGTTGGCTCCGATCTGTACGACCTATTCTGCTGGGTGACAACGGACAAACAACACATCGTGTGCAACGCGCAGGGCGGGCTAACCAAGTTCGCCGGGCAGACCGCGATCATCTACCTCGCCGGGCAGATGTTCTACGTGACCATCCCCCACCGGGGCGCCCCACCGGAGGCCACTGCGCCACAAGAGGAAACCCCGCTTGTTTGTCCCGAAGGGCAAGTTTCAGGCGCGGATGTATTGTTTGTTGGCGACGGTTCTCCGACATTCATAGAGGGAAGCACGCTGGAGGAAGTCCAATCTGCCGCTGAGAGTTGGGAAGTTGAGTTTGAGATCGTCAGCGGATTGTATTGTCAGTGGGAGCTCGGATAGCGTTGACGCGTATCCAGTTTCAAAATTAGGAGTTACGCGGTTGAGCCTGTTTCGTCGAAGTTGCCCTACACGGCGGCAGTACAACTGCGTAAGCCATAAAAATTTAACCGGGATGGAGCGATGCTCCATCCCGGTTCGTTTTTTCAGGCAAGGAATTGAATTCGATGTCAATTCAGCGCAGGGTTAGTTCCCAGATGTGGATCTGCGCCGGGGGCGGCGAGAACGGGTCGAACACCTCGATATGCAAAACTTGGGCGTTCACCGGTTGCGGCAGGTCGAAGGAAAGCACCGGCTCATTTTCCGATCCTTTCCCTTCGAAGGTATACGTAATTGGCTCTGCGCCGGGCGCGCCAGACGCGGTAAGCGTCACCTGGATATTCGCCGAGCCGATCATCAGCGAAAAGCCGTTCACCGTGACCGGCAAGGGATAGGTCAACTCGATGACGAACGGGTTATCCTCCAGCGTTTTGATGTAGGTATACTCGTCATCGTCGAAGATGAGGCGGATCGTGTCAGATTGACTCACGGCATCCAAATACGAAAAGCGAATGCCCACCTCCTGCCCGTTGATATTCACCGTCGATTCCTGCAACACGGCGCGCACCGCCCTCTCCGCCGCAAAAATCTCGTCGATGTTATCCACATAGCGCAGGCGCACAAAGTAAAAGGCTGGCGTGCCGTCGGGGTATGCGACAGTTTTTTCGAGGCGAACGTCGGTGAGTTTCTCACTGCTGGTCGCCACCGAATACTCCAACGGCACCATGATGAACACGGTGTTCTCGTCCACGGGAAATTTGCGCTGGACGTAGCCTTCGATACTGCCGCCGTCGAGCCATGCCTGGGTACCGATGAAGAAACGGTTCAAAATATCCGCGCCGTTTGCCCAGCTGGAGGTGAAAATGATCCGATCCTGCGGGTGTTCCTGATGATACTCTTCGATGATGTCGTAGATTTGGAACGCGCCGTATTGCGTTTCTCCGTAGTCCTTCCACCAGAAGGGACCGTTCGTCAACGAGTCGGTGAGCACGTAGATGTTCACGCCCGCCAATGCGACAAACACGAACAGCGCGATCACCGTGGAGGGTAATCTCCAGGTTGGGAGCCAGCCTTGCGCCCAGCGCTTGAGGCGTGAGAAAAGCCCCAAGCCATGCGCGCCCAGAAGCGCAACCAGCGTGACGACGAAGAGCCGATCGATACTTTTCTGGAACATGCTAATGAAAAACATACAAGCGAGGAGAATGCCGAGGAAAAGGGCAACCCGCCTCACTGTCGGAGGAGAAGCGGGCTCTGACTCCTGCAAGGCTTCCGCAGGGTTTTCGATCCAGCGTAAAACAAGTTCCATCCCAAGCGTGGTCAGGATCGCGGCGGGGATAACGAACACCAGACTGCGCGTGATGCCGATCTGCACCATGGCGCCGCCGATGGGAGACACTAGCATGATGAGCAGGAGCGCGCGGTTCGCCGAGTCGCGCAGGTTGCGCAGAATATGCGCCAAGCCCACAATGAAAAACGGAAGCGTGGCGAGCATGATGTGACCGTAATCCTTCATGATGTGGCGGACCTGGTCGCGGTCGTTGGGAATGAACCAGTAAAACGCGCTCAACCCAAAGAAATATTCAGAGATGTACAACCGCACTTTCTCGGCCAGCGGCATATCACTGACGAGGTACGATCCCAGCAAGTGCAAGAGATCGCCCGGCGAATTGGGATGCCCGATGCGATAGCGGATGTAGGGAAACGCCAGAAACGCAAGCAGGACGCCGCCCTTCCACACCGTATTGCGCTGTTCCCAGTGATAGCGCCAGTCTGAAACGAGCAGGAGCGCCGCCGTCACCGGCACCATCAACTGCGCGGGGTTATACGAATAGAATGCCAACGCGCCGAACAGGGCGGTCCAATAAAAATAATGCGGAGAACGATAACGGTACAACAGGTAACAGCAAAACGCGGCGGCGTAGAACGCCACGAACACGCCCGTTTCGAATGCCGTGCGCGAGTGCAAAAACCACGAGGGGGTAAACGAAAGGAAGATGATCCCCGCCCACCAATATTTGACGCGCGCGATGTCGCGCAGGATGACCCCCACAGCCAGCGCCGCGATCACTGTCACAATCGTAGAGACGGCGCGCGTCAACACCGCCGATTTGCCGAACAGCAACAACGGAAGCCACTGCAAATACACGGTGAAACCCATGCCGTTGCCAAAGTACGCGGGCAGGAACGCGCCGTCCACATCGCGGTAATTCATTCGGATGAGTTCATCCATGGCTTGAGTTTGAAACGCTTCATCGGTGAAAAAATAGATGGGGTAAACATTCAGCCCGATCAGGCGCGTGGCAAGATACAAGACGATCGCCCCGGCGAATAACCATGTGGCAAGCAATTCTGGTCTGACATCTGCCAGCCGGCTGAGACGCTCCCTCCAGACGGGCGTTTCCCTCCGCGCCTCAACCTGCGTCGCCGGGCGGCGGGCTTTCCCCCCCTCCACGCGGATGCGCACCGGCACCTCGCCGGCTTTCTCTTTTCCCGCTTCGATGGTGAACGTGGTCTTTGTGCCGGGCTTGATCGAAAACTCGATCTCACCCGCGTTTTTCGTGCGCGGCTTTGAAGCTTTTTTCGGCTTTGGTTTGGGTTTGCGTTTTGTGGGCGGCATAGGATTGTCTCAGAATTCGATTGTATCACCCGCCAATTTTTCGAGATACCGGTTAACTAATCTGCAATGTAGCTCAGGTTATGATGGGCATGTAAGCGGTTGGAAAAACTACCCGCGCGGCAGGGTGAAATAAAACGTGGAGCCATGTCCCGCTTCGCTCTCGACCCAGATCCTGCCTTCGTGCAATTCGACGATGCGTTTCACCAGGGCAAGCCCAATGCCCGTGCCTTCACTGGTAGGGTCGAGTTTGTTGAAAAGCCCAAAGATGCGCTCGTGGTGTTCCGGCGAAATGCCCATCCCATTATCGCGCACAAAAAAAATAGGTTTCCCGTCCTCAACACCCTGATGCCCAACCTCGATATGCGGTTTTGCCTGCGCGCCCATATATTTGGCGGCATTATCCAGCAGGTTCTGCATGACTTCGATCAGGCGCGGCTTATCCACACGGACGGAGGGAAGGTCTGGCTGGATGTAAACGACCACCCCTCTTTCATCCACCCTGCCGCGCACCAGTTCCAGAGTCTCCCGCGTCAAGTCGCCAAAAAGGATGCTTGCTGGTTCGTTTATGATGCGACCCAGGCGCGAAAGTTCGAGCAGTTCGCCGAGCATGGCTTGCATCCGGCTGACGGCGCCTTCTATCCGTTTCTTATCCCTCCTGAACCGTTCCATATCTCCCGACGCGGCAGATTGCTCCAGGAATCCAAGAAAACCGTTGATGGTCACCAGCGGAGATTTGAGATCGTGCGAAACTGTGTAGGTAAACCGTTCCAACTCCGCGTTCTTGCTCTCCAGTTCCTCGATCAACAGCCTGCGCTCGGCGAGTTCCCGTTGCAGTTGCTCGAGCAAACGCGATTTCTCGATGGTCATGGCAACCTGCGCCGCAATGGTTTCCAACAGGCGGATCTGTTCCCGCGTATACGCCTCAGGCTGAAGCGATTGCACCGACATAATGCCGATCACGCGATCGTTCAACACGAGCGGGATGCCGAGATAGGAACGGATCGGCGCGTCGACGATCACGAGGATGTGATGGTTGCGCCGCGTCTCGGGATCGTCCATATCCTCAAGATAGACCGTCTTTCTGCCAGAGATGACTTCCAATGCCAGCCCCGGCTTCTCGCGCAGTTTTCGCGACGGCGGCTGAACATCTTCATCCAGGTTGAGGAAGAGGGAATAAGAAAAAATATCGGTTTCCTCATCGTACAACCCGATGTGAAAGGCATCCGCGCTGATAACTTGTTTCAGTTCGTTCGCAAACGCGCGCAAGGCATGGTACAGATCATCGCCGCCGGCCAGCGCCAGCCCCAGGCGGTAGAGCAGGGTCACTTCATTGGCGCGTCGTTTGGCTTCCTCCTCCAACCGTTTGAGTTCGGTCAGTTCCACAATCGAAGCCAGTATGAGAGTGTCTCCGCCCAGGGTTAACGGGACCAGCCCAATCTCGACTGGGAACAGCCTGCCATCTTTGCGCCGCGCGGTGAGTTCCCGCCCTGCCATTGCGCGGGCAGAAGGATGCCGGTTGAAAGCCGCGCGGCTATGCGCGTGCGAAGCGCGAGAATTCTCAGGCGTCAATTGGTCGATGCCCATCCCAATCAACTCTCCCGCCTCGTATCCCAGCAGGCTGTGCGATTGCGCGTTGGCAAAGACAACCTGACCCGTCTCGTTGGAAACGACAATTGCCACCGGGTTTTTGTTGAAGATTTCCAGAAAGGTGATATCTGGGGCGCGCGAACGATCCGTAGATTTCATTGGTTTACGCCGTAAGCCTCTCACCACCGGGTTAGGGCTTGTTGTGGTCTTATAATTAAGTCTCATCATTTCGTATCAAGCATCATCTTACTCCACAGTTGTATCCGCTTCAAGCCTGAAATTATTTTTGCAATTTTCCCGCATCGCCGCTGGCGGGTGAATCGAACCACGCCATAACTTATTTTTGGAAAGCTGGCGTTTTACTATCTTTTCCCGATCTGGCGGATAATATAAGTAGAGAATTCTCCCGAAAGGTCCGTGCATGGAAGATCGAATCGCAATCTCGCTGATCAAGCAAGGCAACTTAAACGGTCTCGAAACGCTTGTCAATCGCTATCAGGCAAAGGCGGTACATGCCGCGTATTTAATCACGCAAGACCGCGCCTCAGCCGAGGACGCGGCGCAATCGGCATTCATCAAAGCCGCCGAGCGCATCCATCAATTCGACGACGAGCGCCCCTTCCCGCCCTGGTTCTTCCGCATCGTCATCAACGACGCGCTCAAACTCACAAAGCGGATGAAGCGTCAAACCTCGCTGGATGATCTGGATGAAGACGCTTCGACTCTTTCCGCATGGTTGGTTGATTCGGCTCCCCAGCCTGAGCCATCGCTGGAAGCGAAGCAAATCCGCGAGCATATGCTGCAAGCCATCCAAAGCCTGCCGCCCGAACAACGCGCCGTAGTCGTGATGCGCTATTACCTCGACATGAGCGAAGCGGACATGTCCGCAAAGATGGAGCGCCCGCTCAGTTCGATCAAGTGGTGGCTGAGAGACGCCCGCAAGCGCCTGAGTGAATTGATCGCCAACGACAGGAGTTAATCATGGATAAGAAAAACATCCAAGCCATTTTGCAGGATGCATTGGAAAAGGAAATCCCATCCTCCGAGATTCATCTTTGGCAGACCGTGAAAGCCCGCCTTATTGAGAAGCCCAACCAACAAGGAGCAACAATGAATACAACCAAACCGCGCCTCGCATACGCGACTCTGGCAATTGCCGCTGTGCTGGCGCTCGCCTTCATCACCCCGCAAGGACGCGCCTTCGCGCAAAGCATTTTCAAATTCTTCACCCGCGCCGATCAAGACAGCTACCCGCTTCAAGATTGGCAGAAGACCCCGCCCGCGCAAACATCGTCCGAGTCGCCTTTCAGGTATTCGGCGCAGAAAGTGGAGTCGCTGGCGGGCTACGATGTCCTCAGCCCCGTAGACGAACCGTCTGGCATGATTTTTATCGGTGCATCGTACGATGAAAAGTATCACATCGTGGCGCAGGCGTTCGGTCCAAGCGCCGAGTTTACAGAACTCTCGCTCTGGCAACAGCCGCTGGAATATTACGCCCCCTGCGGCGACATCCGCCAGCCGTGCGATAACATGCTGGGCGGCAACCTGGCTGGCAATAGCGCCGACATTCAAATTGTGCAAATCGGCGACCTGACAGGCGAGTACGTGGAAGGCGTTTGGAACCTGACCGATAACGGTCCCGTTTGGGAGCCGACGCCCTTCCTAAAAACTTTGCGCTGGAAGAACGACACGATGATCTTCGAGTTGGCCGGCGGCATGAACCAGACCCGCGACGATCTTGTAAAACTGGCGGAGAGTATTCGGTAGCAAAAAAAGAGACAGTCGCCGTGTGGCGACTGTCTCTTTTTAAAACGAACTTTTAGGATTTCCACCTACCTGACAGTTTTAAAAATGGGAAGCAGGTCAACGCGGATTTTTCGAAAAGCAGGCGTATCAGCGTCTTCAGCGCGCTTCGCGGTCAGCGTCCAAAAAAGAAAGTGTCGGATGACTACGATGTGAGCGCCAGCGAAGGGCCTCTTACACGGTGGTAGAGATTTTTCGCCGCAACCCCGCAAGAGCGTTGGGACAGGCGAGCAAAAGCGCGGCTCAGAATGACATATCAAAAAGTCAACCCATGAAGAGACTGTTTCTTAACTCCTTCTTTGCCACAGAGCACACAGAGAACTCTGAGAGAATCCTTTAAAAATCTCTATGAACTCAGTGTTCTCTGTGGCTGAGGCTCTTTTCATGCCTTTAAGAAACACTCTCTAAGGTTAAACAGAATAGCAGGGTTTTATTTCGTCGGCAGGGTGAAATAAAAAGTGGAGCCTTTGCCTGCTTCGCTTTCGATCCAGATCCTGCCTTCGTGCACCTCGATAATTCTCTTCACCAGGGCAAGCCCGATCCCCGTGCCATCTGATGACGAATCAAGTTTGTTGAACAAGCCGAAAACGCGCTCATGATATTCTGGCGCGATGCCCATGCCGTTATCTTTGACGTACAAGACCGCCCTCCCATCCTCTTCGCCACTACAACCGATCTCGATCTGCGGGCTGGGTTGGTCGCCCATATATTTGGCGGCGTTATCCAGCAGGTTTTGCAGGACCTCTATCAGGCGTTGACGATCTCCATGGACTGTGGGCAGGCTGGGCTGGGTCCGAACCGAGACGCGGCGCGATTCCAACTGCCCGTGCACAATGTCCAGCGCGTCTTGCGCGATCTCCTCAAAGGAAACGTCTTCCGCCGCGTTCATCACGCGCCCGATGCGCGAAAGTTCGAGTAGTTCAGCGAGGAGCGCGCGCATTTTATCGGTTGCCGCCTGAATGCGCCGGGTATCCTGCTGTAATCGCTCCAGGTTGCCGGAGCGCGCATCTTCCTCAATGTAACCGAGGTAGCCGTTGATGGTCACCAACGGAGATTTGAGATCGTGCGATACGGTATAGACGAAGCGCGTCAGCTCGGCATTTTTACTTTCGAGTTCCGCGATCAAGCGCGCCTGTTCGGCTTCGGCATGTTTGCGCTCGGTAATGTCCATGGTCAACAGCGTCAAGCCGACCACCTCCCCATCCGCAAAGATGGGGCTGACGTTGGTGGAATACCATGTCAGGGGACCGCGCGTGCCGGGTCCCTGCAGTTCAAAGGACTCGGCTTTCTTGTTTTCGATCACGCTCTTGAATTTCCGCTTCACCATGTTCTGGAATTCGGTCGGTATGAAGTTATAAATACTTGAGCCCAAGACTTGATCCAGGGTGAAGCCTTCCGCCGTGTGATTCATGAATTGGAGTTTCTCATCGAGGTCGATCGTCATGATGATGATCTCGCGGTTTTCGACCAACGAGCGGTATTTTTCCTCGCTGGCAATGATATTTTCCACCGCCTGTTTGCGCTTGGTGATATCTTCCACGGTGCCTTCATAGTACAGAAGATTGTCGTCGGCATCGCGGACTGCCTGGATATTCATGGAGATCCAGAATGTCGAACTGTCTTCGCGATAATTGAGTATTTCAAAGGCGGCGACCTGTTCCCCAGCCGCCAGGCGGCGCTCAAGTTCATCCCTTTGGCGCGATGCCACATTCAGTTGGGAGGGAATATCGGTTACTTCGCGGATCATAGCCTCCGGCGATTCATAACCATACATGCGCGCCATAGCAGGGTTGACCTTGATGAAGCGACCATCGGGCGCGCTTTGAAAAATACCGTCGATGGCGTTCTCAAAGATGGCGCGGTATTTTTCCTCGCTTTCGCGCAGGGCAGATTCGGCGCGGCGGCGTTCTGTAACGATGCTCCCGGTCAGCAAGCCAGCCAGCGTGGCGGCAAGCAGAAAGAATTGCGCCTCGATAATGAGTTCCGGCTCCATCCGCAAACCAGGAAATAAAACAAGAACGCCCGCAGTCATAACCAGAGACGCCCATGCCGCGCCGGCAATGCCGCCGATTAGCGCCGCCCATAGAATCGGCAGGAGCGCCACGTACAAGCGCGATATGGAGATGATGTCTTTTGTGGAAAACGCGATTAGGATGGCGAGAGGTATGCTTGCGAAAATCAGCGCGGTCTGGATTTTCGTTCGATAATCCTGTAGGAACTCGCGCGCAGACCATCCCTGATGCCATAGGAGAATAACCGGCGCCAGCGTAAGGTAGGGAATGATGTTGGATATCCACCAGCCCGTGGCGATTGTGCCGAACGCCTCCCACGCGCTGAGCCCGGTCAGCACATAGACGGAGGCGGCGATCAGGCATTCGACCAGGACGGCGAAACAGGAGACAAAGGAAAACACCGCCACATCCCGCACGGAATGCAGACGAATCGCGACTGGGGAAAATTTCCTCAGCAAAACGAGCGCAATGGCGGGCGAGGTCATGGACGCAAGGCCGATGCCAACCACTGCGATGAAAGAAATATCGGGGGAGTGAAGCGTAACCAGCACCGAAAAGACGGGGTTGATGAAAGCCAGCGGCAACGCCCGCCAGCCCAGCAGGAGGATCGCCGCCAGATACAAGCCCGCGGGAGGGTAGCAGATGGCGAGTCCTGTTTGAAGCACGAACGCCCCGCTTGCCAAATCCAAAAGCACGGCAAGAGCCGCGTATCCGCCAACGTATAGGATTTGTTTTCGATGCTTATGGAACCATTCCATTTCGTATCTCTTGGGCCAGCTCTGTGGGTGAAAAATGGCGCATTGGATCAGCAGGCTTGCTCGTCTATTTGATGAATATATTGTACACGATGCAGGATGAGGCTTTGCTAATTTTTCGACCCGATATTTTGTATTCAGACCATTGTTCAATCCAGCCGTCGCAAATATAATGGGGGAAATTCTACTTGGGATAAGGTGTCATGAAATCTAAATTTGCGTGGTGGAAACTGATCGCGGGCTATTTGCTCTTTGTCTTTTTTCACCAAATCTACGACCTATTGGGCGGCGGGATGCTGGCGGCGATCCTCGGCGAGGGCATCGAGTCGGTTTACGCCCACATGAAGATGTATTTCTACGCCTATCTTGTGGTGAGCGTCATTGATTATTTCCTGCGCCGCAGGCAGATCGCCTCCAAAGGCTCATTCTGGACCAGCCGAATGTTGATCGCTTCGTCCTTTCCGTGGATGTCCATTGCAATATGGTTCATCCCAACCGCATTCGGGGTGGAGTGGGTTGGCAGAAGCGAATTGTTCTATTCGCTTTTCATCACGGTCGTTGGCTTGTACTTTGCGTTCAGGCTGGATGACGGCTTAGAAAACGTGGAGTTTCGCCCCGCGTTGAAATGGACGATCTGGCTGGCATTCCTCGCCGCGTTGATAACGTATATCGGATTCTCCTTCCACGTGCCAGACAACTTCTTCATCGTTTCGTAAATATTTTCGTTCGCAAGATAAAAGGGATAGCCGCCGCATGGCGACTATCCCTTTTGTTTATCTCCCTTGACTATATAATATATATGTATATAATATATGTATATATGCTACAAGGAGTGAATGATGTGGTCTGCTGAATATACACTTGTGACGGACGCTTCCAAAGAGGCGATTTGGAAGATTTGGGCGGATGTGGAAAACTGGAGGCAATGGGACGAAAGCGTGGAATGGTGTCTCTTAGAGGGCGAGTTCAAAACAGGAGCCAGCCACATTTTGAAGCCCAAAGGTGGACCTCAGGTGAACTCAACGATCATGGACTGTGAGCCACTGAGAAGATTCAATGCTGTAACTCACCTTCCGCTTGCAAAAATGGAGTTTATCCACGAATTGCGAGAAGACAAAGACGGACTGCATGTAACCCATCGCGTGGTGATTTCGGGTGCGCTCAGTTTTTTCTTCGCGCAGGTGATCGGAAAGAACACCGCCAGAGATTTTCCAAAAACGCTCAGTAATTTGGCGCGGGTCGCAAAGGATTCGAAATGAATGAAACCCGGTATTGGGTAATTGTGGCATCAAAAAATCATGTCCTGCGCGGCGTACAGGCTGGAGTCGCGCAAGCCAATCACGGCAAAGCCGCGCCGCTCAAACGTATGCAAGTGGCTGATGGGGTCTTGTTCTACTCTCCAAAAGTGGAATTTGAAGGGAATGAAAAACTACAGGCGTTTACGGCAATTGCCCACGTGGTTGGCGAAGCGATCTATCAGTTTGATATGGGCGGGGGATTTATCCCATATCGGCGTGATGTAAAATATCTGCCATGCAATGACCTCCCGATACAACCATTGATTCCCGACCTGACGTTTATCGAGAACAAGTCGAGTTGGGGCTATCTATTTCGCTATGGCTTTTTCGAGATTCCCAAAGTGGACTTTGATCTCGTTGCAAGCCAAATGCTAAAGGAGAGAGTACATGCCTGAACCTGTGTTTCAAGGCGAGACCACAGAAGACAGCCCAGGGTTTTCATTGTGGCAGGTTTCGAGTTTGTGGCAGAGAAAGATCAATGCAGGCTTGCGACAGTTCGATTTAACTCATGCCCAATTTGTCTTGCTGGCTTCCCTGTTATGGTTTAGAGATGGAGATAGGCCTCTGACTCAAGTGGAGTTGGCATCTCATGCCCAGATGGACGCCATGATGGCTTCAAATGTTCTGCGGACTCTGGAAACGAAAGGATTGGTGACACGCGCCCCACATCCAGTAGATACAAGGGCAAAATCTCTCGCGCTGACCGCCAAAGGAAAAAAACTGGCTGAGCAGGCTGTGCCAGTGGTCGAAAATATAGATCAGGTATTTTTTAGCCCGCTTGGAAGCAATGCGGATAAGTTCAATCAATATTTATTGAAACTTATCGAATTGAACAAGGTGAAATAATAGACTTTATCGGTAATAAGCCGAACGAGCCATTTTGGACGCTGATAAACGCAGAAAACGCAGATTTTTCTTTGAATCAGCGTTTTCTGCATCCCCATTATATTTCCGATAGAGTCTAATAAACGAGCAGTCGCTTTCAAGGCGACTGCTCGTTTTGTAAGCGATCACTTAACTACAATATTAAACGTAACGGTTTGTTCAGGCTCTGTTACATTCGCATCAGGCGGATAACTTCCGAGTGTAATTTGTGTTTGTCCTACAGACACGGCTTTGAAAATCCACACATCCACGCCACCAGAGCCAGGAGCAACGGGTTCATCTGCCGTGTATTCAGTGGAAACAAACTCGACCCTGTTTAGATCGCCAACAATTTCCCAGCGATAGCCTGTGGATGGATTTGAGTCAACGACAATATGGATCATCTCGCCTGCTTGAACTTCAATGGGTTGAGCAGGGTCTGTGAGGGCGGGTCTGGTGTTGCCTGCTGGATTTGGAGTTGGTGTTGGGGACGCGCAACTTGCCAGCAAGATTGCCAGAAGGGAAATGATAGATATTTTTTTCATAACAGCCTCCGAGTAGAGTTTATCGTTTCGTTATCGGACCAATTGCCGTCTATGTCATTCTGAGGGAGCGTTCTTTGCGACCGAAGAATCTCTACCACCGTGTAAGAGACTCTTCGCTGTCGCTCAGAGTGACATGATTCGGATTACCTCCTCAACGTTCTATATTTCACGCGATGCGGAGTTGGGTCTTTGCCGAACTTTTCGGTCATCATGGTTTCGTAATCAGACCAGTTGCCGATAAACAGGATTACATCCCCGCCAAGTGTGGATTCATTTCAGCAAGAATCTTTTGGCGCGGATGATACCCCTGCAAGCGCATGACTGGTTTACCTTTTATAAAGAGTAAAAGCACAGGCGCAGTCATCACGGTGTATTTCAAAGTAATGGGTATATTGGGATAAATATTGAGTTTCCCCACTTTGACCGCGCCATTCCATTCTTCATCGAGTTTTTCAACGACAGGGCTCAATATCTTGCATGGCGCACAGCCAACGGGCGAATAGAAATAAACGAGTGTCGGTTTCTCGTTTTCGAGGACTTCGGACTGGAAGCTTTGGGTGGTGAGTTCGAGCATGGTTATATCTTATGTAGCAGCGACGTCCTGTCGCCTAGGAATTGTTGATAACAAAAGGGGCGAGATGACCTCGCCCCTATATGGAATTACCTCTTCAACGTTCGATATTTGACTCGATGCGGCGTCAAATCTTTGCTGAATTTCTCCGTCATCATCGTTTCGTAATCGGACCAGTTGCCGCCACGTCATTGCGAGGGTGCTCTTGTTCTTTGCCCGAAGCAATCTCACCATCGAGTTGGGGATTGCTTCGTCGGGAAGAGCACCCTCCTCGCAATGACGGAATTAACTTTATCTCTTCAACGTCCTATACTTCACCCGATGCGGAGTTAGGTCTTTGCCGAATTTTTCTTGCATCATGGTTTCGTAATCGGACCAATTGCCGATGTACATCTTGGCAATTGAATCTCCCTCGAAGACGATGAGATGTGTGCAGATGCGATCCAAGAACCAGCGGTCGTGGGAGACGACTAGGGCGACGCCTGCGAATTCGGTGATGGCTTCTTCGAGGGCGCGCAGGGTGTTGACGTCTAAGTCGTTGGTGGGTTCATCTAATAACAAAACATTCGCGCCTTCGGTGAGGGTCTTGGCTAAATGGACGCGGTTGCGTTCTCCGCCAGAGAGGATGCCGACTTTCTTTTGCTGGTCGGTGCCTGCGAAGTTGAACGAAGAGACATAGCCTCGCGCGTTGATCTTGCGTTTGCCGAGCTCGAGCGTATCCGCGCCGCCTGAGATTTCTTCGTAGACGGTCTTCTCAGGGTCGAGGGTGCGGGTCTGGTCAACGTAGGAAAATTTGACGGTGTCGCCAATTTTGACGGAGCCACTGTCGGGTTTTTCTTGTCCCGTGATCATCTTGAGCAGAGTCGTTTTCCCTGCGCCGTTCGGACCCACTATCCCGACGATAGAGCCTGGGGGAACTGAAGCAGAAAACCCGTCGAGAATGAGGCGGTCGTCCCCTCTTCCATCGGGGCTGGCATAACTCTTGGAAACTTTTTCAAATTCAAAAACAACGTCACCGAGGCGAGGTCCAGGCGGGATGTAAATATCCAGTTCTTCGCGGCGCGCTTCGGCTTCTTGACCCAATAATTTTTCGTAGGCGCTGACGCGGGCTTGTCCCTTCGATTGACGCGCTTTGGGCGACATGCGAATCCATTCGAGTTCGCGGGCGAGAGTCTTTTGGCGCTGGCTTTCGGATTTTTCTTCGAGGCGGACGCGCTCCTGTTTTTGTTCGAGCCACGAGGAATAATTTCCTTTGTACGGAATTCCATAGCCGCGATCGAGTTCGAGAATCCAACCCGCGACATTATCCAAAAAGTAACGGTCGTGGGTGACGGCGATGACAGTGCCTTTGTAGTCGCGCAGATGATGTTCGAGCCACGCCACAGATTCGGCGTCGAGGTGGTTGGTGGGCTCGTCGATGAGAAGCACATCGGGTTCGGTGAGCAGGAGTCGGGTGAGGGCGACGCGGCGCTTTTCTCCGCCCGATAAAATTTTGATCGGCGCATCGCTGGGCGGACATCTCAGCGCGTCCATCGCAAGTTCGAGGCGGCTGTCGAGATTCCATGCGTCGTGTTTATCGAGTTGTTCCTGAAGTTTCGCCTGCTCCGCGACGAGCGCGTCGAAGTCGGCATCGGGTTCGGCGAACTTGGCGTTGACCTCATCGAAGCGCGCGAGCATATCCACGATGGGACGCACCGCCTCTTTCACGACCTCGATGACTGTTTTGCTTTCGTCGAGTTTGGGTTCCTGCTCGAGCAGTCCGTAGGTGTAGCCTTTGGCTTGCGAGATTTCGCCGATGTAGTCTTTGTCCACGCCCGCCATGATGCGCAGTAACGTGGACTTGCCCGCACCGTTGAGTCCCAGCACGCCGATCTTGGCGCCGTAGTAGAAGCCGAGCGATATGTCGCGCAGGATTTGTTTGTTGGGAGGGACGATACGTCCCACTTTGTTCATGGAGTAAATGACGAGGGATTCGTTTGACATAGTTACCAGTGAGTAGAGATTAGATGATTAGAGATTAGTAAAGCGGGCGTATTGTATCAGAGAGTGAGGAAGGATGAATGATGAAGGATGAATTTTTTAACCACGAAGGATACGAAGGGCACGAAGGATTCTTTTAACCGCCAAGAACGCGAAGTACGCGAAGGTTTAATAAAGGACGCTGATTGATTTTTAGGGGATGATGAAAAGCCGCCCTTCGACAGGCTCAGGACAACGCTTCGCGCTACAGGGAGAGTTGGTTCGGTTTCGAGGGGCGGTGTTCCAGTCTGTTAGCCCGCACGGGGATGAATGTATAAAAGTACTACTTCTCCGCACTTGACTTACAAGCCATATCAGTGTAGTATTCAGGCAGACGAAGGAGATTTTTGAAATGGAAACATACGCAACTGTAAAAGGACAGATTGTCATTCCCGCCACATTACGGCGGAAATATGGGATTAAGAACGGCACAAAGATCATCGTCACAGATGTGGGTGATGCGATTGTCTTGAAGCCTGTGACTGAACAATATCTCAGAAACCTGCAAGGCTCGCTCAAAGGCAAGGGCGGGCTAAAAACCTTGATGGATGAACGCCGCAAAGATAAAGAAAGGGGAAAGTAATCATGGCAATCAAGGTTCTTGACTCTTATGCTTTGATGGCTTTCTTTGAGGATGAGCCAGGCGCAGACTTTGTGAGGGGGCTGATTCACAAAGCGGTAGATAGTGATACCAGCCTCTTGATGACTGTGGTCAATTTGGGAGAGGTTTGGTATTCAATCGCCCGCAACAACTCCCCTGAGATCGCAGACCAATATATTCATGAAATCAAAGGTATGGGGATTGAAATTGTGGAGGTTGATTGGGCGCTCACTCGTCAAGCCGCTGTGTTCAAAACTGGCGGGAATATTTCCTACGCCGATTGCTTTGCGGCGGCTCTGGCGAAGTTGAAGAAAGCGGAGTTGGTCACTGGCGACAAGGAATTCAAGTCGCTGGATGGTGAGATTAAGATTTCGTGGGTATAGGTGGAGGAATTTCAAACTATGGAATGGCACTTTATAAAATATCGACCTGACGAGACAACTCGTGACCCTATTGCTGGAGAGTTTTTTTCTACTGATGCAATAGAAAACCCTGCCCAAGCACTGGTTAGAGAAGGCATTCAAAATGCTTTAGACGCATTAGACAAACTTAATGGAAAAGCTATTCACATTCGAATTTATTGTGGAAAGCTGACAAAGAAAGAAACAATTAACTATTGGCTTAATGGTGCATGGGAGCATTACAAAGTCCCGAACAATGGTTTAGGGAAGTTACCCGAAAGTGACAATGAATTATCTTTTTTAGTATTTGAAGATTTTGGTACAACTGGCTTGACGGGAGATATTGAACAAGCATTTGATATACCCGATATAAAAAACCCCTTTTATTATTTCTTTCGAGCAGAGGGTCGTTCAGGAAAAAGCGAACAGGATCGGGGAAGATGGGGGGTGGGGAAATATGTATTCCCAAGAGCCAGTCGAGTTAGCACGCTTCTTGCTCTTACAGTTCGCTCAGACGATGAGAAACATTTATTGATGGGGCGCTCAATATTAAAGTCAAGATGGGTGCAAGGTGGATACTATTCTCCTGATGGTTATCTTGGAATTAAAGATGGCGCTGAGAGACCAATTTTGCCAGTAAAAGAGAGTCGTGTTCTGACACAATTTTGCAGTGACTTCAAATTGAAAAGAAAAGAAGAAGCGGGGCTATCTATTGTTGTTCCCTACTTGTACGATGATATTACAGCCGACAATCTTCAAAAAGCAGTTGTTGAGGATTATTTCTACCCAATATTGAAAGGGGATTTGACGGTTACTATTGAAACGGATGGTGGCACTGTTGACATTAATGCTGCAACACTTAAGTCATTTTCCTCGACCATAAATTTTGAAAACTTCAGCTCGATAGTTCAATTAGCTGAATGGTCATTAGGCAAAGAACAGTTTTACGAGTTGAAACCATGCAATGACAAAAGACCAGTTTGGTCCAATGATTTAATACCAAGTGACGTTTTAGCTAATATGCGTACTCAATTTGAAAACGGCGAGTATTTTTCAATAAAAGCCAATTTAAACGTCAGATTAAAGGATGATGTTGAAATTCCATCCTACTTTATGATCCACCTCAAGCAAAGCAAAAATGATGATGGTAGACCGTTATTTATTCGCGAGGGCATAATAATTTCAGATGTAAAGAAAAAAGTTAGACGAACATCTGGGGTTCTCTCTTTAGTGATAATAGAAGACAAACCATTGGCAACCTTGTTGGGCGATTCTGAAAACCCTGCTCACACACAGTGGCAAATAGATTCTTCTAATTTCCGCAACAAATATGTTTATGGAAAATCTTACATTGATTTTGTCAAAAACATTGTTTCAGATATTGTAAGTGCCTTATCTGCACAAGAAGATGAATTAGACGAAAACCTCCTTTTAGATATTTTTTCACTTCCAGCCGAAGAAGATGAGATAATAAAACGTGAAGATAAACAAAAAGATAATAAACCAGGTACAGAGACCGAGAAAGTAACATTGGATTTGAACTCTAAAGAAAGGAAGTTTGAAATTCAACAAATCGCAGGGGGATTTCAATTAAAAACAGGCAAGGCGAAGTTAAAACCGTCGACAAGGCTTGAAGTTTATGTTGCCTATGATGTAAGGAAGGGAAACCCTTTAAAAAAATACGATTTGTCTGATTTTCGACTCGACCAGATGCCAATAAAAATCAAGAAGCCTTCAAAAGGTTTGAAATTGACCAGAATCCATGAAAACCTGATACTGGCTGATGTAACCAAGGATGATTTTGAACTCCTTGTTACTGGGTTTGACCCAAACCGTGACTTGTATGTAAAGGTTGTGGTAAACGAGGGCGAAAAATGATAAAGAGATTTAATTACACTAAACGAAAGAACATTTCGCGAAAAGAGTTCAAGATAATTATCAACGTTGACGATGGAAAAATGTCTTTCGATGCTGATTTGTCAAAGTTGAGTTCCCATGATTTACCAAGTGAAAGCCTTGTTTTTGTTGAAGCATACCGACAAACTAATTGGCTAAGATTCGTTTATGGGCAAATTGGAAATATACAGCCTGCCAAAGTACGAGACCTTTCTTCATTCGATACTCACGAAGGGATTTTATTCAGGGTTAAAGTTACAGACGCCAGCGAAGGCAAGCTTTTAGCAGAAGCAGATCGCATACCTTTTATGCTACCCAATGAAAAAGAATTGCCGCTGGAGCCACTCCTCAAAACACGTCCACAAAACCTTGGCAATGAAATATACCGTGTGGATTATTCAGATGACAGGAACGGTCCTATTTTATTGATAAACAACCAAGGAGTCATGGCAGGCAACTACAGACGAATTGGGCTTGACCCTGTGTTTATTTCCTTGGTTTATCCTTCCATTGTTAGAGAAATTTTGACAAAAATATTTACAGAACCGCATTTCGAGTATTCCGATAGAGATAATTGGCGTGACAGATGGCTCATATTTGCAAGGTCGTTTCCAGGTACAGGCGAAATGCCTAAGAACAAAGATGAAAGCGATCAATTTGATGATTGGATAGATAAGGTTGTAGAGAAGTTCTGTAAAAAGATACGTGCCTTTGAAAGATTTTCTGAATTTTGGAGTAGTGAAGGATGAAACTGAGAAAATTAAATAATGAGGGACTGGCTGAATTTGACAACTATTTGGATAGTTTGGAAAATGATGGGGCGTTGCCGCCGCCAATGTTTCTTCTTTCAGACCCATCGTATTCCACTGATGTAAACGCAAGTATCGAATTGGAAATAAGAAACTTCACATCACGTTTTGATGTGGCAAGTTACCTGCATTCTTTATTTGCAACTGCTGGAATACCTAATTTGGAGAAGGACACTCATTTATGGGCATGGTGTACATTGTACTTTTTCGACACACTATGCCCATTAACTGACAAGGGTCATAGAAAACCGAGAGAACGTGCAGCATATTTACCTGAGCCTGAAAATTTTCGGAGATATTATCGACACTTGCTTTTGGGACCTTATTTAATTTATCGCGCCCATGATGATAATCCTACACGAGCTATGGCTTTGCTTTGCAAGCCACCTCATATTATCTCCGATATTGAAGCTCAAATTGGAGCGTATCAAGAACTAGTCACAAATCGATCAATCGTGGAGTTGACCACAAAACTTTATTACGACCCCAAATCAAAAGCAACAAAGAGAGGATCAGGAAGTAAAAGCGCTGGTTCACCCCGAAGATTAGTCGCTGTGTTAAACCAGTTTGATTTAACTTGGGATTTATACGCTACAGCCGTACCAACTCTTATGAGGATGTTGCCAAAAGAATTTGAGAAATTTGCTAAAAGCATTGGATAAGCCTATAATAGCCGTCTTCACAACAGTGGACGGCTATTATTATGAAAAAAACAATTCCTATTATTGATATCTTCGCTGGTCCAGGAGGTTTAGGGGAGGGATTTTCGGCATTTCAGGCGAAGGATCAAAACGCCATCTTTAAAATAAAACTTTCCATTGAGAAAGATGAGTTTGCTCATAAAACACTTGAATTGCGGGCTTTTTACCGTCAATTTCCTATAATGGAAGCACCTGTCGATTATTATCAATATCTACGTGGGGAAATAAAAAAAGATGAACTTTTTCAAAAATACCCAGTTGAGTATCATAATGCTCAAAAAGAAGCATGGCTGGCTGAATTGGGGAAAGAAGATCGAAACCTAGTAATGTCTCGTATTTCAGAAGCATTAAACGGGACAACAAATTGGGTTTTGATTGGTGGACCTCCATGTCAAGCATATTCTTTGGCAGGGCGTTCCAGAATGCGCAATGCTAATCCATGGAAATATGCCAGAGATCAGCGTCATCAATTGTATAAAGAATATCTACAAATATTAGCTGACCATAAACCTCCTATATTTGTAATGGAAAATGTCAAAGGATTGCTTTCATCCCAAAGAACTAAAACAAAAAAGGAAAACACCTTTGATCTAATCCTTGCTGATCTGCGAAATCCATCAAATGCAATTGGCGGAAGCGATTTGTCGTTATCCTATAAATTATTCTCTATCTCTCACGAGAGTCCCGAAAACCCAGAAAATATAAAACCTGAAGACTTTATCGTTCGTTCTGAGGAATATGGCATTCCTCAAGCACGCCATAGAATCATTATTTTTGGAATTCGAACTGATATTTACAAATCGAATCCAGAACTCATAAAAAAATCCGAAAGGCAAGTTCCAATTGAGGCGGTTATTAATGATCTGCCCAAACTGCGCAGTGGACTTTCAAAAGAAAAAGATTCTCCTGGAGAATGGCGCAGAGCCATAAAAGAAATTGGGGATGCTAATTGGATGAAGTCGATCAATTCTGAACTGCGAAACTCTATACAAGGTGTATTGAAACGAGTTGGTGCAAGCCTAGAGCGTGGTGATTCCTTTATGCCTTTTATTGTAGGTCCAAATGAATATGATTATTGGTATGTAGACAATAGTTTAGGCGGAGTGTGTAATCATGAGACAAGGTCACATATACGTGAAGATTTGCATAGATATTTCTTTGCAGCCGTTTTTGCTCGCAAATATAATAAACCGCTGAAGTTAGGTGATTTTCCATCTGAACTTCTTCCGAAACATGAGAATGTACAAAAAAAATCGGATGACACTATTTTTAACGACAGATTCAGAGTGCAATTAAGTGGCAGACCATCAACAACTGTAGTTTCGCACATTAGCAAAGATGGTCATTACTATATCCATTACGACCCGTCCCAATGCCGTTCTCTCACTGTAAGAGAAGCCGCCCGTTTACAAACTTTTCCTGACAATTATTTCTTTGAAGGAAATCGAACTCAGCAATATCATCAAGTTGGAAATGCTGTTCCGCCTTTATTGGCAAATAAGATTGCTGAAATAGTTTACAATGTTTTAGAAGGTTCAAAATAAGGAGTTGCCATGTTTCGAGTAAAACTTGCTTCTGTCCCAAACCCAGATTATGACGAGTGGTTTTCTCCTGCACCAACTAGATATGTCACGGTGAAATCCTTGAAGGATGCTTCAAAGAAATGCCGTGAATACATTGAGCAATTCAATTTAGGCTCTGGTAATTGGATTGGCGGTCAGGTTTCGCAAAACAGAAAACGAGTAGCGAGAATTTCATATAATGGTAGGGTTTGGAAATCATAAATCGCAAAATGCCCGACGTTTTCACGAAAGAAAAACGCTCTGAGGTCATGTCCCGTATCAAGGGGAAAGGAAACAAAGATACGGAACTGGCGATGATTCAAATTTTGCGGAAACACCATATTTCAGGATGGCGAAGAAATCAGGTTGTATTTGGCAAGCCTGATTTTGTTTTTACAAAGCAGAAAATCGCCTTGTTTGTGGATGGTTGTTTCTGGCATGGATGCCCACTACCCAAGCATTCAAATCTTCCGAAAAATAATCAGGAATTTTGGGCGAAGAAGTTACAGCAAAATAAAGATAGAGATAAATTGGTCTCTCGTGAATTGAAAAAAGCAGGGTGGAAAGTTGTGCGAGTGTGGAAACATGAATTAAAGCATCCAGAAAAAATTTTTGCAAAGTTGAGCAGGTTGCTTTAGATGTCAAATCCAAACGGGGGAGGGAAGAGTGACCTTTCCCCGATTGTGGTGATTGTTCTGCATGTTGAGTTGCCCCTTTCCTGAAGGAAAGGGCATGAGGGTGATTTCTATCTTGTCCGCTAGCGCGGACATCTGCGGAGCAAGTCACCTGTGCGTGGGCGGTATTGGCTTCTCCCCCTTCAGGGGAGACGGGAGAGGGGTTTGGGGTTTGACCTTTCCCCCGTCCCCTTCCCTCAAGGGAAGGGGTGCCTGCTGGCGGGAATGACTCCGCACTGGTTAGGTGTGCATGGCGGGGAAGGTTTGACTCCCTCTCCTTTAGGAGAGGGCTGGGGAGAGGTTTTGTATTAGAATTAAAACATGCCAATCAAGAATATTGTTACTGGTCAGAAAGTCACCAAAGAAAAACTGGAACGTGCCAAAGAACTCCGCCGCGAGATGACGCCTGCGGAGAAAATCCTGTGGCAGGAAGTCCGCGCGAAGAAGTTGGGAGTTCGGTTTAGGAGACAACAAGTCATTGCGGGATTCATCGTTGACTTTTACTGTCATAAAGCCGCGCTTGTTGTGGAGGTGGATGGAGACATCCACGATTTGCAGAAGGATGAAGATGAGAGGCGGGAGAGGGTGTTGACTAAGATGGGGCTGAGGGTGATCCGCTTTGGGAATGATGAGGTTGTGAGGGAGTTGTCCCCTACGCTACGCTTCGGGGATGCTTCGCGATCCACGGTGATGGGGAAGATCAAAGAAATGCTTTTGAAAACATAAAACTACTTAAGAATTCCCACAATATCATCCCACAGAGACGGCATTTCCAGAACTTCCGCAAATTGCTTGACCCACTTTTCAATGCGGGAAATATCCAGATTTGGGTACTTGTCCGCAAGAATACGAATATCTTCCATGTCTTTTGGACGGTGTGCGATTGCTTTGAGAATAATCAAGTCTTCGGGTGTGGGCAGGCGCAGTTGCAGGGTTGCGTCAACTTGATGCACAACACTGCGCTCAACTATCTCCTGCTCGAAAGGCAGGACGCCGAGAGAAAGGTCAATATTGGTGTTTGAAATCACATGTTTTAGGAGAACCACTCGACTTTTCCTGGCGAACTCGGCGGCATTGTCAATTCGCGCCTCAATCCCCTCTTCACTTGCTACTTCCAATAACTGCGGAATATCTTTGATCGATAGCAAGAACATCGCATCAATGTCTTCGGTATAACGAGCCTTTCCCAGAATACTAACAGCCGCTCCGCCGATAATGACTCCGCGCTCATTAAAGCGTGAAAGAAGCCTCTGCAGAGATTCCAAAGGCTCAAGAAACGGCTCAACCCCTTCAGGCTGATTCATAATGCTTTCGTAAAAATGTCCAACGATTGAAGATTTCCATTTCCCCGTCATCATCCCCGCGACGCAAATCAAGGCGAATTGAGCGACGCAAAATGGAATTCAATTGCCGCCAATTTGTCTGGACTGTAGACGCGCGCAATTCCTGTCGTTCGATTTCTTCAACGGCTTTCCAACGTTCGCGGTAGTACTTGATGTCAAAATTGGCGTCCATGTGTTAATTATAGCACCTGCTTATGATGTCAATCCAAACGAGGGAGGAAAGAGGGGAGGGGAGAGGGATCTATCCCCCCGCCCTTCCCAAATCTCGCAAGGGGACGATGTGGGAAGGGGGCTGGTCGGTTGATGGGTGTGGCGGTTTTCCAAGGATAAATTTTGTTTGAGGACGTCTTGGCTTCTCCCCCTTGGGGGATCACGTAGCATACCCGAGCGGAGCGAGTGGTAGGCGGGAGAGGGGTTTGTGTTAGATTTATTCAGTTGGGAATATGTCAGGTTGACTGATATATAAAGAACGATATGTCGGAATTTTCTGATTTTTGCGATAAATCATTCATCCTAGTGAAGGGGTAAAATGCTAACATGCCCGTCAAAAACATCATCCCAGGGCAATGCGTCACCAAAGAAAAACTGCAACGCGCTCAGAGACTGTTTCTTAACTTCTATTTTAGACACGGACGCCACGGAATTCACTGATTTTCACGGAAAAGAGCTTTAAAAAGTTAGCTTTTCCGTGTGGTCCGCGATATCCGTGTACAAAAGAATGAGTCTTCAGACTTAAGAAACACTCTCTAAGGAACTCCGCCGCGAGATGACGCCTGCGGAGAAAGGAAGTTCGCGCGAAGAAGTTGGGAGTTCGGTTTAGGCGGCAACAGGTCATTCAGGGATGCATCGTTGACTTTTATTGCCATAAAGCCGCGCTGGTTGTTGAAGTGGATGGGGATATCCACGATTTACAAAAAGGTAAAGACGATGGATCGGCGTGTCCGTTAACCCCTTCGCGAGATTATAAGCTCTTCTTCAAGAAATCGAACGTTCGCTCCCACGCCAACTGCGCGGAAGCGGGGGCGTATTCGGGGCGATCAGATTCGACGAACCAGTGGGCAACTCCGGGGTAGACGTGAAGCGTCGCGTCCACGCCGGCTTTTTTAAACTCCGCGAAGGTATTCTCCACGTACTCGTTCGGCTCCCATTCATCGTTGTCGCTGTAATGCCCCATCACTTTGGCTGTGACCTTTCCATACTCGACGCCTTCGTTGCCGTAGAAAAGAACAACAGCCGCAATTTGCTCGGGCTTGTATGCGGCAGTGATCAATGCCCACGCTCCGCCCATCGAAAAACCAACCACGCCGATCTTGCCGTTCACCAATCCGCGCAAATGATCCTTCGCCACCATCACCGTATCACCGACAAGTTGACCGTCGCTTTTTTCCATTAACGCTTTGGCTTCATCAATCGTTTTCGCAATTTGACCATCTCGCAAGTCGGGCGCGAGTACGGTAAATCCTTGCTCGGCGAGTCGGTCACACGTCTCTTTGAAAAATGGTTTGAGTCCCCACCACGCGTGAAGCAGGAGCACGCCGGGTCCGCCACCATCAGGAGAAGCGAGATACGCGTTGACAGGCTTGCCATTTACATCTAATTTGATTTCAGATTTTTGGATGGACATCACACACTCTCCTTTTGACTCAATGATAACAGAACGCGCGTTCTAATTACAACCAACGCCTCACACGGGACTTGTAGCCTGTGTACCCCTCCCCAAATTTTTTCTCCAAGTAAGCCTCTTCGTGCTCGATCACCAGTTTGTTCATCAACGGGATGAACGCCAGCACAAGCGGAATCCCCCACACATTCCCAAACGCGAGAGGAAAGCCGATCAACATGAAAACCATGCCGAGATAGATCGGGTTGCGCGTGAAGCGATACACTCCGCTTGAAACGATTGCTTTCACCGACCCATGCGGATTCAACGTCGTCCGCGCTTTGGTGAAAGCGTATAAAGACAACACGCCCAGCAGAAAACCGATTCCCGCCAGCGTCAGCCCAATGCTGCGAATCATCGGTGAAACAACAATCGGCAAAAGGATGAACCTGCCCAATAGCCAGGCAACGCCAATGTGAATCAACAACAATATCGGCGGGTGGACTTTTACATCGGCGTGATCTTTTCTGTGTTTCATGGAATAGTCCTTTCATGAGACTCATCACACGGGATTATTGTACTACTTGGGTTAATGTAACTTAAACCACATAAAGTGAAACAGGATAATATCACGGTCGCCCTGGAGCCAACCCGAGGCTTCATGACATTTCTCATTGGCGAATAGCATCAATGCTTTGCAAAATTATCCTTCGTGACTCTTTCAATAAAATTTGATAACGAAATCGGCTCTCTTCGCAGAAGCCACTTCAATGGATTTGAATTTCCAACCAAACCCCATGTATCATAATACTCAAACATTCTGACCAAATTTTCCAAAGCATACTCATTTAACCCTGTGACTCGCAATCTCCAATCTCTAATCTCCTCTGTTTCCGCCTTCACTTCTCGCCTCAATACTTGACTGAAAATTTCCGCCACGTCAACATGTGACATGGGCATTGTCCCAGCCAATTCGTAAATTGCGTCTTTGTGATCGGGTTCGCTCAACACGATTTTGGCAACTTCGGCTACATCTTCCAAATCAACGAAACTAAATTTTGAATTCACAGAATATGGAACCTTCAAAAGCCCGTTTTTGGTAACGCTTTTCCAATTTACTATCAGATTCTGCATATATGGCGCGGGCTGCAAAATAGTGAAGGGAAGTCCTGACTCAAAAATCACCTCTTCGACGCGCATTTTTTGCCAGTGGTGATGCATCACCTCAATTTGCGGATGCAAAACGGAGTGGTATACAAAATGCTCCACGCCCGCATTACGCGCCGCGTCGATTACCAGTTTGCCGATGATCGTCTCATTTGGGCTCATGTTCGGGCAAATGTGGTAGACCGCCCGCACACCTCGCATCGCGGACCGAACGTCTACCTGATGATGCAAGTCGCCGACGACGACTCTCTCCGCGCCCAAAGATTGTAGAACTGAAACGTATTCTTCTCGATGCACGAACGCGCAGACGCCCTCCACTTTGGAGAGTGCCTTGACAATTGCCTTACCCGTCTTGCCGCCCGCGCCAGTAACGAGGATCATGGTTCTGAATATAATCCATTTGCAGATGGTGGTCTATTTCCATCTTGCCAAATCAGAATGTATGTTCTACAATGAAGGCAGAATATTCCCCTCCCTACAAATAGAAAGGATGCTCACATGTTGAATCTCAATTCGGTGATGATCGGAACGAAACAACCCAAGGAGTTGGCGGCTTTTTATGAAAAGGTTTTGGGCAAGCCAGCGGATATGATGGATGCCGAACATGGCTTTTGGGGCTGGCAGGTAGGCGGCGCGTTCATGTCCGTGTTGGATCATTCTGAAATGGGCGGCAGCGCGAAAGACCCAGGGCGGGTGATGATCAATTTCGAGACAGAGCAGGTTCAAGAGGAGTTTGAGCGGATCAAGTCCGCTGGCGGGAAAGTTGTCAAAGAGCCGTACGATATGGGCGGCGGTTGGATCGCGACGTTGGCTGATCCCGATGGAAACTATTTTCAATTGATCAGCCCGATGGTTGGACAGTAATATGACGCCTCCCCAAACAAAATCAGGCTTCGTAAATCACGGGAAGGCAAAGATTTACTACGAAGCGGCTGGTAGTGGTTCGCCCTTTGTGATGATCCATGCTGGCGTGGCGGAAAGTCGTCAATGGAATAACGAGTTTGCATATTTTGCCGATACCCATCAAGTTCTGCGTTACGACATGCGCGGCTATGGGAAAAGTGAACCCGTTGACGGTGAGTTTAGTCACATGGGTGATTTGGTTGCAGTGCTAGGCATTCTGGAATTTCACGAGCCGCTGATTCTGATGGGCTGTTCCATGGGCGGAGGCTTGGCGATGGATTTTGCATTAACGCATCCATCCAGAGTCAAAGCCTTGATCATGGTCGGCTCAGGTCCCAGCGGCTTGGACTTGAATGTGCCAACGCCCGCTAAATTTGCAGAAGTAGAGAAGGCTTTTGAGGCTGGCGATCTTGATCTTACGTGCGAGATCGAAACGCAAATCTGGTTCGATGGCATGGATCGAACGCCTGAACAGGTGAATCAAGAGATGCGTAAACTATTGTATGAAATGAATCGAAAAGCGCTGGCGTATGAAGCGATGAAACTTGGTAATCGCTTACCGAACACAGAAACCCCCGCGTTTGATCGCCTGGCAGATCTCAAGATTCCCGTTCTGGTGATCGTCGGCGCACATGACAACCCGTACATTCAGGGAGCCGCCGACTACATGGCGGAGAACATCCCTTCTGCGAAAAAGGTGAAAATGGAAGATGCGGCGCATTTGCCCAATATGGATCACCCCGAAGAATTTCAACGGATCGTGACAGGTTTTTTGAGAGGCATTTCACGTTAGATCCATGCCCATCACCAGTCACAGCCCAGCAGAATAAACATGCTTTCTATTGAAAAATGCCCGCCACCTGAAAACTCATTTCTTGAAAAGTATTTGATGAATGGGAATTATGTTGATTGTTACACTACAACAATTGACGAGCAGATTTCCCTCCCTGAATTTATTTTTGGATTTTACACAACTTGGCTTTTTAAAACAGAACGATTGATTTTGAAATTGCTTGTCAATAAACCATCTACTGATTTGCAGGCGAGACAAGTATCAAATGCTGGAATTAATCGTTTCGCCGCGTGGACTGTCGAAAACCGAAACGAGAATGAACTGATGATGGGCGATTTTTTGAATCGCACACGTTCGTGGTTTATGGTGGAAAAGGCTGGGGCGGCGACAAAACTCTACTTTGGGTCGGCAGTTGTCCCTGCGAAGGGAAGCGAGAGTCTGGATTTTGGATTCCGCGTGATGCTGGGATTCCATCAAATCTATTCCGTCTTGTTACTGTATTTTGCAAAGAGGAAATTATTTTGAGAAAACAGGTATTAAAAATGGTCATTGAGTAAATTCTCAATGACCATTTTTTATCAATCGTTAAAGCCGTTCAAATTTTGCCTGGAAGAAGCGCAGGTATTTCGGCTCGTAGACCATCTTCAAGCCGCGAGTCGATTCGCGCTGGTCGTATACAGCCTTGACCGATTCGGCGACGACATCCATGTGCGCCTGGGTATAGACACGACGCGGAATGGTGAGGCGCGTGAGTTCAAGTTTGGGGTAGTAGTGATCGCCCGTCTTTGGGTCGCGCCCTGCCGAGGCGATGCCGCGCTCCATCGAGCGGATTCCCGAATCGAGATAGAGTTCTGCCGCGAGGGTTTGGGATGGGAATTCGATCTGTTTGAGATGCGGATAAAACGCCTTCGCGTCGAGGAAGATCGCGTGTCCGCCAATCGGTTGGACGATGGGTATATTCCATTCGGTGAGCAGTTCGCCGAGATACAAGACCTGACCAATGCGCGAGCGGACGTGATCATCTTTGACCGACTCTTCGATGCCGATGGCGAGCGCTTCGAGGTCGCGCCCTGCCAGTCCGCCGTAGGTGTGCAAGCCTTCATACACGACAACGAGATTGCGAAGTTCTTCAAAAATATCCCAATCGTTGACTGCCAGCCAGCCGCCGATATTGACGAGGTTATCCTTCTTGGCGCTCATCCATGCCGCGTCGGTGTAACTGCAAAATTCCTTGAGGATTTGAGCAATCGTCTTGTTGGCGTAACCCTCTTCGCGCTGTTGAATAAAGTAGGAGTTCTCCATCATGCGCGTCGCGTCGAGATAAACTTTGATTCCGTGTTTACTGCACAGCGCGCGCAGGGCTTTGATATTTTCCATGCTGACAGGTTGACCGCCCGCCATGTTGACCGTGCCAGCGACACTGATGTACGCGATGTTCTCCGCGCCGTGTTTGTCAATGAGCGCTTGCACTTTGTCGAGGTCAATGTTGCCCTTGAAGGGATGTAAATTGACGGGGTCGTGCGCTTCATCAATGATGACATCGTAGAACGTCCCGCCCGCCATTTCTTGATGCAGGCGCGTGGTGGTGAAATACATGTTGCCAGGGACGATCTGTCCTTTTTTGATCACCACCTGACTGATAAGATGTTCCGCGCCGCGCCCTTGATGGGTTGGGACAATGTACTTGTAGCCGTAGATTTTTTGAATCGCCGATTCGAGATGATAAAAATTTCTACTCCCCGCGTACGCCTCATCGCCGAGCATCATACCCGCCCACTGACGGTCGCTCATGGCGGATGTGCCGCTGTCTGTTAACAGGTCAATGTACACATCGTCCGATTTAAGCAGGAAGGTGTTGTACCCCGCTTCGGTTAATGCTTTCTCGCGTTCTTCGCGGGTGGTGACGGTGAGCGGTTCCACCATCTTGATCTTCCAGGGTTCCGCCCACGAGCGGCGTCCGAATTGTTGCCCCATTGTTTGAGGTGCGGGATTGGTCATGAAATATTCTCCTTATGTTTTTTATCATGCCGCTGCGAGTTGCGCCTCGCGCCACGAAGCAGTCTCATGGCATCAGAAGGTTGCTTCGACGGAAGAACACCGTCTCGCAACGACATATTTTTAATCCAACGGAAGCGCCATCGTGGCTTTGACCTCAGTCAGGACGAGGCTGGTTTGAATCCGCGCCACGCCTGGGATCGGGGTGATCTTATCCACCACGAAACGCTCTAAGTCTTTACGATTTTTCAGAACAACCTTCAGCAAATAATCATGCTCGCCCGTGATGTGATGACACTCCAACACTTCGGGCATGCGGCGCGTGGCTTCGCGGAACTTCTCCACTTGCTCCACCTTGTGCATCTGCAAACTGATGTGGATGAAACACAGCAGGTCGTAGCCAGCCTTGTCCCGATCCACGACGGCGGTGTACTGGCGGACGTAGCCGTCTTTCTCCAACCGCTTCAAACGGGAGTGGGTGGCGGGCGGCGACAAACTGATCTTTCTCGCCAATTGGACGTTGCTCAAACGCCCATCCGATTGAAGCGCGCGCAGGAGGGATTTGTCCACGCGGTCGAGCATCATGTTCTTGGAATTTTTTATCATATTCAGACCTCGATTTCAATAGATATTCGATGTTTTTCCGAAAAGTCAAAACAAAGTGAAATGATAATCTATAACGTTTATAAATATTCCAAATTCAGCGGGGGAAGCACGCTCAAAGCGAAGAAATAGAAACTTTCTCTCGCGGAGATTTGCTTCCGATCATCGGGAATATTTTCCACAGGCGCAACGCTCGCTTTGCGATACAAATTTCAAGCGAAAGAAAAAGCCGATGGTTGGAATCAACCATCGGCTGGGAGGGAGGCGAAGTAAATCAAAAAGGCAGGCTACGATTAGCGAGTGATGTGATGCGCCTGCTTCAAAATATCGTCAGAAACGTCAACGCCGTATGCCTGGGCGGCTTTGAGATTGATGAACAGGTAGTATTCAGCCGTTTCCACCGGTGTGCTGGCTGGCTTTGCGCCTTTGAAGATGCGGTCTACCATGTGCGCGCCCTGTTCGGCTTGACCGGCAAACGTGGTGGTGTAATCGGTAATTGGGAACGACGTGTCTCCGCCGCGCCCGGTTGCGAAGATGGGAACGTCGTATTGATCGGCCTGCGCGACGAGTGTGTCCAAGCCTGCTTCGAGGTTCGCCGAAAGCAGACCGACAAAGATGATCGTATCTTCCGGCAGGGTTTCAACCGCCGCCGCCATCTGCTCTGGGGTGGTTACCGCGCTGGCGGGTAGTAACTCCACCTCCTGTTGCGGGAGTCCATCGAAGAGACTCTGCATGACCATGACAATGAATGGATCATCGGGGTTGTACGGGATATAAACATACTTGGTTCCCGGTATAACCTTGAGCGCCCACTCCAAAGCTTTGTCTGCCCGGTTCACCACCTGGATGCCGGTCACGTTACCGCCCGGGCTGGAGATACTCTGCACCACGCCTTCTTCTACCGGATTGATGACCGGATCGAATACGACTGGGATGTCTGTTCCCTCCACTGCTGTTTTGGCGGCTTTGGTGGGCAGGGTTCCAATCGTGAAGAGCAGATCCACGTTCTGTTCGACCAGTCGTTTTGCCTCGGCATCGAATGCGGCCTGGTCGCCGCCTGTCACTTCTTCACTATAGAGGTAGGTGATGTTCTGCCCTTCCACATATCCCAGCTCGGTCATCGAGGTTTTGAACCCATCGTAGGCCGGCGCCAGCCATGCCAGTTCCATGATCACCCCCACCGTGTAGGTTTTGGGCTTTGCCTCTCCGCAACCGGCAAGGAACAGGCTGAAGGCCAACAGCGCGAACACAAATCGTTTTGCAAACATAATGGCATCTCCTTTTGAGTGTATGGTTTACGGTATTGGTATTGTAAAACCGAAGCGCCTGGCATAACCTCCTAAAACAGTAAGCTAACAAACTCGTAAATTATCAGAGTGCTTGGAAGAGGGGCAAGCGGACGTGCTGATTAATTGTCAAAATCGGGCGCCGCATTGAGCTTGTCGAAATGGTGAGGTCCAACCAAAGCCTCCCCAACCCAACCATTGACTTGGAAACCCCACTCCCCATCACACAGAAAAGGGATTCGTCACCATGCCCTCTCCCTTGGGAGAGGGGCAAACGGATACGCCGATCAATCGTCACATTCGGGGTGAGGTCCATTACGATGCAAGCGTGGGATAGGGGAAATGCTGGTATACACTCAAAGAGCGCCGTGACAAGTTCTGCCTGTTTTGCCGTCAGCGCCTGTGAATGTTGAAGAAGCAAGTCTTAGGCGGTTGACATTTAGCGTACCGCGCTATATAATCCACCTGTGATAAAGACCTTCAAAGACGATGAAACACAAAAGATATATCGGCGGCAACGCTCACGAAAGTTACCCGCCGATATTCAGCAAGTCGCTTTGAGGAAGTTACGCATGATAAATAATGCACTCTCCATTAATGACTTGCGCGTTCCTCCCGCTAATCGGTTGGAAAAGTTGAGCGGGGATAGAGCAGGTCAGTGGAGCATCCGTATCAATGACCAATGGCGTGTTTGCTTTCGATGGGAAGGCAGTGACGCCTACAACGTGGAAATAACCGATTATCATTAATTGAGGTAGGCACAAATGTCTGATAAATTAAACCCCATTCACCCAGGTGAAGTTTTACTCGAAGAGTTTTTGAAGCCGATGGACTTAAGCCAAAATCGGCTTGCAATTGATATTGGTGTCGACGCGCGCCGCATTAACGAAATCGTTCTGGGTGGGCGTAGCGTGACCGCCGATACTGCCTTGCGCTTGGCGCGTTATTTTGAAGTTTCTCCGCAGTTCTGGCTCGGTTTACAGGCAGAATATGATTTAGACATTGCAATGGACGCGCTAGGGAACCGCCTTGACCGCGAAGTAAGACCACATACCGTAGCAGTGTAAAGACATCGAGACGACTCCCCCCTCTCCCCAAGGGGAGAAGCTATGTGCTCATCGCACCAATCATTGACTTGGAAACCCGACTCGTCCATCCCACAGAAAAGGATTCGCCACCATGCCCTCTCCCTTGGGAGAGGGGCTAACGGACACGCCGATTAATCGTCAGCATCGGGGTGAGGTCCCACGACGCCCCCTCAACCCAACCATTGACTTGGAAGCCCGCCTCGCCCATCACGCAGAAAAGGATTCGTCACCATGCCCTCTCCCTTGGGAGAGGGGCAAACGGATATGCCGATCAATCGTCACAAGCGGGATGAGGTCCGTTAGGACCCAAGCGTGGGATAGGGAAATGCTGGCATGCACTCAAAGAGCGCGTTGCCAGATTAAAGGTTGGGGTAAAATATGACAGTCGCTTTCAGCAAGGAGTTTGAGATGACAATGCAAGAGATTGAACAGGCAATTACAGAACTCGCCCCAAATGAACTGACTCGCCTCCGCGAGTGGTTTGATGAATATTATGCCCAAGTATGGGATGAGCAAATCGAGCGGGATGCGGCATCAGGTCGCCTCGATAAATTGATTGCGGAAGTAGATGAAGAGTACAACGCAGGACTCAGCAAACCGTTGTGAATCATCGAACCCTGCCGCGTTTCTGGAAACATTACCGCCAGCTACCGAAGGAAACGCGGGCGTTGGCTGATAAGAACTTTGATCTTCTCAAATCTGATCCTCATCACCCATCCCTCCACTTCAAAAAAGTAGATCCTGTCAGGAAATTATGGTCGGTGCGCGTTGGCATACAGTATCGTGCGCTCGGTGTTGAAAAACCCGACGGCATTGTATGGTTCTGGATTGGCATACACGCCGAGTATGATAAGTTAGTCGCATAAAATATATTCCGACGATCCCACAGGGGAGAACCCAATACATCTCAACCCAACCATTGACTTGGAATCCCGCCTCGCCCATCACACAGAAAAGGATACGTTACTGAAAATAATCATTTGCCTGCAAATTTGATTCTGATGTATATTTAGGTCACCATCCCTTCCAGCGGAGTTGCTTGTGTACGAGCGAATCTTGAATCAACTGAGAGAAAAAGTCCGCACACGGCAATATGTGATGACGCTTCACGCCGATGAGGAAATGGATGAAGACGACTTGTCAATTTTCGATGTGGAAAGCGCGATTCTATCAGGTAAGATTATTGAGCGTCAGAAAGACCAAAGTTCAGGCGAATGGAAGTATCTCGTCAGAGGCGAATCGCTGACTGGCGAAAGTGTCGTGGCTGTGACCAAGATTGGTCCGACTGACAAGTTGATTTTTATCACTTTGTATCGTGAGTAATCAAGGAGAAACTATGATTTGCGATATTTGCGGCAAAAAAAGCGCGGAAGTCCGCCATGTGACGCGCAGTTACGGCAAAGGCGCGAACTTGCTGATTATCGAGAATGTGCCTGTGGTGGTCTGTTCTAATTGCGGAGAGACTTATCTGACCGCAGAAACATTGCACGAGATCGAGCGAATCAAAACGCACCGAAAGAATTTGGCAAAAAAACGAAGCATCGCCGTTGCAGAGTTTGTGGAAGCATAGATTGAAAATCCGAAGTTGGGTGGCTTCGGATTTTTTGTTGGAACGGGCAAAAATCCTCCCCCTGCTCTCAAGAAAAATGATCAGACGGCGGAAGTCGTTATGTCACTATCCTTTGGATTCCGTAGTCCAGAAATCAGCCAGTAACTCAGCTTGATCTAAAACTTTTGTCACAGAAACTGTATATTCCCCTGTGGCGGGGTCATCGGGCGGATATTTGTATTTGCGCAATATTCTTTTCACCATCACACGCAGTTTAGCCTGAACGCTTTCTTTTAATTGCCAATCAATGGAAGTGTTCTTTCGGACGCTTTCTACCAATTCATGGGCAATTTGTTTGAGCGTGACGTCGCCTAAAACAGTTTCGGCGGTGGGGTTATCGGCGAGCGCATCATAAAAGGCGAGTTCGTCCACGCGCAGGTTCATTTGCTCGCCGCGTTTGTCGGCTGAGCGGATATCTTTGGCAAGTTTAATCAGCTCTTCGATGATTTGCGCGGAGGTGATCAAGCCGTTCTGATAGCGCTTGACGGCATCGGCGAGCATGTCGGAAAACTTTCTACCCTGCACAAGATTGTATTGACTGCGCGTCTTGATTTCATCGTTGAGCAGGCGTTTGAGCAATTCCAGCGCAAGGTTCTTGCGTTCCATGTTATGGATTTCAGCGAGGAACTCATCGGAGAGGATGGATATATCAGGCTTGCGGATGCCTGCCGCATCGAAAACGTCAATCACTTCGCTGGAGATAATCGCGTCGTTGATGATCTGCCGAATGGCGGTTTCGATTTCCTGATTGGTGCGAGTCTTGGTCTGGTCGTCAAATTTATTGAAGCGGGCTTTGATGGCTTGGAAGAAAGCCAGGTCGTCGCGGATTTCAAAGGCTTTGGGATGCGGCACAGACAAGGCAAAGGCTTTTTGCAAACGGATGACGTTTTCTTTGAAGCGTTCCTTGCCAGTGGAGACCCTAAAGGTCTCTGAAAGACCTTTAGGGTCTCCACTGGCAAGGAAGTTCGCCGCATCCAAAATAAAATTCAGTTTTTCTCGCGGTTCGAGCGTGAAGTATTTACGATAGTCAAACTTTCCAAACATATTGACCACGATTTCGTAAATCTCCAGCAGTTTAGCGACGGCTTCTTCTTGATCGTGCTTGATGTCGCCGCGACCTTTGCGGGCGGCGTAGACAGCCAGCGCATTTTTCAGATCTTGCGCGATGCCGATGTAATCCACGATCAAGCCGCCTTCTTTATCGCCAAAGACGCGGTTGACGCGGGCAATGGCTTGCATCAGAGTATGACCCTGCATGGGTTTATCAATATACATCGTATGCAAAGGCGGAACGTCGTAGCCCGTGAGGAACATATCGCGGACGATGATGAGTTTGAGCGGATCGTTGGGGTCTTTCAACCTGTCGCCAATGGATTTGCGGCGCGACTTGGTGCGGATGTGCTCCTGCCAGTTGAGCGGATCGCTGGCGGAGCCTGTCATAATCACTTTGATCGCGCCTTTATCGTCATCGGAGTTGCGCCACGCGGGGCGGAGTTTGACGATCTCTTGATACATCTCCACACAGATACGACGCGACATGCAGACGATCATGCCTTTGCCCTCGGCGGCGGAGAGACGTTGTTCAAAATGCGTCACCAGATCCGCCGCGACTTGTTGGATGCGCGGCTCGCTTCCCACGACTGACTCGACGCTCGTCCATTTGGCGAAGCGGCGCTGGCGTTCGGTGAGTTCGTCATCTTCGGTCACTTCCTCCACGCGCTCGTCGAGAATCTTTTGGTCGGCGGGAGAAAGCTCAATTTTGGCGAGACGGCTTTCGTAGTAGATGCGAACCGTCGCTCCATCTTCCACCGCTTGCTGAATGTCGTACACGTCAATATGGTTGCCGAAAACGGCTTGGGTGTCGCGATCCGCCATTTCGATGGGCGTGCCAGTAAACCCGATGAAAGAAGCGTTCGGCAGGGCGTCGCGCATATTTTTGGCGAAACCGTCAATAAAATCATATTGACTGCGATGCGCTTCATCCGCAATGACGACCACGTTGCGGCGGTCGGTGAGGAGCGGATATGCCGCGCCCTTTTCATCGGGCAGGAATTTTTGAATGGTGGTGAAGACGATGCCGCCTGACGCCACAGCCAGCAATTTTTTCAACTCGTCGCGGTTGGCGGCTTGGACAGGCGATTGACGGAGCAAACTCTGGCAGGCGCTGAAGGTCTCGAAGAGTTGTTGATCCAAATCGTTGCGGTCGGTGAGAACCACGATGGTGGGATTGTTCATCGCCTCCGACAGAACCAGTTTGCCCGCGTAGAAAACCATCGAAAGGCTTTTGCCACTGCCTTGCGTGTGCCAGATGACGCCCGCGCGTTTATCGCCAACGGGTTGTTCTTCGACACTTGGCAAGCCATATTCGGCGGGGTCTTCACGTAAAGCGGATTGATGACCCGCCACACCCGCCGCGCGCAACGTGGACTCAATCGCCTTATTCACCGCGTAATACTGATGATAAGCGGCGATCTTCTTGATGGTCTTCTCTCTAGTCTTTTCAAAGACAATGAAATGACGGATGACATCCAGCAGGGTCTTTTTCTGGAACAAACCCCGCATCAACGCCTCCATTTCGGGCTGAGTCTTGGAATTGACGATCGTTTTCCCGTCTGACGTTTTCCACTCCATGAAGCGCGGATACTCGCTGGAGAGCGTGCCTGCTTTGGCAAACCAGCCGTCGCTGATGACTTCAAAGGCGTTGTAGGTAAACAGCGAAGGGATGAGTTGTTGATAGGTTCGCAGTTGACGAAACGCGGCTTGGACGTCGGCATTTTCGTCGGTTGCGTTCTTCAATTCGATGACGACTAAAGGCAAGCCGTTGATGAAGATGACAATGTCGGGACGTTTGTTATGGTTGTTCTCGACAACCGTGAATTGATTGACCGCCAGAAATTCGTTCTTCTCTGGATTCGTGAAATCAATCAACCAGACTTTATCGGTGCGCGTCTTGCCCTCGCCCACGCTGAATTTGACGTCCACGCCCTCGACGAGCAGACGATGGAAGGCTTCGTTGTTGTCCATGACGGTCAATGCCGAGGGGCGCATAACTTTCTTGAAAGCGTCCTCTTTAGCGCCAGCGGGCAGGTCGGGGTTGAGGCGTTCAATCGCGGAGCGCAAACGCGCGGACAGGACGACTTCGTGATAGCCGCGTTCCTTGCCCGCGCCTTCGGCGAGATCGGGTCCAAAGCGGACTTGGTAGCCGTTCTCATCACGGAGCAGGTCGAGGGCGATTTGTTCGATTTCGGATTCGTGCACTGTCTTAACCATGATTTGCCTGATTTACATGATTGCCTTGATTTTTTAGTCTTGTAATCATGGTGATCCTTCAATCCTTCCAATCACGGTCTGATTTTTTTGGATGAGTTTGTTGTTGTGGACGCGTTTGAATTGCAGGCTTCTTGCCCCAAAGTTTATCAGTAAGCCAATTTCCATGTTGTAGGCTTCGAGGTAATTCATGGCTTGCGCCAAATGGACGTCTTCCATCTGAATGACTGCTTTCAACTCGACCATGATACAGCCTTCCACAAAGAAATCCACGCGGCGTGTGCCTATGTTTTCGCCGCGATAGAAAATGTCCATTTCCTTTTCGCGTTCAAAAGACAATCCCTGAAACTGCATCTCAATCGCCAGGGCGCGTTGATAGATAACTTCCTGAAAGCCGTTGCCCATGGTGCGGTGTACCTGCATGGCGCAACCGATGATCTTTTGGGTGAGGTCTTCGTATTTCATACCTTGATTTCCTTCTGTCTTAACCTTGATTTTCTTGATTGCCTGATTATCTTGATTTTTCAGGCTTCTAATCCTTCCATCATTTCGCCGTCTTAACCTTGATTTACTTGATTCACTTGATTGACCATGATTTTTTAGATGTACGAATCAGGGTAATCCTTCAATCCTTCTAATCATGGTTAAGACATTACATCAACCTCCCCACTCATCAACTTCGGCAGGAGCGCCTCGCGCGCGGATGCCAGCGTGGCGGATTGTTGCTCGTGATTTCTGATTTGCTCAAAAATTGGATTAACAACTTCTTCAAAGCGATTTGCGGTCTCCGAATCAGGGATGACGATTTCGATTTCCTTGAAATTCGTCTTCGTGATTTCGAGAAAAGTTGAACCATTGGCGCGGCTTATGACGGTTTCCATATTTTCTTTGAGCCAATGAAGAATAAAAAGGTTTGAAGTTTCCTTCGCATTGATGGCAATGAAGCCCTGATTTATCGAGACAGGGATATTCGAGATTGCAAGATAGCCAATCGGCGCTCGTGAAGATAAAAGCAATGTGCCTTCTGGCAGAATTCCAGAACTAATTTGAGAAACACCTTCTTTCGTAATTTTTCTTTCTGTATTCAGCAAAATCGGCGAGCTTAAATTCGATAAGTCCTTTGGTGTGGCAAAGTAATACTCGCCATTCCAATATTTTTCTTGTTTGGTGCTTGGTGTTGTTCCACCTTTAACTTCAACAACATCTCCCAACTTCCCTACCCGCCAGCCCTGTGGGAGATCAGAGACCCTAAAGGTCTGCCCCGCTGACTTTCGTTCTGTTCTGCCAGACTCCATTGCCTGAGATGACGCTTGATTGCGAAGGAGACCTTTAGGGTCTAGTTCCACAAACCACTCCCGAAAAATCGACTGCGCCAGCGCTTCCAGCGTAGCATTGATTTGACGGTTGAGCTCGATCTTCTCATCCAGCGCGGAGAGGATGTCCGCGATGCGGCGTTGGGCGGGGAGAGGGGGAAGATTGAATTCAAGATTATAAAAATCTTCTCGACTTGTTGATGGAATAGCAGAGCCGCTATCCATTGAATTTATGTCTTGCGTTAAAAGTTGATAATATGCGAACAGCAAATCTATTTCATTGGCTTTTGGTTTTAGGTAAAAGGCTGTATCTATAACGAAAAAAGGTTTATTTGAATAATGGACACCTCGATAAGCGCCTTTGCGACCAATAATAACTGATGGAAATGGGCATAAAGGTTTGTCGGTATACCCAATTAGCCCATTGGTTCCATAAACAGGAACATCTTCTTCCGCCTTGCTTTCATAATCTCTCAATGACTTACCATATTCCAGCGTGGCTAATTTACCCCATTTGGTAAGTTTCCACTCTTTAGAACTCATACCCAATCCCCTTCCAAGCAGACCCTAAAGGTCTTCTTGACCGACTCGCGTCCAAATATGCCAGACTCTTTTGCCTGAGTAGGCGCATGATAGCGAAAGAGACCTTTAGGGTCTTAATCTTAGAATTCAAAACCAATCCCCTTCAGATTCTCACGAATCGTCTTTTCCAACTCCGCGCCTTTGGCGAATTGCTCGGCGAGTTTGGCGGTCAGCGCGTTCATCTTTTCATCAAAGGGAATCCCATCGTCTTCGGCTTCTTCCGTGCCAACGTAACGCCCAGGCATGAGCACGTAGCTGTTGCTCCGCACTTCGTCTACTGTGGCAGATTTGCAGAAGCCAGCGATGTCTTGGTATCCAGACCCTAAGGGTTTCTTACCTGAATTGGATGCGCTCCCGATTTTGTTGCTTTCCTTGATAGGGGAGTCTTCCTGATTGGAAAAACCCTTAGGGTCTTTTTCTTTATTCCTCCACGCATGGTACGTGCCAGCGATCAGCGCGAGGTCTTCCTCGGTCAATTTTTTGTTGCGGCGGTTGACCATCTCGCCCAGTTTACGCGCGTCAATGAATAAAATTTCGTTGGAACGATTTCGGAATTTATGGTTTGTCTTATTGCGAGCCAGAAACCACAAGCAGGCGGGAATCATCGTGTTGTAAAACAACTGCGCGGGCAAAGCCACCATACAATCCACCAGCCCCGCTTCGATCATGTTCCTGCGGATCTCGCCTTCGCCGCCCGTGTTGCTGTTCATGCTTCCATTGGCAAGCACAATACCTGCTGTTCCATTTGGGCTGAGTTTATGAATGAAGTGTTGCAACCACGCATAGTTGGCGTTGCCTGTGGGTGGCACGCCATATTTCCAGCGCAGATCATCGCGTAATTGCTCGCCGCTCCAATCGCTGATATTGAACGGCGGGTTGGCAAGGATGAAGTCCGCTTTCAGGTCAGGGTGTTTGTCGTTCAGGAAGGTATCGCCGAGTTCGAGTTGCGCGTCAATGCCGCGAATGGCGAGATTCATCTTGGCGAGGCGCAAGGTGGTCGGATTCGATTCCTGCCCAAAGATGGACAAGTCTTTGATGTTGCCTTGATGGTTCAGGACAAATTTTTCGCTCTGCACGAACATCCCGCCGCTTCCGCAACAGCCGTCATAGACCCGTCCGTTGTACGGTTCGAGCATTGCGACTAATAACTTGACGATACTTTCGGGCGTGTAGAACTGTCCGCCCTTTTTGCCTTCCGCGTCCGCAAATTGACCGAGGAAATATTCGTACACCCGTCCGAGCAGGTCTTGCGCCCGGTACGTCCCCGTAGGGGATTTATTGCCTGCTTGATTGAAACCGATCGTGCCGATCAGGTCAATCAATTCGCCGAGGCGTTGTTTGTTCAATTCGGGGTCGGCGTAAATTTTGGGAAGCACGCCCTTCAAGGATGGATTGATCTTCTCGATCTCATCCATCGCGTCGTCGAGATATTTTCCGATTTCGGGTTGCTTGGCGCGGTCTTGCAAAAAGTCCCAGCGCGCTTTTTCAGGGACGAAGAAAACATTGTTCGCCAGATACTCGTCGGGGTCTTCGGGGTTCGCGCCTTCAAATTCGCCCTGCCCCGCTTTTAATCTCTCGCGCAACGCATTGAACGCATCCGAAATATATTTGAGGAAGATCAAGCCCAACACCACATGCTTGTACTCCGCCGCGTCCATGTTCGAGCGCATCTTGTCCGCCGCGAGCCAGAGCGTTTTTTCGAGTTCGTTGTTTTCAGGCATGTATATCTCCTCGTGTGATGTCATGCCATTATATCTTCAACGAGCCACAGGCGAAACAAAAAGCCGATGGTTAGGATCAACCATCGGCTGGGAAAGCGCCGCACTGAGCCTGTCGAAGTGAAGCGGGTCTCGATACGTCCCGCGAAAATCGTGCGGGACTACTCGACCACCGTGATAGATAAAAGGATTATTATGTCCAACGATGAAATCATTGCCTTCCTGAAAAAACATTTGCAATCCATTCAGGATAACGACACACAAACCTATAACGAGACAACATCCGAAGACCTGACGCTCTACGAGTGGTGGGTCACTCCGCACCGCATTGACGGACTCCCTTTCCACGAATTCATGATGTCCTCCAATGCCGAGCGCGGAACGGTGTTCGGTTCGGAAGGAAAAACCAAATCACCCACGCGCTTTGATCTCTCGAATTTGCATGTCCAAAATTACGGCGAGACGGTCATCGCCAGTTACACGTTGCTCATCAGCACGGCGTCGCCCGAAGGTGTGAAGGTCGCATCCCACAATGAGAGCCGTGTCATCGTCAAACAGAACGGTACGTGGAAGATTGTCCACGTGCATAAATCTCCCGCCTATCAGGCTCCTCACATCCCAT
>JBGANO010000030.1:0-42528 GCA_044222305.1 Anaerolineales bacterium
GTTTTGACGATGTGGCGTCAGACACGAAAAAAGCCGTGACGGGATTGAAGACCAAGTTCAAGTCGAAGGTTCGAATCGTCGGCTTGGGAGGCGGATCAACCATCCGAGGGCAAGTCCCCGATTTTAATTTGGAGATCTCGACGGGCGACATATCCACAAGCGATATCGAAACGTTGATGCGTGAATTGAACCTGCGCGACACCACGCCGACGACGTTGAACGCGTTGTACGCGTCGTTTCGGGATCATTGGTTTGCAAGTTTCAAAGCGATGAACCGCGACGAGATCGAAATCGAAGAGGATGGAAAGAAAAAGAAGATGCCGCATCCCGACAGTGTGGCGGCGTGGGCGAACGCGAACGGCGTGAACGTGGCGGCGGCGGAGGCTCTGCACGACAAACTGCGGCGGCTGTTCGGCAAGCCGTATATCGTCGAGAAGCCCGCGGCGGATTCGGTGAAAGAGATCATCGCGTCGCTGGAGAACGGACAGCATGTGATCCTGTCGTTCGGCGAACATGAAAGCGACTTGGATTATCTGCTCGTGTCGAATTTGTTGACGCGCAAGATTCGCAACGCGTGGGAGCATAAGACCAACGCGTTCAGAACGCATGGTAAAGAGGAGCCTCGTCCATTGGTGATCGTCGTGGAAGAGGCGCACAAGTTGTTGAACCGCGAGATGGCGGCGCAGACGACCTTTGCGACCATCGCGCGCGAACTCCGCAAGTATTATGTGACGCTGTTGATCGTTGACCAGCGCCCATCGCAAATTTATGACGAGGTCATGTCGCAGTTGGGGACGCGCATCTCAGGCTGGCTCGGCGACGAGGACGATATCCACGCGGTTCTTTCGGGTCTCGCGGGACGGGAGGCGTTGCGCGGCATGTTGGCGCGACTCCAACCGAAGGAGGAAGTGCTCCTGCTCGGTTGGGGAGTCCCGATGCCGTTGCCTGTGAGATCGAGGAGATATGATGATGAGTTTTGGAAGGAACTGCTCGGAGGCAAGGAAAAGAAGAGCAAGGAGCAGAATTTGAAGGAGTTGGGGTTTTGAGTTTGGGACGCAGACGAACGCAGATATTTCGACAGGCTCAGTGCAGGTTTCACGGAATGGTGTTATTCAAAAGAAGGATGAAGTCCTTGCGAAGTGGGGCAAGACCGAGTTCGTGAAGTCCACGAGTACTATCGAAGCCAAAGGCTGGTTGTTGGATGTGTTGATGTGCGTTGAAAGAATCAAGAAGAAGGAGTTTTCATTGGAGGATGTCTATATTTTTGAAGGACATTTGAAGGGAAAGCATCCATCCAATAATAATGTGCAGGCGAAGACGCAGAGCGGTCAGCAACTTCAATTTTTGCGGGAGATGAACAACACGAAAACACTGGGCTTGTTCAGCCCAGTGTTTTTCTCATTGATGGGTTTTGTGACTCACTTCAACATCGGCATCTTAATGCCGTGACGTTTCGCCGCGTCGATGGCGATCTCGTATCCCGCGTCGGCGTGACGGACAACCCCCATGCCCGGGTCTGTGGTCAGCACGCGCTCCAGCCGGCGCGCGGCTTCAGGCGTCCCATCTGCCACGATCACCTGACCCGCGTGTTGCGAATATCCCATGCCCACCCCGCCGCCATGATGGAACGATACCCATGTTGCCCCGCCCACGGCGTTGATCAGCGCGTTGAGGATCGCCCAATCTGAAATGGCGTCTGAACCATCTTTCATCGCCTCGGTCTCGCGGTTGGGCGAAGCCACCGAGCCCGAATCCAAATGGTCGCGTCCGATCACGATCGGCGCTTTCACTTTGCCGCTGGCAACCAGTTCATTGAACTTCAACCCGGCTTTGACTCTTTCACCATACCCCAGCCAGCAGATCCGCGCGGGCAAACCCTGGAACGGCACCTTCTCTCGCGCCATCTTTAACCAGCGATGCAAATGCTCATCCTCCGGGAATAACTCCATGATGGCTTGATCGGTTGTATAAATATCTTCCGTGTCGCCTGATAACGCCACCCAGCGAAACGGTCCTTTGCCCTCGCAAAACAAAGGGCGGATATATGCGGGCACAAAGCCTGGAAATTCAAACGCGTCACTCACGCCGTTGTTTAACGCCTGTTGCCGCAAATTGTTTCCATAATCGAACACCTCCGCGCCCGCGCGTTGAAACGCCAGCATGGCTTGCACATGTTTCGACATGGAATCCATCGCCATCTTTTTATATTTTTCTGGATTCGATTTCCGCAGTTCGTCTGCCGCGGTGACCGATAAACCCGACGGCACATAGAACAACGCTTCATGCGCCGACGTTTGGTCTGTCACCACATCGGGGACCACTCCACGCTTGGAGAGTTCGTCGTACACCTCCGCCGCGTTGCCGATCAGCCCAATGGATTTGGGAATCTGTTTCTCCTTGAATTCTTCCACGAGAGTCATTGCCTCTTCGAGATTATCCACCACCAGATCCACATAGCCGATGGCGCGGCGGCGTTCGGCGCGTTCGGGGTCCACTTCAACAATGAGTCCCACGCCTTCATTCATGGTAATGGACAATGGTTGCGCGCCGCCCATGCCGCCGAGACCCGCTGTTAAAACAAATTTTCCTTTCAAAGATCCCCACCCTTTGAGTTTTGCCAACGCGCCGAAGGTTTCGTAGGTGCCCTGTAAAATTCCCTGCGTGCCGATGTATATCCATGAACCCGCTGTCATCTGCCCGTACATGATGAGTCCCTTTTTGGCTAACTCATCGAAATATTCCCACGTTGCCCAGTGCGGCACGATGTTCGAGTTGGCGATCAACACTTTTGGCGCGTCGGCGTGACTCTTGAACACGACCACAGGCTTCCCGGATTGCACAAGGAGCGTTTCATCTGCTTCGAGATTTTTCAACGACTCTAGGATCGCGTCGAATGATTCCCAATCGCGCGCGGCTTTTCCGCGTCCGCCGTAGACGACGAGGTCGTCGGGCTTTTCTGCCACCTCGGGGTCGAGGTTGTTTTGGATCATGCGATACGCCGCTTCGCTGAGCCAGTTCTTACAAGTGAGGTCAATGCCACGGGGCGCGCGGACAGTTCGAGGTGCAGACATGATGCGTCTCCTTCTCCAGGGTGAGTTATCGGCAATTATAGTCGAGGGAGATTCGTGTTCCAGACATTCCACATCCAAACAAAAAGAGGATGCGCGACATGATTTCTTTCCTGAATGAGGTTTGATGGAACAACAATCGCATTATAGTATGCGGGTATCGGCTATACTCCTGTTATGCCAATCCTCCTCCGCCTCGTTACTGAATCAGACCTGCCCACCCTCTACGAGCAACAACTCGACCCCGAAGCGACGGCGATGGCGGCGTTCCCATCGCGGGATGAAGAAGCGTTTTATGCTCATTCAAAAAAGATCATGGCGGACGAGGCGGTGATATTCAGAGCCATCGTCTACGACGGACGCGTGGCGGGAAGCATCGGCAGTTGGGAAATGGAAGGCAAGCGCGAAGTCGGTTATTGGATTGGGAAAGAATATTGGGGCAAAGGGATCGCGACTCAGGCATTGACGCAATATTTGGAAGTTGAAAAGGCACGTCCATTATTTGCGCATGTGGCAAAGCACAACGTTGGGTCAAAGCGTGTGCTGGAGAAGAATGGATTCAAAGTGATTGGTGAAGATTCGTACACCAATCCAGCAGGTGTGTTGGTTGATGAGTTTATTTTGAAATTGGGGTAACTTGGATTTCACCCTCACCCCAACCTTCTCCATCAGGGAGAGGGGGTATGCTTCAACAAATATGTTGTCAGACTTCCGTAAGTTGGCGGCGTGTTGTAAATGAAGAACAAGTCAGGTTCATCGAACGTGGACGGTTCCCATTCAGGGAAATCTGCGGATATCGAAACCAGCCTTGACCCACGCTTCATCTGTATTTCCAAGTATGGAGCGAGCCGCTGAACTTCCCTCGATGTAGCGTAGACGAAAACAACGTCTGCTTGACTCAAATTCGTTTTGAGATAATTTCCCCATTTGAGTTGAATCTTGTTACCCAGTCCACTTGCGACGACTCGCAACCAGATCAACGCACATTGGACAGGTCCCACTTCGATTCCAACAGCCTTCGCGCCGAATTCTTTTGCGGCGATCAACAACACGCGTCCATCCCCCGCACCGAGATCGTATAGGATTTCATTCGGCTGGAGGTTCGCGGACTTCAACGCCTTGCGGATTCGGTCTGGGTGTGTGGGACGCGAGGGAAGTCCATACAACGCGGGAATAAAAACCCACAGCACACCGAGGATGAAGAGAAAGAGGAAGAAGCCGTAGAGGATTAAGACGATCATTTTGTGTCCATCCGCGCATTCGCAAACACGAGGAGTTCATACCGCGCAATGATAGTATGCCAGTAGTAAAGTCTATTGACAAGATTGTGATTTCGCGGAACAAGGTTAACGCGAATTACGCCAATCAGCGAATGACGCGAATAAGCCAAAAAAATTCGCGCCATTCGTCTTTTCGCGGCATTCGCGTTATGAATTTTCCAACTTTTTACAAGCCATGACAATGATCGCGCGGGGATTCAACCCTGTACAAGAATATTAATCGTGATGCCGCGAAACATACCACACAGCCGCCAGCCCGAGCAAATTGAATATCACCGCAACGCCAGTGACGAAAGAAAACCCAACAGCATACACGGCTGGTCCAAGCAATGCCCCGAGCACGCGACCAACGGAATGAGCCGCGCCAGCCAATGACAAGGTCGTTGCGCGAGCCGATGGCATCACCTCCGACATTACGGGGATGATGCTGACAATTGTAAATTCAAAGGTAATATAGAACAGGAACAAGCCCGTCAACGCGCCAAGTTGCGTGCGACCGATCAGCGGCAGGAGTATCGCCGCGGCGCAGTTCGCCAGAATGCCAATCCCTGCGGCGCGCACCTTGCCTACTCGATCGGCAAACAACGCCACGAGTCCCTCCCCGCCTAATTCGGACAGACCGATAAATGCCGACGCGCCCGCCAGCGCGGCAATTTGCAGTTTGAATGAATCCTCAAGCCATACGGCAAACGTTACGTTGATGACTTCATTTCCCGCAGTGATGGATAACCCGATCATAAAAGCGATCAGCACCACAGGCGACTTGATGATTTGTTTCAAGTTGCCAAATAATCCGTCTTCATGATGCGCGGGTCTGGTTGAATCAGTCAACGTGAACGCGATATAAAAGAAAGCCAGCAAGCCCAACACGCCGAAAATCAAATACGGTGTTGACCATGTGTAGCCAGAAAGAATCCATCCCACCAGCGGCGCGCCTATTACAAAAGCCAGCGACCACGCAAACTCGGTGACCGCAAGCGCCGTGCCGCGTTTTTCATAAGCAACATGATCGGCAATGTACGAGGATAACGACGGGTCGAAGAAGGCTTTGCCCAACAGACCAAAAACAAGCGCGATGCCAAGTGTCGTGAAGTTGGGTGAAATTGCCACCACTGCCGCGCCGCCCACGAACAGCCCAAGCCCCAGCAACATGCCGAATTTACGCCCGCGCGTTTCGATGAGCGGCACGACAAAAGCGGCGAATGCGCCGACCATTGCGCGTCTCGCGATCAACTCCGAAATCGCGTTGGGGTCCACGCCAAGCCTGTTTGCAAAAATTGTAATGAACGGATAGATCATCCGATACGGCGTGTTGAGGATCACGCGAATGAAAGTAAAAGTGACGAGTTTGAAGTAACTCACAAAGATATTTCCTTATTGAAGATGGAATGGCTTTGGGGCATGGTATGATTTTACACGATGGACGCTTCGTCACCTCTCAAACCTCCCGCCAGCCTCGCATTGGACTCTCTGGGAGTCGAACACCGCGTCTTTACCCACGGGACGCCTGTTCACTCCTTCGAGGAAGCCGCGTCCGCCCGAAACCAGCGACCCGAGCAAGTCGTCCGCAGTATTTTGTTTCAGGTGCGGGCGGGCGAGTTCGTGATGGTATTGGTTGCAGGATCAGCGCAAGTGAATTGGAAAAAGTTACGCGATCTTGTCAAACGCTCTCGCATCCGCATGGCAACGGAAGAGGAAGTGTTGGAAGTGACGGGTTATCGAGTCGGGACGGTGAGTCCGTTTGGGGTGAAGAGCCAGACTAAAGTGGTGATCGACGCGAGCGTCCTCGAAGAGGAAGAAGTCTCCATCGGGTCGGGAGTCCGGGACACGGCGATCATCATGAAGAGCGCGGATCTGCGTCGCGCGTTGAAGGATGCGGAGGTTGTTAATGTATCCGAAGCAGAACATCCTGAGGATATGAATTAACAAATCACTTCCTCCAGAATCCTGCGAACGATTTGAATTAGGACATTCGCTCGCAGGCGGTCTGCGACCGCCGTATTTGCCAGCAAAGCGACAGTCACACGTGTGCCTGCGGCTCAGTGCAGGCAGACCGTCTTAGAGCGGTAAAAGCGAAAGTCCTGTTGATATTATTTGATATTGAGGTCATCATGGTTTCTTTGCGCGATCTTTTGAGACTGGCAAGCCGTACCTTTGCCATCGGCATCGAGCAATTGCCCGCCGTGTTGTGCGACGCGGGGACGGTGGCATACCTGCTGTTGCGCGTGTCCGATTATTTGGAAGACAACGAGGCGATGCCCTCGGAGAAAAAGATCGAACTGCTCAACTTATGGACAGACGTGTTGAGCGGCTCGGCTAACGTTCACGATCTCACGAATCGGATTCAAGACGCCGACACATCGAACCCCGACGCGGTGGTGGCGCAACACGCGGAGGATATTCTGGCGCGGCTGGCGTTGCTCCCGAAGGAAGTACGCGAGATCATCACGCCGCACGTGATCCATAGCACGCAGGGCATGGCGCGTTGGGTGGCGCGCGGACCACAAGTCAATGATGAGGCGGACATGGACGATTACATGTTCGAGGTGGCGGGGCGCGTCGGATATTTGCTCACGCATCTGTTCGCGTGGTATTCGCTGTTCATCCGTTTTCGCATCAAGGAGTTGCTCCCGCTCGCGCGCGAATTCGGGCTGGCTCTGCAAACCGTCAACGTGATTCGCGGCTTGCGGAAAGACTACGAGCGCGGCTGGGTCTACATCCCGAAAAAATTCCTGGAGGCGGTGAATCTATCGGCGCATGAATTATTCCTGCCGGAGAATCGCGCCGAGGCGATCAAGGTGTTGGACATGCTCGCCGACAAAGCCGAACGTCATCTGCACGCCGCGTTGACCTGCGTCAAGACCTTGCCGAGGTGGCAGCATCGCATCCGCCTTGCATGTATTTTCCCGCTCATGTTCGCCATCCGCACTCTCGCGATCAGCCGCCGCAACACGGACGTGTTCAACTCTGAGGCGAAGATGACGCGCGAGGAAGTGAAACGCATCGTGCGCGACGCGACGCTCTGGGGCTGGTCGAACCGCTGGCTGGATCGGTACTCGCGTGAGTTGAATGTGGTGGCAAAAGAGTAATTGGTAATTGGTAAATGGTAATTGGGGTTCTCTACCATACAATTCACCGCAAAGACCGCGAAGAGCGCAAAGAAAACCAATTAAACTTGGCGTGCTTAGCGTGCTTCGCGGTAAAAATGTTCTTATACAGTGTTGACGTTGGGGTTAAGGTTTGGGGGTTATAATCTGCGCCATGAAACGGTTCGGTTTACTTCTAATTTTCCTCGGCGCGGTGTTGAGCGTCTTCCAGCCAGCGCGCGCGCAAGGCGACGAACCTCTCGTGCTGGTGATGACCGCCGACGGGCCCATCATGCCGCCGATGCACGAATACATCAAACGCGGAATCGAAACAGCCAACCGCGAGAACGCCGAAGTCCTCATTATCCAACTCAACACGCCGGGCGGAAGCATACTTACGATGCTCGATATCATCAAAGAGATTCGCGCGAGCGAGGTTCCCGTTGTGGTATATGTCGCTCCACGAAACGCAATTGCGGGGAGCGCGGGCGCGTTGATCACGATGGCAGGTCACGCTTCAGCCATGGCGCCTGAAACATCCATCGGCGCATCCAGCCCAATCAGCAGTTCGGGTGAAGACCTCCCCACGACCGAAGAAAAAAAAGTGATGGAGATCACCAAAGCCGCCATCCGCCCGTTTGTGGAGCCGCGCGGCGAAGAGGCGCTTGCCCTTGCCGAATCAATGGTTGACGAAGCGAAAGCCGCTACAGCAAACGAAGCGCTCGAAGTCCATCTCATTGACTTCGTTGCGAATGATATTGACGACCTGCTTGAATCACTGAATGGTTTTACCGTGCAAATGAGCGACGGTCCACGCACGTTGAACACAGAAAACGCGGACGTCCAACCGCTGGACATGAGTTTCATCGAGCAATTCCTGATGTTGCTCACCGATCCCAACATCGCATTTCTATTAATAGCCATCGGCGTGCAAGCCGTTCTCATCGAAATCTCCAGCCCCGGCGGATGGGTGGCAGGATTCATCGGCGTGGTATGCCTCACGCTGGCAACCTACGGCTTGGGCGTGTTGCCCGTCAACGGGTTTGGATTTATTTTCATGGCAACCGCGTTCGTCTTATTCATCCTCGACATCAAAGCGCCAACGCACGGCGCGCTCACCGCGGCAGGAGTCGCGTCGTTCATCGTCGGCGCGTTGGTGCTGTTCAATTCACCGGGCACGCCGCAATTCCAACGCGTGTCTGTTCCATTAGTAGTCGCCACCGGTCTCGCGTTGGGCTTGTTCTTCTTCGGCATCCTCGTGTACGCGTTACGCGCGCTGCGTGTGCCGGTCAGCGTGGGGGTAGAGTCGTTCGCAGGAAAAATTGGAACAGTTCGAAGTTGGGATGAAGCGTCCGGTCAAGTCCAGTTAGAGTCTGAGTTGTGGAGCGCGGAGTCCGTGAACGAATCTGAAAAGATCAGTAAGGGAGATAAAGTGGAAGTTGTCGAAGTCAGCGGAATACGATTGAAAGTGAGGAAAAAGTAAATCCGTACCGCGATATTCATGTCGCATTTGCGAGATAAATCTCGCGGTACGCGCTTCTAACCAACATTATGTCTGCCACACCTACGAGAGACCGAATCATCCCCGCCAGCGACGTGCGCCCTCTGCGCCGCCCCGAATGGATCAAAGTGCGCGCGCCCGCGGGAGAAAACTACGAACGCATTCAAACGTTGATGCGCTCGAAATCTTTGCATACCGTGTGCGAAGAAGCGATGTGCCCGAACCTCGGTGAATGTTGGGGAAGCGGCACCGCCACATTTTTGATGCTCGGCGATGTTTGCACGCGCACGTGCGGATTCTGCGACATCAAACACGGCAAGCCCACACTAATAGATTGGGGCGAAGCCGAACGAGTCGCGCAAGCCGTCAAATCTATGGACTTGAAACATGCGGTGATAACTTCAGTTAATCGCGATGAACGCCGCGACGGAGGGTCGCCAATTTTCGCAATGGTGATTCGGAGAATTAGAGAATTATTGCACGGCTGTTCGATTGAAGTATTGATCCCCGATTTCAAAGGCTCGCTCGAAGCGTTGAAGATCGTCATGGACGCGCGACCTGAAATTTTGAATCACAACGTGGAGACCGTGCCGCGCATGTTCAAGCAAGTGCAACCGCAGGACAATTACGATTGGGCGGCGGCGACTCTTTCCAACGCAAAGAAACTCGACCCCGATGTGTTGACCAAGTCTGGAATCATGGTTGGTCTCGGCGAAGAGATGGATGAAATCAAAGCCGTGATGCGCGATCAACGCTCGTGGGGCGTGGACATTTTGACCATCGGTCAATACCTGCAACCGAGCAAGAAGCACATGCCCATTTCAAGATATTACACAATGGAAGAGTTCGCCGAACTGCGCGACTATGGAAAAGAGATCGGCTTCAAATGGGTCGAGTCGAATCCGCTGGTGAGGTCGTCGTATCATGCGGCGGAGCAGGTCCGCGCGTTGAGTGTGGTGCATCGGAAGTTGTATGGGGAGCAGAGAGTGGAGAATTAGAAGATTACTCGATAGTTGTATTTTAGCGTTTTACGGGCAAACATGATATTCTTGCAGGCAACCACTTGGAACGGACGGAAACCTGATGCAACTTCCAATTATCGCACCTGCGCCTCTTGTGACAAGTCATGCGGAAGTGTTCCGCGATTTATTCGAAAACCGTCGTCAATTTCAGCACTTTGAGAATTACTTGACCGGTTTGATAGTCTTGCCGAATAAAAGCATGGCGAACATTGCGCGTTGCGTAGTGGAAAGTTCGGACAAGACCAACCTCTCGCGCTACTTTTCAAGAGACCGTTGGTTTGAAGAGCAAGTGAACGATCAGCGGGTCAAGTATATGGTGAAACAGACAAAAGCCGTGCGCCGGGTCAAAGAACAATCCGTGTTGCTATTGGATGACACCTTATGCGAACATGTCGGAGGTTTGTTTGAGTACGTAGATCGTCATTACAATCACGGCGACCAAACGTATCCGCTGGCCCATAACCCTGTCACGAGCCATTATGTCAGTGGTCCGGTGCGCTTTCCAGTGGACTTGCGCCTGTATCGCCGCTACGAAGAAGGGACGCGCTGGGAAGAGTTTGTCAAGAAACATTTTCCGGGTCGAGAGCTGCCTGTCAAAAAGAAGGAACGTGCGCAGTTCCACAAAGCGGTGGGTCCCGTCTTGCTGAAAGACCCTGAATTTGAGGAGTTACACCAGCAGTTCCGAACCAAGATTGACCTGGCAAAGGAACTGGTGAAAGCCGCAATTGGGCGGAAATTGTCCTTTGACACAGTGTTATTCGATAGTTGGTATCTCTCCGAAGATTTTGCCGCCTGTTTGCGCCGTCGTCGAAAAGACTGGATTAGCATCCTCAAAAAGAACCGCAATTTGGAAACCGATAGTTTCGAGTTGAAGGATGCACAGGGAAAGCGCATTCCTTTGGCGGGCCCGCATATCAGCATCGAGGACTTGATTCCACTTATCCCGGCCAACGCATATCGCGCCGTCAAGGTGGACGAGCAAACCTATTGGATTTGAGGTGGATAACGAGAACCCTATGAAATCCAAACCGTAGGGGCGGGTCTGCATGGCAGGCGGAACGATTTTGCCCGCAGTTGTTTTGTCGGGCCGAATACCTTCCCTATTGTGGAGACCCGCCCCTACGGGCAATTTGGCTGTAAAATAAGACGGGACACCTATGGTAGACACCAAGCGACCCTTGAAAGTCTTCCTCTGCCACGCCTCCGCAGACAAGCCGAAGGTGCGCGAGTTGTACCGCACGTTGAAGCGACGCGGCGTGCAACCGTGGCTGGATGCGGAGGATTTGATCCCTGGGCAGAATTGGGAAGTGGAAATCCCGAAGGCGTTGCTTTCCTCGGATGCGATCATCATTTGCCTTACTCCAAACTCGGTGGATAAAGAGGGATATGTTCAAAAAGAAATCAAGTTCGCGCTAGACAAGGCAATGGAAATGCCCGAGGGACGCATCTTCATCATCCCCGCGCGGTTGGAAGATTGCGAACTGCCTTTTGGTTTGAAAAAGTATCAGGCAGTGAATTTGTATGAAAAGGCGGGCTACACAAAGTTGATGCAGGCGCTCAAACTGCGCGCTTCACAACTGGAACGCGCTACGGTGGAATTGCCAAAAAAGGAAGAAACGACTGCCGAGATCAAAAAGGTGGTTGAAGAAGAGAAACCTCCCGAACCGAAAGAAGAAAAACCTGAAACCAAGACTCTCAAGCCATCGCAAGAGAAGGTAGGTGTTGATGGCAAAGTAATCAATCTTGGCGAGCAGAAAAGACCTGAACCTGAAAAACCACAACCGAGGAAAACAAAACCACCCTTCAAGCCGAACACGGCGATTATTGTTGCAATCGTTGGGTTGGTAGGCACGGTTTGCGCCGCGCTCATTAGTTCGCCCCTGTTGGCAAATATCTTTGAACGCACGCCTAAAGCGACAACGGTTGTTCCTGTATTCACTGAGACTCGAATCCCTCCTCCAACGGCAACACGCCCTGCCTCCACCAACACCCCCGAACTGCCGACCTTCACACCCACGCCGTGGATTGGTTCTTTCATCGAATCCGACGGCGTGACCATGATGTTCGTCCCCGCAGGCGCGTTCTCGATGGGCAGTGAGAATGGCTCCGATGACGAAAAACCGATTCATTCCGTTATGCTGGATGCCTACTATATTGACAAATTCGAAGTGTCCAACGCCGCCTACGGACGCTGTGTAGACGCGGGCGTTTGCAACCCGCCCAAGCAAAGCAAGTCCTACACGCGCGCTGCCTATTACGGCAACCCCGAATTTGACGAATATCCTGTCATCTATGTAGATTGGAACATGGCAAACGCCTACTGTGAATGGCGCGGAGACAGACTCCCTACCGAAGCCGAATGGGAGAAAGCCGCGCGCGGCTTGGATGGACGCACGTACCCGTGGGGCGAATCGATTGACTGTGACAAAGCCAATTACCAAAACAGTTGCGTTGGCGATACAGCCAAAGTCGGCAGTTACCTGGATGGCGTCAGCCCGTACGGACTATATGACATGGCTGGTAACGTTTGGGAGTGGGTGGCGGATTGGTATGATTCGGGTTATTATTCCAACTCACCTTCGTCCAATCCTTTGGGGCCGAGTTCGGGTCAATATCGCGTGCTGCGGGGCGGCTCGTGGAGCTCCGACGTTAGCGTCGCCCGTTCTGCGGATCGGCGCAACTTCACTCCAGACGTCATCGACAACCTCGTTGGTTTCCGTTGCGCCCGCTCTCTTCCATGATTCTGTTTTCTGGTTTCTGATCTTCTGGTTTTCTGAATCCCCTCTCGCCGAAGGCGAGCCGATTTTTTTTTGAAAATTGAAAATGGGCAAATTATACAAAAACTTTTATCCGCAAATCCATGACCTGCTCAATCTTTGGACGGCATTTACCAAAGCCTCCAAAGGGCGGCGGGGGCATCCGTCCATCGCGGCGTTTGAATACAACCTTGAATCGGAGTTGATTCAATTGCGCGATGAATTGCGTGATGAAACCTACCTGCCAGGCGGCTACCGCAGTTTTACCGTGCACGAGCCAAAGCGCAGAAAAATATCCGCCGCGCCGTTTCGAGACCGTGTGGTGCATCACGCGCTGATGAATATCATCGGTCCCATGCTCGAAAGAAAATTCATCCACGATAGTTACGCCAATCAGGTCGGCAAAGGCACACATACGGCGCTGGATCGCTGCACGTATTTCATGCGCCGCTACGATTATGTTTTGCCCTGCGACGTGAAACAGTTCTTTCCCTCGGTTGACCATGAAATTCTGCAAGCCGTTCTGTCCAAGACCATTCAAGACGAACGCGCCATGAATTTGGCGAAAAAAATTATTGCCAGTGGGGAGGGCGTCTTGAACGAAGAATATGCGATGACGTACTTCAAAGGGGATACCCTGTTTGCCGTCCATCGTCCGCGCGGATTGCCCATCGGCAACCTGACCAGCCAGTTTTGGGCAAATGTGTATCTCAATGAATTGGATCAATTGATCAAGCAAAAATTGAAAGTCTGCGCCTATGTGCGTTATGTGGACGATTTCCTGTTGTTTTCCAATGACAAAAAGGAATTGCATGAATGGCGTAGCGCCGTTGTTGAATTTTTGGCAAGCCTTCGATTGACGATCCACGAAGAAAGCGCCCATGCCCGCCCGGCATGGAAAGGCGTCACGTTTTTGGGGTTTATCGTCTTCCCTACTCACCGCCGCCTGAAGCCGCCCAAAGGGTACGCCTTTCGCCGCCGCTGGCAGTATTTTTATTCCATGCGTCAGGCGGGGCAAATGACGCCCGAAAAATTGAAAATCCATGCCGTTGCATGGGCAAACCACGCGCGTTACGGCGACACGTGGAACTTACGAAGAAAAATTTTGAATGCAGTGAATCCATGACCGAAACCCAATCCCCTATTTTTGCAAAAACATCCAACTTTTTATTGTGGATGATGAATCATACCGAAAACTTTCCCAAAAGCGAGAGGTTTCGGCTTGGAAAGCGAATCGAAGACTCGGCTTTTGATTTCTACGAAGAACTGATTCGCGCGGTCAAAATGAGCGAGAAACGCAGAATCTTATTGCAGGCGGATCTGGAGTTGGATAAACTGCGCTTATACCTTCGCCTTGCTCACCAGCGTACATTAACGAACCATTCGCAATATCTTTTTGCGGCTGAATCTCTGACCGAAATCGGAAAATTACTCGGCGGCTGGTTGAAAACCGTGTAATTCGATGGGGACGCCAGAGCGCGTGCTGCGGGGCGGCTCGTGGAACAACAACGATAACAACGCCCGTTCTGCGAATCGGAACAACAACACTCCAGACAACATCAACAACAACGTTGGTTTCCGTTGCGCCCGATCTCTTCTTTTGGTCTTTCGAGCCTGAATATGCCGCGTTCACGGATGCGGCATGAGCGCTCTGGAAGAGAGTCCTGGCGGTTCCCGCCCATCTTTCCCTGTGAAGGTGGGCAAATATAAAATAGCCCCATTCCCTTTGTCCTTTGAGACGATTGGAATGGGGCAAAGGTTTATTGAAACAAGACCAACCTCCCCGCTCGTCCTGAGCGAGGTCGAAGGGACGCGTGAAGCGCATTTCAGACGACATTCCGCCTTCAAGCGCTTATCATTTTTCCTCTGGATTAACTGATATACAAAACGTTAGAAAGAAACTCGGTCGTAATTCGCGTTCTTTCATCAGCCACCTCGACAAGTTTTCTGTGCGGCGCAGACCCGTGATACAAATGAATCAAGACTCCCTCGTTTTTGGCTACGGTGAGGGCAGGTATCAAGTCACTGTCGCCGGCAATAACGACCGCGTGGCTGATCTGCTGTTTGGCGCTGAGTAGAACCAAATCTACGCCGATTTGAATATCGATCCCCTTTTGCACATAGATGGGTTCTCCCTTTTTGTTGCTGCCTCTGTACACCAGCATTCCCTCCCGAACTTCAAAACGCGGCAATGCCTTCAGCGCGGCGTGAAATTTTTGCGCTTGCGAAAATCGTTTTGCTTCTTCTGCTGTTGGGGTCGTTTGCTGGTAGGGGAGGCAGTTGTAGTAGTACGTTCTCAAGATTTCTATGCCGCCAGCCAACTTAACCGCAAGTTTGGCATAGTCAACCTTGCTATTACCGCATTCTTCACGGTTGGTCACATCGAAATACCCGCCGTCAATGAAAATTGCGATTCGTGTTGTGTTCATCTCGACTCCCTTTGTAGAACAAAGGCCGCCCTTTCGAGCGGCCTGCGGATACATTTCCCAACGTCGAACGGAGTCAACGCTGGGGCGAATACTGCTTTTAGTATACTACTGAAAAGAATAATTTTGTCAACCGAAAATACCCGATTTTTCCCAATCGTCGAGGCTGTGCAAGGGCGTGGATAAAACTCCATTAAAACAGAACCAACCTCCCCCGCTTGTCCTGAGCCGTGTCGAAGGGACGCATGAAGCGCCTGTCAAACAATGGACGATAAACCACAGTCAATGGTCAATCGTCCATCGTCTTTCTATCAGTTATAATCCCCTCACAATTACAAATTACCAATTACCAATCCCAATTCTCTAATTCTCCAATCCTCTATGCCTTCCTCCTTCCAATCCATCATCCTCAACCTCCAATCCTTCTGGGCATCGCACGGATGCCTGATCACCCAGCCCTACTACACCCAAGTGGGTGCAGGGACGATGAACCCTGCCACCTTCCTGCGCGTGCTCGGACCCGAACCATGGAACGTGGCATACGTTGAGCCGTCTGTCCGCCCTGATGATGGGCGTTACGGCGAGAACCCGAATCGCTTTCAGAAGCACACGCAGTTTCAAGTCATCCTCAAGCCCGACACTGCCGCAGGTTCCGCCGCCTTAAGCGTGCGGAAGGGACCGCAAGAGTTGTATCTTGACTCGCTCAAGGCGCTCGGCATTGACCCGCGCCAGCACGACATCCGCTTTGTGGAGGACAACTGGGAACAGCCCGCCATCGCCGCGTGGGGTTTGGGTTGGGAGGTCTGGCTCGACGGGCAGGAGATCACGCAGTTCACGTACTTCCAGCAGATGGGCGGCGTGACGCTCAACCCCGTCTCGGTCGAGATCACCTACGGGCTTGAACGCATCCTCATCGCGCTCAATAACGCCAAAGCCATCTGGAATGAAGAGTGGGGCGCGGGCGTCACCTACGGCGAGATCATCCGCCGCGAGGAATTCGAGCATTCGAAATATTATTATGAGGTCGCAGATGTCGAGCGCGCCCGCCAGATGTACGATCTCTTCTCCGCCGAAGCCGACGCCTGCCTCGCGCAAGGTTTGCTTGTCCCCGCGCACGATTACGTCCTCAAATCCTCGCACACCTTCAACATCCTCGACGCCCGCGGCGCGATCTCTGTCGCTGAACGTCAAGCATTTTTCAGAAGAATGCGCGAACTTGCTCGTCGCGTCGCGGAGGGGTATGAGGAACAGCGTAAAGAACTTGAATATCCGTTGCTGAAAGAGAATAGAGAGCAGAGATTAGAGATTAGTAAACCCGCCTATTCTCTAATCTCTAATCCCCAATCTCTGCTCTTTGAAATTGGAGTCGAAGAACTCCCCGCCTCGGATGTCGACTTCGCCCACGCGCAACTCGTGACTCGCATCCCGACTCTCCTCGACGAACTTCACCTCGCGCATGGCGACATCCGCGTCTACGCAACCCCGCGTCGACTCGTGATTACGGTTGATTCACTTTCCCCGACTCAGCCCGACCGTGAGGAGGTGGTCAAAGGTCCACCCGCGGACAAAGCGATCGTAGGTCACGCCGCGAATGTAGGTCACGCTTCTAGCGTGACAGATTCCGCTGGCAAAGAAAGTCACGTTGCAAACATGACCTACACACCCGCCGCGATTGGTTTCGCGAAGAAAAACGGCATCAACGTTGAAGACCTCCAAATACGCGAACAAGACGGAGGCAAATACGTCTTCGCCCTCGTCAAACAAAAAGGACGCCCGACTCCCGAGGTCTTGGCCGAAGCCCTGCCGAAATTAATCGCAGAAATCAAATTTGAAAAATCAATGAGATGGAACGACTCAGGCGTTTCATTTTCACGTCCGATTCGTTGGTATGTGGCACTGCTCGGCGACATGGTCATTCCGTTTGAATATGCAGGCGTTGCGTCTGGAAATATCTCACGCGGACTTCGCCCATACGATTCTCCCGAAATTAAAATCCCCTCGGCGGATAAATATTTCGATGTCATCCGCCAAGCGGGCATCATCCTTGATAAAGGGGAACGCAAAGCCTCCATCGTGGAGCAGGTCCAACAAGCCGCGTCTCTCGTTGGCGGCGAAGCCATCATCGAAGATGGACTCCTCAACGAAGTAGCCAACCTCATCGAAATGCCCACCGCCGTTATGGGTGGGTTTGATCCTGAATTTCTGCAACTGCCGCGTGATGTGCTCATCTCAGTAATGAAGAAACATCAACGATACTTCCCAATCTCCAATCTCCAATCCTCTAATTCTCCAATCTCTGCTCTTCTTCCTCACTTCATTGCCATCCGCAACGGAGACGACATCGGCGTGGACATTGTCCGCCAAGGCAACGAACACGTCTTGAGCGCGAGATTCGCAGACGCAAACTTCTTCGTCCGTGAAGACCTCAAACTCAAACTGGAAGGGTTCCGCCCCAAACTCTCCACGCTGACCTTCCACACCAAACTCGGTTCGATGCTAGATAAGTCGGACCGCATCTTGAAACTCGGCGCGGAGATCGGCGCGTTGCTGGGATATAAAGGCGACTTGAATACGATCAAGTATCTTGGACGCGCCGCGTATCTTTGCAAGGCAGACCTCGCCACGCAAATGGTCACCGAAATGACTTCCTTGCAAGGGATCATCGGCGGTGAGTATGCCCTGCGGAGCGGCGAGTCTAAGGAAGTCGCAACGGCAATCAGTGAACAATATCAAACTGTCCCACGAACAAAAATTGGTTTGGCAGTTGCATTAACAGATAGACTTGATTCGCTTGTTGGTTTATTCGCCGCGGGGCTGGCTCCGACAGGCGCGAAAGACCCGTTTGGTCTGCGCCGCGCCGCGATTGGCATTGTTCAGCCGTTGATCGAGCATGATATTGACCTTGACCTTGCGCTGGCGGTCAAGCGTTCTGCAATCACGCAGCCCATCGAAGTCAACGAGGAAACGCAGGGTAATATTTTAGAATTCATCACCGGGCGCTTGTCGGTTGTGCTGAAGGATTTGGGATTCAAACATGATATTGTCGAAGCCGTGCTCGCGGAGCAGTCTGCCAACCCTGCGGCATCCGCTCGGGCGGTGAAGCAACTCTCCACGTGGGTCGGACGCGCTGACTGGTCCACGATCCTGCCCGCGTTTGCGCGTTGTGTCCGCATCACGCGCGATCAGGAAAAGACATTCAAAGTCAACGAGAAATCGTTTGTTGAAAAAGAGGAAAATGATTTGTTTGCCGCGATTCAGAAAACCGTCAATCGTCCACCATCCACCGTCGATGAATTTTTGGAGATCGTCGTCAAACTGATTCCATCGATTAGCGCGTTCTTTGACAAAGTGTTGGTGATGGCAGAGGACAAAAAATTGCAGGAGAATCGCCTTGGCTTACTGCAACAAATCGCCGCGTTATCAAAAGGCATCGCTGACTTAAGCAAACTTGAAGGGTTCTAGGCTTTATTGTTTTTGATGCGTAGTTGGCGTTCTCTAACGCCAACGGGGACGTTAGAGAACGTCCCCTACACACATAAATATTTTCGAGTGATTGCATGACCTGTCATTTTCTGGATTAAGTATGACTACTTCTAAACCCACACCAAAACTTGCAATCTGCATCCAATCGGACGATCCAGACCTGCTTACACCGCGCATGATCTATGAAATCCTGCCTGATAAAAACGCGGCGAAGTCAAGCCATGTTCGTGTGATTGACAACGAGGGCGAAGATTATTTATATCCCGCCAAGTTTTTCCTGTTTGTAGATTTTCCGCTCACTGTTAAACGCACATTGAGGAAAATCCCTTCCCGCCCAGTGTCCACTTCACGGCTACCCAGCGTTTGACCTGAAAAAAATTGCGGATCAGATGTGCCGCTCGTATAATTAAGGACACATAAGCGTTTCGCCAAATCAGACTCAAGTAGGTATAATTCCGTCATCGTCAAGTGGGGATGCAGTCAGCCGTTCACGCGTCGTTCTCTTCGTCAATGCAACGTTCTTTGAAAAGGAGAAAATCATGTTCAAGTCAAAAGTTCGAATCGCTGTTTCCCTGTTGATCGGTCTTGTGATCGTTCTGGCGGTGTTTATGACTGTGCAAGCGGCATCTTCGCGCGCCAACCTGAGCGGAGAGCGAGCCTTCACCACCGCAGGCTTGTTGCCCGATATGAGCCACGTTCGAAGCGCAGGGTTCACTGGTCAACAAAACCTCAATTCATATAATGAAGAGTCGTATCAAAATGAAGGCGGCGGCTGTGACCACGACAGCCCAGACGATTAACGTCTGTTGAATATCAAAGATCAAAGCAAGGGCAGGCGAACGTCTGCCCTTCTTCTTTTAATGTGCCAAATCTTCGATTACGTCTATAATTCAACCAACCTGTTTACCTGTCTACTTGTCTACTTGTTTACCTGCCTACCTAAACCCCATGTCCACCATTGACGAAATCAAATCCAAAATAGATATTGTTGACATCGTCTCCGAGGCGGGGGTCAAACTGCGCCATGCGGGGAAGAACTACACGGGCTTCTGTCCGTTCCACGATAACAAGCATTCGCCCGCGTTCGTCGTCTGGCCCGAAACGGGGACGTGGCGCTGCTTCGGTCAATGCAACGAGGGCGGCGACATCTTCAAGTTCGTGATGAAGCGCGAAGGCTTGGACTTCAAAGAGGCGTTACAAAAACTCGCCGCGCGCGCAGGCGTGGAAATTAAAGAATATCAGCGTGAGACGCCTGAACAAAAAGAAGCGTACGAAAATCTCCGCAAGTTGTTGGAAGATGCGATCATTTATTATCGCAGTCAGCTGTTCGCCAATAAAAACATTCTCGATTATTTGCGCGAAAAACGCGGGCTGACCGACGCCGCCATCGAAACCTTCGGCTTGGGCTACGCGCCCGCTGGCTACGACAACCTCCTCAAACACTTCACACAACGCGGCTACTCTGAGCAAGACTTGATCGATTCGGGTATGCTCTCCATCCGCGAAGACGATCCCGCACGCGATACGCAATACGCAGTACGCAGTTTTGATCGTTTCCGCAACCGCATCATGATTCCCATCCGCGACGAGCAGGGACGCATGGCGGGATTCGGCGCGCGCATCGTGGACCCGAACGATGTGCCGAAGTTTCTCAACTCGCCCGAAACGCCGATCTTCTCAAAGGGACGCCTGCTCTACGGACTCGATCGCGCGCGCAAGCCGATTCGGACTGCCGATCAAGCGGTTATCGTCGAAGGCTATCTTGATGTGATTGCTTTACATCAGGCGGGATACGAAAACGTGGTCTCGCCGATGGGCACCGCGCTCACCGAAGACCAGATGCGCTTGCTGAAAAAATTCACGCGGCGGATTGTCCTCGCGCTCGACCCAGACACCGCTGGTCAAAAAGCCGTGCTACGCGGACTCGACGCGGCGCGTTCTGCCATGGATAAAGAAGGGGAGTTGGGCTTCGACGCGCGTGGACTGCTCCGCAATGAGTCACGTTTGCAAGCAGATTTGCGCGTGGCGACGATGCCCGATGATCTCGATCCCGATGAAATTGTCGCGCGTGATAAAGATGAATGGAAGAAGTTGATCGAGGATGCGAAGCCTATCGTCACACACGTGATGGAGACTCTCGCAGCGGGACAAAATATCAATGACCCGAAAGTGAAGAATCAAATTGCCGCGCAGGTGCTTCCTTTAATTGAAGACTTGCCTAACGCGCTGGAGCGCGATACATACCGTCAGGCGTTGGCGCGGATGTTGAGGGTGGATGAACGCTCACTACTGGCGACGCAGGCTCAAGGTCCGAGAGTGAGGCGACCGCGACAGGTTGAGAAGCAGGAAGTGCGCGAATCCGTATCGCCTGTCACGGTGTCGGTTTCATCCAGTAAATTAGTCGAAGAGTATGTCATCGGTGTGTTATTCCGCAAGCCCGAATTGTTGTATCGGCTGGATCGGTCGTTGCAAGAGTTCGGCTTGATCGCGTTGACCGCCGAAGATTTTGAATACACCGACAATCAGTTGTTGTTCGGGTTGATCCGCGAGTCGGTGGAGCAGGATAAAACGGAGCATCACGATTTTGTGGTGGAGGCGTTGCCCGAGTCTCTGCAGGCGCGCTCGCGCGAGTTGGTGAAAGAGGCGGAGAAACAAAAACAGTTGGATGAAAAGTTGCTGGAAGAATTATTGCGCGGCGTGATCAAGTTGCGACGCGTGGCGGCGGGGGAGAATATCAATCAGTTGCGGTTTTTGCAGGAGGAGGCGCATCAAGGCGGGGATTCGCGCGCATCGTCGTATCAGGATCTGGTGTTACAGCATACGCGGTTGTTGCGCGATCTGGATCAGGCTCATCGCAAAATGGCAGTCAAAAGGCTGGAATAAGAATCTATTTACCGCGAAGCACGCAAAGCTCGCTAAGAAAAGCCTTTAAATCTTTGCGTTCTTTGCGCTCTTAGCGGTTCAAAAAGATCAAGCGTAACAATCCATGTGAGATGGCGTCTGGTATAAGGGACTATGGCAGAACACAAACGGTCCGCGTCAAACGATCACAAAAAAAATGAACGAGTACCGCGCGATGCGGAGCTTTCCGATTCGTCCTTGCCTATAGATGTGGATGCCATGCTAAACGAACTGCCCGAACTGTTGCGCGACGATGCTCCAGACCCCGATGCTGGGACATTGTCGCAACAAGAAGAGTTGCTTGATGATGAGCCGCTCGACCTAAAAGACCCTGCGCTCGTCGCTGAACTTACCGATGATCCCGTGCGTTTGTATTTGCGCGAGATCGGTCAGGTCAAGTTGCTCGATGCCAGCAGTGAGTTTCATCTGGCGACGATGATCGAAGCGAATCGCATCATCGGGTCGCTGGGTCGTCATCCGCTTCGCAAGGGACTGACGATGGAATGCGCCATCTATCATGCGCTCATCGCCGAAATGCTCACCTCGTGGGAACGCCTGCTCGAAGACACTGCGCGGCTCAACAGCACAGCGCCGAATCTCACGTACCTTCTGGACGAAGCCAAAGAGTTGCGCGCTTCATCTGAAACAAAAGAGCCGTCGTATCTGAGAAATTATCTGGATAACGGGATGTGGGGGATGGACGAACTTTGGAACCGCATCGCGCGCCAAGCCTACTCGATCTTTCTCAGCCTCTACCTGCTTCCCCCCTCGTATGCCGACTGGCTCCTCAAGCATCTCCACTCACATCACGATTTACCCAACCAGCGGACGCTGTTCAACCATCTGCCTTCAGACGACATCCTCCGCAAAGAAATGGACTCGGCTCAAGCCCGCGCGGTGGATGCGAATCAGACGTTGATCCGCGCGAACTTGCGGCTGGTGGTCAGCGTTGCGAAACGATATTTGAATCGCGGTATCAACATTCAGGATTTGATTCAAGAAGGCAGTTTGGGGTTGATGCGCGCGGTCAATAAATTCGATCCGCGCCGCGGATTCAAATTCAGCACGTATGCCACGTGGTGGATTCGACAGTCCATCAACCGTTCCATCGCCGAGCAAGCGCGGACGATTCGAATCCCTGTGCATTTGTTCGAGTCCATCAGCCGCGTGATGCGCGTCCAGCGGACTCTCACCCAACAACTGGGGCGCAACCCCACCACCGAAGAAGTTGCCATCGAAGTGGGCTATCTCCCGGCCGTGGATGTGGATGCGATCCTGCGCGCACACTCAGAGGAACAGCCGCTGGATGCCGCGTTACAACACAGGCTGGACTCTGCCATGCAAAAAGTGGATCGCGTGCTTCGTTCCGCCGAGGAACCCATCTCGATTGACGGACCCGTCGGCGACGAAGATTCCAGTTCGCTCGGTGATTTCATCGAGGACGAGGACGCCCCCTCGCCGTTGGATTCCGCCACGCGCGAGATGCTCCGCAGGCAGGTTCGCAACGCGCTCAATTTACTCTCCGACCGCGAACGCGAGGTGCTGGAATTAAGATTCGGCTTGAAGGATGGGAAAGATCACACGCTGGAAGAGGTGAGCGCGTACTACAACGTCACCCGCGAACGCATCCGCCAGATCGAAGCGAAGGCGCTGAGGAAGTTGCGGCATCCGTCGCGGAGCAGGCAGTTGAGGGATTATTTGGGGTGAGGGGCAGAGATTGGAGAATTAGAGAATTGGCAACAGGGGTTGCAGTAGTGTGCAGAGCAGAATGAAGAGGGGAATGAGGCGTTTGGTCATGACATCTCTACATGACGGGTTGGCGCGTGAATGTCCCCGTTTTGAATTGGTTTTAGGCTGGCGTTGCCTGACGCAAATCGGCGATGACGGGCAAAGAGAACAGTTCTCTTCTCAGCAATCGGCTGGTGAAGAACAGCACTTCGAAATTCTCGATCTTGCCTGTTTTTGGGTTTAGGCGCGCGATGATCTCGTCGCCCAATTCCTCAGATTCCTGCTCAGCGTAGGGCGCGACGGTGTTGATGTACAAAATGTCGGCTTCGCGATCATATTGAAAGGTTAAGTTTTGAGCCATTCTATTTCTCCATTCGTTAAACGGCGGGTGATGTAGGAAGTGATAACCCAATGCCGCTCGCTGGGTACGGCTTCGCTCACTACAACGACTACCACATGCTTTCCATGACGGACATCTTCAAACCAACGGCAAAATAACCGAGCCGCGCTCATGCGGGCGCTTCGCCGAACTTGATCAGGGTCAGCGAGGGTTTGTCCTACTTGTGCGATGTATTCTGGCAACAAATCTGGATGCGTGAGAACGATATGCGCTTCACGTTCATCCGTTAGTTCAACCTCGCCGTTCAAGTAAGGACATGGAAAACTTTGCATCACAATCTTCCCACATTATACAACGATACCAGCGTGCTTGATCCGTGGCTGGGGATGACGATTGCCGCGCCTCTTGTGAAAAGTGGCACTTTCAAAATTCTTATGTTATACTGTCACGAACCTTGTAAAAATAGTCCACTTTATAGGCGTTTTGAGGATACAGAATGCTGCAATACATAGCAATCGCATTGATGATCGTGTTGGCGACTCTCGTCGCCTTGATCGCCATTGGCTTGGGGAATTTATTCGGACCAAAGAAACCATCTGCAGAAAAGTCCATGCCGTATGAATCGGGTATGACTCCCTACGGCGAAGGGACGCGTCGTATGCCTGTTCGCTTTTATTTGATCGCGGTTTTATTCATCCTGTTCGATATCGAAGTCGTTTTCTTTTTGCCGTGGGCAATTGTCTTCCGTCAGTTGGAGTTATTCGGCTTGATCGAAATGGTTATTTTCATTGTGATTCTTTTGGTGGGTTTTGTGTACGCGTGGAAGAAAGGAGCCCTTGAATGGGAGTAGAACAAAAACTCGGTGACATGGGGATCGTCACTACAAAACTGGAAGAACTCGTCAACTGGTCGCGCACGAATGCGATGTGGCCCATGTTATTCGGTCTCGCGTGCTGCGCGATCGAGATGATGGCGGCGCAGGCTTCTCATTATGATATGAGCCGCTTCGGCATGGAACTGATGCGCGCCAGCCCGCGTCAATCGGACCTGATGATTGTTGCGGGACGCGTCTCGCGCAAGATGGCGCCTGTTGTGCGCCGCTTGTACGACCAGATGCCCGAGCCGAAGTGGGCGATCGCGATGGGTGACTGCGCGTCGTGCGGAGGCGTGTTCAATAATTACGCGATTCTGCAAGGTGTGGACGAGATCATTCCTGTGGATGTGTACGTGGCAGGTTGCCCGCCGCGCCCCGAGGCGTTGATCCATGGTATCGTGACGCTGTACGAAAAAGTGAAGGCTGATAAATTTGTAACACCGACTTAAGTCGGTAGTACAGTCGGCGTTATGGAGTTTGGTATGGACAAAAAACTCGAAAAGATCGTTCAGGCGTTGCAGGAACAGTTCGGCTCTTCCGTCGAAGAGTTCCGCGGTGAGGCGCATGTTTTTATCAAAGCGGAGCAGATTGCGGATGCGTTGACCCTCTTGCGCGACAAATTTGAATTTGAATTACTCTCCGCGCTCACCGCGACGGATTATTACCCCCAGCAGACTCCGCGCTTCCATGTGGTGTACCAGTTGTCATCGCTGGCGCAAAATATCACGGTGCAGTTGAGAGTCGCAGTAAGCGGCGACCAGCCCAAAGTCCCGACAGCGACGCGCGTGTACGATACGGCGAACTGGCGCGAGCGTGAAGTCTTCGACATGTTCGGGGTCGTGTTCGAGGGTCATCCCGATCCGCGCAGGATTCTCTCACCCGAAGGGATGGAAGATCATCCGCTTCGCAAGGATTTTTCGCTGGGTTATGAAGAGCCGCAGTTCACGTTTAACTTCGACGATATTGATCTAAAGAAGATGTACGCGAAAGAGTAAAGTAACGCCGACTTAAGTCGGCGCTACAAAAAAGGCATACAATGGCACAGATCGAAGAAGTCAGTTACGAACAATATAGTCATTTGGTATCCGACCGCGCGCTGACGGGTGAGACCATGTTGTTGAACATGGGACCGCAACATCCGTCCACGCACGGCGTGTTGCGTCTGTTGCTCGAGCTCGATGGCGAGACGATCGTCAACGCGATTCCCGACATCGGTTATTTGCACACGGGCATCGAGAAGAACATGGAAGCCAAGACCTTCCTCAAAGCCGAAGTGATGACCGACCGCCTCGATTACATGAATACAACGGGCAACAACCTCGCGTATTGCATGGCGGTCGAAAAATTAGTTGACCTCGATGTGCCTGAGCGCGCGCAGGTGATCCGCGTGATCATCACCGAATTACAGCGCATCGCTTCGCACCTCGTTTTTATGGGCGCGTTCGGTCTCGATCTCGCGGCGATGTCCATGTTCCTGTATTGCTTCCGCGAGCGCGAATACATCATGGACATTCTCGAACTCTGTTCGGGTCAGCGCATGATGACGACGTACTTCCGCCCCGGCGGCGTGTGGCGCGACGTGCCAGTGGAATTTGATTCTGCCGTTCGGAACTTTATCAAGATTTTCCCGGCGCGCGTGGATGAATACGAAGCGCTGTTGACGAAGAACCCGATTCTTCTCGACCGCCTGGTTGGCATCGGCTTCCTCGACGGAAAAACCGCCCTGTCGCACGGCGTGACGGGTCCCACGCTCCGCGCTTCCGGCGTAAACTGGGATTTGCGCAAAGCGCGTCCATACATGGGCTACGATCAATACGAGTTCAAAGTTCCTGTCCGCAATCTTGATACCAAGAGAGGCGACACCTTCGATCGCTACATCGTCCACATTGAAGAATTCCGCGAATCGTTGAAGATCGTCGAGCAGGGGCTGGAGAAATTGAAGAAACTGCCGAACCAGCCTGTGCTGAGCGCGAACCGCCGCTTCGTCCCGCCGCCGCGCGCAGAGATCGGCGTAAGCATGGAGGCGCTCATCCACCACTTTAAGTATTGGACGGAGGGCTTCCCCGCGCCGAAGAACTCGATCTACAGCGCAGTCGAATCGCCGCGCGGCGAGTTGGGTGTCTATCTCGAAGGCGACGGCGGACCCAAACCGCATCGCGTGCACATGCGCACGCCCTCGTTTGATAACTTGTCCGCGATCAACAAAATGACCCAGGGACACCTCGTTGCCGACCTGGTGGCGATCCTTGCTTCCATCGACATTGTGCTCGGAGATATTGACCGATAAAAAACCTTTCACCGCGAAGAGCGCGAAGGTCGCAAAGATAAAAAAATCTTTGCGCTCTTAGCGGGCTTAGCGGTTCAAAGATGAGTGTGAGACATTATGCTTTCAAAAAAGTATCCAAAAGAAGTCAAACAAATCCTTTCGAAATACCCGCCGGAGGGAAAACGCTCAGCGTTGATGCCGTTGCTCTTCCTTGCCCAACGCGAGGAAGGCTACATTACGAAAGCCGCCATGCAGGATATTGCCGAGATGCTCGACATCACCGAAACGGAAGTAGCGGGAGTGGTCGGTTTTTACACGTTGTATCACGAGCAAAAAGAAGGCAAACGCCGCATACAAGTCTGCACCGACCTGCCCTGCGCCTTGCGCGGCGCGGATAAATTCATGGACGATCTGTGTGCCAACCTCGGAATTAAAGTTGGCGAGACGACACCAGATGGCACGGTCACGCTCGAAGGGGTGACCTGTCTCGCCGCGTGCGACAAGGCTCCCATGTTCCAGACGCAGGGACCCGAGGGCATTAAGTATCACGAGAATATGACGGTTGAGAAGACTCTTGAGTTAGTGGACGTATTGAGGAAGAGTACTGCGTAGTTCGTACTGCGTATATGTGGTGATGAAGCATGAAATTTCCAAAAGGATTTGATGCAGATAATTACACTGCCTTGTTATGGAAAAGAGCAGTGAGCGACCTGAGAGTCGCCCAACTTATTATTGAAGAACGAGAAAGTTTTGGATATGGTTTGTATTTTGTTCATGGCTCTTTGCAGAAAATGATTGCGGCGAATATTTGCCATCAAACTCGTTCCATGCCGCCATGGAGATATGATTTGACCAAACTGGCGAAGATAGCCAATATTTCGTTATCAAAAGAACAAAAGGAATTTTGTAAGGTCATGAACTTTTATCACAAAGAAGGACTATATTTGAGAGAATTTGAACACCCGATTCCTTCTAAAGCAGAGGCGAGAAATTATATCCAGCACGCTAAAAAACTTGCGGCATCTCTACCAAATCCGCTCACGAACTAACTGACTATATAACTAATCGACTACGTAACTACCAACTATGACACACATCCTTTTACGTCACCGAGAAATACCCGAAATCAACAAGCTTTCCGTCTACCAAAGGAACGGCGGACTTGCCGCGTTCAAGAACGCGGTAACGAAAATGAAACCCAACGAAGTGACCGATGTGGTCAAGAACTCCGGTCTGCGTGGGCGCGGAGGCGCGGGCTTCCCAACGGGCATGAAGTGGTCTTTCATTGATAACAAGAACTGGCCCCATTACATCGTCGCCAACGCAGACGAGTCTGAACCTGGCACATTTAAGGACCGCGAGATCATGGAGGGCAATCCGTTCCAGTTCCTGGAAGGGTTGATGATCGGCGCCTATGCGGTTGGCGCGAACGCGGCATACATTTATTTGCGCGGCGAATTCTGGGAATTGGGAGCGGCGCTCGATCAGCAGATCGCTGAATTGGAAGAAGCGGGCTATCTCGGCGATAAATTGTTCGGCACAGAGTATTCGCTCCGTATGTACACTCACCTCGGCGCGGGCGCGTACATCTGCGGCGAAGAGAGCGCGTTGCTCGAGTCACTCGAAGGCAAGCGCGGACAGCCGCGCGTGCGTCCTCCGTTCCCGCCGTCGGTGGGGCTGTATGACAAGCCGACCATCATCAACAACGTGGAAACATTTACCAATGTGCCGATGATCATGACGAACGGCGCGGATTGGTATAAGACGATGGGCACAACAGACGCTCCGGGCGTGAAGATCTTCTCGCTTTCGGGTCGCGTGCGCAAACCCGGGAATTATGAACTGCCGCTCGGCACAACCTTCCGCGATTTGATCTATACATACGGCGGCGGAGTGCAAGATTCGCGCAAAGTCAGGGCGATCATGCCTGCCGGCGCATCATCTTCGTTAATCGTTGTGGATGACGACAAAATTCTCGACACGCCCATGGATTATCTCGAAGTTCGTAAACTAAAATCGGAACTTGGGTCGGCTTCCGTCATCATCGTTGACGATTCCGTTTCGATGGACTGGCTCATCAACAAGACGGTGCGCTTCTTCCAACACGAATCATGCGGCAAATGCACGCCCTGCCGCGAAGGCACGTATTGGATGTCTCATCTTACCCAACGCATTCACAGCGGTCAGGCTGTAAAAGCGGATGTGGATTTACTCCTTAATGTGGCGAAACAGATGCAAGGCAAATGTCTGTGCGCGTTGGGTGAATTCTCCACGATGGCGGTTGTCTCTGGCATCGAACGTTTCAGAAAAGATTTTGATAACGCGGTGAAAGCATAATGAGTAAACAAATCTCTATTACCATTGACGGCAAACAGGTCACGGTACCCGAAGGATTGAATATCGTGGATGCCGCTAAACAGGCGGGCATTTACATTCCTGTCTTTTGCCATCATCCCAAACTCGAACCTGTTGGTATGTGCCGCATGTGTCTTGTGGAAATTGGCCGCCCGATGCGCGATCGCGCCACCGGTCAAATTGTGATGGAGAACGGCGCGCCGAAGATCCAGTTCATGCCCAAACTCGAAACCGCCTGCACGAACAAGGTGGAAGAAGGCATGGCTGTCCTCACCCAGTCGGCGAAGACAGAGGAAGCCCAGCAGGCAACCGTTGAATTCCTGCTTACATCGCATCCGTTGGATTGCCCGATCTGCGACAAGGGCGGCGAATGCCCCCTGCAGAACCTCAATATGACGCACGGTCCCCGTCAGAGCCGCTTCCGTCTCGAAGAGAAGAAGCATCTCGCCAAACATAAGCCTCTCGGCGAATTGATCGTGCTGGATCAGGAACGGTGCATCCTTTGCGCGCGCTGTATCCGTTTTCAGGATGAGATCGCCGGCGACGCCGTTCTCGAATTCGACAAACGCGAGCGCTCGATGCAGATCATTTCTGTTTCGGAGCCCGGGTTTGATTCGGTTTTCTCGGGCAACACTACGGATATTTGCCCCGTGGGAGCGTTGACCACTGTAGACTTCCGCTTCGGCGCCCGACCATGGGAGCTGGATGCCGCTCCCTCGATTTGCACCCAATGCCCCGTGGGGTGCAACACCACGTTGAACACGCGCCGCGAAGCCAAAGCGGGCGGCGAGATCGTTATCAAACGCGTGATGCCGCGACAGAACGAAGAAGTGAATGAGATCTGGCTCTGCGATAAAGGTCGCTTTGCCTATCATTACGCGGAGAGCAAACAACGACTCAGCAAGCCAATGATCCGTAAAGAGAAAAAATTGGCGCGCGCCTCATGGGATGCCGCGACAAAACTTGCCGCCGAAAAATTCAGCAAGGAAAAGAAAGACTTCGTTGTTTTGGCTTCGGGCCGGCTTTCCAACGAAGACCTGTTCAACTTGAAAACCCTCGCCGATCACGCCGGCGGCAAAGCCTATCTGTATTCGCACATGGCTGGCGGCGAATTGACTTCACTCGTCGGCGTAAGCGCCGGCACGAACTTTGGAGCGATGGGGAAGGGGACAGCCATCGTCGTTGTCGCTTCGGATCTGTATCAGGAAGCGCCGATCTGGTATCTGAGAGTCAAACAGGCGGCGGAACGCGGCGCGACGTTGATCGTGATGAATCCGCGCGAGACGAAACTTGATAGATACGCATCGTTCAAAGTCCGCTACGAATACGGCGATGAGGCAAGAACGGTTCACGATCTGACAAAGAAAAGCAAAGAAGGCGACGCGTTGTTGAAATCTGAGAACGTGGTCATCTTATATGGAAGCGAAGGTGTTGGTCTGGCTGGTTCGCAAAGTTTGGCAACCGCCTGCGCCAAGTTGTTGAACGAGAATGGCTTCGCGGGCAAACCCAACAATGGTCTCATTGGTGTGTGGGAACGCGCGAACGACCAGGGCGCGTGGGAGATGGGCTTCACAGTTGAAGAAGACCTGGCGAAAGCGTTGAAGGATAAAGCCGTTTACGTTGTCGGCGCGGACCCCGTGAGCGATGACCCGAAATTGGCGAAGGCTCTCGAAGGCGCGGCGTTCGTGGCAGTGCAGGATGTGATGGAAACTGCAACCACCGAAATTGCGGATGTCGTTTTGCCCGCGCAAGCCTTCACCGAGCGCGAAGGGACGTTCACGTCCGGCGAACGGCGCGTGCAGAGATTCTATCCCGCCGTGCCGGTGACCGGCGAATCGAAACCCGATTTTGCGATCACGGCTCAAATTGCGCGAAACATGGGAGTCATTCTCGAAGGCACGTCTGCTTCGGTGGTGTTCGACCTGCTGGCTGAAACGGTGAAATCGTTCGAAGGATTGGATTACGCCAAGCTTGCCGAAGCGCGCGAGCAGTTGCCCATCGTCGGGCGCGGCGACTTGTATTACGGCGGCACGACCTACGCCAACAAACACGGTTTGGGCGCGCATCTCACAGGCGCCGCGACGCGTGGGGAAAAGGTGAGCATCCCGAGGGTCCAGAAAGAAGCGGTTCCACATCCGAAAGATAAAGAATTGCTCGCGGTGCCGGTCAATAAGTTGTATCATCGCGGCACGACGGTCATGTCGGCTGAGTTGTTGCACGAGCGGATCGGCGAGGCGAGCGTGTCACTGCATCCCGACGCGGCGGAAAAACTCGGCGTGCGCGCGGGACAGACGGTGAATGTCAGTTTCAACGGCACGAGCGGGCAGGCGGTTGTGAAGTTGGATGACTCGATTGACGAAAATATCGCGCTGGTGCCGCGTTCGATGGGCATCGCGATCCGCGAGCCCGTGGCAGTAAAGGTGAAGGCATGACGTATACGCGCTCAAAGGCGGTCTGTGACCGCTGTGTTTTGAAGATTACAACCGCAGGGTCGCAGACCCTGCGAGAGCATTATTTTCGCAAGGTGAAGGCATGATCACCGATTGGACTCTTTGGCTCGAGTGGTTCATCAAAGCGCTGGTGTGGATCTTCGCGTTGTTGGGCGGGTTCGCGTATCTTACCTATTATGAACGCCGCGCGCTGGCGCGTATGCAAACCCGCGTGGGACCAAATCGCGCGGGTCCGTTTGGCTTGTTTCAGCCAATTGCCGATGCGGTTAAGTTGATCTTCAAAGAAGAACTCACGCCTGCCAAAGCGTATAAATTTATTTTCTTCCTCGCGCCGATCTTGACGTTGGTACCCTCGATTGTTATTGCGGCGGTCATTCCATTGGGGCGTTCGATCCATGTGTTCGGGCGCGAAGTCAATCTGTATCTTGCCAATATCAACGTGGGCGTGTTGTATTTCATGGCGATCGCGGCGATCGCGGTGTATGGAATTGTGCTGGCGGGTTGGGCGTCGAACAGCAAGTACGCGATGCTCGGCGGCTTGCGCTCGACGGCGCAGATGATCTCGTACGAACTTTCGCTTGGCATTTCGCTGATTCCCGTGATTTTGCTCGGGAATTCGATGAGCATGGTGGATATTGTGGAGAAACAGAACGGGTTATGGTTCGTGTTCCTTCAGCCGGTGGGCGCGGTCATCTTTTGGATCGCAACGCTTGCCGAGGTGAACCGCGCGCCGTTCGATATGCCGGAAGCGGAACAGGAATTGACCGCGGGCTATCACGCCGAATATTCGGGCATGAAGTTCGCGTTGTTCTTCATGGCGGAATACCAGAAGATGATCGTGATCTGCGCGGTGACGGCGGTCTTTTTCTTCGGCGGCTATCTCGGTCCGGGCATCGATCAATATCCCCTGCTTGGACCCGTGTATATGTTCGTCAAGATCTTCGTGTTATTGTTTGTGATGATCTGGGTGCGCGCCACCTGGCCCCGCTTCCGTTATGACCGCCTGATGTCGTTCGGATGGAAGGTGCTTGTGCCGCTGTCGCTCGCCATTGTTTTTGTTACGGCAACCGGCATTTTGCTCGCGGAACAAACCAACAACCCGATGTGGATGTGGTCCATCCCGGTCGCGTCGGCGCTTGTCGGTTTGATACCCATCGTCGCGATTTATCGCACATTGAGGAGATTATTGTATGAGCGCGCTTGATCCCGCTGTTGAACTGGTCCGCGGGCTGTGGGTTACGTTCAAGACCATGTTCGAGAAGCCCGTTACGATCCAGTATCCCGAAGAGAAGCGGGAGGTGCGCAAGCGATTCCGCGGACGTCATGAACTGCATCGCTACGAGAACGGACTCGAGAAGTGCATCGGCTGTTCGCTCTGTGCGGCGGCTTGTCCCGCGGATGCGATCTTTGTGGAAGCCTCTGAGAATACGGACGAGAAACGCTTCTCGCCCGGTGAGCGCTACGCCTCGACCTATGAGATCAACATGCTCCGCTGTATCTACTGCGGCTACTGCGAAGACGCCTGCCCAACCGAGGCGATCACATTGGGCGATAACTACGAACTCTCGTATTACGACCGCCGCTCGGCGATCTATACCAAGGATATGTTACTCGATCCCGTCCCTGCAACCGCCATGTTGACCCCGCAGAAAGTGGAGCCGGGTGTGTTTACGCGGTCGGTGCCGGAGATGGAAAATCCAAAGGATTAGAGAATTAGAGGAGTAGAGAATTGGAAGAAAAGAAATTCTCCAGTTCTCCAATTCTCTTTTGCAGAGAACTATGACACTCGATTTAGCCCTTTTCCTCGTCCTATCCCTCATCGCCATCGCCTCCGCGCTGGGCATGTTGCTGAGCCGTAATACGGTGTATTCGGCGTTGTACCTTGTGTTGAACTTTGTCACGGCGGCAGTGTTCTATCTGTTGTTAGGCGCGCCGTTCATTGCCATGGTGCAGATCACCGTCTACGCCGGCGCGATCATGGTCTTGTTCCTGTTCGTGATCATGTTGCTCGGCGCGGAGGGTCTGCCGAAGTCTGAAGTTCTTCCGTGGCAGAAACCGCTTGCCATTGGGCTGTCCATCCTCCTTTTTGCGGAAGCGGCGTACCTGCTCGTGACGAAAGCCCGCCCGGTGGGGGACATCCTCCCGCCTGCTGAAGCGGTCAACGCGACGGAGAACCTGCAACAACTCGGCATCGCGCTGTTCACGGATTATTTGCTTCCGTTTGAAGTGGTCTCCATTCTATTGCTGGTTGCCATGGTCGGAGCGATTGTCCTTACGAAGAAAGAGAGAAAGGCGCGGCGTTGATTGATCTTTACGCAATACGGAGTACGAAGTATGAATACTGCGTACTTGGAACCGTGAGTAAAAAATGATACCAGTTGATTACTACATTATTCTCTCAGCCATTCTTTTCACCATCGGCGTCCTCGGCGTGTTGATCCGCCGCAACGCGTTGATCATCTTCATGTCCATCGAGTTGATGTTGAACGCGGCGAACCTTGCCATCGTAGCGTTCGGCAGTGTGTTCGAGAGTTTCAGCGGACAGATCTTCGTCTTCTTCGTGATCGCGGTCGCCGCGGCGGAGGTGGCGGTGGGTCTCGCGCTGATCGTGGAAATTTTCAAGTCCAAGCGCAGTATTGATGTGGATCAGGTGAGTTCTCTAAAAGGATAGAGAATTAGAGAACTGGAGAATTCTCCAATTCTCTAATTCTCCGAGGTTTTTATGCACTTAAGCGAATCAATAAACACAGGTTTTCTCTTCCTCGCGCCATGGCTGGTATTTTTCCCGGTCATTGGTCTATTGATCAACACCATTTTCGGTCACAAGTTCAGTGAGCGGATGATCGGCGCGGTGGCGAGTCTCGCGTCGGGGGCGGCGTTCGTGGTGTCGGTCCTGCTGTACGTCACTGTATCAGGCTCCCACGGCGAAGCGATGCGCTGGCAACTCGCGGAGTGGATCCACATCGGAACCCTGTCACTCGATTGGACGTTCCGCGTCGACTCGTTATCCACCACAATGATGCTGGTCGTTTCGGGCGTCGGGACTCTCATCCACATTTACGCCATCGGATACATGCACGAAGACGTGCGCTTCAAAAATGACGTGGGGCGGTTCCGCCGCTTCTTCGTTTTTCTCAACCTCTTCATCGCCGCCATGATGGTGCTGATCACCGGCGACACGTACCTGATGTTGTTCGTCGGTTGGGAAGGGGTGGGGCTGTGTTCGTTCCTGCTCGTCGGATTTTGGTATGAACTGGACTTGCTTGCGCGTCCCTCATGGTCGAATTCATTTGCGGCGGTCAAGGCGTTCGTTGCCAATCGCGTCGGCGACTTCGGTTTCCTCATCGCCACGTTCATCATGTTCTGGGCGTTTGGCAGTCTTCAATTTGACAAAGTGTTCCAACAAGTTCCGACAGTTGCGCCGGGCGTCATTATCGCGATCACGTTGTTTTTCCTGTTGGGTGTGACGGGAAAATCGGCGCAAGTCCCGTTGTACGTTTGGTTGCCCGACGCGATGGCGGGTCCTACGCCGGTTTCCGCATTGATCCACGCCGCGACGATGGTGACGGCGGGCGTGTATCTCGTCGCGCGTTCCGCGCCGTTGTACTCGTCTGTTCCTGAGGCGCAGAATATCGTCGCGCTGGTGGGAGCGATCACCGCGTTCTTCGCCGCGACGATCGCCACCGGTCAATACGACATCAAGAAGGTGCTGGCGTACTCGACCATTTCGCAACTCGGCTTCATGGTTGCGGCGGTCGGCATGGGCGCGTATGTGGCAGGGATATTCCATCTTGTGACGCACGCGTTCTTCAAGGCGTTGTTGTTCCTTTCGGCGGGTTCGGTGATTCTTGGCATGGAGCGAGGGCATCATCACGCCGCGCACGGTCATCAAGATAATCATGGCAAGGTGAAAAAGAAGATTGGAAAAGGGAAAGATCACGACGCGCATGATGACCACGATGCAACAAGTCACGGCGAAGCGTTTGATCCCGGCGACATGCGCAACATGGGCGGGCTTCGCAAGACCATGCCTGTCACCTTCTGGGTGTACATGGCTGGCACGGTCGCGTTGGCTGGCATCCCTCCGTTTGCGGGATTCTGGTCGAAGGATGAAATTTTGCTCGACGCAAGCCTGCACAATCAGGTTGCTTATTGGCTGTTGACAGCCGCCGCGTTCTTCACCGCCTTCTACATGGGGCGTCAGATTTGGATGGTCTTCTTCGGCGAGGCGCGGCACGAAGCCGCATCACACGCGGAGGAAAGCCCGAAGGTGATAACCATCCCATTGATGATTCTGGCGGCGCTTTCAGTGTTGGGCGGCGCGCTCAACCTGCCGTTTGAAGGTTTCCACAACCTCGGTCACTGGCTTGAACATACCCTCGGCGAAGTGGAATCGCTCCCGCTGAATTTGCAAGTGGCGGGCATATCAACCGTCCTTGCCTTGCTTGCTATTTTGATCTCATGGTTGATGTATGGAAGAAAGCCGTTCGCAAAGAATCAAACGGATCCGCTTGCGTCGCTTGGTCTTTTGTTCAAGGGCATGAACCACAAATGGTGGATCGATGAACTCTATCACCTCTTGTTCATCAACCCGTATATCAAAATCTCATACTTCATCGCGGAAGTGATCGACTGGCGTTTCTGGCATGACTGGTTCCATGAGAAGGTCATCATGGGCGCGTACAACTGGATCAGTTTCATCGGCTTGAACGAGTATGCCGATCAAAAAGGCATTGACGCCTTCGCAAACGGCTTGGGGACGTGGACCCAGTCCCTAGCGGCGACCCTCCGCAAGGTCCAGAACGGATTCGTGCGCTCGTACGCGCTGTCCATCTTATTGGGCGTTGTGCTTATTCTTGGATATTTGATCATGAAATAGTCAAAGGTCAAAAGTCGAAAGTCGCGTTGTTTGACCTTCGACTTTCAACCTGCGGCTTTTGACCTAAAGGATTGAACATGGAATTTATTTTGCAACCGCTAACTCTTCTGACATTCTTCCCGCTGGTGGGAGTTTTGATTCTGCTCTTCATCCCCAGCGGAAACAAGAACACGATGCGCTGGACGGCGCTGGTCGTCTCGGTGGTGACGTTCGTCATTTCGCTGTGGGTGTTGGGACGCTTCAACGCCTCGAACACCGACTTGCAACTGGTCGCCCGGTACGACTGGATCACGGTGGCGGGTTGGAACATCCAATACTTCCTCGGCATAGACGGCTTGAGCATCCTGCTGGTGTTGTTGACAACGCTTCTCACCCCGATCTCGATCCTCTCCACGTGGACGGCTGTCGAAGAGCGCGTCAAAGAATACATGATCTTCTTCCTCTTGCTCGAGATCGGTATGAACGGCGTGTTCCTCGTGCAAGACCTGTTCCTCTTTTATATCTTCTGGGAATTCACGCTCGTGCCGATGTACTTCATCATCGGCATCTGGGGCGGACCGCGCCGCATCTACGCCGCGCTGAAATTTTTCCTCTATACAATGGCGGGTTCGATTTTGATGCTGCTTGCCATTCTGTGGCTTGGCATTCACGGCAAGACGTTCTCCCTGCCCGACCTGATCGCGCAAGGCGGCATCCCTGCCAATATTCAAATGTGGTTGTTCATCGCCTTCGCCGCCGCGTTCGCCATCAAAGTGCCGATGTGGCCCCTGCACTCGTGGCTTCCCGACGCGCACGTCGAAGCGCCGACCGCTGGCTCGGTCATCCTGGCGGGCGTGTTGTTGAAGCTGGGGACCTACGGCTTCGTGCGATTCAACATCCCCTTGTTCCCCGAAGCGACTCTCCAAGCCGCCCCGTGGATCGCCCTGCTTGGCACCATCGGAATCATCTATGGCGCGGCGGTCTCGTACGCCCAGCCCGACATCAAGAAGTTGGTCGCGTATTCCTCCGTGAGTCACTTGGGATTCGTGATGCTCGGCTTGTTCGCGTTGAACCCTGAAGGCATCGCGGGCGCGATTTTGCAAATGATCAATCACGGCATCAGCACGGGCGCGTTGTTCTTGCTCGTCGGCATGGTCTACGAACAGACTCACACGCGCGAGTTCAAAGTCTATGGCGGCTTGTGGAAGATCATGCCGGTCTTCGGCGCGATCTACCTCATCGTCTCGCTTTCCTCGATGGGCTTGCCCGGACTCAACGGCTTCGTCGGTGAGTTCACTATTCTGCTCGGCGCATGGGGCGCGGGACAAAATGGCGTGTTCTATTGGGGCGGCGTCTGGTTCGCGGCGATCTCCGCGCTCGGCGTCATCATGGCGGCGATTTACATTTTGTACATGTTCCAAAAAATGTTTATGGGTCCGCAAGGCGAAGTTGTGGAAGAGACAAAGAAGCACGGACACGCCCTCCGCGACCTCAACTGGCGCGAGATCGTCACCGTCGTTCCGCTGTTGATCCTCATCTTCTGGATCGGCTTATACCCCGCTCCGTTCTTCAACCTCATTGCGCCCGCTGTGAATCATCTCGTTGGGACGTTGCCAATACCCTAGCATCCATACCTCGGTGGGTTGAGTAGGGGCGGGGTTTTCCCGCCCCGTATCGAAACCACCAGTAGCAAGTGGAAATTTAAATTCAAGAAATGTGGTCTCGATACGACACTCGCTAGCGCTCGTGTCTACTCGACCACCGTTTGAAACAGAAAGAAAAATGAAATCATGAAGTGTGGTCTCGACCACCACATGAAACAAAAATAAAAAAATCTGTGCCAATCCGTGAAATCTGTGGCTAAAACATGACTCAATCCGACCTCACCACCATCCTCCCCATCACCATCCTCGCCGTATGGGCATGTGCGCTATTGCTCGTTGACCTCTTCATCCCGAAGACTCGCAAAGGCATCACTGCGTTACTCTCTGCGTTAGGGCTTGCCGTCACGCTTGGATACACCCTCGCGCAGATCGGCAGTGAAGTGACGGGCTTCAACGGCATGGTCACGCTCGACGGCTTCTCGATCTTCGTCAACGCGCTTCTCCTCGTCAGTGGTCTGCTCGGCGTCGCGCTCGCCTACGGCTACATCAAACGCATGGGCATCGAACGCGGCGAATATTACACACTGCTCCTCTTCAGCGTCGTCGGCATGATGCTCATGGCGCAAGCCACCGACCTCATCATCGTCTTCCTCGCGCTCGAATTGCTTTCGATTCCGCTGTATGTTCTCGCCGCATTCGCTCGTGATAAAACCGAATCAGAAGAAGCGGGACTCAAATACTTTTTGCTCGGCGCGTTTTCTTCTGGATTTCTCGTCTACGGGATCGCCCTCATCTTTGGAGCGACTCACACCACCAACATTTTCGCCATCGTGACAGCCGCATCAACCTCGACGGGCAACCTGCTTCTAACCATCGGCGCCGCCCTCCTCCTGATCGGATTCGGCTTCAAGGTCGCCGCCGTCCCCTTCCACATGTGGACTCCCGACGTGTATCAAGGCGCGCCCACCGCGGTGACCGCCTTCATGACGTCCGGCGCGAAGATCGCCGGCTTCGCCGCGTTATTGCGCGTGTTCGCCACCGCGTTCCCTTCCATTGCGCCTGACATGACCAATGTGTTCTGGGTCATGTCCGCCGCGACGATGATCATCGGCAACGTGGTCGCCATCGCCCAGACCGACATGAAACGCCTGCTCGCCTACTCCAGCATTGCCCACGCGGGATATATCCTCATGGCGTTCGTGCCGTACGGCAACGCCGATGTAGTAGCGACTTCAGTCGCAGCAGGCTTGTTTTATCTCGTCGCGTACGTGTTCACCAACTTCGGCGCGTGGGGCGTGGTGATTGCTCTTGAAAAATCAGCAGGCAAAGGCTTGGCATTGGACGATTACGCGGGTCTTGCGAAGAAACATCCCGCCCTTGCCGCCGCGATGACGATCTTCATGCTCTCGCTCATCGGTCTTCCCCCAACTATCGGACTCATCGGAAAACTCTATCTCTTCCGCGCCGTGATTGACGCTGGCTTCGTCTGGCTTGCCGTCATCGGCGTGCTCACCTCTGTCGTCTCGGCATTCTACTATCTGCGCGTGGTCGTCATCATGTACATGAAAGACGGCGCACCCACCGCCGAACGCGAACCCTGGCTCGACACGACGATATTAGTCACAGCGTTGGTGACAGTGGCAGTGAGCATCGTACCTCAAGTCTTGTTCGCCTGGGCAAGTGAAGCAGTGTTGAAGTTGTTCTGACCGTCATTGCGAGGCGGGCTTCGCCCGACGAAGCAATCCCCGTCACAAGGTTGGAGATTGCTTCGCCCTATCGGGCTCGCAATGACGAAATTGTGTAAAGAATCAAAAACGGGACTGTGTTCATCCACAGTCCCGTTTTGTGTTTCAATACTTGTTATTTGCCTGTGAGTTGATAGATCTGGATCAAATTCCCGCAAGTGTCGTTCAAAATAGCGGCAGTGGTGGAACCCATATTCGTCGGCTCCATGGTGAACTCCACGCCGAGTTTCTTCATCCGTTCATATTCTTTCTGAATATCATTCACTTCAAATGCCGTGAAAGGCATGCCGTCTTTGACGAGCGATTCCTTAAGGGCTTTCATGGCAGGATATTGGGCGTTCGGTTCGAGAAGCAATTCGGTGCCATTGGGTTCTTCAGGTGACACGACCGTGATCCAGCGCGCTTCGCCTCCGAGGGGAATATCCCGCTTTTTTATAAAACCCATCACCTCGGTATAGAACTTCAACGCCTTGTCGTAATCGTCAATCGAAACACTTTCCAGTTTGATCTTCATGTTGAATTATCCTTTTCTCAAGAATTGTGTCGCCGTCGTACAACCAAGAGAGCGGAAATCGCTCGGGCTGAGACCGAACTGCCCTTTGAACGCCTTGCCGAACGCTGCGTGCGAATCGTAACCCGCGGCAAGCGCGATCTCGGTGATATCCACCGCGCCCATGCGGAGTTTGCGCGCGGCGCGCTCCAGCCTCATGCGACGGATATAACTGGCGGCGCTTTCACCCGTCTGCGCGGTGAAGACGCGATGGAAATGGGGGATGGAGAATCCCGCCACCTCCGCCAGAACGTCGCGAGGAAGCGGCTCGTTGAGATGCTCACGGATGTACAGTTTGACGTTCTCGATGCAGTCCGAATGATCTAACATGGTTTGAATGTTGGCGACCATGCGCCAAGTCTATTGCACCCAATCCCTGGTGGGCTACTCCAAATGTATCACAATGCCTCGATCAACGGTACAATCGTTGGCATGAAACTTCATCACAAGGATGCCATTCAACGACGCGCCAAATATGTGCTGATCATCATCGTCTTGCTCAATGTGTTGTATCCCATCACGAGCAATGGAAGCGTGATCTCGCTGATTTTCTTTGAAGTGTTGTATGCTGGTTTGTTCGCGGTGGCGATCTTTATCACCAGTGACAACCGCAGGCAAGTGACATGGTTCATCAGCATCGCCGTCATCTGGCTGGTGATGGCGGTGATCTTTGCCATTGACCCGACAAATTACTGGAACAACCAAATTTCATCCGTGATTCTGATCGTCTTCCATCTTACAATTCTCGGAGTGATGCTTCGTTATATTTTCACCTCGCCATCGGTCACAGCGGATGTGTTATACGCCGCCGCCGCTGTGTATTTTCTGCTCTCGTATCTGTTTGTCCCCATGTATGCGATGTTGGAAAATGCCCACCCCGGCTCCTTCGTGGATACCACATTAGGCGCGCGGATGCACTGGCAACAATTTGCATATTTCAGCCTCATCACGCTAAGCACGGCTGGATACGGCGATGTGCTTCCCGTCACCCCCTGGGCGCGGATGCTGGCAAGCATCGAAGCGGCAATCGGCGTGTTATACGTCGCCATTTTGGTGGCGCGGCTGGTGAGCCTGTACGAGTCACAGCGGCGGGGGTAGAAATGACGCTCATACGCTGGGCTACACCCGCTCAATTCATGGATGCGCTGAAAGGTTGAATAATGGAGTCTGTATTGAGTGGCTTTTCACGAACTGAGATGATACCGCCCTATCAGGGCGCCTCCCCCAAATGCGACGATGAAAATTTTGTATGCGGATGTGGATGTTGAATCGTCGGATTTGGGGGAGGGCAGGGTGGGGGTCGGAACGAGTCATCGAAGAATCTCGTTATAAGCAACAAACGACAGCAACGGGAGAATTACCATGAAAAGATCTGCAATCGGTTTTCTTGTAATAATTTTTCTCCTCTCCGCCTGTGGACAACCTGCACCTGCCCGCGTCATTGAAAATGCTACACCAACCCCATCCTCGCTCCCAGCAAACACATCTTCACCAACCCGCACACCGACCGCATCCATCACACCCCTCCCGACCATTCCCACCTTCACACCGACATTTGATGTTTCGGCGATTGTCACGGTCACGCCTGCGCCGAAGGTAGAGTGCCCGAAAATTGATTCGACAATTAGCATTAAAGATTATTTACCTGAAAAATTAGAATACCCTTCTCCCGATACGACAGCCAAAATCCTTGATTTCTTAAATATAGGAGGAGATGGTCAGTCACTCATTGCAAGACTTCAACAAATTTATCCAGATGGAGGAGAATATAGAGGCGGTTATGGCTTTTACGATGTGACTGGCGATCATATCCCTGAACTTCTATTTGTAGAAATTAATTATTTCGGAAAACCTATAGTCTTCTCATGTCAGAACGGAAGATACGAACAACTTTTCGTCTTATCTGGAGATTATGATTTTTGGGATTACACTTTCGAAATTGATGATCTAGTTAAAGATGGAATACCTGAATTAATTGTCACAGGAACAGTTGGCGCCAGTATTCCTCTATCCAAAATTTACATGTATAAGTGGGATGGTCAAACTTTCCAAATCTTAGGCACACTAGAAATATTAGCACTCAGAAAAATAGAAATTAGAGATTTGGATGGAAATGGAACCGAAGAGGTTTCTTTTTCTGGAGATAATCCAACATGCACTAGTGCAGTAGCAGACGAGAGTTTTGGAAAAGTGGTATAACCACTACATGAGACCTCCAATTTATGTTCGGAAATT
>JBGANO010000031.1:0-42338 GCA_044222305.1 Anaerolineales bacterium
ACACGTGTGACCGTCGCTTCGCTGGCAAATACGGCGGTCGCAGACCGCCTGCGAGCGAAAGTCTTAGAATTCAAAAACTTAGACGAGGTTCGGGTATTTTTCGCCCCATTCGGTCGCCTGTTCGAAAGCGTAGCCAGCGTTCAGCGCTTTCGCGTCTCCCCACGCGCGCGAGACGATCTGCAAGCCGATGGGTAGCCCCCCCTGGGTGAACCCGCATGGGATGGACAACGCAGGCAGACCCGTGAGGTTGAACGGCGCGGTGAAGCGCGTCAGCCGCGCGGCTTGTTCCACCGCGTCGTGACCTTCAATCGTCGGCGCGGGGATGGGCGTGGTCGGCAGGATCAACAAATCGTACGCCTCGAAGAACAACTCGAATCGTTTCTTCATTTCGGCTTGTGTCCGCCTCGCCAGCGCATACTCAGTGGAGGTGGTCTTCGCTCCGTCCAGCAACCGCCTGCGCACATCTTCGCCGAACCAATCAGGGTGTTCCTTCAAACGGACGCGATGCACTGCCGCGCCATCGGCTTGGGTCATGGTTTTGTTGGCGAACGCGACATCGCTTAACCAATCCATGCTGACTTCTTCGACAACGCACCCCATGCCTTCAAATACTTTTGCCGCGTCGCGCACGGCTTGCAATACTTCCGCGTCCGCGCTTTCAATGTAATTACCGACGGCAAACGCGATTCGCTTCCCCGCCATGTCATCCGTCAAGTGACCGAGATAATCGCCGTTCAACATTTTTGTGGAGGCGGGGTCGAGCGCGTCATACGACGAGATGACCTGCAACAACAGCGCCGCGTCTTTCACGGTGCGAGTCAGCGGACCGACGTGGTCGAGATTCCACGAGAGGGGGAACACACCGCGCAGGCTGATGCGCCCGTACGTGGGTTTGAATCCCACCACGCCGCACAAAGAAGCCGGGATGCGGATCGAACCGCCGGTATCGGTGCCGAGCGCGCCGAGCGCCATGCCGGTTGCCACGGCGATTGCCGATCCGCTCGACGAGCCGCCCGGGATGCGGGTGAGATCGCGCGGGTTTCGGGCGACGCCAAAATGGGGATTATTCCCGGTGACGCCAAGCGCGATCTCATGCGTGTTCGTCTTGCCGATGATGAACGCGCCGGCGGCTTTGAGTTTTTCCACCACGAACGCGTCCTCGTCTGGGATGTGATCTGCGAAAAATTTCGAGCCGGCTGTGGTGCGTATCCCTGCCGTGTCGAAAAGGTCTTTGACGGCGATGGGGATGCCGCGCAGAACGTCCGCATAGGTGGCGCGGGGCGCTGAGGCGGGGATCATCGTGCTCGCCACACTGCGCGTGAAGGAATCCTGCACGGTGATGAACGCGTTCAATTTGGGGTTGAGCCGCTTGATGTTGTCGAGGCAGGCGGCGGCAAGGTCAGACGCGCTGAGTTGTTTGTTCTGCATCAACTCGAGCGCTTCTTCGATGGTTTGCGCGGGGAGGGGGGTCATGCCTTCCATTATAATGAAAACATGCCGTATTCAATGGACAAAAAGTACCTGTGGTTTTTGCTCGCAATCTCGCTGGCTGGCGCGCTGATCGCCGCGCTGGTCACATCGAAATACGGTCCCGGCGTTTCAGCCGACGGGACGAAGTATCTGTCCATCGCGCAAAATCTCTTGGATGGCAAAGGCTTCTTCGATCACAGCGGGCGTCCGTTGTTGTGGTGGCCCCCGTTGTATCCGCTTGAAATTGCGGGCGCGAGTCGCCTCACGGGTCTCGATGTGCTTTTTGCGGGGAGCTGGCTGAACATCCTCACCTTCGCCGTAAATATTTTCCTCAACGGCGCGCTGGTCTATTATGCCTTTCCCGATAAACCGCTCCGCCAATATCTCGCCGCCTTGTTCATCCTCACTTCGGATATGGCGATTCGCATCCACGCCAACATTTCCTCCGAGCCGTTGTTCGTCACGTTCTCGATGATCTTCCTCTTCGCAAGCGCGGACTACGTGCAGACTCGTTCGCGCCGCGCGTTATGGTGGATGATCGCCATGTCGGCTCTTGCGCCTCTCCAGCGTTATCTTGGGGCGAGCCTCATCGCGGCGGGGGGCTGTTTCATCCTCTTCGCCCACTGCAGGGACATCTGGCGCGGCATCCGCGAATCGATTCTATTCGGCGTGCTGTCCATCCTTCCCGTCGCCGCATGGATTTGGTTTCACAACATCGGTCAGTACAACTCGTTCTGGGGCGTGGAAGGTTCCATCGTGAATCCGCTCGAAAACTTGCGCCTGTCGCTGGCGAAAATTCTGCATTGGTTCATTCCGAGTCATCCGATTCTTCAACCGCTTTTCGACAATCCGTGGATCGTGATCGGCGCAATTGCAGTAATTCTTTTGTTGATCAATAAAAAAGAGAATTGGAAAAATTTCGCGCGGACGATGACGCAACCGATCCCGCTCGTCTCGTGGATATTTTTCGTTTGGACGATCCTCGGCTTGATGTATTCCGTCACCACCGAAGACCACGTGGATCTGTTTTCAGACCGCTATTACGTCGGCTTGCTGTCGCTTGTGCTGGTGATGATGTTCGTCACTTTCGATTCACTTGTCCTCCCGCATTTGAAATGGAATCAACTCGCGCTCCAAAAACTTGGCGCGGCGGTTTTCTTCCTCTGGCTGGCAATTTACCCCGGCTGGAGTTTGGTGAAATACGTTTCCGCCTCGATGCAAAACGGCGAGGCGAGCGGATACAACGTGTACAACAACCGCGCCTTCCACGAGAATCCGATCATCAAAGTGATGCAAAAAATTGCGCAGGAAAATCCCGACGCAACTTTGTACAGCAACTACACCGACAGCGTGTGGTTCTTCACGCGGCGCGAATCCCCGATCATGCCGCGCTCGTTCACCATGGATATAAACGAGATCAAGCAAAACTATTCAGGCTGGCCCCAAGACAAACCCGGTTACATTATCTGGCTTCTGCCGAACAGCATTTATCGTAACGTCATCCCGCCGAAGTTGCTGGCAGAGATCGCAGACTTGGAATTGATTGTCAAGATCGAAGAGGGGGAAGTTTATAGAGTGAGAGCAAAGTAAAACCTTAGCCACGGATTACACGGATCGTCACGGATTTTAAAAGGTTTAAACAAATAGCCGACCCAACAGGATCGGCTAAATTTGTGAAAATCTGTGAAATCCGTGGCTGGTTTTTAAAACAACCCCACCACTTTACCGGTCTTCATATCCACATCCACATCGAAAAAGGCGGGGCGTGTCGGCAAGCCGGGCATCGTGCGCATGTCGCCGAGGATGGGGTAGAGGAATCCCGCGCCCACACTCGCGCGGATCTCCCGCACCGTGATGCGAAATCCCGTCGGCGCGCCTTTCTTGCTGGCATCCGTTGTGAACGAGAGATGCGTCTTCGCCATGCAGATGGGAAGTTTATCGAAGCCGAGGCGGGTGTAACGCGCGATCTGTTCTTCGGCTTCGGGGGTGTAATCCACGCCGTCGGCGCGGTAGAGTTTGACGGCGATATCTTCGATCTTGCTCTTGATGCTGTTCCCCAGTGGGTACAGGAATTGGAACTTGCTGGGCATCTCCGCGGCTTTCGCCACCGCTTCTGCCAGAGCCTTCGCGCCTTTGCCACCGTCTGCCCAGTGGGTCGAAACGACCGCGTCTGTGGCGCCCATCTTCAACGCGGCATCGCGGATGAGTTCCACTTCGTTTTTAGTGTCGGTGGCGAAGGAGTTGACCGCCACAACCACGTTCACGCCGAATTTGCGCGCGTTCTCGATATGACGTTCCAGGTTCGGCAGACCGGCGCGGAGCAGTTCGAGATTCTCGTCGGTGTATTCCGTTGGGAGCGGTTTGCCCGCCACCACTTTCGGTCCGCCGCCGTGCATCTTTAACGCGCGCACGGTGGTGACCATCACGACCACATGCGGGATCAAACCGGAGTAGCGGCATTTGATGTCGAAGAATTTTTCCATGCCGATGTCCGCGCCGAAGCCGGCTTCGGTGCAGACGAAACCGTCCTTGCCGACGAGTTTGAGCGCGATCTTATCGGCGATGATGGAACTGTTGCCGTGCGCAATGTTGGCAAACGGACCCGCGTGAACGGTGGCGGGGTTGCCTTCGAGAGTCTGCATCAGGTTCGGCTTGATCGCGTCCTTCATCAGCACGGTGACCGCGCCCGCCACACCGAGGTCTTCCACAGTGACGGCTTCGCCTTGCTTGTTTGTGGCAACCACCATGTTACCGAAGCGCTCGCGCATGTCTTTGAGATTCGTCGTCAGCGCGAGGATCGCCATAATTTCTGAAGCAACCGTAATGTCGTAGCCGGAGCGGTGCTCGAATCCTGCTTCGTCTTTGCCGAGCCCCACTTGAATCTCGCGCAGGAAGCGGTCGTTGGTGTCGAGCACGCGCCGCCAGGTGATGGTGGCATCATCAATGTCGAGCCGCGCGAAGCGATTGCGTTCCTCGGGCGTGAGATCGTTCGGGTTGGTTTTGTTGATGCCGAGTTTTTTCACGCGGCGCAACATGGTGGGCGAGAATTTGCGGTTGCCTTTTTTGTCCATCGGGCAGAGCGCGTTGAACATCTTTTCGCCGTCTTGTTGTTTTTCGTGCATCACGCGCACATCCAGCGCGGCGGAAACAAGGTTGTGCGCGGCGGTGATGGCGTGGTTGTCGCCCGTCAGGTGCAGGTTGAAATCTTCCATGGGGATGACCTGCGAATACCCGCCGCCCGCCGCGCCGCCTTTGATTCCAAAGATCGGTCCCTGCGAAGGCTGGCGGATGGCGGCAACGGACTTTCTGCCGAGGTGCGCGCCCAACGCCTGCGATAAGCCCACGGTGGTGGTGCTTTTGCCTTCGCCGAGCGGGGTCGGCGTGATGGCGGTCACGACAACGTATTTGCCGTTGGGTTTGTCTTTGAGACGATCGAGAATTTCGAGTTTGATCTTGGCTTTGTACGGACCGTATAACTCCAGTTCATTCTCGCGGATTCCCAACTCTTTCGCCACTTGCAAGATCGGTTTGACCGTTGCCGCCTGCGCGATCTCGATATTGGAAGGCACAGGTCGAAGCAATTTCAGTTTGGTTGGCTTGAAGGCCGGTGTCGCCTTTTTCACCACCTTTACTTTCCGAACGGGCTTCTTTGTTGATTTCTTCCCTGTACTGGACTTTGTCGCCATGTAGTTGCTCCTCTAAATTAATTTGTAGTGGCGACTTTAGTCGCCTCATGCTAATAACGACTAAAGTCGTTACTACTTTTCACTTTCTAAGAACTGATCACTGTCCCCAACGTTTCGCCTCCCAACGCGCGGACGAGGTTGCCCGGCTCAGCACTGGAGAAAATTTGCGCGCTGAGGTTCGGATGTTTCTCCGCGAGTTCAAGCATCTGCCTCACTTTCGATTCCATGCCGCCGGTCACATCCGCCGCCGCCGACTTGCCGACACCCGCTTTGATCTTGCTGAATGACACGGGCGTGATTCTATCCACTTTCTTCGTTCGCGCGGGGAAGTCTTCCCACACGGCGGCTTCCAAACCCGCCAGCAGGATTCGGTCCGGGTGCAACGCGTCGGTGAGATACATGAACAAATCTTCTGTCGAAAGGATCGTGCCGCCGCGCACCTCATCGAAGATGGTATCGCCGAACACCACCGGGAGGATATCCGCCGCGAGCGCCATGCGGATCGGAGTCGTGTCCCAGACAGAAACCCCTCCATTACTGGAGATCACGCTGGAAGACGGCGGAAGCGAGATGGCGCGCACATCCGCCTTGTGGAACGCCTCCATCACGAATCGATTCAATGTGGACGCCTGATACCACACCTCGGCGAATCCCTTCCAGTAACTATCCTGCGTGTCGTCGCGCTGGCGATACACCAACGGCGTGGCGCGCGGCGGGAGTCCATCGCGCGTTTTGTATTCGCTCGCAGGCACGTGGCCGAAAGAGCCGGCGCCGTGTCCGACGAGCAAGCGCAGGTCGGGGTGGGTGTGAAGCGCGGTCTTAATCTGCAACGCGAGATCGTCCATCACATCCAGCAGGGGAGTGTATGGTTTGGTCTTGTCGGTGATCAACGAGCCGCCGAGTTTGAGGAAAACGAGTTCTTTCATGCGTCCATTGTAAATGAGGTGACAGGCGCTTCGCAAGTGACTGCCATCCCCAGCCACAAGGCATTATAATCCTCGCCTTATGAGCGCGGGCATGCTTGTCATCCTTCTCGTTTTGTTCTTTGCGATCGCAGCATTGCTCGCGGCGCGGGTGGGCATTCGCTCGATTCAAGCGGCTCGCGCCATGGTGTTCTACCGCAAACGCCAATCATACATGCGCTATGGTCGGCAATGGCTCACGCTCGCGTTGATGGCGCTGGTCGCCAGCGGCGCATCCGCGCTGTTTGGGAAACCCATCGCCAACCAACTCTTTCCTCCCTCGCCCACACCCTCGGCGACGAGCGCCGCAACTGCATTGCCAACGATCACCCCGCTCCCAACCCAGACGACAACATCGACTCCCGATGAGACCGTTACGCCCTCCCCAACCTCCGTTGTGACTGCGACCTCGTCGCCGAGTCATACGCCCAGTGTAACTGCTTCAGCCACTGAAACGTTTACCCCCTCCCCAACCTCCTCGCCTGAAGCGACCGTCACCCTCGCGCCAACATCGACCTCCACGCTCACAGCCACGCGGACGCTTCGCCCTACGTTAACTTCTACCTCCACGCGGACGCCTCGCCCGACAGCCACATTCACCTTCACCGCGACCAGTTCATCCACACCCACAGCGAGTCTCACGCCCACGATCACCAACACGCCGATTCCATCAGCGACGTTCACCCCCTCGCGCACGCCGATCCCTACTTCGACCGTCAAGCCGAGCGAGACGCCGCGTCCCACTGCCACGCGCCAGCCTACAAACACGATGACGTCAACGCCGACCATTACCTCAACGCCAACCCTAACCTTTACGCCGACACAAACCTCTACAGCAACCGCGACTTTTACTGCAACAGCAACCTTCACTCCAAGCGCCACACCCACATTGACTGCAACGCGCACGCCGCGCCCGACTCTGACCTCCACATTCACCCGCACGCCGCGGCCAACGTTAACCAACACGTTGACCGCATCAGTCACGCCGAGTCAAACCGCGAGTTCAACGTCGACTCAAACCTTCACGCCAAGCGCCACACCCACATTGACTGCAACGCGCACACCGCGCCCAACTCTGACCTCCACATTCACCCGCACGCCCAGCATCACGCCATCACGCACATCGACTCGCACACCAACGCGCACCCGCACAGCGTCTCGCACCCCAACACCCACCCGACGTTCAAGCCCATAGTCATATCGTAGATGTGTGGGGTAGGGAGACAAGTAAACAAGTAAACAGGTAAACAGGTAAACAAGTAAACAGGTAAACAAGTAAACAGGTAAACAAGTAAACAGGTAAACAGGTAAACAAGTAAACAGGTAATAGAACGTGCGCACATGTTTTCGTGTCTACGTGTCTACGTGTCTACGTGTCTACGTGTCTACGTGTCTACGTGTCTACGTGTCTACGTGTCCACGTGTCCACCTCGCGCCCCAATTCATCTTTCATCCTTTTTCCTCGCCCCTGCTATAATCTTTTCCATGGATATCCGCGCGGGAATCATCGCCGCCGTCTTCTTCCTTTTCATCGGCGCATTCCTTGTGATGCGTTCAGGCTTTCGGGCGTTTCTCTCCGCGCGAAAACTTTCGTTTTATCGCATCAAGGTTAAGCGCCAGCGCGCCGGGTTGATCGTGTTCGTTGCGGGTGTATTGACTCTCGCGCTTGCCATTGGGTTATCCGTTTTCGGCGAGCCTGTGGCGTACCGGTATTTTCCTCCCTCGCCTACCATCACGCTTTCACCCACCATTACATTGTCGCCCACCATCACGCTGTCGCCCACCATCACCCTATCGCCAACCATCACCAACACACCTTCTGTCACCGACACGCCCACCATCACGCCGACTCCGTTCATCCCGCTTGCCATCGAAGCGTTATTTGAAAGCGTGGTCACGCCAAACCCGAACGCGGTATTTAGCCCCTTGCAATTCACTGAAAACTGCGCCAACTTTATCGAGTTTGAAGCGGCGGCTGTCTTTCAAACCCCGATCCATTATATGTGCGCGGTCTTCACCTACGCCGAAATGGTCCCCGGCGCGCAATGGACCGCGCTCTGGTTGCGCGACGGTCAACTCGCGCACTACGAAACCATCCCCTGGGACGGCGAGACCGGCGGATACGGCTTCACCGAATGGGAGGCGCCGCCCGATCAGTTTTTGCCCGGTAATTACGAAGTGCAAATCTTTGTTGGACTCGACTATAAAGTCGTGGGTCAATTCGTCATCCAGGGCGACGCGCCCACCGCGATTCCCACCCCAAGCGCAACTGTCTCGCCCTCCCCAGCCGCCACCTCATCCCCAGCCTCGCTCCCCCTGGGAACCGCGGTGACCGGAACCCCATGACACAATAAACCCTTTATGGTTAAAAGATTCCAGCGCGAAACAGGAGAAACCAGAAACAGCATGAACCAAAAATCCTTCCAAGAGCATTACCCCGAATCGTACGCTCACTGCTACGGATGCGGCACGCTCAACGAGCATGGACATCACATCCAAAGTTATTGGGACGGCGATGAATCGGTTTGTCATTTCATGCCGAAACCGTATCACATCTCGATCCCCGGCTACGTCTACGGCGGACTGCTCGCCTCGCTGATCGACTGTCACGGCACAGGGACAGCCGCCGGTGTGGCATACCGCGCCGCAAAAGAAGCGGACTCCAACTCGGAGCCCAACACGCGCTTCCTCACCGCATCCCTGCATGTGGATTACCTCAAACCGACTCCGCTCGGCATCGAACTCGAAGTGCGCGGCAAAGTGAAAGAACACAAGGGGCGCAAAGTTGTCATCGAAGAATGGATCGTTGCGGATGGCATCGTCACCGCGCGCGGGGAGGTGGTCGCGGTGCAAGTCCCCGCGTCGCTGGTGGAGGAGTTGTTGAAGGGGAAGACTCCCTGATGTTGCGGCATGTGGCTACTTGGCGTATAATGTAGCCACATAAAGGAGTAGCCATGCGCGAAGTTAAAGTTGGCACACGTGAATTGAAGAATAAATTAAGCGAGTATTTGCGTCGTGTAAAGAAAGGACAGACGGTTACTGTTACTGAACGGGGAAAGGTAGTCGCGCAATTGATCCCGCCGCGACAAACCATCGAAGAGCGGATTTGGGCGATGGTGGAAGCCGGCTTGGCAGATTGGAACGGAAAGAGAGTAAAGCCGTACCAACCAAAGATTGTCAATCGCAGTGGAAAATTGATGTCGGACGTTATCATGGAAGATCGCCGATGATCGTTTATTTCGATACCAGCGCTCTGGTGAAGAGATATTTACGGGAAACTGATTCGGAAAAAGTGATCGCTTTAATAAACGAGTCTGAGAATCTTTTTGGCAGCGTAGTTGTGGCTCAAGTTGAAATGTCGGCGGCGTTTCAAAAGGCAGTTCGAATGAATATTGCTTCCTCAAGCATGGCAACTGAAATCTGGAACGATTTTCTCGATCATTGGCAGTCTTTTACGCGATTACGAGTTACCGTTGGAATGATTGAACGAGCGAGTGATATTGCTTGGAAGTATGGTTTGCGCGGTTACGATTCACTTCATCTTGCCGCCGCGTTGACCTGGCAGGAACTGCTCAGCGTAAAGGTTACTTTTGCCGTATTTGATCGCAACCTTTGGCTTGCCAGTCAGAACGCGGGCTTGGATTCGTGGCCAGCAGGCATGTTTTAAAGCGACTGTCACCTGTCAGGTGACAGTCGCTTCGTTTTCTGTTCCTTGCCATTTCAGAACTCCGAGATTTTCAAATCTCGGAGTTCTTGTTTCATCCTACTTCTTCATCGGCTTCGCCATCTCATCTTTCACGGCATGATACAAATTCTCCGCCTTTAACTCGCTCAGCGCGTAGCGCGGAGATTTCAAATGATTCGCCAGTTGTTGCGCCTTGCATGGATACCGTGTAAGGGCTATAATCTCATCAATGGCAATTCGTTCCTTTGGCGATTCAGCGACAGAAGATTTATTTCATGGCAGAAATACATCTCGTGTGCGGCGTTTCCCTTCAGATATTGTGCGAGTCGCCTTGCGTAAATTGGATGTGTTGAACGGCGCTCATCGTTTAGCTGATCTGAAATCTCCACCTGCCAATCGTCTTGAGCCTTTGAAAGGCGATTATGCTGGATACCACAGCATCCGTGTCAACGACCAATGGAGACTCGTCTTTCGTTGGGACGATGGTCCTCACGATGTTTCGCTGACCGATTATCACTAAAAGGAGAAAACATGCTTCCTGAAAACCGAATCCCCACTCACCCAGGCGAAATCTTGCTGGAGGAGTTTCTTGTTCCGATGAATATTTCGCAAGTGGCTTTTGCGGCGCATCTTCGAGTCCCCGTTCAGCGCGTCAATGAAATTGTGCGCGGCAAGCGTGGCGTAACTCCCGAAACTGCATGGTTGTTTGCCGAAGCGCTTGGTACGTCGCCTGAATTTTGGTTGAACCTGCAATCGAATTATGATTTGGTTCGTTCCCGCCCAAAGCGACAAATTGCGCGAATGGCAGTTGCGGCATAATACAGAACTCCGAGATTTTCAAATCTCGGAGTTCTTGTTTCATCCTACTTCTTCATCGGCTTCGCCATCTCATCCTTCACGGCGTGATACAAATTCTCCGCCTTTAACTCGCTCAGCGCGTAGCACGGCGATTTGAGATGGTCTGCCAATTGTTGCGCGAGACCCTGATCGAAGGCGGCGTGTTCCATGTTGATGACCACGCATTTGATCTTCTCGTTGGCGATGAGTTCGGCAAATTTGTACGATTCTTCCTGCGGGGGCAACGCGCCAATCGACACGTTCCCGGCTCCGTCGGTCAGCACGATTAACAACGGTTCCACATCGGGGTGATGTAGTTTCTCCTGCCGCAACACATCCGCCGCCATGAACAGCCCCGCTGAAAGCGGAGTCTTGCCGCCGACGGGGATGTCCATCAACGCGCGTTGCGCGAGTTGAATGGAATTTGTGGGGGAAAGGACCAGCGTGGCGCGATCTTTTTGGAAGACGATCAAGCCAACACGATCGCGTCGTTGATACGCGTCCGTGAGCAGTGACAAGATCGCGCCCTTCGTCGCGTTCATCCGTTCGGCAACTGCCATCGACCACGAAGCGTCCACCAAAAATAAAACCAGATTTGCCACGCGCTTCACGCGGATCTTGCGTTGCAAATCCGACGACTCGATGGCAAAGGCTAGTTTCTTTCTTTTTTCGACGCGTTTCTTTTGGTGTGGAGCCGCGGCGCGGATGGTGGCATCGAAAGCGATATCATCCTTCTTGTCGCCCGCGGGACGAGCCTTGATGTAGCGCCCGTGCTTGCGTTCGGTCTTGGTAAGCGAACGCCGCCCCGCTTGTTTGCGGGTGAGTTTATCGAGAGGCGTGTTTAACTTGCGGGGTTGAAATTTCTCTCCCGCTTTGACCTTCTGCCCGCCTTCCCACCAATTCGAAGATGTGTTCGCGAAGACATCCTGCGGCATCGGCTCGGGCTTGCCCTCCTGCGGACCTTCCTCGCGCTCATCTTCGAGTTTTAAGTTTTTTTTTCTTCGGATTTATTCTGCTGGGATTCAGACTCATCCGCCTCGGACTCGTCCGGCATGGACTGCCCTGCCAATTGCTCGATGCGTTCCTGCAATTGTTCGGTGGTCATCTCGGCTTGTTGGAACGGAGTCCGCTTGATGCGGTGGGGGAGAGCCAACTCGGCGGCAAGCGCAATATCATGATCGTTGATCTTCGTTCGCCCCTCGAACGCGGCTTGGGCGCGCGCGGCTTTCAGGATGACCAAATCTGCGCGATGACCGTCCACGTTCAACGATGCGGTCAACGCGGCAATAGACAGCAAATCGCGGCTGGTGTGTTTGACCTCGCCAACGAGTTCGCGTCCTTTCTCAATTTGGTGTGAGAGCTCATCCTCTTTTGGCTTCCACTGTTGGCGGAACGCCTCCGCGTCCTGTTCAAAAGCGAGGTTGCGTTCCATGATCATCACCCGTTCGCGCGCGTCACGGATGCCGACGATGTCCACAGAGAGGGCGAAGCGGTCCAGCAGTTGCGGACGAAGCTCGCCTTCTTCGGGATTCATCGTTCCGACGAGAATGAAGCGGGCGGGGTGGGAAAATGAAATCCCCTCGCGTTCGACCATGTTGGTGCCCATCGCGGCAGAATCCAACAGAACATCCACCACGTGATCGTCGAGCAGGTTTACTTCGTCAATGTAGAGCAAGCCGCGATTAGCGCCAGCGAGCACGCCCGGCTCGAAGTGGCGCTCGCCTTTTTGAATCGCCTGCTCGATATCCAGCGTGCCCACCACGCGGTCTTCGGTGGCGGAAACGGGGAGATTCACGAACGAGGTCGTTCGCACGTGCGATGGGATCTTTTTATTACCGGCGAACCGCTCCTTGCACTCGGTGCACCAGGTATTGGGCTTGTCTGGGTCGCAACCGAAGCGGCAATCATCCACCACTTTGACGCTGGGGAGGAGCGCGGCAAGCGAGCGCGACGCGGTGGATTTGGCAGTGCCGCGTTCGCCGCGAATGAGCACGCCGCCGATGCGAGTGTCTACGGCGTTCAAGATGAGGGCGCGTCTCATGCGCTCCTGTCCTACAATGGCTGTGAAGGGAAAAATAGGTGGCATTTATATGACTCCGAAGCGTGATTATAACGCGTGTTTGAAGAATTCCCAAACTGGAGATAGGCGCGAGAAGCAAACCGGAGTTTCCCCGCCAGTTTGAATGAAAATGTCCACACAGTTTCTCGGCGGGTTGTCAACTTGTACATTCACCTGTATAATCCCGCTTACATTTTTTATCAACCGGAGCATCTAGTGACAGACCACAATCAAGCCCTGCCTGCCGAAGGGAGCGATCGCAATCCGCAGGGAGAACAAAATCATGCGAACAATCAAACCATGGAATCACTGCTCAATGAGCAGGAATTAAACGTCGACCTGCCCCAGGCTGGCGAGATTCGCAAAGGGACGATTGCCAGCATCAGCCCCAGCCAGATTCTCATCAGCATCGGCGCGAAATCTGAGGGCGTGGTATCCGGTCGAGAATTGGATCAACTCACCCCGGCGGAAATCGAAGCGTTGAGCGTCGGGCAGGAAATCCACGTGTTCGTGATTAACCCCGAAGATACGAACGGAAACGTGGTGCTTTCCCTCAAGCGCGCGCAAGAACAGATTTCCTGGGATGACGTGGAAAAACTTATTACCGATGCTGTGGTGATCGAAACCAAGATCATCGGGTTCAACAAAGGCGGGTTGATCGCGGCTGTGGAAGGCTTGCGCGGTTTTCTGCCGTCTTCACAGATCGGGGCGCTGCGCCGAAGCCAGATCACCGGCGATACACCCGAACAAAAATTTCAGAAGATGGTGGGGCAACCCATCTCGATACGAGTTATTGAGGTGGACCGCGAACGCCGCCGCCTGATCGTTTCGGAACGCGCGGCAAGCGCCGAATCGCGCCAGTCGTTGAAGGAGCGCGTGATCGACGAACTTCAGGAAGGGCAAGTGTACACCGGGCGCGTGACCAGCCTCGCCAATTTCGGCGCGTTCATCAACGTCAACGGCGCAGATGGGCTTGTGCACCTTTCGGAACTTTCATGGGATCACATCGACCATCCGCGCGAAGTGCTCGAAGTGGGGCAGGAGATCAAGGTCAAGGTAATCAACGTCGACCGTGACAAGAAGCGTATCGGTCTGTCGGTGCGCGCCCTGTTGGACGATCCCTGGCATGCCCGGATCGCGAAGTACAGTGTCGGGCAACTCGTGGAGGGCAAGATCACGCGCCTGACAAAATTCGGCGCTTTCGCCCGCCTCGATGAAGACGTGGAAGGTTTGATCCACATCTCTGAAATTTCAGACCAGCGCATCGAACATCCGAAGGAAGCCTTGCACGAAGGTGATGTGAAAACCCTGCGCGTCATCCGTATCGATGCCGACCAGCATCGCATCGGCTTGAGCCTCCGCAAGGTGGACTCAGCCGCCTTCGTCGATAAAGACTTCAAGATGCTTGCGGCGGAATTCGACGCTGAAGGGGAAGACTCCTCGGGAGATTCGCCGTTCGATCCGCCAGTTGAATCCTCCGAAGAAAATTAAATGGCAAGCGTCCCGCTGAGGCGGGACGCTTTTTTGAATTGATGACACTCATTGTCGACTCTCACCAGGACCTCGCCTGGAACATGCTTACCTTCAAGCGCGATTACACGCGCCCGGTTGCCGAAACGCGCCGCCTCGAGGCAAGCACCCTCATTCCCGCGCGCATGGGCGATTGCACCCTGGGCTGGCGCGAATACCAGCGCGGCAATGTGGCGGTTGTATTCGCGACGTTGTTTGCCTCTCCCGCGCGCAAAAAAGAAATGTGGGATAGCCAGTGGTATCCCGACTTCGACACCGCCCGCAAACTATATCGTGATCAGATATTTGCGTATCGCAAACTTACGGATTCGCACCCGGACAAATTCCGCCTCATCACCTCGATGGGCGAACTGGATTCTCACCTTCAACATTGGACACAGCCCGCGCGCGAAGCGGAGGGACATCCGGTGGGGTTGGTGATGCTCATGGAAGGCGCGGAGGGGATTCGCTCCATCAAAGAACTTCCCGAATGGTGGGAACTGGGCTTGCGGATGATCGGTCTCGCGTGGGTGGGAACGCGCTATTGCGGCGGCACCGGTGACCCCGGCCCGCTTACAGAGGAAGGACGCGAGTTGATTTCTGCCATGGCAGAGTTCAACTTCATCCTCGATATTAGTCACATGGACGAAGCTGCCGCGTTGGAGTCTCTCGACCGTTACGAAGGTCCCATCATGGCGAGTCACGCAAACTGCGCCGCGCTGATGAAAGGGTCAGAGTCCAACCGCCATGTGCCTGATCGCGTCATCGCGTTGTTGATCGAGCGCGGCGGCGTGCAGGGACTCATCCCCTTCAATACCTTCCTCAAAACGGGTTGGAACCGCAAGACCGGGAACCGCGAGGAAGTGCCGTTGGATGCGTACGTTTCACACATCGATCACGTGTGCCAGATTGCCGGCAATTCCCTCCATGCGGCGATCGGTTCCGATTTCGACGGCGGCTTTGGCTTGCAGTCTATTCCGGCGGGGATGGATACCATCGCCGACCTGCAGATGGTGCGCGGCAAGTTGCTCGAACGCGGCTACACCGAAGCCGACGCGGAAAATATTTTGGGCGGAAACTGGTTGAGATTTTTACGAGAGCATTTACCGAAATGAGCGGCGAAACCGGTGTTCGAATTTCCCGCGCGCGAATCCAACTCAGCCTGATACTTGTCGGGCTTGGGTTGTTCATTTTTACCGTTGGGGCAAAGCCCGGTTGGTTTGGGTGGGATCGAAGCACGGTGGTTGGCTTTATCCAGATTTCTGTTTTTCTCATCGGTCTGGCGATGATCTGCGTGGGCGGGTACATTGGGCTGATCGCGCTGTGGGGCAGGGAACAACGCAGTATCGTCGCCGATTTCGGTTTGCGGCTGGTAAGCACGGGATATGTGATCGCCGTCTTCACCGGCATGGCGGATATATTTGGGTTAGGCACACAACCGTTACCGAACGTGCCATATTTCGGTCCCTGGCAGTCGGCGGGCGTGCTCATTGGGCAGGTCATCATTGCGGTCGGATTTCTGATGACCATTCCATACCGGGCGCATGAAGAAAAGGGCTAGTGGTTGGGTTGCGAGGTGAACGGCAGTTTCAAGGGCGGCGCGTCGTCAAGTAAAACCTGACCCGCGATTCCTTGCAGGGCAAGCCGACACACGTGTGGAAGAAGCCGGGTTTCAGTTGTCAGTCTCCCCGTCGGAAATGAAGCGTATTGAATAAAAAGAGTCCGCCAGTTTGATGGCGGACTCTTTTTCGTTTTACTTCCGAGCGTTATTTATCTGCGACCACGCTTACCAACACGGCGCGCGCCATGCGACGGTAGAGGTACTCGCCGGTCCTGGCATTGAACCCTTCGCAGGTGATCAGTGTGAGCCAGGTCTTTTCCTCATGCTTCATCATTGATTTTGTATCCGTTGCGGAGATCAATGCCGATTCGCGGATCTCGTAAATGAACACCTGACCGAAGGCGTGAATTTTGATTTGATCGCCGTATTGCAGGTTTTTGAGTTTGTTGAAGGGGCCAGGTTTGTTGGTTTCCGTCCACACGTGCCCGGTGAGCACGGAGTTGCCCTGCCAGGTGGGGAATGCCGAGCCGTTCAGCCAGCCAGCCTCACGCCCGAGCCAGGACACATCCCAGCCGTCTTTTGCTTGCGGGATGCCAACGATATTCATCTTCACGCCGAGCCGCGGAATTTCGATCCACAAACCCGTGGCAGTATACGCCTTTTCCGCGGGTTGAAGTGGTAGGGTGGTGAGCATTCCTTGCGGGAAGCCTGTGGCTGGCACATCGTTTGCACGCTGATTATCACCGCCTCCGCCGCCGGCACCGGCGATCACCGTGAATCGGATGATCGTGTCTACCAGACCATCGTTTAATTCAAGGTTTGCAAGATTCTCGATGGATGTGGTTCCGCACACGTACAGTTGGTACGTTCCCACAGGGAGGGGGATGCCGCCGTTGATGTCGAGCGTGGCGACAAAGGGACCGCTTCCGCCGTTGTTTGTGTAGGTTGCCGTGTTAATCGCTATGACAGTATCGTCGGCAACCGCGCCGCCCAGGCATGAAAGAGTATCGAAGGCGGTGTTCACGCCGGCTTCGACCAACAAGTAATTGACCACATTATTCGCCGCGCCCGCTGATCCGTCATTTTTTACATCTTCGTTGTAGGTAACGATTAACTGGGTCGGTCCGGTTACGGTGGCGGTATTTGCCGGCACCGAGGCGGTAACGATGGGACCGGAGTTGTCGACGATAAAGGTTGTCGAAGGTCCCGCGGCGGGGCTGGTATTTCCGCTTCCATCTGATGCAACGCCGGCCGCGATCGAGATGCCGATGGTTCCGTTACCTGTAATGCCGGTGATCGTGACGGTGGGGTTCGCTGTATTTCCGTTGGTTACCGTGACGGTACCTGTTGCGGAGCCTGTGGTGTTGAGGGTGATATCGCCAACGGTCAAGTTGAACGTTGTGCCACCGGTAATGGTGATCGGGAAGTTGACGGGTCCAATCGATGTGACTGCTACGCTCGGCGCGCCAATCGTGACGATCGGTCCCGAGGTATCGTACGTGACGGTGTTGTCGGTGGATGTGGAAGCGGCATTGCCATTGCCTGCCGCGTCGGTGGCAACTCCAGCCGCAATCGTGGCGATGACCGTTCCGTCTCCGGTCATTCCAGATACAGCCACGTTATACGTTGTGGGTCCGCCGGTGACGATGGCAGTGGTTGCGCCAGCCGTGCCGCCGAGAGTCACATCACCGGTTGCAAACGTTGTAGTCGCTTCGCTGAACACGACTGTGAAATTGATCGGCGATGCGCCGGTAGGGTCAAGTTGCGCCAATGCCTGATCGATCGTGACGGTGGGCGCTGTAGTATCGTAGGTAACCGTGTTGTCGGTGGATGTTGATGCGGTGTTGCCATTCCCGAGCGCGTCGGTGGCGACGCTCGCCGCAATCGTGGCGATGACCGTTCCGTCGCCTGCCATTCCAGATACGGCAACATTGAAAGTGATTGGTCCGCCGGTGACGATGGAAGTCGTCGCGCCAGCCGTGCCGCTGAGGGTGACATCACCTGTCGCAAAATTTGTGGTGGCTTCGCTGAACACAACGGTGAAGTTGATTGGCGAAACGCTGGTTGGATCGGCTTGCGCGAGGGCTTGATCTATCGTGACAGAGGGGCCGGTTGCGTCATACGTCACGGTGTTGTCGGTTGACGATGAAGCGGCATTGTTGTTTCCTGCCGCATCGGTGGCGACGCCCGCCGCAATCGTGGCGATGACCGTTCCGTCGCCTGTCATTCCTGATACAGCCACATTGAATGTGATTGGTCCGCCGGTGACGATGGCAATGGTTGCGCCTGCCGTGCCACCGAGGGTGACATCGCCTGTTGCAAAGGTTGTGGTGGCTTCGCTGAAGACGACGGTGAAATTGATCGGCGAAACGCTTGTTGGATCAACTTGCGCGAGGGCTTGGTCGATGGTCACGGTGGGAGCGGTCTGATCGAAAATGACGGTGTTGTCTGTTGATGTGGAAGCGGTGTTATTATTGCCTGCCGCGTCGGTGGCGACACCAGCCGCAATCGTGGCAATGACCGTTCCGTCGCCTGTCATTCCTGATACAGCCACATTGAATGTGATTGGTCCGCCGGTGACGATGGCAGTGGTCGCGCCTGCCGTGCCACCGAGGGTGACATCGCCTGTTGCAAAGGTTGTGGTCGCTTCACTGAACACGACTGTGAAATTGATCGGCGATACGTTCGTTGGATCAGGTTGTGCAATGGCTTGGTCAATCGTCACCGTGGGAGCGGTTGCATCGAAAGTGACAGTGTTGTCGGTCGAAGTCGAAGCGATACTGTTGTTTCCTGCCGCGTCGGTGGCGACGCCAGCCGCAAGCGTGGCGATGACCGTTCCGTCGCCTGCCATTCCAGATACGGCAACATTGAAAGTGATTGGTCCGCCGGTGACGATGGCAGTGGTTGCGCCAGCCGTGCCACCGAGGGTGACATCACCTGTCGCAAAGTTGGTGGTGGCTTCGCTGAATACGACGGTGAAGTTGATCGGCGAAACGTTCGTTGGATCAGCTTGCGCGATGGCTTGATCGATGGTCACGGTGGGAGCGATATTGTCTACGAGGTATGTTTCATCTGTCGCAGGCTCGCCGGCAGGTAACGCATTCCCGATCGCGTCTGTGATATTTTGCGCGCCACTTAGGTTGATGCCCACCACGCCGTTAAATGTTGCCAAGTCGCCGCCAGAAACCGTGATTTCGTACACAGTTCCACTGATCGGGGTTACGAGCGTTACTGTTGCAGTGGTTGTCCCAAAGACTTGAAAATCTCCGGCGCTAACATTGATAACCGTCTCACTAAAAGTTGCCCTGAAAACCAATGTATCAAAATTCGTTGGTGATGTTGCTGGATTAAAAAGAGTGAAGGAGATCAACGTAGGCGCGCCCGTGTCGTCGATCTCATATGCGCCAATGTCACATGCCACGCCCTGCGGACGCGCCGTGCCGCGTTGATCGGAAGCGGCGCAATCTGCTGTGGTTGTATCCGCCGCATTGTCAGCCGCGCCGGTAACGCTGATCGCCATGGTCTGCGTATACCCGCCGTTGTTTGCCAGCGCGCTCAATACCGGGTCTAAATTGATGACGTTCGCGCATGTTGCCAATGCCGGACAACCGCCCTGCACGATGCTGTCTTCGATCGTGGCAGAACTTGTGCCCTCGTTCCGCACTTCATCATTGATTCCGCCGTCACCCCATAAAATGCTGTTTTCGATCACAGGCGTGCTGGCATTACCGGGCTGGGTCACGTTTTTGATGGCATCGCCGCCCGCCGTGCCGGAACCGTTGACGCTGTTATTCCCATTGAAGGTGACATTGTTCAAGACCGGGTCCGCGCCGATGTTCATCATGCCGCCGCCGCCCCAAGGCATCGCTCCGGATGTCTCGGTCGAGATATTCCCACTGAACGTTACATTGGTCAATGCGGGGCTGGAGAATTCATTCAGCATGCCTCCACCACGGCGAGTGGCAGTATTCCCATCGAAGGTCACTCGATTCAGTGCGGACTGGCTGTTGTTGTTGAACATGCCGCCGCCGCCGACAGATGTATTACTTGTGAAGATTACATCCACCAGTGTCGGGAGATTCGGCTCATCCACGCCGGGACCGCCCAGCGTTTGAACGTTCAAGCCGCCTCCAGCCCCACCCGTTGAGGAATTCCCTGTAAAAGTCACTCGTGTGAAGGATGGGCTTCCATTTTGCACATAGACGCCGCCGCCAATGCCCGCCGTGTTGTTGCTGATCGTCACATCTGTGAAGGAGGTGTTACTGTAATTGGCTTCCACAGCCGAAACAGAAATAATGAACACGCCGCCGCCGCGTCCGTTGGCGCTGTTTGCTGTGATGATCAAGTTTGCGAGCATGGGGCTGGTGTTTTGGATGTACATGCCGCCGCCAACACCGCTCCCTGAATTCTGATTACCGCCCGTGATGGTGAACCCATCCAACACGTAGGTATCGGTAAGGAAACCATTCGTAGTGACGACCGTGTAGGCATTATTCGCATTGCCGGCAATCTGGTCGATGTCGCCGCTTAGCACGGTGCCGTTCGTTGCTGGGTTCGAATCTCGATCAGTGAGCAAGGTGTCGCCAACAGTGAATCCGCCATAGACCGAAACGCCGTCTTTCAGCGTAAACGTGCTGTTGCGATCGTTATTGATCTGCCCCGCGCCTTGATCGGGATAATAGGTTCCGTTCGCCACCCAGATCTGGTCGCCGCTGGTTGCCAGCGTGATTGCATCCTGTAAAAACTGAAACGCCGTCGCCCATGTGCATCCCCCCGCGCCCGAACCGCTGGAAGCCACGTAAATGATATGGTTCGGCGCGCAAGACGCTCCCACAGATTTTGGGGTTGAAAACAAGGAAAAAAGCAAAACTGCGATCGTTGCTAAAATTCCCGCTAACTTATTTGGTCTCTTCATTGAAAATGATTCCTTGTGCGATATAAACGGCTGGGAGTATAAAATTAACCCTATTATAATGGGCATTACTTATCCGAAAGCGATAATATAAGACGCAATAATTGCGTATATGTAACAATTTTGACGAATCTTTTGAGGCAGACGTGACAGTATTCTGGTACGCAATTCGAAGTAAACCTAACAAAGAAGATTTCCTCTCCCGCCAGTTCGAAGCGGCTGATGTGCCTGTCTTTTATCCGCGTTTGCGCGTTTCGCCTGTCAACCCGCGCTCGCGGAAGTCCAAGCCATATTTTCCGGGGTACCTGTTTATTCAAGTGGATCTGGAAGTTGTCAACGCTTCGACTCTTCAGTGGATGCCTGGCGCGGCTACCCTCGTCAGTTTCGGGGGGGAACCTTCGCCCGTTCCCGAGCATTTGATTTCCATCCTGCAAAAACGAGTGGCAGATATCAATTCTGCCAGTAAAGAGCGGCTAAGCGACCTAAAACACGGCGACACGATCCTTATTAAAGAGGGCGTGTTTACAGGGTACGAAGCTATTTTCGATGGGACAGTTTCCGGTCAGGAACGGGTTCGAGTGCTCTTGAACTTCCTGCAAAAGAGGCAGGTCGCTTTGGAATTGCAAAGCGGTCAAATCGGTCGCGCGAAGCAGGGATGAGGCAGATTTCATCGATCACCCCCTTGGGGGATTAAGGGGAGTGAAACCAAAGTAACTTTTTGGAAGACGTATCGTCATGAAACAGCGAAACCACCAAATCTAAACATGGAAATAGCGCAAGCGGTATAGCCTATTTTGCAATCGTTCATCTGGTACATGGACCCGAGGAGCAAACAGAATGTTTACCGCAGGACCGAATATGGAGAAAATGCACATTATGTCGCTGGGGAAGAAAATTGGGAAAGCAAATTCGGTCATACCCAGGCACACTCAGTGGGCGCTCTTTCGCGCCGCATTAATCCTGCTGGATCTGGCTATGATCCTCCTTGCCTTCCGATTCTCGTATGTTCTCCGGTTTAATGTTCCCTTCGGAATTTTTGATGAAACCGCGTTTGTTTCCTTGCCCCATTACAACGTATTAAGCATTCGCGCCGCAGTGCTCTGGCTTATCATTTTTGCAGTACATGGCTTGTACGCCCGGGAGAACCTACTTGGCGGCACACGCGAATATTCCAAGGTAGCCCGGGCATCCTCAGAAGGGGTTTTATTTATTATCATTGCCGGCTTTACTTTTTCCTGGGTGATCGTTTCCCGCGGCTGGCTGGCGATGGCGTGGGTACTGACAGTTGTTTTTGTCATTGTTGGGCGGTTTACTTTGCGCCGAGTTGTCTATTTTCTGCGCCGGCATGGTTTCTTTCTTACGCCTGCTGTGATCGTCGGCGCAAACCAGGAGGGGAGATGGCTTGCCGAACAACTTCAAAAGTGGGAGACCTCCGGCTTGCATGTGGTCGGCTTCGTGGACAAAAAATTCGCCGCCACTACGCCGCTCTTTAATAACCTTGTCAACCTGGGTTCTGTCGATCAGTTAGGCGAGATCATCGACCAATTCCAGATCGGCGAAGTGATTCTGGCTTCCAGCGCGTTTTCCACACGCGATTACCTGATGGAAATTTTCAAAAAGTATGGGATTTCCGACGCGGTAAATCTCCGCATGTCGTCCGGGCTATATGAAGTCATCACTACCGGCATGACGGTCAACGAATTTGCCTACGTCCCGCTGGTAAACGTGCACAAAGTGCGATTGACCGGAACAGACATCATGCTAAAAATGGCGCTCGACTATATCCTGGCGATCGTCAGCGTGATTCTCCTGCTCCCCGTCTTTTTGTTGATCGCGCTTCTGGTAAAACTCACCTCGCCGAAAGGACCCATCATCCACAAACGCCGGGTCATGGGGCTGAATGGTCGGAAGTTCTACGCGTTGAAATTCCGCACCATGCATGAGAATGGCGAAGAGATCTTGAACCAACATCCGGAACTGAAGGAAGAATTGGCGCGCAATCACAAGTTGAAGAATGACCCGCGCGTGACCTGGATCGGCAATTTCCTCCGCAAGATCAGTTTCGATGAATTGCCCCAGTTGTTCAATGTGTTGATGGGAACCATGTCTCTTGTGGGACCGCGCATGATCTCGCCGGAAGAAGTGGCGATGTATAAGCAGTTCGATATGAACTTGCTGACCGTGAAACCCGGCATTACAGGCTTATGGCAAGTGAGCGGACGCTCGGACATTTCCTACGATGAGCGCGTCCGCCTGGATATGTATTACATCCGCAATTGGAGCATCTGGCTCGACCTGCAGTTGCTGTTTCAAACCATTCCCGCGGTTTTGAAAAGTCGCGGCGCATACTAAAATCACCAAAGGATTGATTTCATGGCGAAGATACTTGTTACGGGAGGGGCTGGCTTCATTGGGTCTCACGTCGTTGACGTGTTCCTTGAAAACGGATTCGAGGTCGTAATTCTTGACGATCTCTCCACGGGGCGCGCGTCGAATTTAAACCCGGCGGCAAAATTCTACCAAATGGATATCCGCGACCCCAAGGTGCGCGACATTTTTGCGGCAGAGCGCCCGGATTTCATCAGTCATCATGCCGCACAAATGGATGTCCGCCGTTCGGTTGCACAGCCGTTGTTCGACGCCGATGTCAACATTCTTGGCTCGATCAATTTGATCGAATGCGCGAAGGAATTTGGCGTCAAGAGATTCATCTATATTTCCACAGGCGGCGCGGTCTACGGGGAGCCGGAGCGCGTTCCCTGCGAGGAGACCGACGCGATCAACCCGATTTGTCAGTATGGCGCCAGCAAACACACCGTGGAGCATTACCTGTTCATGTATCACGTTAACTACGGTTTGAAGTATACGGTTTTGCGATACCCGAATGTCTTTGGTCCGCGCCAAGACCCGCATGGCGAAGCCGGGGTGGTTGCCATTTTCACCGGTAAGATGCTCGCCGGGGAACCGGTGATGATCAATGGCGATGGGGAGCAAACCCGCGATTTTGTCTATGTGACAGACTGCGCCCGCGCGAATCTCCTCGCCGCCACAGTTGACCACCGACCCGGCATTTACAACATTGGGTGGGGCATACCCACATCCGTCAATCAAATTTGCGCGTCGGTGAAAGAAGCGACCGGGTATTCCCTGGCGGTGAAACATGGACCAGCCAAATTGGGCGAAACGCGGCACATCTACCTCAACGCCTCAAAAGCCGGGCGCGATCTCGGCTGGAGCGCCACAGTTGGGCTAGACGAAGGCATGCGCAAAACTGTCGAATACTTCAAAGTTGCGGAGCAACCGGCTTGATCATTGTCCAAACCCCGTTGCGGATCAGTTTTTTCGGCGGAGGCACCGACTTCCCGTCTTTCTTCATGGAGGAGGGCGGGTGTGTTTTAAGTTCCGCAATCGATAAATATATCTTTGTCACGGTCAAAAAACGCTTCGACCGTAAACTTCGCATTGGGTATACCCAAACCGAAATGGTGGATGAGGTCAGCCAGATCCATCACGAGATGATCCGCGAAGCATTGCTCATCACCGGCGTTTCGCAGGGCATCGAAGTGACGACCATGGGCGATATTCCTTCCGAAGGTTCCGGTCTTGGCTCGTCGAGCACGGTCACGGTTGGCGCCTTGCACGCCTTGCATACTTATTTGAACAACAGCGTCACCATGGAGCAACTGGCGCGCGAAGCCTGCGATATCGAGATTGGCAGGCTTGGCAAGCCAATCGGAATTCAAGATCAATACATCGCGGCGTATGGCAACCTGCGTTTTTTTGAATTCTGCCCGGATGGGCAGGTGAAAGTGGAGAAAGTGATCCTCGATACAGACCTGCGCCGCGAGTTAAACGACCGCTTCATGCTTTTTTTCACGGGGATCAGCCGCAAAGCCGATTCGGTGCTCACCGAGCAAAAAAGCAACATCAAAGACCGCATGAATGTTCTGCGTGAAATCAGGGATATGGCGTATCAGGCGAAATCCGATTTGCAGGCGGGTCAATTCGACGCCTTCGGCTCGCTGTTGCATCACTCATGGGAATTGAAGAAGCGCATGGCGGGGCAGATCAGCAACGGCAGGATCGACGAGATGTACGATGCGGCGCGCCGGGCTGGGGCGATCGGAGGCAAAATCACTGGGGCGGGAGGCGGGGGGTTCATCCTGCTTTGCGCGCCGCACGAAAAACATCAAGCCATTCGTCAGGCATTGAGCGGTTTGCAGGAACTCCCGTTTCAACTCGAACCGGACGGCACAAAGGTCATCTTTAATTATCGAAGATGAGGAAGGAATTTTCCATGGAACAGATCACTTCGTATATTTCTGTGTTGCAAGACACGGTGGGGAAACTACCGGTGGACCCGATTGCCCGCGTGGTGGAGACGTTGCAAAACGCGCGTTTGGAGGGAAGGAAGGTCTTCGTCATGGGCAACGGGGGCTCCGCCTCGACTGCCAATCATTTTGTTTGCGACCTGGCAAAGAATACGCGGCACGACAGCCTGCCGCACTTCCGCGTGATCGGCTTGACCGATAACATGGCGATTTTTTCGGCGTATGCCAACGATGAAGGCTACGAAAATGTGTTTGCCGCCCAGCTAGCCAACCTGGTCGAAGCCGAAGATGTGGTGATCGCCATCTCTGCCAGCGGCAATTCTGCCAACGTGGTGAAGGCGATCCAAGAGGCGAAATCATACAACGCCGTTACGGTCGGCTTCACAGGCTTTACCGGTGGGAAGCTTGCCTCGCTTGTGGATATTCAAGTGCATGTGGATAGTTACGTGATCGAGCACGTCGAGGATATCCACCTGATGCTCGAGCATATGATCGTCAAAGCGATCAAAGATATGGCGGTCGCCGAATCGCTGGCGAAGGTCTAACGCTTGTCGTCTTGATTCGCAAGAAGCGTGTCTACGGCTTTTTCAAGATCGTCGACGAGTGAATAGCCTTGCAGACTTTCGGGTTTCGGTTCTCGCGTCTGGCCCAGCCCACGCCCGGTTCTAACCATAATTAAGTCTCGCACGCCTGCCGACTGACCGGCGAGCAGGTCGCTCCAAGCATCACCGATCATCCACGAGCGACTCGGGTCCAGTTCCAATTCGCGAGCCGCTTGCAGAATCATCCCCGGTTTTGGCTTACGACAGTCGCATCCTTCGTCCGGTCGGTGCGGACACATGTAAGCCCGGTCGACGCGCCCACCGTTCTCCCGGATTGTTTTGATGAGTTTATAGTTGATCTCTTCCGCGGTTTGAATGGAAATCAAACCCCGCCCGACCGCGGATTGGTTGGTCACGACCACGATTTTGTACCCGGCCGCCTGTATTCTTAATAGGGATAAATACGTCTTGGGGTAGATGAGAACCTGGGACCATTCGCGAACGTAATCCTCCCGGTTCTCGATGAGCACGCCATCACGATCCAGAAAAACTGCAGGGTACATTTTTTTATTATATACTACCTGCGAGTCTGGAATCGGACATCAATTCGTTTTGAACTCGATCCATGTCGAGATGGCGGAGCGCGCCAGGGACCAACCCTTATGATAGCCAACCTTCGTTTGTATCTTAGCCGGCAAGCATCATCGATCTTTCGTTATTTCTATGAGCAGTTGTTCATTGTCTTGCTCGGTTGGATTCCGACTGTTATTGGCATTGCTGTCCGAAGCGTTTTGTATAAGTTGATCCTGCGGATGGACGGTTTTGCCGCCATCGAGAACAATGTCCGCCTTCGGTTTGCGGATCACATCAAACTTGGGAACGGCTCCTACCTCGATCACGGCACGTACCTGCATGCCTGCCCGAACGGGATCGAGATCGGCGAGCGGAGCATCGTGATGCACGGCGCGATCCTGCACGTGTATAACTTTCGCGGGATGCCGAATTCCGGGATCAAGATCGGACGCGACAGCCTCGTGGGCGAATACACTATCATTCGAGGGCAAGGTGGCGTGACGATCGGCGACCGGGTGTACACTTCGCCGTTCACGCAGATCATCTCGGTCAACCATGTCTTTGACGATCCGAACCGCCCATTCATAGAACAAGGCATCACGGCGGAAGGTGTCGTGATCGAGGATGACGTTTGGTTGGGAGCGGGGTCGATCATCACAGACGGGGTGCGCGTGGGTAAGGGGGCGGTGGTCGCCGCCGGGGCGGTCGTCACGCAGGATGTTTCCCCGCACACAGTGGTTGGGGGCGTGCCGGCAAAAGTACTTCGCGAGATCGACGGTAAAGCGACAAAAGCAGATCGAACGATCTATCATTTATGAGTGAGAGGAAAAACACATGACGATATTATCGATTGTCATCCCTGCCTATAACGAGGAGGATGGCATTACAGAAATTGCGACCCGTGTGCTGGCAGTAGCGCCCGCCCTGAAAAAAGCAGGCGTGGACGAAATGGAATTGCTGGTAGTGGACGATGGCTCCCGCGACAAAACAGCGGAGGTCGCATCCAAAATTGACGGCGTCACATTGGTTCGTCACCCAAAGAACAAAGGGTACGGCGCCGCATTGAAAACCGGCTTCGCTCAGGCGAAAGGAGAGTTGATCGGCTTCCTCGACGCCGATGGAACCTATCCGCCGGAATACTTTCCCAAACTTTGCCAGTCTGCGTTGAACGGCGCCGAGTTGGTGATCGGCTCTCGCATGGCGGGAGAAAAAAGCGAAATGCCTCTCGTGCGGCGCATCGGTAATTTCTTCTTTGCCACCTTGTTGACCATCCTGGGTCGTCAAAAAGTGACCGACAGCGCCAGCGGGATGCGCGTCTTCAAGCGCGAGATCCTTGAACACATTTACCCGTTGCCCGATGGATTGAACCTCACGCCTGTGATGAGCACGCGCGCTTTGCACGAAGGCATCAAGATCGAAGAAGTGCCCATTCCCTATAGCGAACGCGTGGGGCGGTCGAAACTCAGCGCCATCCGCGATGGGCGCATTTTCCTGCAAAGCATGGTGTGGACCGCCATGTCCTACAACCCGGTGCGCATCCTTGGGTTGATCGGGCTTGCAAGTTTGGGCATCGCCGGGCTGGTCTTGTTGTGGCTGATTTACCTTCGCGCAAGCGGAGTCACAACCCTCGACTCTGCCAGCGTCGCCGCATTATTCCTGGGTATGATCTCGACAGTTGCGGGCATCCACGTCTTTGCCCTCGGCATCACATTCAATTACCTCGTGGCGTTGTTTTACAAAAAGCCGATCAAGCAGGGGTTATTCGGGAAACCCATTTTCAAAACGCCTCTCGACCAGCAGTTTGGATGGATGGGCATAACGGGAATACTGGCAGGGTTTGTCCTCGGGGCAATCAGTCTCGTGCTTGGCTTGCAAGGGTGGGAGATCGAACGCTTGTGGTTTTATTTGCTGGGAAGCGCAATGATCTTCCTCGTTGGAATCCAACTTGTGGTGTACTGGATGCTCTTGCGAATCCTCGAAGAGCTCAGCCAGCGTGAATCACTCACAAGGCAGGATATGGGCGTGTAGGTTTGATAGAAGGAGTAACGATCATGGAAAACAAGAACCTGGATATAAAGACAATCAACCTGGGGGCGCGTAACATTCCGAAACTGCGCACTGCGGATTTCCCGAACGCCGACGCGATCGTGCGCGAGGGACTACTTACCGCTTCGCGCTCCCCTGAGGCTGTGGACATCATGCTGGTGAATCCTCCCACCCCCGACGGCGGCTTGTGGATTCGCACCCAGCATCGCGTCGGTCGCCGCACGCGCGAGAACATGGTATGGCCCCAAGTCTCGCTGGCGCAGATGGCGGCGTTGTTGCATCCCGTGTACACCGTCAAAGTGGTGGATTGCAACGCCGAGCGCATGGGCTGGCACGAATTTACCCAACTGCTCGACAAATACCAGCCAAAATATTACCTGACCCAAATGACCGCGCCAACCCTGGAGAACGACATCTACGGTTGTTTCCTTGCTCACGCGCGCGGAGCGAAGACCATCGCCTTTGGAACGCACATCACGCCCATCCCTGTGGAAACGATGCGCCCGTACCCAAGCCTCGATTTCGCCCTCGTCGGCGAACCCGACCTGACCATCCGCGACCTTCTCGATCATCTTGAAGGCAAGATTGGAGAACGCTCCCCGCAGATCACGCAGATGTTCACCAAGCACGACGCGACATACCGCCCATCCCTGAATGGGGACGGGACCGTGAACATGCACGGCATCAAAGGCATTGCCTGGCGCAAAGGCGAAGAGATCATCCTCAACTTCCCGCGCTCGTTCGTGGCTGACCTCGACGATATGCCGATCCCCATGCACGAATTGCTCCCGTTGCAATCCTATCGAATGCCGCTCATCAAGGGTCCCTTCACGTTCATCGTCACCAGTCGTGGTTGCCCGGCGGGATGCACCTACTGCATCAAGCACGTCAGTTATCAATATGCCACGCGTCTGCGCTCGCCCAAACTGATCATGGAAGAGTTGTGGTATCTCAAAAAACTTGGCATCAACAACATCCACATGTATGCCGACCTGTTCACGGTAAGCCGCGATCAGGTGGTGGAACTTTGCCAGATGATGATCGATGAAAAGATCGGCATCAAATGGACCTGCAACAGCCGCGTCGATTATGTGGATGAAGAAATGCTCCTGCTCATGGGCAAGGCGGGTTGCCGCCTGATCTCATGGGGCATCGAAAGCGGTAATGAGCAGATTCTCAAACATGCCCGTAAAGGCGCCTACCCCGATAAGGCAGAGCGCGCCTTGCGTTGGGCAAAGAAAGCCGGCATCATGAACTGGGGTTACTTCATCATCGGCTTGCCCGGCGAGACCGAAGCGACCATCCGCGATACGATTAACTTTTCGAAGAAACTCCCGCTCGATATTGCCCTCTTCCATGTTGCCGCGCCGTATCCGGGCACGCCCTTCTTCTTTGAAGTGGTGAAGAATAAATGGTTCCGCCCCGGAACGCGCTGGGAACAGGTGGATATGGACAAAGGCACCGTGCTCGATTACCCGAATATGCCGGCAGAAAAACTGCTCTACTGGCAGAAACGCGCCTTCCGCGAATGGGCGTTCCGACCGGGCCCCGCGCTTACCTACCTCAAGATGTTGATGTACGACTGGTCAACAATGAAGACCGCCCTCAATGTTGGTTTACAGCACCTCTTTTGGGCATCTTCCGATGAGGGCGCGCCGGTGAGCGGAGGGGGCTAGGCGAAGACTTGATTCCTCAATGACCTGGACATTCACGCGCGAATCAGTGGCCAGCCGCAGGTTCGCGTTGTTTGACTTGTGCCTCGTGCTCTTAAGCGGGGTGGCGGTGGGTCTTCTCCCCGGTTTGGGGATGTATGCCATCGCCGCCTCGCTGATTCCCTGGGGGCTCCGTTTTTTTGCAGGCTTGGCTCCGTTCCGCAGAACCCGCTTTGACCTGTTCGTGGCGGTTTATTTGCTTACTGCGGTTTCCGGATACTGGGCGGCGTATGATCCATCCACGGGGTTGCATAAACTTCAGCTGATCGTTCTGTCGGTTCTGCTGTACTATGCGTTGAGCGCTCAACCGGGCGAGAATCTCGTTTGGGTATCCGCGCTATTTTTTTGCATGGGGATCGGTGTGGCGGTGTACTTCCTGCTCACGCAGGATTTTATTGCCGACCCGCGCAAGTTTCAGATCGCCAATGAGTTTGGACGGTTGTTGATGCAAGTGAGACCTTCCACCGGCTGGGCGCAGATCCACCCCAACTACGCGGCGGGACTTGTTGCGCTCATGATGCCATTTGGGATCTACTTGGCATTGCAAGGATTGAATCGCAATACGTTTGCATGGGTGATTTTTGGATTGTCTCTTCAAGCCAGCGTGATCTTGTTAGCCACCTCGCGCGGGGTTTGGATGGCGGTCGCAAGCGCGATCGGAATCTGGTTCACGGGGCAGATCCTTCTCGCGCCGAGAATCAATTTGAAGTGGGGGAAAGAAGCGGTCTTTCCGGTCTTCGTCATGATTTTTCTTGCGGCGCTGGTCCTCCTGCTCTATGTCGGGCCAACCTCCATCGGCGGAAGTGTCAACGGAAACGACTCGTACGGGAGCGGCGCGCGCGCCGAGTTGTTCTGGAGGAGCCTGCGCCTCATTTCAGATTTTCCGTTTACCGGCGGGGGCTTGGGCGCGTTTCCCGGTCTCTATTCGCAGTATATTCTTGGCATCCCAAATTACTACCTGCCCAACGCGCACAACATGTTCCTTGATGTTTTTATCGAGCAGGGCATTTTTGGCGGGGTTGCATTCCTGATTATTTTTTTGGCGAGCCTCTGGTTGATTGCCGCAAAATCTGCTAATGAAGAAAATGCCCATCGTCGATTATTCGACCGCTTGCTTCTTGCCTCTTTGATCATCGCCTTCGCGCATGGTTTGGTGGATGATTATTTGTACAACCACATGGGCGCCCTGCTGGGTTTGTTCCTGCCCGGGCTGGCAGTCAACCGGCGCGAATCGAAACCATTAAATCTGCGTCTAAAACAACTCGACCGGGCAGATATAATTGTCCTTGGCTCAATCTCTGTTCTGCTTGTTGCCCTTGGGGCAGTGTGCTGGAACGCCCTCCGCTCTCGTTGGGATTCGAATATCGGAGCCGCGCAAATGGCTCGCGTGGAACTCTCAAACTTCCCAACGAACGAATGGGCTGGACCCGCGCTCGCGGATGAATTGCAGGGCGCGGAAGCCTCGCTTCATTCCGCCCTTGCGGCTGACCCAGCCAATCGGACGGCGAATCACCGCCTCGGCATGATCGCCCTCCTCCGCAGAGACATCCCCTCGGCTTGCGGATATCTCTTTCGCGCTCACTTGCTCGACCCCGCCCATCGCGGCATCACAAAATCTCTTGGATATTGTTACGCGTGGCTCGGCGATCTGGAAAGTTCAAAGACCCTGCTACGTTCGATGCCAGAGGCTTGGAAGGAACTTTCGGAATATGTTCGGTGGTGGCAGGCGCAGGGCTATGCGGAATTTTCGAACAATGCCTCCGCGCTTGCCGCTGAATTGAACCAGTCTCAACTTCAACCTTGATTTGGAAACGAATGGATATGAAAACCAAGAACTCCTTTTTTCTCACGTTCGTCATCTTGGCGCTCGTTGCGCAATTATTCGGCAGTGTGACGGTGGGCGAAGCGCAATCGTCGCGCGATTGGTCCGACCCGGTCAACGTTACCAATTCAGGCTCGACAGAAAAGCCTGTGATTGTGATCGGCACGGATGGGATCGTCCATGCGATTTGGCAACCCATCGGCGGCGGGTTTCGCTATTCGCGCAGTAATGATGGCGGCGTGACCTGGTCGCCTCCGCGCACCTCTACGTTCCCGTTTTCTGAAAAAGACGACAAGCCATTCAAGATCATCCCCAGCCCGGATGGGGCGATCAATATTTTTTGGGTCAGCCCGGAAGGGAACTTAATGATGGGGCGGGCAAATTCGGACACATTGCCTGTGCCCACCTCCTGGGCAAGCAAGGAACGGGTCGGGGACGATGTGTTGAACTACGATGTGGATATTACCGATGCGGGCGTTTTCCACCTTGCATACATCCGTAAGGATGAAAAGGCTGGCGTCTATTATCGCAGGTCTCAGAACGGCGGGGTTTGGGAAAAGACCATCACGTTATTCATCTCCAAGTACTTCGAATCGGTCATGGTGGAAAATAAACCGTCCATCAATCTTGAGGATGCGCATGTTCGCGTGTCGGCATCGGACGATGTTGACGAGCCGACAGTGTTCGTTGGCTGGGACGTGCGCTCCCTAAAGCGCATCTTCACATCCGTTTCGGAGGATGGCGGGCATGAATTTACGGAGGCGGCTCAGTTCAAAGGTCCGGAAGATACGGGCGGGTACGGCATCCCCTTGAATGTCGAAATGGGCGTCAACAAAAAGAATGTCATTCTGCTCTATCAGGTTGGAGAGGCGGGGGCGAGCCAGTGTGTGTACTATAGCCAGACTTCCTCAGACGCCGGCGCAACCTGGACCAGCCCGCGGTTGATGTTGGATACGTTGTCGCAATGCCCCACCAGCGTCGAATTCATTATCAAACAAGATAACTTTTACATGACCCTCATCCGCTACGATGGGAACGATCCCGCCATTATGGCTTGGAAGGATGGGCGTTGGGGTAGCCTGCAATTCCAACGTGAGATCGCGTTGTTTTCGAATCCGCTGACCTACGATCCCATTGTGTTCCGCTGTGAAGACGACGCCTTATTTGAAGACAAACTATATCTGATCGGCTGTGACCTCGGCAACGGCGGAGATAGTTGGGTGACATCGCGTTCACTGGAGCCGTTGGATCAATGGTTTGGCTCCACCGAATCGTGGAGTTTTCCATTCCCTTTGCTTGATGCAACGGAGGCGAAAGTAGGCTCGCTTGCGCAGGTTTCTGATGGGAATCTGTTGCATACGGTCTGGTCTGAGAGCACCCTGCCCGGCCCGGGCGGGGTGAAGCATTCGATTGCCTACGCCCGCTGGGACGGCGAAAGTTGGGCTGTGACGCGCGGGTTGTTGTGGGGCTTGAACGGTAAGCCGATCGATCTTTCCATGGCAATCAGCCCGGAAGGGAATCTTTTTGTGACTTGGGCAAATGAAGCGACCGGCTCGGTGATCTATTCTGTAGTCGATGCGAGTCGCGCGGGATATTCCACCGATTGGGTCGACCCCAAAAGCCTGCCTTCGCCATCCAAAATAAACAGTTCCCCCGATATTCTGGTGGACGGCGCCGGCACGGTGATCGTCGTGTACGCGGTTCCATTTAATGAGGAACGAGGAATTTACCTCGTGAAATCAACCGATCGAGGGGATACCTGGTCTGCTCCTGTGAGGGTCGTTGATGGTGTTACGAGCGGCTGGGATATGATTCAAAAACCCCGGGTCAGCCTGAGCAGTGACGGCACATTGCATCTTATTTTCGTGAACTCAAACCAATCGAAAACCGAGAACCAATTGAACTACGTTCAATCCAAAGACGGCGGCGTCACATGGAGCGAACCGGAATTGGTCAGCGAGAAGCCGATCACCTGGCTCGATACCGTCTCGTACGGAGACGGTATCGTCCACCGGCTCTGGCAGGAAAATAACGATGAGGTGGTTTCCAACTTTGATCAAATTTCGACGGATGGCGGAGTTGCATGGTCCGCGCCGATCGAGATCACAGGCGTTGCCGGCAATGTGACCCCGGTGACGCTGGCGCAACATAACGGAGATTTGCATCTTCTTCGGATCGTTGAAGAGGAAAGCCCCACCTTTCTCAAAGAATCGAACCTGGTTGTGGAAGACTGGGAGTGGGAGGGGAGCGGCTGGAGTTCCACGTTTACACAACAGATTGCCATCCAGGGGGATGGGCTTACCTACTCTCTTGCTGGCGGCTTGACGGGCACCGGCGAGCTAAGCGCGCTTGCGCAGGTGGAGTATACAAACCTGAAGGATGAACACAAAAATGAAGTGCTTGCCATCAACCGCGCGGCGGCGAATCGATTTGGCAATCTTTCTCAAGTGGCTGTTGTAGCGAACGCGGGAACGCTGCATCAAGGCGACGCGACTCCGGGTCCCGGGGTGGAGCCGGTCTCCACGTCGATTCCCTTCGACTTTGGGGAGGACACCTCCGCTTTTTCCGATAACTCCATGAGGAATATCATCGGCTCAGTCCTTCTGATGGTCGTTGTTCTGTTAGGTTTTGTTTTTATCCGCCGAAAGCGGGGCTGACGCATATGAAGTTCAAAAAACGGAATATATCGTTACCTATCCGGCGGCTTGGCGGGTTGGTGGGGTTTTTGATTGCCATAACCTTGGGCTTGCAACCTCCGGCTCATGTGGAGGCGAAAACCGAATCCCCGTGGAAGCCGAATGAGCGGGTGCCCGGCTACGCCGATGAAACCTATACGCCCTTCATCGTTGCCGACCAGGATCATTATGTCCACGCGTTTGCCACGCAATGGACCGGGTCCGGGGTGAGGAATGGGGTCGTATATCGGAAATGGAGTTTGGAGGAAGGCTGGACAACCCCGGTCGACATTTTGCTATCGCCCATCGAAAGCGATGCTGTGATTCAAGGCGTGTATCTCGACCCAACAGGGATGTTCCATTTATTGTTTTTCAGCGGAGAAAGAACCAGGAAATATATTTATTATTCCCAGGCAAGGGTCGAAAAAGCCGCCTCTGCCCGGGCGTGGTCTACGCCCACGATCATTGGGACGCAAGCCATTGACCCAAGTTACGCCGCGATCTCGGGGGATGCCCAGGGGAATCTGGTGGTGATCTACGCGGGCAACATCGCCGGCGGGGGAGTGTACTCCGTCTACTCCACCGATTCGGGTTCAACCTGGTCCGACCCGGAAACAGTATTCCTGACCCGCGATTCGCGCAATGTTCCATTTAGCCTGCGAATCTTTCCGGGGCAGAATAATACAGTCCATGCGGCGTGGAATGTGGTGACCAATTTGGGCTCAGATATTTCCCTCCATTATGCAAGATACGACCTGGTCGAGCATCGTTGGAACCAGCCAACCACATTGAATCAAAAAACGGATGGCGGCGTGGGTTCCTTTGGACCATCTTTTCCATCGTTGGTGGATACCGGCAAACAGGTGATCGTGTTTTACAACAGTGGCAACCCGTATCCGAACCTTCCTGTGGAGCAGGGGCGCCCTATGCAGGTTGTAAGCATCTCGAACGATAACGGCGATACATGGACGCCGCCGTTCATCCCTTTCAACAGGCATCAAGGCAGGAGCGGTGAAAATACGATGGCGCTGGATGGCGAAAATATTCCCCATGCTTTATTTATTCAGCGTGTTCAAGTGGTTGAGAATGGCGAAGAACGGGTGATCGGCGGTATCTGGCACAGCGAGTTTAAAGACGGCATCTGGTCGAGCCCTGAACGGTTTATTACGAATTATCCGGCGCACGATGTGCGGGCGGTCGTTGTGCAGGGAAATGTTCTCTTCGCTGTATGGAGGGTCGACCCCGGCGGACCTCCGCATGGAATTTGGTTCACCTATAAGACATTGGACGAAGAAATGAAATTGCCCTCAGTCGCCTATCCGACCCCGATAGAAACCGCGACGGCGCTTTCCGATCTCTTCACCGGTCTTCCCACCCCGACGCGTACCCCCATCCCCGAAGGTTTGCTGGATCCTCCAATTTTAGGGACGAACAACAACCCTGCCGTGGCGATCGCCTCCGGGGTATTGCCCGCCGTTGTCATCTTGATCGTATTACTTGTCGTGTATTATAAATTTCAAAAAGGTCGTCCTTAAACATGAGTGTGGTCTATTGCATGACAATTGAAAAAGTATGGCGCGGAGTGTTGCGATGACACCCGTGATTCAATTTACAAATGTTTCGAAACGATACAACCTCGGTCTAACGCGCACAAGCCTCCCGTCGATCCTATCGCAATGGGTCAAATCATCCCTGGGAAGGCAGAGAGGCGCGGCGGACAAGAAGATCCATTGGGCATTGCAAGATGTGAGCTTTTCCATGGAAAAGGGGCAATCCCTCGCCCTGGTTGGTCCGAATGGCGCCGGGAAATCGACCATCTTGAAATTGCTGGCGAAGATCACGAACCCAACCACTGGGAAAGTGGAGGTGAACGGTCAACTCTCGGCCTTGATCGAATTGGGGGCTGGGTTTCACCCCGATCTGACCGGTCGGGAAAATATCTACCTCAACGGAACCATTCTGGGGCTGACGTACAAGGATATTCACAAAAAATACGATGAGATCGTCGCCTTCTCGGAGATCGAAGAATTCATCGACACGCCCGTAAAGCGATATTCATCCGGCATGGCAGTGCGCCTCGGGTTTGCGGTCGCATCGTGTATCGAACCTCAAATCCTGTTGGTGGACGAGGTGCTGGCAGTGGGCGACGCCTCCTTCCGTCAGAAATGCATCGAGCGGATCAAATCCTTGTTGCGCAACGGAACCAGCCTCATCTTTGTCTCCCATGATATGGGACTGGTCCGCGCGCTTTGTGAGCGCGCGTTATACATCGAGCATGGACAACTGCAAGCCTCCGGGACGAGCGCAGAAATCATCGATATGTACAACCGGGTCTTAGAAAAAAAGCGTATCGAAAAAATAAGCCAGTTGGATGGGGGGATGGATGACGCCAACGCGGGCATCGAAGTTACCCATGTGGACGTGCTCGACGTGGAAGGAAACCCGGTTCGTGAGGCGCGCACGAATCAGCCGCTAGTAATCCGCGTAAAATATACGGCATATAAAGATTTCGGCAAGTCGAACGCCATCATTTTGATCCACCGTTCCGACGGACTCCTCTGTTGCAACATTCGCACCCATCTCGATCACTTTCCCATGTCCATCGAAAAAGGCGAGGGGGAATACTTTCTTAAACTAGACCCGTCGCAGTTGTTCGGCAGTATGTACTACGTCGAATCCTGGATCATGAACGCGGACGATTCGGATGGCATTGCCTTTGGCGCTTCAGAATGGTTTGAGGTGCGCAACTCCATCCAGGGGCACGAGGCACACATGGCGGTCTTTGAACCAAACCGCGCTTGGGGACAGAATCGGATTTCCCAAAGCGAGCGGGCTGTCGCCGACTCTACCGCTTGAGGCATCGATGCTTAATCAGATGAATAACTTTCATAAAACGCGCGACCTGGTTTGGGCGTGGACCGTTCGAACCTTGCGTGGTCGCTACCAACAATCTGCCCTGGGCTGGCTTTGGGCGGTTGTCCAGCCTGTGGCAACGGTCGCCATCTTTGCTGTTGTCTTCACACGCATCGTTCCTGTGGATACGGGCGGGATTCCCTACATCCTCTTTTCGTATTCCGCCGTGATCCCCTGGACGTTGCTTGCCTCCTCGGTCACCGACATGGCAACCTCCCTCGTGCACAACATGAACCTGGTGGGGAAGATCTACTTTCCGCGCGAGGCGTTGCCGGTTGCCGCGCTTCTCGCCCGCCTCGTGGACTTCCTGATCTCATTCATCCTGCTGGTTATCTTGATGCTGTTCTATCGGATTCCCTTCTCACCGCAGGGATTGCTCTTCCTGCCGCTCATTCTCCTTATTCAAATGGCGCTCATCCTCGGATTGGGAATTGGTTCAGCCGCCCTCAACGTGTTCTACCGTGACGTGGACCCCCTCCTCAAACTGGTAATCCAAGTCTGGTTCTATGCGTCTCCCATTTTATACCCGCTTTCCCTTGTCCCTGAACAATGGAAATGGCTGTATTTCCTCAACCCCATGGCTGGGATCATCGCATCGTACCGTGATGTGCTGGTCTATAGCCGCATGCCCGGTGATTATTTGTGGTCGGCGGCGGGCATCTCCGCGTTGATCTTTATCGCCGGCGTGTGGTTCTTCAAGCGCGTGGAATATCAGTTTGCCGATATTGTCTAATGGATGCCATAAAGAATAACCCCCTCATCAGTGTCATCATCCCCGCCTATAACGGAGCCGACTCGATCGCGGCGGCAATTCAAAGCGTGTTGGATCAAACCCACGCCAATTTTGAATTGATCGTCGTGGACGACAAGTCGCCCGATACCACTGGCGAAGCGGTTCAACAATTTTCCGATGCGCGGGTGAAATACATCCGCCACGAGGAGAACCGGGGCGCATCCACCGCAAGATGGACAGGCATCACCCAGTCGGCGGGGGAGATCATAGCCTTTCTCGATCAAGACGACACCTTCCACCCTGAAAAACTCGAAGCGCACGTCAAGTTCCTCGAAGAACATCCAGAGGTGGGGTTTTCCTATAATCCGTATTACGAGCGCGTGCATTCATCGAATTCAATTCGCACGGTTGCCATGCCTCCTCAAAACATATCGCTGGGAGAACTGGCTCTTGGTTTTTATCTCCCGCCGAGTTCATGGGTGGTTCGCAGGCAATGGGCGCTGATCGAGGAAATTTGGCACCCGCAAGTAGCCATGCGTGGCAGGGAAATTATCGTCTGCGGCAAGTTGTTCATGGCGGGATGTAAATTTTCCCGCATCGACCGGGTACTGCACTACAGAAATTATCAAGCCGGGCGGAGGTTCGGCGCGTTGGAGAAAAAGTGCGAAGACGAACTTGCCTGTCAAGAAGCCATCTTCTCAGACCCTCGTTGCCCGCAGGATGTTTTGGACATGCGTTCCATTGGGAATTCCGCCATCCGCGCCATGTGGGCGAATGTTGCATTTACTCAAGGTGAAACCGCGGTGGGGCGCAAATTCCTCTGGGATATTTCCCAAAATGCTTCCGGTTTGTTTTATGGCGTCCCCTCGCTGTATACAACCTTCCTGATGGGGTATTGTGTCGACGATGAAAGCCACGACTACGAAACGTTGTTGGAATCCATCTTCAAGCAATTGCCCGCCGAAATGCCAGGCGTGCTCGAGAACTACCTGTGGGCGGTTGCCCGCGGCAACTATGTTCGAGGCATCCGCGCATTGCTTTGGAACCGCGCTGACGACGCTGAAAAGTATTTTGCCCTGGGAGACGAAACAGGATTCCAACCCGATCAAGCCTTCGTCTTGCAAGCAACACACGAGATGATGGGCTATGCGTTCAGCGAGGGAGTGGATGCGGTCACAAGCCGCCTCGATGCCCTTTCCTCCCAAATTGAACAACATCTCGGAAGACGCGGAACGCGCTGGCTGGTCGCAAGCTTCCTTCTCAATATTGCGGAACAGAAGTATCGGAATGGCGAAACGAAGAAAATCCCCAGCCTGCTGATGGGCGCCTTCCGCAAAAGACCGAACTATCTTGCCGATCGCGGCACACTTTCCATATTCGTCAAATCGATGCTCGGCATCGGCGCTCGCGCCTGATCCAAATCTCTCTACCGTACATGAGAAGATTTTTACCGCAAAGCACGCTAAGGTCGCCAAGTTAAACAGGTTTTCTTTGCGTTCTTTGCGGGCTTAGCGGTGCAAATGTACGGTAGAGAGATCCAAATTGAATATCATGCGGGAAACTTTCATCGGAGAGACACATGAGTCAAATTCTAGGGTTTACCATCAGTCGCGGAGTATCGCCCAACAACGTAGCCGGCGCATTCGAAGCCGAAGACCGCGCCCTGTCCTGCTTCCAACATCTTGAAAGAAGATCCCTCGAGATCGGCGGAACAACATTGCATCTATGGGGACGCGATTCGATTTCCAACTGTCTGCACATCCTGCCCGACGGATCGACCCTCGCCCTGATCGGCTCCCCGCATCATTCGGTTCCCTGGCAAGACGCGCAGGAAAAACTGCTCAAGGCAGAGCGCGATGATGATTTCGTGCTACCGTGGGAAGGGCGTGTGATCCTCCTGCGCGTCAGCGCGGATGGCGATTCGTGGACGATATGGAACGACTGGCTCGGAAGCATGCCGGTCTATCATCTGGAATCATCCGTCAGCCGCTTCGCATCCACCTTGGAGCCTGTTACAGTCGCCTCAGCCGCCCTCACGCCTGACGACTTTTTCCTCCCCGGCCTGGTTTCCCTCCTGCTCAATGGACACTTCATCTCCGATTGGACATTGTATAAAGATGTGAAATTAATCCTGCCCGATAGCGTGACAACCTGGGACGAACATGGCTATCGCGCAAAACGGCTTTGGTCGGTGCAACCCAGCCAGGACCGCTGGGAATCGCTCTGGGACGATCTCGTCGACGAAATGCATTCGTTATCGCATCAAGCGACGGCAGACATATTGAAACAACATCCGCGCTGGGCAATGCCGTTATCCGCCGGTTTGGATTCCCGACTCATCGCCGGCGTGGCGGCAAATGTAGGGGTGGAAGTGAGATCGTATGCCTGGGGTTCTTCAGAAAACACCGACGTGATCTATTCCCGCGAAATCGCCAAAGCGCTCGGCTTCCCGTGGAAGCACATCGCCCTGCCGAAGGATTTTCTTGTAAAGTACACACGGCGCTGGTTCGATCTGTTCGGAACCGCCATGCACTTTCAAGGCATGTACCTGATGTCCTTTCTCGATGAAATTCAAGCGGAGCCTGTTGCCCCCACGATTACCGGTTTCATTGGCGATGTTTTATCAGGCGACGCCATCAACGATTCCATACGCTTCCAAGCCACCAAACGCTATCAGGCAAACCATGAATGGTATTCCGATTGGGACCCGTCCCTGCTTCGATCGACCATGAAGCGCCCCATGCACGATGCGCTCGAAGAGAACGCCGCGAATCTCCGCAAGGAAATTGATTCGTACCCCGGCGCAAATCATCAAAAATTGATGTATCTTGAGTTGTGGAGCCGGCAAAGGACGTTCATCAATTTCCTGTCCACACTGAAGGATTATTGGCGTGGCGTGGCAACACCGTTTCTGGACCGAGACTACGCGCGTTTTTGTTTTTCCCTGCCTTTTGCCGTGCTGGATGATCGCAGGTTGTTGGGAGACGTCTTTCGCCGCTATTACAGCAAACTTGCCGTCATCCCGGGCACCTACGGCTCCGAGCCATATATCATGACCGGCAAATATTTTCTCCGCACGAAAATTGCAAACAAGATTCCTGCGGCATTGAGAAAACCATTCATGAAAGGGTTGGAAAAAACTTCGCTGTGTGTCGACTTCGAGCCCCTGCAGGCGCACGGAAAAAAATCGGTCTGGCCCCTGTTCGAAGCCTGGGACCAACTTTCCGAATGGTTCGATATGAAACAGGTGGAATCGGACTATCAGGCGGTTATGACCTCCACCAAGGATGTGCGCCCTTTAAGAAGACTCCAGGCGGTTCAAACGATCGCCTCGCGCCTTCTTCCGCCTTCGCAGGTCAATCGCTAAGAGACTCCTTCTTTGCCACAGAGCGCACAGAGAACGCTGAGAAAAACTATCTGATGTTCTTTTTTCATGCCTTTTCTAAGCCGCGTCACAGGGATATTTATTCTGGTCGCTCAACTTCTTTTCCGCACTACCAAAGGTGACTCATGAAAACAGCGCTCATACTTGGGGCTGGTATTTACCAGGTCCCGTTGATCCGCAAAGCCAAAGAAATGGGGATGCGCGCGTTGGTGGTTAGCACAGCGGGCAATTATCCCGGCTTTAAACTGGCGGATCAAGCCTGCCATATCGATACGACCGATGTGCAAACGATCGTTCAGCTGGCGCGTGATGAACAGGTGGATTGCATCTGCACCACAGGCACCGATGCCGCAGTCCGCGCGTTGGGAGTGGTGTGCGACGCGCTTGGACTGCCCGGGATTTCAGAGAATGCCGGGGTGTTGGCAACAAACAAAAGGGAGATGAAGCGCCGGTTTGAATCCGAAGGGGTGTGCACGGCTCGCTTCCGCGAAGTGTCGACATTGGAAGAGTTGCGTCAGGCATTTGACCTGTTCGAAAAGCCCGTGATCTGCAAGGCGGTCGACACCTCCGGTAGCCGCGGCATTATCCGCGTGGATTCAGCCGACGACCTATCACACGCCTTCGAATACGTGATGTGCGCCACGCGTCAGAAATATTTTTTGGTGGAGGAATTCATCAGCGGCGTGGAATTCGGCGCGCAGGCGGCGGTGATCGATGGGGAGGCGCAATTCGTGATGCCGCATGGCGATATTTTGTATCATGGGAAAACGGATGTGCCCATCGGTCACTATGTGCCGTATTCGATGTCGGACAAGGTGAAGGGTTTGGTCTGGACACAACTGGATAAGTCGATTAGGGCGTTGGGGTTGACCACCTGCGCGATCAATGCGGATTTTATTCTGCGCGGCGATCACGTGTATGTGCT
>JBGANO010000032.1:0-42234 GCA_044222305.1 Anaerolineales bacterium
GAGTCAATATGAAAATTACTGGAACGCATCCCCGCGCTCGTTTTTCACGGGATTGCTGAAATTGTTGTTGAAGCCGATTGCCCGGAATATTTTGTCGCGAGAGGAAAAGCCACGCCTGCAACTTCGCCGCATTCTCTTCCCATCTGATTTTATGCGGAAAGAATTTGAGCAAGCGGGAATATCCTCAACCGAGGGGCGGGTGGTCTTCGGGGCTGTGGATACAAACCCCTACCTTGAAGGCGAGCGATTGCGGAAGGCGAACGATGTTGTCTCGCTCTTGTATGTTGGTCGACTTACGCATGAGAAAGGCGCTCACACCGCCATTGAGGCTGTGTCGCGTCTTGTCACAAAAAATGGAATCAAAAACCTGAAATTGACGATCGTGGGCGATGGCGAAGCGGACTATATCGACTCGCTTCACAAGATGGTCGAGCGCGACTCCCTCGCCTCGTTCGTGACGTTTCTGCCTGCCCAGCCCAAGGACACGTTACCGGCGCTGTACCGGCAATCCGATCTATTTTTGTTCACCTCCATCTGGCAGGAGCCGTTCGGGAGGGTGATCGTGGAGGCGATGGCTTCCGGGATGGCGGTAGTAGGGACGGCGGTGGGCGGCGCGGCTGAGATACTCGTCCACGATGAAAATTCGCTTGTGTTCGAGGCTGACGATTCGACCAGCCTGGCGCGAGTATTGCAACGACTGATCGAGTCGCCTGCGCTGAGGGAAAAACTGGGAAGCGCCGGGCGCGAAACTGCGCGAAGCAAATTCGACCTGCAACGCATGACCGATGAGATCGAACGGTACCTCCGAGCATTGATCAACTGATGAAAATTCTTTTTCTCTCGCGGTGGTTCCCGTACCCGGTGAACAACGGCTCCAAAGTGCGCCTCTACAACTTTTTGCGCGGGTTGGGCCGGCATCACGATGTGACCCTGCTGAGTTTTGTCGACCAAACCGGCGGGCGTCCTGAAGCGCCTGAAATCCGAAGTTTGTGTTCGGAGATCGTCGTCGTCCCGTGGAAGGAATTCGAGCCGGGCACATGGCGGGCGCGCCTTGGGTTTTTGTCGTTGAAACCGCGCTCGGTGATCGACACGTTTTCACCGGAGATGGCGGGCGCGATCACCACAGCCATCAAAGGGCAGAAGTTCGATCTGGTCATCGCGTCTCAATTGCAGATGGCGGCGTACTATCCATACTTTCAAGGGGTTCCGGCGCTGTTCGAGGAATTGGAGATTGGCTTGTTTCACGACCGCGCGTTTTCCCCGGACGGAAAAATCCGCCTCCGCCATGCCCTGACCTGGTTCAAATATCGTTTATATCTTTCGCGGCTTTTCGAGGGGTTTCGATCCTTCACGGTTGTTTCTGAAACTGAGCGCAGGTTGGTGGCGAGAAATTTTCCCCGTCACAAAAATCAAATCGAGGTTATTCCCAATTGCATCGATGTTCGTGAATATTCAAATAAAGGTGTGGAGCAGAAAGCAAACACCGTCATCTTTACGGGTCCGTTCAAGTATCGCGTGAATTACGAAGCCATGTGTTGGTTTGTCGGCGAAGTTTTCCCCCTGGTGCTGGAACAGATCCCCGATGTGAAGCTGGTAATCACCGGCGACCATGAAAACCTGCCTCTGCCGCCCAGTCAAAATATTATCCTCGCGGGATTTGTGGAGGATATCAAATCGTTGATCGCGTCGTCTACGGTTGCCATTGCGCCGCTCCAGAGCGGAGGCGGCACGCGGTTGAAAATTCTGGAGGCAATGGCAATCGGGACGCCGGTGGTGGCGACCTCCAAGGGCGCGGAAGGGTTGGATGCCCAATCCGGGGAGCACCTTTTGGTTACAGATGAGCCAAAAATATTTGCGACGTATGTTATAAACCTGATTCAAGACCGGGCGCTGCGCGACAAGATATCCATCAATGCCATCTCGTTGGTTGCCGAACAATATGATTGCTCGAAAGTGACGCTCAAGTTTTTTGGGTTGATTAAAGAGATTGCCGGCAGGTAATCCCTTTTGATTTTTTTATTTTTATTTTCCGCTACGCCATGGATCTCTGACACATGGAAGCGGACTGCATTTGAGGAGTTACGATGAAGATCAATTTTCGCTCGATTCTTTCCGCCTTGTTCATTATTACCATCGTCCTTTCGCAATTTGTGATCTTGTCATCCGCCAGCGCGGCATGCGCGGGAGTGGTGTACGTGGATGCCAACTCCGCCGCCCCCAGCCCGGACGGGTGTAGCTGGGCGACCGCCTATTCAAGCCTGCAGGATGCGTTAGCGGCTTCGTCGAGTGGCGACCAGATTTGGGTGGCGAGTGGAACGTATTATCCCGATGAAGGCGCCAGCCAGACAAACAACGATCGCAATAGTTCCTTCGCGCTGAAACATGGCGTTTCGATCTATGGCGGGTTTACTGTCGGCGCTACCCAGTTGAGCCAGCGGAATTCAGACCCGGCTACAAACGGCGCTGTGCTGAGCGGCGACATTGACCAGGCGGCAGGCAACGCCGGGAATGCTTACACGGTAGTCACCGCGAACGGCACGCTCGCTGACATATACGTGCTGGATGGATTCACCATCACCGGCGGCAACCAGAATTCAGGGAGCGGGGTCGGCGGCGGCATGTACATCCAAAATACCAGCCCCACGCTTCGTAACCTGCTCATCACGGCGAATAATGCCAATGGGCGCGGCGGCGGCGTGTTCGTTATTTCCACCTCAGGCGTGGAAGCTAATTACAGCCGCGCCTCCTTCACAGATATCATAGTCAGCAACAACACGGCGGGCATTGGCGGCGGCGTGTATGTGCAAAACGGAAGCGTATCCCTCACGCGGGTAACCTTTACGGAGAACACCGCCACATTTGCGGCGGGTGGCGGTCTGAATCTTCAGACGCTGGGCGGTCCCGGCGTGGATGAACCCAACCTCCCGACATTGGTGGATGTGGTCTTCACGAACAATTCAGCAGTCGGCGGCGGAGGTTTGTTCAACAACAACAGCCAGACCACGCTTGATCGTGTGACTTTCAATGGCAATACTGCCACTCGCCGGGGCGGCGGTATTTTGAATGAATACGCCAACCCGGTCTTCACGAATGTGACCTTTAGCGGGAATATCTCGTTTGAAAGTTCGGGGGTCGCGCCCTGGGGCGGCGGCGGCATCCTGAATATCGATGGTAACCCGATTTTTAATCACGTTACCTTTACCGGCAATGACAGCGTCAACGCTTCCGGCACAGCGGGGGGCGATGCCATGCTCAACTTGACGGGTAGCGTTCCACAGATCGCCAATAGTATTTTATGGGCAGATGGCGGCGCGAACGATGAGATCCAGAACGATGGAACCAGCGCCGCCACCATTACAGACAGCGTGGTTCAGGGTGGGTGTCCTGCCGGCGCAACTTGCGCGAATCTAATTACAAACGATCCGTTGTTGGGCGCGTTGGAAAATAACGGCGGGTTTACAAACACACACGCGTTGATCGCGGGGAGTTCAGCCTTGAATTCCGCCGGCGTGAACAGCGTGTGCGCAAACGAAGATCAGCGCGGCATTGCCCGCCCGCAAGGCGCCGGATGCGATATGGGCGCTTTCGAATTTGCCATGCCCGGAACTCCGGGACCCACCGCCACGCCCACCTCAACGCCGGTCAACACTCCGACGTTCACACCCCAACCCACATCCACCTCCACATTCACTTCCACGCCTGCTCACACTGCTACCAAAACGCCAACCGTCACCGCGACGAATACGCAATCGCCCTTCTTTAATATCGGCGAGACAACTATCCTTGGCATATCCTACTCGGGCGCTGGAAATCAACTGGTGGCACAGCAGGTGACGCTGTCGCAAACTGCAACCATTCAAAGCCTGAGTTATTACGTGTCAACGGCGGGTGGGCAGTTGCGGCTGGGCATCTATAACAATTCAGGAAGCGTGCCAGGAACCTTGGCGGCACAAACAGCCGCTTTCACACCTGTAGCCGGATGGAACACGCAACCAGTCATCACACCGGTTTCGCTTCCTGCTGGAACGTATTGGCTGGTCTTCCTGCCTCAGAATAACACCCTGGCGGGGCGCATGACTTATGCGGGCGCTGGACGTTATTACGGCTACACATTCGGAGCATTACCGGCAACCTACTCGGCTTCCTCCCCTTCGGGCACATTCCGCTTTTCTTTCTATGCCACATTCGCTCTCGGCGCCGCGCCAACGAGTGCGCCATCGACTGTGCCGACCATTACAAACACGCCGACGCATACTTCGACTCCTACACATACATTCACGCCGACCATCACCAACACGCCAACCTATACGCCGACGGCAACAATCACTCCGCTCTTTACTGCCACACCGACCAACACAGCAACAAGAACCTTAACGCCCACATCCACATATACACCGACAAGCACGACAACGTTTACGCCTACCTCAACCGCAACATCCACTCCATTGGTTACGGCAACCTTCACGAATACTCCGACCAGGACTCCAACGCCGACGAATTCACCCACACCCACCTCGACATCAACAGGTGGGACAGCAATCACCATCGGTGAAACGAGCGTTCTGACGACTCCGTATTCCGGCATGGGAAATCTATTGATCGCCCAGCAGGTAACGCTTTCGCAAAACGCTACGATTCAGAGCCTGAGCTACTATGTATCCACTGCGGGAGGGCAACTGCGCCTGGGAATTTACGCGAATAATGGAAACGCGCCCGGCGCCCGCCTCGCTGAAACTGCCGCGTTTACCCCAGTCGCCGGGTGGAACACGCAACCCGTGCTGACGCAAACCACACTGCCTGCCGGAACATATTGGCTGGTCTTCCTGCCGCAAAATAATACTCTCACAGGCAGGGTCGCGTTAGCAGGTTCGGGTCGGTACTATTCTTACACCTTTGGCGCGCTCCCGGCTACATACTCCACGTTGTCAACCTCTGATGGCTTCCATTTCTCGATGTATGCCACCTTATTGGTTCCCTGAGCGCTGGCGCAAGAGGTGAAATCAAAGATTGGTTTTTCTATCATAACTTCAGTGATGGATAAGCCAAACGCGCGACCATGTCACCCTGAGGGAGCGTGTTTTTCGCGACCGAAGGGTCTCGGATGAGCCTTTCCGAGATGCTTCGGGGCAAAGATCGCCCCTCAGTATGACATGAAATTATTATTCATTATCCACGTTATCATACATGCCCTGAGTCGAACGTAACCCCTTTGCGTGGATTTCCGTCCTGTTGACGGATCCATCAACCGAATTCCATACCCAGTCGCGGCTGAACGGATTGATTTTTGTTTGTCATCCTGCTGTGGCTGGGTATTGAGTTAAAATGGCATCCTCTACGCGACTCATGGACATCAATTTCACCCTGAAATTTCTCACGATTAACCGGCAGATTTCGATTTCCCGGCAAACCTTTCAATACAGCGTTGGCTTACTCACCATCCTGATCACGATCGCCGCTTCATTTTGGGGAACCGTGAATGTGCTGGTGATCGCGCTGGCGGCAATGGGGGGGCTGGTTGTGCTTGGGCTGTTACTGCGCTACCCGTTGTTGGCATATATCTTTCTGATCCCCGCGGGAATGTTTGTCCCGTTTTCGGGACCTGGCGGCTTTAATGCCTCAGTCTTGTTGGTTGTTCTGATGGCCGCGCTGTGGATTGGGAACATGTTCGTCGTCCGCCGAAGGTTTGAGTTCGTGCGATCCTCAGCTGTTCGCCCTGCTGTGATGTTCATGATCGTCTGCGTGGTCGCGTTTGGCATGGGGCAGGTTTCGTGGTTTTCCCTCGCGCAACAGGCGCCATTCGACACGCAGTTGGGCGGCTTTGCCATCTATTTTTTCTCGCTTGTCATGATGGTGATGACCGGGAATATCATCAAAGATATCCGCTGGCTCAAGGCAATCGTCATCACGTTCGTTGCGTTGAGCATGGTATATGTTCTCGGCAGGGTGGTCGAGTGGTCGGGCATCGACTCGATCTATGAAAAGGGGTTTATCGCCAACAGCATGCTCTGGACGTGGCTGGTGATCCTGCCGCTGGCTCAGGCGCTGTTCAATCAAGACCTAAAAAGGAACTTCCGCATCTTCCTGTATGTTATTGTCGCGTTGACGTTGTTCGTGGCGGTGATCCAAACGCGGGATTGGAAATCGGGCTGGGTGCCAGCCATGGTCGGCGTCGGCATTCTGGCGGCGTTGAAATTCCCGAAACTTGCTTATGCCTCCATCCCGTTTGCGTTGATCGGCGTGGCGTATCTGGCGCAGGATTTGATCTCCACCGACCAATACAGTTGGGGGACTCGCGTGGATGCCTGGGTCGTCGTTTTGGATATCAGCCGCGCCAACCCGCTACTGGGGCTTGGTTTCGCCAACTACAACTGGTACGCCCCTTTATTTTCCCTGCGCGGATACCACATCCGCTTCAACTCGCACAGCCAGTTTGTGGATATCATCGCCCAAACCGGCCTGGCTGGCTTGATCTGCTTCATTTGGATCTTGTATGCAATGGCGACGCTCGGCTGGAGGTTGTCGCGGGATCTGAAAGACGGTTTTGCGCGGGCGTACGCCTTCGGTGTCCTGGCGGGGGTGGCGGCTTGCGTCATGGCGGCGTATCTGGTGGACTGGCTGTTGCCGTTCGCCTATAACATCGGTCTGGCTGGGTTCCGCGCCAGCATTTTGCCGTGGATCTTCTTTGGGGGTTTGATCGCCATCGAACAAATGCGCAAGGAAAATAAACTTACCTAGTACGGGAGGTTTGCATGGAAGAATTAATTGGATTGATCCCCGCCGCGGGGAAGGGAGTTCGACTGGGTCTGCCATACCCAAAAGAGTTGTACCCGGTCATTCGCAACAATCACTATAAGCCGATCTCGCAATTTGTGGTGGACAACCTCGTCAACGCCGGTCTCAAGCACATTGTTTTTGTTGTGAACGAGACCAAACATCAATTGATGGGATATTTCGGGAGCGGGATGCGCTTCGGGTGCGACATCAGTTATGTGGTTCAGGAGGTGGTCGAGGGCAAGACCAAATCCACTTCGCCGGGGTTGGCGCACGCGTTGGATTCAGCGTATCACCTCGTCAGAGGCAAAACAGTTTTCTTCGGCATGGCAGATACGCTCATGAAACCGAATGATATCTTCAAACGAGTCTATGAATCCGCCTCGCCGGAAGATGACGTGTTGTTCGGCATGTTCACCACCGACCGCCCTGAAAAGTTCGGCATGGTCAGTCATAACGACGGAGGCAGGGTTGTTGCGATCGTTGATAAGCCGAAGCAGACCGACCTCACCGAGATGTGGGGGTGCATCATCTGGCGGCCGAAATTCACTGAATACATGCACAAATGTGTGTTCGAGGAAGGCATTTCCGATTTTGCTAAGATCATGAACGATGCCATCGCGCTCGGGATGAAGTTCAAAGGCGTTCACCTCGAAGACGGCACGTACATCGACCTCGGGACGTACGATGAGATCGCCGAAATGGACAGGAAATACCGGGGGGAGGAATAATGCCGGGTATGGAAAACAAGCCACAGGTCCGGAAGAGAAGCGAGGCGCAAGTCGTGGATATGTCCATCGTGCTGGTGTGCTGGAATAACAAGGCGTACCTCGACCCGTGTTTGAAATCCCTCTATGAAGGCGGGCTGAAAAGCTCGTTCGATGTGGTGGTGGTGGATAACGGCTCGACGGACGGAAGTCAGCAGATGCTGGCGGAGAAGTATCCGCAGGTGAGGTTGATCCAGAATGCGGGGAATGTGGGGTTGGGCAAGGCAAGCAATCAGGGGATCGAGGCGACGGACGGGCGTCATGTGTTACTGCTCAACAACGACACCCTTGTGAATGCTCCCGCGCTTGATGTGCTGGTGGAATATCTGGATGCTCATCCCGAAGCTGGCGCGACGGCGGGGAGGTTGTTGAACCCGGACAGTTCGTTCCAATCGGGGTTTGCGCCGTTTTCGACCCTGCTGGAAGAATTCCTGATCGTGACTCATATCGGCGAGTTGCTGTGGACCGGGTATCCTTCGCATGGCGACGCGCAAGAGATCAAAGAGACCGGCTGGATGAGTTCGGCGTGTTTATTGGTGCGCCGCGCCGCGTTCGACCAGATTGGTTTGCTCGATGAGGGATATTTCATTTACGGCGACGAAGCGGATTTGCAATACCGTTTGAACAAAGCAGGCTGGAAGGTTGTGTTCCTGCCGAATTCTTCCATTGTTCATTTCGGCGGTAGAAGCATGGACCGCTGGAAGCGGCGCAAGATGGTCTATCGCGGCAAGATGATGTTTTACAAGAAGAATTATGGCTTTGTAAGCGCCTTTTTCTTGCGTCTATTGTTCTTCTTCATGAGCCTGTTGAAACTACTCGTGTGGCTGGTGGGTTATGTAATCCCCTCGAAGAACGACCAGGCGAAGAAAGAATTACGCTCGAACATCGATGTGATGGCGTTGTGCCTTAATTTGAAGTGAGCATTTCCATTTTTTGAATTCAAGCCACAGAGGTCGCAGAGCGCGCTGAGTTTAAGTTCTCAGAATCTCTGTGGACTCTGTGGCAAAATTTTAATCACACCTTATGAACATTCTCTTCCTAACCCAAATTGTGCCATTCCCCCCGGATGCGGGTCCCAAAGTGAAGACCTGGCACGTTTTACGCTTCCTCGCCGGGCAGGGACATTCTGTAACTTTGGTTTCCTTCGTTCGTCCAGAAGAAGTGCCGCACCTGCCCGCGCTGGCTGAAATTTGCGAGGCAGTACATGCGGTGCCGATTCGCCGGTCGCGCGTGGCGGATGCCGGGTACATGATCCGCAGTTACCTCTCCGGGCGCCCGTTTCTCGTCGAACGCGATGACCTGCCAGCCATGCAGGAGAAAGTGACCAATCTGGTACGACACGGCGATTTTGATTTCATCCACGCCGACCAGTTGACGATGGTTCAGTTCGGGCTTCGCGCCGCATTACTCGCGCCGAAGAAAAAGCCGAAAGTCATCTTCGATGCTCACAATGCCGTGTGGTCCATCATCGAGCGGATGCGCGAAAACGCGCGCTGGTTCTTGAAACCCATCCTTGCCGTTGAAGCGAAACGCGTCAAGCGCTATGAAGGCGAATTGCTCAAGACCGTCGATCATGTGCTGGCGGTGACGGATGTCGACCGGGCTGGGCTGGAAGAAGCGTTGCGCTTTTCAAAGGTAAAACCCGGCGACAAACTTGCGCCCATCTCCACGATCCCGATCGCGGTGGATACGCAAGAGTTAATGCCGATCAAGCGCAAGCCTGCCTCGAAAAATATCGTCACTCTCGGCACTTTACATTATCCGCCCAACGCGGATGGCATCCGCTGGTTTTTTAATGAGGTCTTCCCTCTGGTTCAGAAACGAATGCCAGAGGCAACGTTGACCATTATCGGCAAAAACCCGCCGCAGGACTTTCTCGAATTTCAGGCTCGCAATTCGGGAAGCGTGAACATCACCGGTTATGTTCCCGAACTGGCTCCGTATCTGGCGGAGAGCGCATTGATGGTCGTCCCCGTCCGCGCAGGCGGCGGGATGCGGGTGAGAATCCTCGAAGCGTTTGCCTACGCCATGCCGGTGGTCACCACCACGATCGGGCTCGAAGGCATACAAGCCGAACTGGAAAAAGATGTGATCGTCGCCGACAAGGCGGACGATTTTGCAAGCCGGGTCGTCGAACTTTTAGAGAACCCGTCGTTGCAGGAAAAACTATCCGTCCACGGACGGAAACTTGCAGAAACGAGATATGACTGGCAAGCCGCGCTCTCTGCCATGAAAAAGATTTACGAAGAATGACACGAACATCGAACAAAAACATTTTGCAAAAGATCGCCGCACAGCCGTTGCCGTTCATTCTGACGGTGGCTGTCTTTTTGCGCGTGGCGATAGCGTTAGCAATGGGGGATACCGTGGTGGCTCTGCCCGGCATCTTCGACCAGGTTTCGTATCACAACCTTGCCTTGCGCGTCGTCGGCGGTCACGGATTTTCCTTCGGCGAATTATGGTGGCCCATCACGCCTGCCGACGCGCCCACCGCGCACTGGAGTTTTCTTTACACACTGTATCTCTCGCTGATGTATTTTCTGTTCGGTCCACATCCGCTTGCCGCGCGGATCTTGCAAGCGGTCATCGTCGGCGTGTTGCACCCGTACATCGCCTTTCGTATCGGTGAAAGACTTTTTTCCAAAACGGTTGGCTTTGTTTCGGCAGGCATCACTGCCGTGTATGTATATTTTTTCTACTACGGCGCGGCGCTCATGACCGAACCGTTCTACATCACCGCCATTTTGTTCAGCCTGTTCTTTGGGATTCGATTATCTGAAAACCTGGATCGAAAACTTGACACCAACTTTGGCGTTGCGTTGGGAATCTCCTTGGGTGTTACAGTTTTACTGCGGCAGGTCTTTCTGCTTTTCATCCCCTTCCTCTTTCTTTGGATATGGATCGTCCGCGTCCGCCGCAGGGTGGAATTGCCTCTGCTCCCCAGCCTTGTCTCCATCGTGCTGGTGATCCTCTTCATCCTGCCAGCCACGTTGTACAACTACTCCCGCTTTGGCAGGTTTGTCCTGCTCAACACGAATTCAGGGTATGCCTTCTTCTGGGGCAACCATCCCATCCACGGGACGAAATTCATCCCCATCCTGCCAACCGAAACCTATCAGGAAATGATCCCCGAAGAAGTCCGTCACCTCGACGAAGCCGCGCTCGACCAGGAACTGCTCAAACGCGGAATCCAGTTCGTCACCGACGATCCCGGGCGATACGTGTTGCTGTCACTAAGTCGTATTCCTCCTTATTTCAATTTCTGGTATTCATCCGACTCATCCACGTTGAGCAATATTTCCCGCATTGGCAGTTTCGGGCTGTTCCTGCCGTTCATGCTGTACGGTGTCTGGCTGAGTGTCAAAAAGAATGCTGTTGAACATGGGAATCGTTTCCTCAACCTGCTCTTCTCGCCGCAAGGACTCCTGATGCTCTTTGCCATCGTCTACTCTGGCGTGCACATCCTCACATGGACGTTGATCCGTTACCGGTTGCCGGTGGACGCTGTCTTGATCCCGTTTGCCGGGCTCGCGTTGGTCGAGCTTGCCCAGCGCATCTTGAAAACACGACCTCAATTATTCCAACAATATCAGAGAGAGCCATGAAAATCATCTCCGTCGTCGGCGCGCGTCCCGAATTCATTCAGGCAACGCCAGTGAGCCGCGCGCTCCGCAAACATCATCGCGAAATCCTCGTGCATACCGGTCAGCACTACGACTATAAAATGTCGCAGACCTTTTTCGACGAGCTCGGCATCCCCGCGCCCGACCACAACCTCGAGGTGGGTTCCGGCTCGCACGCCGGGCAGACAGCCGAAATCCTGGTGCGATTCGAAGAGATCGTCCTCAAAGAACAGCCAGCCTTGGTCATCGTGCGCGGCGATACGAACTCCACGCTGGCGGGCGCGCTCGTGGCGAGCAAACTGCACATCCCCACCGTTCACATCGAAGCGGGCGAGCGCAGTTTCGACCGCCGCATGCCCGAAGAGATCAATCGTCTCGTTGCCGATCAGTTATCCTCCGCGTATTTTTGCGTGAGCCAGACCGCCGTGCGGCAACTTGCCAGCGAAGGCATCACGAAGAATGTCTTTTGGGTGGGGGATGTGATGCTGGATGCGAACCTCGCCAACCGTCCGCTCGCGCGAAAAAAATCGACGGTTCTTTCGGACTTTGGGCTTGCTCCCGCTTCGTACAGTTTGGTCACCGTCCATCGCGCCGCCAACACCGACGACCCCGCGCGCCTGACGAACATCGTCCGCGCCTTGAGCCGCGTTGGCGAGACGGTAGTCTTCCCTGTCCACCCGCGCACGCGCGGCGCGCTCGCAAAACTAGACGAGCAATTTGGTGACAACGTCCGCTTGATCGAACCGGTCGGGTATTATGACATGATGGTATTGGAGGAGAACGCGCGCCTGATCGCCACCGACTCCGGCGGCGTGCAACGCGAAGCCTACTTCATGCAGAAACCCTGCCTCACCCTGCGCGATGAAACCGAATGGACGGAGACTGTCACAGCCGGTTGGAACAAACTGGTCGGCGTGGATGTGGAACTGATCGTCCACGAATGGAATTCATTCGCGCCGCCCCCTGCCCAGCCGCCCATCTTTGGCGATGGCACGGCAGGCGAAAAGATTGCAGAGATCCTCGGGCAGATCCAGTTGTCCGCGCATGAAGAACGCATATTGGCGTAATCAACCCTTACAGAAAATTCGAGACTATGAATCAAACCTCACAGCAACACATCGGCATCATCGGCGGCGGCATTATGGGAATCAGCCTCGGCTATTTCCTCTCGCGCCGCGGACTCAAAGTGACCATTTACGAAGCCTCGCCCGTATTAGGCGGGCTGGCGGGTCCCATCACGCTTGGCGACGGCACGCAGGTGGATCGGTTCTATCATGCCATTTTGTCCAGCGACCGCTTCCTCAGCAACCTGTGCAAAGAACTGGGCATTGATGACCAATTGCGGTACAAAGAAACCAAAACCAGCTTTTATTACAAGGGCAAACTTTACCCGATGAATAACATCATCGAATTCTTGAAGTTCCCGCCTCTCGGGTGGATCGACCGCTTCCGACTCGGTCTCACCGTGCTTGCCGCGCAGTTCGTGAGGGATTGGAAAACGCTCGAATCGGTCAGCGTTCAGAGTTGGTTATTGAAATGGGGCGGCAAGACCACCTTCCAAAATATCTGGCGACCCATGTTGAAAGCCAAATTCGATGGCGGCTTTGATAATGTGCCCGCCACATGGATCTGGTCGCGGCTCGTGCGCATGAAGTCCACGCGCGAGGGCGCGAATCAAAAAGAAATGGCAGGGCATCTGATCGGCGGCTACATCACCCTCATCAAAGCCCTGACAGACAAGATTATGGAAGCGGGCGGGAACGTGCTTCTCAAAACGCCTGTCAAAGAAATTGTGATCGAAAACGGCAAGGCAGTGGGCATCCGCATGGCGAACGATGACGTTGTGAAGTATGACAAAGTGGTTTGCACCATGCAGACCCCTGTCTTTCAGCGCCTGATTCCCACAGCCGATCAAGCGTATCACGAGTATCTTGGCAAGTCGGACTATCTCGGCATCATCGCTCCCCTGCTTGTGCTGGATCGTCCATTGACAGGAAACTGGACGGTGAACATTACCGACGATCGTTATCCGTTCACCGGCGTGATCGAGACGACTGCTTACATTGACCCCAAGTATGCCGGCGGTTATCACCTGGTCTACCTACCAAAATATACCGCGCCCGGTAGCGAATGGCAGAAGAAGAGCGATGACGAGATCAAGCAGATCTGGCTGGAAAATTTACAGGCGATGTTCCCGAGTTTTGACGCTGCCTCCGTTCGATATTTCCTGATTCATCGGGAGCGTTATGTCGAACCGTTGCATGGCTTGAATGAGATGGGCTTGATCCCGGCGGTGAAGACGCCGATCGAGAATCTCTTCCTTGCCACCACGTCGCAGATCTACCCCGCGCTGACGAATGGCGAATCCGTTTCACGTCACGCAAATGAAGCGTCTGATATTATCGCAGGAGCGAACGGATGAATCCCAAAACAGTCGTAATTGTGTCCGGTCTGCCGCGCTCGGGCACGTCCATGATGATGAAAATGCTCGAAGCGGGCGGACTGCCGATCCTCACCGATAACCTGCGCGAAGCGGACGCGAACAACCCGAAAGGCTATTACGAATTCGAGCGCGTCAAAAACATGAAAGACGGCGACCTCGCCTGGATGCCTGAGGCAGTGGGCAAAGTGGTGAAGATCGTCACCGGACTGATCACCTACCTGCCGCCCGAATTCACTTACAAGATCATCTTCATGCGCCGCGACCTCAAGGAAGTGTTGTCATCCCAAAAGAAAATGCTGGGGCGACTCGGCAAAGGCGACGACAACATCCCCGACGATAAGATGGCGAAAACGTACGAGGAACACCTCAAACTGGTGAAGGGCTGGCTCGTGCGGCAGGCAAATATCGAAACGCTGTACGTCGATTACAACGTGATGGTCAACGACCCAGCCGAGTCGTTACAAAAGGTCAACGCCTTGCTCGGCGGCGGCATGGATGTCCAAACCATGGCATCTGTAGTGGACCAGGAACTCTATCGCGAGCGCAAAAAAGCGCTTGCATAAATTGACTTCTTGCAAGCGCGTCTCTTACTCCGCCACAGAGTCCACAGAGACCTTTGAGAAATGATCTTTTTTCTCTGTGTTCTCGGTGGCAAAAAGACTTTCGCAAGTGATATAAAAAAGAAAGGAATACAAACATGAATCCAATTTTCCGATTTACCCGACTCCTTACCCTGATGGGGCTTTCTGATCCCGTTCAAGGGCGCGGCTATCTGGGACCTGAAACCCTCATGCCCATTGCCTCCGTGCTGGCGGCAGTTGCGGGCTTCTTCCTCATGTTCTGGCGTGTGATCGTCAAATTCGTGAAGAAGGCGTATCGCAAGGCGCGCGGCATTCCCGAGGAACTTCCCCCGGATGTGGAGATCGAAGAAGCCACTGAAGAAAAACTGGAACAATAATTTTTTCGCCGATGAAAAAGGTCATTGTCATCGGGCTGGATGGATTCGAGCCGAAGATCGCCGAATCCATGATGGCTCGCGGTGAACTCCCCAACTTGATGCGACTGCGCGAGCAAGGCGGATATTCGCGACTCAAAACCACCGCCTCCGCCCAAACGCCTGTGGCTTGGTCTACCTTCTCGACCGGCACCAACCCCGGCGGACACGGCATCTTCGACTTCCTCACCCGCGACGCGAAAACCTACCTGCCGCTGATGGCGTTGAGCCGTTACGAGCAGAAGAACGCGTTCGTCCTGCCCAAGGTGGTCAACATGCGGCGCGGCACTCCGTTCTGGGATTTGCTCTCGGCAAAGGATGTGGAATCGACCATCCTGCGAATCCCCTGCGCTTACCCGCCGGACAAAGTGAAGGGACGGATGCTCTCCGGCGTCGGCGTCCCCGATCTGCGCGGCGGATTCGGCACGCCCACGTTCTACTCCACGCGCAAAGAGTTGCATACCGAGCAAAGCGAAAAAGTGGTCAACGTCACACTGGCGAACGGCAGGGTGGCGACGCATATCATCGGTCCGCGCGACCCGAAGACGAAGTCTGATCACAAGTTCGACATCAATGTCGAAATACAAAAGTCCGAAAATAAGATCATCATCGCCTCACAGGGGCAACCCGACAAACTCGAAGTGAGTTTGGGCAAGTGGAGCAAGTGGCTCAAGGTCAAGTTCAAAGTTGGCATGATGCAAACGGTTTCAGGCATTGTGCGATTCAATTTGCGCCAGCTCGAACCCGAGTTCGAGTTATACGCTTCGCCGGTCAACTTTGAAACGGAAGAGCCACTGTTCCCGATCAGTTCGCCGCAGGAATATGCTCACGACCTGGCAATGAAGATCGGGCGCTATTACACCGCCGGCATGGCGGAAGACCACGACGGCTTGAACAACGAGCGTTTCGACGAAGCATCCTACCTCGACCAGTGTCGCACGGTTTTGCGCGAGCGCCGCAAGATGATGGAATTTGAATTAGGCAGATTCCAAAAAGGATTTTTCTTCTGCCTGTTTGATACTCCCGACCGGCTCGCGCACATGTTCTGGCGCTTCACCGAGCCGAACCATCCCGCCAACAAAGGCGAAGATGTTTCGCGCTATGCCAAAGTGATCGAGGAGCATTATCGTGAATGTGACGAAATTGTCGGCGAGGCGATGAAGCACGCCGACCCCGATACGCTCTTCATCGTGCTGAGCGATCATGGCATGAACTCGTTCCAGCGCGGATTGAATCTTAACACGTGGTTGCACGACAATGGTTTCCTTGCATTGAAATCTGGTTTCAAGCCGGGCGAGAGCGGCGACTTCTTCCAGAACGTGGATTGGGATAAGACCAAAGCCTTTTCGCTGGGTCTGGGTTGCATCTTCCTCAACCGCAAAGGACGCGAAGCCAACGGCATTGTCATGGATGGGGATGCGGAGTCAGTGCGGACCGGAATCGCGCAGGGGTTGACCGGGCTGGTGGACCCAGACCGGGGAGCCGTGGCAGTTCGCGCGGTGGCGCGAAGCGAAGAGGTCTATCGCGGTCCGTATGCAGACGAAGCGCCCGATCTCATCGTCAATTTTTCCGAAGGCTATCGCGTCTCATGGGATACGCCGTTGGGCGGGGTTCCGCAAGGATTGTTTGCCGATAACACGAAGAAGTGGGGCGGCGATCACGTGATCGACCCCGCGCTGGCTTCGGGCATTTTGTTCATGAATAAAAAATTCAGCGCCGAGTCTCCAAGTTTGATGGACCTCGCGCCGACCATTCTCAGCGCGTTCGGCGTCGCGAAGGGCGACGCCATGGAAGGAAGCGATTTAATATCATGAAGATTTTAGCGTTCAACTTGCAGGGCGCAAAACGCGCCATGTTGCTCGCCGATGAGCGGCTCGAGAACCTGCGCCGCCTGATGGATATGGGATGTTTCGGCGAACTCGAGGGCGACCCGCGCGAATGGAATGTGCTGGCGCGCCACGAGACGCACACACTGACGCTGGCTGAATTTCTCGCGCAAGCGGGGAAAGAGGTTGCGATGTTCGACGATGTTGCCGCGTTGCAATCGAAACTTGCCTCCGGTGAATGGGATGGCTGTCAACTCAACGCCTCTTTCCCCGGTGACGGCGGGTCCGCCGACCTCTACCTTGACTTCGACCGCGGCTTGGGCGACGCGCTCCAGCATTTGAGCGACGACACCCTGATTCTGGTGGTGGGAGAGTTGTGTTTTGTGCTCGTCGCGTCGAGCAATCCGATCACGGGGTATCAGGATGGCTCCTCGCTCGACCTCACGCCAACCGTGTTGGAATTGGCGGGCTATCCGTTGCCTGCGAATATCGAGGGGAAATCGTGGGTGGCAGGCATGGAACTGAACCGCTCCTCCGGCTTATCCGATGACGAACAGGCAATGCTCCGCGAACGCTTAAGCGGGTTGGGATATATCTAAGCCTGAATGTCATTGCGAGGAGGAGCGGAGCGACGACGAAGCAATCTTCTCGTCATGCTAGGTAGTGATTGCTTCGAGCTAACGCCCTCGCAATGACATAGATCTTTGGAAAAAAAATGAAAAAATTCGATAAACAATTTGCAGGTGAAATTCTCAAGTATGCCTTGTGGTTTGGCATCGTGGCCGGGCTGGTGGAAGGCGTATTCTTGTACGCGATGCAACGCTACGAACTCCTGCGCGGGCAGATCACCTACCTCGGTTCTGGTCCACAAGTGTTGTGGGTCGCGCCGGTCTTTGACGCGTTGTTCTTTTTGCTTGCCGGTATTGGTTTGGCAGTCGTTGCCCAGTTTTTGCCGCGAAAGTTGGCAAAGCAGGCGGTCTTCTTTGTTTTCTGTTTTCTGGCGTTTTTTGCGTGGTTGTTGGTGTATCTTTCCGGTCGATTGAATCCTGCCGCCACTGCGATCCTCGGCGCGGGTATTGGCTATCAAATATCCACGCTCATTGTTGCGCGTGAAAACCGATTTGCGTTGTTCGCGCAACGAACTTTTAAAATACTTGCCGGCGTAACGCTGGCATTGTTCGTCCTCATTCAAGGCGGCTTTTGGATTCAGGAACGCGTTGCAACAAGCAACCTGCCTCAGGCGAATGAATCAACCCCAAATATTTTAGTGATCGTGATGGACACGGTGCGCGCCGATCATTTGTCGCTTCAAGGATATGAGCGCGAGACCGACCCCACACTCAAGCGCATCGCCTCCGAAGGTGTGATGTTCGAAAACGCCTATGCTGCATCGTCGTGGACTCTGACTTCGCACGCCTCGCTCTTCACCGGTCGCTGGCCCTACGAACACAAAGCCGATGGCGGGCGTTATCTCGATGGAACCTACCCCACCATTGCCGAAGCGCTGACCCAACGCGGCTATCGCGCGGGCGCGTTCAACGGCAATTTTGAAACCGTCACCAGCCACTGGGGGTTTGCGCGCGGCTTCCTTCATTTTGAAGATTATTACCAAACCCTGCCGCAACTGGCGGTCAGTTCTGTGTATGGGCGCTTTATGGAATATTATGTTCTCCATAAAATCTTCAATATGGAATTTTCCATTGACCGCCGCTGGGGTCCGAGCGTCAACCGATCGACATTGGATTGGATCGAGCAGGACGATAACAAACCGTTCTTCGCTTTTGTCAATTACTACGACGCTCACGCGCCGTACATTTCGCCGGAGCGCGCGAAATTTTCGAACCTCCCCAACCCCGGCGGACTCGTCAACACCGATTGGACGACGGCCGACATTTATAACCCCAAAACGCCCGAGCAAGTTCAAGGCGAGATCGACGCCTACGACGGCGGCATCTATTACACCGACCAGCAGATCGACGCGCTGTTGAAGGAATTAGAGTCGCGCGGCAAACTGGAAAATACCATCGTCGTCATCACCTCCGATCATGGCGAGTTATTCGGCGAACATGGCTTGTGGGAACATCACAACTCGTTGTACAAGCCGGTCATCCACGTGCCGTTGATCGTTTGGTATCCGGACTCTGTGCCGCAAGGAACCCGGATCGATACACCCGTGTCGAATACATTCATCCCCGCCATGTTATTGGATATGCTCGGCGAACCGGAGCAGACCACCTTCCCCGGCCCGCCTCTTTCCCAATTGTGGGTTGACCCAGCCTCCGCGGCGGATTTCCACGACCCCATCGCGGAGATGGCAGAGTCGAGTTGGGTGAACCCGCATCACTTGTCGATTCGAGGCGATATGGTCAGCGTGATCTCCTCCGAGTGGCAGTTCATCGCGCATGAATTCAACGGCGTGGAGTTGTACAATTTATCCGATGACCCGAATCAAGAAAATAATCTTGCCGGCGAAAATCCCGCCGCGCTGGATGAGCTCAAGAATTATTATCTCGACCTGCTGTCCAAGTTCGGCATGACCTGGCCCTACGATAATAAATAACAACCCGTAACGCGAGACTGCGTATCGTCTCGGCTATTGCAAGCGCGACATAAATGTCGCGTTACTTCGTCCCTGAGATATATCGTGAAAGACACCTTCAAAGACTTTGCAAAGAAAACACTCACGCTGGCTGTCGCCTTCGGTCTCATCACCGGGTTGGTGGAGGGCATCCTGCTCTTCGGCTTGCATCAACTCGAACTGCTGACGTGGCGACTGCAAAACCGCGCCTATTGGTATGAAACTCTGTGGATCGCGCCGTTGGTGGATGTAATCCTGTTTTCACTGGCGGGGCTCGCTCTTGCTCTCATTGGCTTTCCGTTACGAAAGAAAATCCCGGTCAATAAGATCAGCCTGTTTCTTTTTTCATTCCTTGCCGTGTTCGATTGGGTCTTCATCATCCTCTTCGGACGCATCTCCCTGTTGCCGATTTTGATTTTGGCGGCGGGGGCAAGTGTTCAGATATTCAATGTGTTGTCCAGGCGAGAGCAGGCTGTTGAACAGAAAGTTCAACGTAGTTTGAAATGGCTTGCGGGTACGGGGATCGCCATCTTCCTCATCATTCAAGGCGGCGGATGGGTGAACGAGAACCTAAAAACCTCCCAGTTGAGAGACAATGCCGACGCGCCGAATGTGATCGTCATCGTCGTAGATACATTGCGCGCCGATCATCTTTCCTCGTATGGATATTCGCGCGTGACCAGCCCATTCATCGACAGCCTCGCCGCGCAGGGCGTCCTCTTTGAGAATGCGATCTCGCCCTCCTCGTGGACCCAGCCCTCACACGCCTCCATGTTGACTGGTCGTTACACCTACGAGCACCAAGCCGAAACGCAACCACTGGATGATACCTATCCCACTATCGGCGAAGTATTGCAGACGAATGGTTATCGGACAGGAGCATTCTCGGCGAACACGTTGTTCTTCACCCGCCGCCAGGGATTCGGTCGCGGCTTCCTGCATTTTGAAGATAATGATCAGTCGATGCCTGATGCGTTTCTCAATTCGTCGTTATACGGCTATCTCTTCGATTACTATGGTTTGCGCAAAGCCTTGAACTACGAGGGCGTTCCCACGCGCCGGCTAGCGCCGGAGATCAATCAATCGGCGTTGCAATGGATTGACCGAAGCGACGCGCCATTCTTCGTTTTTATCAATTACTTCGACGCGCATGACCCATACACGCCACCTGAACCGTACCTCAGCAAATACGGTCAGACCCAGGGCGGGCTGATCAACGGCTTCATCGAGCGTTATCACCCCGAACTTTCGGCGGAGCAATTGCAAAGCGAGATCGACGCGTACGACGGCTCGATCAATTATGTGGATGACCAGATCAAAAACCTGTTTGCTGAACTTGAATCGCGCGACGAGTTGGAGAATACCATCGTCATTATCACTGCCGATCACGGCGAGTCGTTGGGCGAGCATGGACTGCTCCAGCACAGCGCGTCGTTGTACCGGCAGGAGATTCACGTGCCGCTGATCGTGTGGGGGGCAGGGATGCCGGAGGGCAGGGTGATCGATACGCCCGTTTCCACGACCGCATTGCCTTCCACGATCCTGCAATTGCTGGATGCCAACGACGGCACATTCCCCTCCCAGCCGCTGACGAAATTATTCGGCGGAAATGTTCCCCCGGGCTGGGCGCAACCCATTTCGGAGGTGGCGCAATTTGCCGGCGCGGCGGAACAAAACCCCACCACCTACGGAGAGATGAAATCGGTGGTGGGCGATCATTTGCAGTACATGCTCCATGAAGAGTTTGGCGAAGCGCTCTACAATTGGAGGGACGATCCGCAGGAGACAAATAATCTTGCTGACGATCCGGCTTCGGCAATGGCGCTCGATGCGTTCAAATCCTATCTTGAGGAATTGATCGGCTCTCCGATTTTCAAGTAACTCACCTTACGCATTCATGCCGCAGAGTCACAGAGTCACTGAGAAGACCTCTTTATTTTTTCTCTGCGTCTCAGAGAGTGTTTCTTAAGTTCGTGAACGGCATGAAAAAAGAGCATCCGCCACAGAGAACACCGAGTTCATAGAGATTTTAAAAGGGTTTTCTCAGAGTTCTCTGCGCGCTCAGTGGCAAAGAAAGAGTTAAGAAACATTCTCTCTGCGTCTCCGTGGCTAGCCTGCGCTACATCAGTAAGTAAATCAAACATTGTCCCCGGCAGTGTCTCGCCGCCGAGGATGGCGGCGAAAGCAAATGGATCCCATGAAACGAAAAATTACTCGCAGAGACTTTCTTAAACTGGCTGGCGCGGGCGCGGCGGTAACTGCCGCGTTGGGCTATGGCGTCCTACGCGAATCGAATGGCGACCCCATTGTGGAGCGGAATCCGTACCTCAACCCGGGCAGTCTGTTCACAGCGGAGTTGGACGGCTCGGTCCCGATCCTGGTCGTGGTGAACCCCGACGCGGAAAACAAGTTTGGACTCTTCCTCACCGAGATCCTGCGCGCGGAGGGTGTCAATTGTTTTCACGTGGCGACGTTAGCCTCGCTATCCGCGGATGCGATCGACGCGTACGATGTCATTTTGCTGGCAGAGACTCCGCTGACTGCCTCGCAGATCGAAATGTTCGAAGGCTACGTGTTCAACGGCGGGGGACTCGTCAGTTTGAAGCCGGCCGCGGGGTTTGAATCAATTTTCGGTTGGGAAAGAAGCGGCGGCTCGTTATCCGACGAATATCTACTTTATGACCCTGCTCAGCCTGTCAATGCTGGCAGTAATCCGCTGTCGCTTCAATATCACGGAACGGCAGATTTCTACACGCTCACCGGCGGCGAGGGGTTGGCGTGGTTGTTTACGAAAAATGCCCCGTATGGAAAACCCGCCATCACGATGAATCGATTCGGCGATGGCGTCGCGGTGGCGTATGCGTTCGATCTGGCAAAGAGCATCGCGTATATGCGGCAGGGAAATCCCGAGCTTGTGAATCAGGATTTGGACGGTTTGAACGGCGCGCGCACGGTGGATATGTTCGTGGGTTGGATCGACCTCGAGCGGATTCAGATTCCGCAAGCCGATGAGCAACAACGCATGCTCGTGAATACGCTGGCATACTTGAGCAAACGACCACTGCCGCGTTTGTGGTATTTCCCCGAAGATAAAAAATCGGTGTTGATCGCCACCGGCGATTCGCACAGCAATCCCGTTCCGTTCATCGAAGAGGTGTTGAAGATCGTGGATGATCGCGAGGGGCACATGACCGTGTATTACGCCCCGCAGATCGTGAGCGATATTGGACGCGCCGCCCGCTGGGCTCGTTTCTGGATGACCGATAATGTGCCAGTGATTTCCTCGGCGCTTGGCGAAGAATTCGGGTCGCCGACTCCCGATCTCGTTGAATCCTGGCGCGCGCGCGGGCATGAGATCGCAATGCACCCGTATGTCGAAACCGGGCTTGATGAATGGCAGTTATATTGGAAGGAGTTTACCGGGCGAGGCTATGGTCCCGTTTCGCAAACCGTTCGCACGCATCGCGTGTTGTGGACGGGTTGGATGGAAACCGCCCGCGCGCAAGCCATGCATGGGATGCGCATGAATTTTGATTATTATCATGTGGGTCCGTCCATGCAGATGCCCAACGGCGCGTGGGTGAATGGTCACCTCACCGGCAGTGGCCGCCCGATGAAATTCATCGACGAGCAGGGGCATATCATTGATCTCTATCAACAACTCACGCAAGTCACCGATGAACACAACATTCCCATGGACGTGCCGGAGTGGGGCGGCTATGCCGGCTTGAGCGCGCAAGAGACGGTTGAAGTTTCTAAGTATTTGCTTGATCGCTCGGTCAAGTTTGGCGATTACTGCGCCATCACCGGGCAATTCCATATCGATCCCTTCCAACTCGGCGGCGACCCGGCAAAGTCGGGGCGCGTCTTTTTGGAAGGAACATTGGATTATGCCAACGAACTCGGCGTTCCGATCCTTTCCGCGCAAGAGTGGCTGTGGTTCACGGATGCCCGCCACGACTCCAACTTTGAGAACGTGACCTGGGATGCGGGCGCTTCTTCCCTGACGTGCGAGCTGGTTCCGCCCACCCAGCCTGTATCCACGCTGACGGTTCTCCTCCCCGCGCTCCACAATGGGAAACAACTTTCCACTGTCAGCGTGGACGGTGTACCCACTCCCGCCAAAACCCGTCTAGTACTTGGCGGCGTGGAATATGCGCAGTTGATTCTCCCTGCCAGCCGGCAATTGATACAGTCCAGCTATTCATAACCACCCCAAACGATGGGGGATACAATAGACTCTATCGGAAAAAGGTTTGGGACGCAGATGAACGCTGACTCACGCTGATTCAAAGAGAGAAAAATCTGCGTTTTCTGCGTTTTTCAGCGTCCAACATGGGTTTTAGCTTATTACCGATAAAGTCTAATACAGTTTATTTGTTTCAGCCTTTGGAGAGAGAGTATGTCACAGTTCCTATCTAAGAACCGAAAAACGCTACTTATTGCGCTTGGAATCCTGCTTGTCTATTTCTTTGCGTTCCATAATCTCACGCGCTACCCCGCCCCGTGGTTCGACGAAGGCTCGCATCTGCACGTGCCGAAAACGCTGGCGCTATATGGCGAGTACGCCGATATCAGCAGTGATGGGTTTCGCTATTACGGTCCCACCATTGGCGTTGGTCCCACGGTGATGCTTCCCATCGCGGCGGCATTCAAAATCTTTGGCATTGGCTTGCTCCAGGCGCGGTTCGTGATGGCGTTGTACCTGTTGGCGGCGTGCTACATCTTTTTCAAACTGGCAGAACATCTCTCCGGCAAGGCTGTGGCATGGATCGCCCTGGCGCTGATCTTGTCCTCGCGGAGCGTGTTGTTTTTGGAGTATGGGCGTCAACTATTGGGGGAGGTGCCGGGCTTTTTCTTTCTGGCGCTCGCCCTCTATCTCTGGTTCGCCAAATGGAATGAAAACGATACAAAACGGCTGGTGACGATCGGCTTGTTCTTCGGTCTGGCGATGATCACCAAATATCAATACCTGCTTTTCCTCGCCCCAACCTTGATCCTTTCATGGGGGCTGGATATTTTTTATTACAAAACCTCCTCGCACAAGAATTTTCTCATCCCCGGCATTGTGGCGGCGGGCAGTTTCGGCATCTGGCAGGTCTTCACGTTGATGTATCTCGGTCCCGCCACGATGACCGAAAATCTGGCGCTCTTGCAAGCCTCCGCCGAGGGCGCGGCTTTCAATTTCAATCTTGCGCAACTTGCCGCCAATATGGGCGCGCTCAGTTCGCGGGCGGTCTATCTCGAAGCCTTGTTGCCCGCCTTGATCTATGCTTTCTTCGTGTCTGTGCCACGCACCCGCGAGGGACAAAAATTCAGCGTGCTCTTCCTCATGATCGCGCTTAATCTGGTGTGGTTCATTGTCGCTTCCATCGGCTGGATTCGCTACGCCTTCCTCGGTCTTATCCTCTCCAGCATTTTCATCGCCCGCTTCTTCCACAGCCTGACGGACGGTTTCCACTTCGACTGGAGCGGCGGATATTTCCGTTCGCTGTTTGACGTGAAGAACGCCGCCCGCTTCGCCCTGACCTTATGGCTGGTTGCCATCATTGCGATTCCGCTCGCAAAGGATGTTTCAGAGATCGCATTCCCCGGTCCGAACAATGCCCGGCTCATGGCAGACTATCTCAACGCCAATGTTCCCGAGTCGGCGGTCATCGAAACCTGGGAGCCTGAGATTGGTTTCCTGACAAACCACAACTACCATTACCCGAAAAACGAATTGCTCGCGGTGGCTGTGAACCAGGTCTACTATGGCGGCGAGCCGGTGAGGGATCGCTACTCATTCGTTGAAACCGAGAATCCCGATTACATCCTTGTCGGCGAGTTCTCCAAGTGGACGCTGATCTACCCGGTGGATTATGTATTCGAAAACTACCAGTGGGTGCAAACGTTCGGCGATTATGATCTTTATCAACGGATCGAAAAGTAAACCATGCTGATTAAATTGTTGATCCTGCTGGTATTTGGCGGAGGAATACTTCTCGGGCTTCGGCGCGACTCGAAGTTATCAGGCATTTTTCTGAACCTGGTTGCCATCTATGCGGGCGCTTGGATCCTGTTTATGGCGTACCTGTGGGTCAACCATATCAATTTCCCGTTGAACCTTGAAGCCATGGAATTGACGGTCGTCCAGCATTTCCAGCGAGCGGTGGCAGGTCAGCCGATCTACGTTGAGCCGTCGCCGGGCTTTGTGCCGCTGGCGTATGCTCCGTTGTATTACTATTTCTCGATCCCCTTTGCATGGCTGTTCGGGGCGAACCTCTTTACATTGAGGCTGGTAGCCATACTTGGAATGCTCGGCGCGGAGATCGTCATCTTTCTCGCTGTCAAAAAGGAGACACAATCCGCATGGTGGGGGATCGTCGCGGTGGGTTTATTCGCCGCCGCCTATCGTGTGATGGACACCTACCTCGATAACGCCCATTCCGACTCGTGGCTGTTGTTTTGCGCGTTACTGGGGAGTTACTTGATCTCATTGAACAAATCCCGTTCGGTGAATGTGCTGGGCGTGTTGGTACTCGTCGCTTCATTCTGGTTCAAACAACATGGCGCTTTGTTCGTCATCGGTGGCGTGTTATATCTCACATGGCGCGACGGCTTGAAGAATTCCCTGCCTTATTGGGTTCTCGCCGGGGCGCTTGGACCTCTTCTTTACCTGCTTGCGCCGGCACTGTTCTTTGGCTCACTGTTTCATTACTATACATTGACGGTGCCCAGCGGCTGGAGCCATCTCAATGCCGATGCCGTGATACGTTATGTTGTTTTTATCGTAACGAACTATTTTGCTCTTGCCGCCCTCGGCGTAGTTGCATCGGCAGTGTATCTATTCAAACAGAAGAGCAAGGCGGGCATTTGGTATTTCACCCTGCCCTTTGCCTTGCTCAGCGGTTTTATGGGCGCGCTTGACCCGGGTTCGAACAATAACGTTTTCATCCCGATGGGCACATGGTTTATTCTTACGGGCGTGCTTGGCATGGCGGCGCTCCTCGGCGAGTATCAGGTTGCGCGCAAATGGTCGCTGCATCTAGCGGTGTTGGGTTTATCTTTTGCCTTGTTCTTTTATAACCCAGCCTCTGTCGTCGTTTCCTCGCAAGCCGATGAAGCCTATCAGGACTTCGTCGGATATTTGAATTCTCTCGATGGACCCGTCTACGCTCCGTGGGTCGGGCAGTTGGAGGATGGTTATGCGTTTGCTCCCGCTGTCCATTGGGTGCCCATGGAAGATCTGATTCGCGGTCCTGGCGCGGAGGATGAGGATGTGAGAATCGTTCAGGGATTACTGGACCCGGTCATACGTCCGCAGGGAACCGCCTACATCCTGACCAATTATCCGCTGGAGAACGATCCGCTTCTTTTCTTCCTGTTGGAGGACTACCAACTTACAACAGACCTGGGTGACAGGTTCGCCGCGCTGTCTACATTGCCCAAGCGATACAACCTTGAGTATCCACGGTATGTATATCAATACACGCCGTAGCATTTGTGCCGGATCACTTTATGGATTGGAAAGCGATTAATTTGCGGCGACTTTTTATCGCCCTGGCGGTTATGTCTCTGCTGGTGTTGGGATTTTATAATCAGCCTTATTACCCTGTCACCTGGTTCGATGAGGGTCTGGCATTGCAGGGAGCATTGAATTTGGTCAACCATGGACAGTATGCCATGCGGTCTGTGGAGGGGTTTCGGGTACTCGACCAGCCTTTGATCGCGAATGGTCCCGGCTTGGTGATCCCGATGGCGGTCATATTCAAGATCTTCGGCGTGGGGTTGTTGCAGGCGCGGGTTGTTGCCGTAGTATTTTTTATTGCGGCGGCTTTGATGTTTTTTCGTATCTCTTCCGCGCTGTACAGCCTGCCCTCAGCCCTGGTCTCAATATTACTTTTATTTTCGATCCCAGACGAAGGCTTCTTGTTTTATGGCAGGCAGGCATTAGGCAATGTTCCCGCCCTGATGTATTTTTTTATCGGGTTTCTCTTGTTCCTTGCGCTTGGAACAATGAAACAAAGGCGTTATGCGGTCCTCGCGGGTTTGTTTTTCGGGCTGGCGCTGGTGACGAAGGGACAGTATTGGATCTTTGTGCCCGTATTGGGTTTGGCGATTGCCGCGGATTATTTTTATTACAAGCAAATCCAACCCATCAACAGCATACTCGTTTTGGCGGTGATGCTTGCCTGCGCCGCCTTATGGTTTGGCATTCAATACAAACTTGTCGGCGCGGAAAATTTTGACGCCCATCTCGCCGCCCTTGATTCGAGCACGGAAGTGACCATCCTGGCGTTTCGACCGGGTCGCATACCGGGAAATATTTGGTACTTAATACGGTCAGGTTTTTTGTTTTTCGTAGGTCCTGGCTTGATTCTGTCGATCCTGGGAAGCCGTCAGCGAACCGTATTCGGGTTGGGGAGGTTCATGCTGACTGTATTCGTCTCAGTTTGGATCCTTTGGTTTTGCTTTGTATCAGTCGGGTGGCCCCGCTATGTTTTTGAAGCCTTTTCCATCGGGCTTGTTTTTTCAGGCGAGGCTTTTTATCAGATTTTCTTGTTTATCCGCACGTCCTGGAGTTTGAGAGAAAAGCGTTCAACCGGGCAGCAACTCTCCTTGCGCGCAAGTTCGCTCTTCCTGTTGGCGGGCTTGGTTTGGGCGGGGATCGGTTTGTTTCATCAAATCAAGGATATTGATGTCAGGTATGATGCGACACCTGAAAAATTTGCCGAGTACATTACCCAAAACATTCCCGCGGGCGCGGTGATCGAATCGTGGGAATGGGAGATCGATTTGTTGACCCCGGATCACACGTATCATCACCCTGTAAATCGTTGGGTCGACCTCAAGACCGCGGAGACTCAATTTGGCGAGGCGCCGGGCGAAACCTATGATCCGATGGCGTATCATCCAGAATACCTGATCGACGGTCCGTTTTCAAAGTGGACTGGAATGTATGCCGAATTTCTGGCAGGCGGTTGCTGTGTCTCCGTCGTTACCGTTGAAAATTACATATTGTACAAAATCAACCCTCGTGAAGAATGAAAAAGGTGCAAATGAACATATCCATTGTTGTTCCCTGTTTTAATGAAGAGGATAATATCGAAAAGTTGGACGCGGAGTTGTTTCCCGTTGCCGAAAGCCTGATCGGAAGCAAGTTGCCGGGCGGCGATGCTGTGACTTCAGTGGAGGTGGTTTTTGTCGACGATGGGAGCGGGGACAATACCTATCACGCGCTCAAGACTGCCTTTGGTTCCCGCTCCAGCCAGAAATTACCGATCAAGTTTGAGAAGCATGAGGTGAACCGCGGACTTGGCGCGGCGATTCGGACCGGCCTGCAGGCTTCGACCGGCGACATCATCCTCACAACCGACAGCGATGGGACGTATAAATTTGCAACTATCCCAGCCCTGTTGGCTTGCTTCCAGCACAATGTGGATGTGGTGACCGCCTCGCCGTATCACCCGGACGGGGAGGTGGTTGGAGTGCCCGGCTACAGGATCTTCCTTAGCAAGGGCTCGTCTCTTCTGTATCGAATTTTGTTAAACTGGAATATCTACACATATACAGCCCTGTTTCGAGGGTATCGTCGCAGGGTGGTCGAGCAAGTGCAGTTCGAGGCGGATGATTATCTCGCCGGCACCGAGTTCATGGTCAAAGCCATGCTCAAGGGATTCAAAGTCGTTGAATTTCCTGCCGCGTTACACAGCCGCATGTTCGGGGTTTCCAAGGCGAAATTGTGGCGCACGATCAAATCGCACTTGCGTTTTCAATACAGACTCCTGTTGCATCGGCTTCGCTTGCGTTCGATGTTTTCCAGCCCGGCATGAAGATCGCTTATTTCGTTCCCTACGTTCCGAATTTAATTCGGGTCAGACCTTATCAACTGATCGCTCACCTTTCCGCCCTCGGCGCGGAAGTGACGGTTTTTACGGTGACGACAAATCAGGGCGATATTGAAGACGCGAAAGCGTTGAAGCGCCTGTGTCATGAGGTAGTCTGCGAACATCAACCCGCGTGGCGCTCCTATTGGCAGAGTCTTATGACTCTGCCTGCGCGGCAACCGTTGCAGTCCGTTTATAGCTGGAATCCAACGCTGGTTGAACGATTTTTCAAAGCATGCGACGCATCTTCTTGCTTTGACGTTGTTCATGTGGAGCATTTGCGCGGCTCGATGTTTGGAACAGCGATCCGCTCCCGCATGCCCAGCCTGCCGGTCGTGTGGGACAGTGTGGATTGCATCAGCCACTTGTTTGAATTGACCTCATCCGAGAGCCGCAGTGTATTTGGCAGGTTGATCTCCACACTGGACTTGAACCGAACCCGAAATTGGGAAGGTAAACTGGCTTCCGCATTCCATCACGTGACGATCACCTCGCAGGCTGAAAAAGAAGCCCTCCTACGGCTTGCTTCAGACACCCCGTCGGCGGTGACCGTGTTGCCCAATGGGGTGGATATGGAATATTTCCGCCCGTGTGTTGAAGGGCAACGTGACCCGGAAACCATCGTCTTCAGCGGCAAGATGAGTTACCATGCCAATATTTCAATGGCAGATTTTCTGGTTCGGGAGATCATGCCCAAAATTTGGGAGAGGCGCGCCGGTGTGAAATTAGTTATCGTGGGGAAAGACCCGCCGGCGAATATTACCGCGTTGCAGACTGATCCGCGTATCACCGTCACGGGAACCGTCGCGGATATTCGCCCATATCTTCAAAGGGCAACGGTTGCGGCGGTTCCGCTCGTGTATGGGGCGGGAATCCAAAATAAGATCCTTGAGGCGATGGCTTGTAAAACACCCGTAGTAACGAATATGAAGGCGATGAGCGCTTTACAGGCGAAACCCGGGGAAGATGTTCTTGTGGCAGACACCGCTGAAGAGTTTTCCAGAAAAATATTGAGTATGATCGAAGACCCATCGCTACAACAACAGGTGGGGCAGGCTGGGCTGAACTATGTTCGGCAACATCACGATTGGACTGCTTTGGCTGGAGAGTTGATCCGCATTTATCAAGGCGCCATCGAACATACAAACATACGCTCCTGAGACTGCGTATAGCGATTATAATTAGGGTTTAGGCGGTAACTTTTCCAACGCTGGAACGTCATGAAGTCCGAGGAGAATGTTTGGTTATTTTATTTCTCCTGCTATAATTCTATTGATAAAAACTGGTTCACATGGATATTAATCCCTATCTCAAACCCTTAATGAAATGGTGGCGGTTGATTGCTGTAACGACCGTGCTGGCGCTTGTTTCCAGCTCGATCTCAACATTGTTTCAGCCGGCGCAATATATTTCCCGCACCACTCTGGTAACGGGAAGCACCATTTCCAACCCCAACCCGGAATCGGGCCAGATCTCGATCTCACAACAGTTGGCGACGATCTACTCGGATATGGCGCGCCGCGAACCGGTGCAGGATGCCACGAAAGCCGCGCTGGGAATCGACTGGCTTCCGCAATACACTTCGCGGATCATTCCGAACACCCAGTTGGTTGAGATCGCTGTCACCGATACCGACCCCCGGCGGGCGCAGGTGATTGCCAACGAACTGGCGCAACAGTTGATCAAATTAAGCCCGGCCGTCAGCGGCACGGGTGGGGAACAGCAGGAATTTATCACCCAGCAACTTGCTAGTCTCCAGGAACAAATCGAAGAGACCGACAAGGAAATCAAAGACCTGCAGGCAAGTTTGAATGTTCAGACGAGCACGAGTCAGATCGCTGAAACCGAAAAAGAAATCCAGACCCTGACGCTTAAGCTGACCAGTCTGCGGGATAACTATGCAACGTTTCTATCCAATTCTCAACAAGGCGCGTTGAATACGTTGACGATCGTGGAGCCTGCGAATCTGCCCACAAAATCTGAGGGCACGAGCAAACTGTTGATCATTGGCTTGGCGGGGTTGGTCGGGCTTTTGCTTTCGGCAGGCGCCGCGTATGGGTTGGAATATCTCGACCGCACCATCAAAACAACGTCTGATGTCGAGCGAATCTTCAACCTGCCGGTGATCGGTTATCTTTCGCAGATCTCTGAGAATGGCAATAACGCAACGTATGTGTTGAGCCACCCAAACTCGATCGTTGCCGAGAATTTCCGTTTGTTGCAATCCAATCTTGAGTTCTTCCAAACCTATAATTCTGCCAAGACCATCCTGGTGACCAGCCCGGTTCAGGGAAATGGCAAGACTACGGTTGCCGCAAACCTCGCGCTTTCGTTCGCCATGAGCGACCAAAAGGTGATCCTGGTCGATTCCGATTTGCGGCGGCCCTCCGTTCACAAAGCCCTGAAGATCTCGCAGAACCCGGGGTTGGCGGATATCATCCATGCGCGGATTGCCGCAAAAGAAGTTGTGAGACCGGTCAAAGGGAAACGGATCGACGTGATCACGGCGGGGCACATCCCGCCGAGCATTACCGAGGTTGTAAATTCCAAACGCATCGGCGCGATCTTGAACGAATTAAGGGATGAATACGAGACCATCATCGTGGATGCGCCGCCGTTGATCATTGCCGATTCATATAACCTCGCCTCGAAAGTGGATGGCGTGGTATTGGTGATCGAGCCTGGCTTGACGAAGGACGACCAGGCAAAGGTGATCAAAGAACAGTTAAACCGAGCCGGCGCGCGGGTGATCGGCATCGTGTTCAACAAGGTCTCGGAAACCAACGCGAAATCCTATGGCGATTATCAGTACATGTCCATGTATTCGCCCCAGCATTACAGCGATTATGTTTCCAGCAGTAAACCCAAGGTGGAGGAACCGGAATCGAACTCGAAGAAACTGCTGGCGTTCTTCGAGCGCGGCGAGGTTCCGCCGGATGTCAAATCATCGCTGGAGACTGCGTTCGACCGCTTCCAGGACCAACGCAAAACGCTGTTCAACCGGTTCAAAAACAAGTCAGCCAAATCATCAAAATCATCCAAGTAAGCGATGGCAAGCCCCCGCAAGGGGGCTTGTTCTTTTTCACGAGGCGGGAAATGTATGGGGTTGGAATCAGCCCCACTGGTAGAATGAAGCGACGGTCTTCCTCCGCAAAAATTCCCGCAACTATTGGGTTCGCAAGGCGTATAAGGTGTACGAGGAGCGCAGGTGAACGATGAACTTGCCTGGGTAGCCCAGGCGCAACAAGGTAGTGACGAGGCTTTTACCCGGCTCGTCGAATCGCATCAGACACATGTGTATAACTTGTGTTATCGAATGCTGGGCGAACCCGAATCGGCGGAGGATGCGGCGCAGGAAGCATTTTTGCGCGCCTACCAAAACCTGCATCGTTACGATCAAAGCCGATCGTTTGTCACCTGGCTGCTTTCGATTGCCGCGCATTATTGTATCGACCGCCTGCGCCGAAAGAAACTCTCGGTCTTTTCGATGGATGAGGAACGGGAGGATGGGACGGTGTTCGAATTTGCCGACCCCGCTTCGCCCGACCCCGAGGCTGAATCGACCAGGCGGGAGGAGCGCGACCGCCTGCACGGGTTGTTGCGCAACCTCGACGAAACGGATCGCGCGGCAGTGATCATGAGGTATTGGTATGACTATTCTGAAATTGAGATCGCTGAGTCGTTGCAGTTGACGGTCAGCGCTGTGAAGAGCCGCCTGCACCGCTCGCGCCGGGCGTTGGCAGGCATGTGGCAGGAGGAGGAAACTCCGCCTGCCCGAACGGAAAGGAGACGCCATGAATCACCAGCCTTTTGAAACCTGGCTTTTGAATGAGGTTGCGCTCGACGCGCAACAACAGCGCGAACTGGATTCGCACCTGCGTTCGTGCGCGTATTGCGCCGCGCTGGTGAAGACTGCCAGGGTTTTGCGTTCTGTGAAAATGGCTGTGCCCGCGCAGGGATTTGCAACCCGGTTTCAGACGCGACTGGCGGCTGAGAAAGCCGCAGACCGCCGCCGACGAATCCTCGGCTCCATCTTTTTCGCGTTGGGTGGGATGTTGTTGTTGGGGTGGCTGGCGTCGCCCTATCTGGCTGGCTTTTTTCAATCACCTGCCAATTGGATCGCCGCGCTGGTGCAAATGGGCGTGTTTATCCTGACGACGCTTCAGGCGGGCGCGGAGGCTGGCGTGGTCATCCTCAATGTGCTGGGCAGGTTGCTCCCGCCGTTCGGGTGGATGGTGATCGTTTCGGGCGTTGCCGGCGTCAGTTTGTTGTGGTCGGTATCAATTTGGCGGTTCGCGTTTCGCGGCGCGCCGCAAGGAGTGTAGCGTATGAAGACAAAATTTAGACTCGTTTCCCTGATTGCCCTTTTCATGCTTGTGCTTGTTCCAACAAGCGCGGCGTTTGCCCAAGGACCGGGACCCAACGGCGGGCAGGTGATCTTTGGGAGTAATTTCACGCTGGACTCTGGAGATTCGTTCGACGGAGACCTGGTGGTCTTTGGCGGGAATGTGACCATTGAAGAGGATGCCGATTTCAACGGGAGCCTGATCGTGTTCGGCGGCACTGTGGAAAGCGATGGGACCATCACTGGCGATGTTGTCGCCATCGGCGGGCAGATCTATTTGAATGAGAACGCCTCGGCGCTGGGTGACGTTGTCACGATTGGCGGACAGGCGGTGGTGGCGGAGGGAGCCGTTGTCGAAGGCGAGATCGTCAATAACGTTCAGCCGGAGATCAATCTCCCGGATGGGGAGGTTCCGCCTTTTCAAGATCCTTCCAGGATCGATGTGAAATATGATCTTGGGTTCAGCTTCTTTGGGCAGATGTTCCAGTTGTTCTTTTGGGCAACGCTGGCGGCGGGATTTGCCATGTTGCTTTCGTTGTTCTGGAAGCCGCAAATGGAACGCGCGGGTAGCGCCATTGCCGCGCAACCGCTGATGGTTGGCGCGATGGGCTTGCTGGCGGTGGTGGTGAGCGTGCTGTTGTTCCTCACGATCATCCCGCCGATCGTGCTGGGCTTTGCCTGGCTGTTCGGGATCGTCGCTTTCGGTTCGGAAGTGGGTGACCGCTTCGCCAAGTCGATGAGTCAGACGTGGTCGCCGGTGGCGACGGTGGGCGTTGGCACCTTCCTGCTTGTGCTGGTCAGCGGCGCGCTTGGGTTTATCCCTTGCCTCGGCGGGCTGGCGCAGTTTCTGCTTGGGTTGCTGGCGATCGGCTCGGTGGTGATCACCCGCTTCGGGTCGCGGACCATTCACGCGTCTGGTGTGATCGTGAGTCCGCCGCCTCCTGCCGCGCAGGCGTAAAAAGTCCGCATGAGATGTATGCCCGTGAAGGGTATAATTTGTCCGCCCCGGATGAACATCTGGGGCGGATTTATTTTTTGGCTGTCTACCGTACATTTGCACCGCAAAGCCCGCAAAGAAGCAAAGAAAACCTTTTTAACTTGGCGACCTTGGAGTCATCTCGACACTCCTTTCAGTCGTAGCGCAGGTTTTGGCGGTAAAAATCTTCTCATCTACGGTAGAGATTTTTTTGGAGGACTCATGGCGTTACAACAAACCCCAATTCCGAATACGATACTTCACAATTCTCCCCCGCCGCTGGTGGAGGTTTCAGGCACGCATCGCGAAATGGGCAGGCAGGTCGGCGAAGCGAGGCGCGAACAGGTTCGGCATAGCATCGAGAATGCCCGCGTGTTGATCGACCAATCGTATAACACCCTTGAACTCACCTGGGGGGGCGCGCAGATCCAGTCGCGTAAATATTTGCCGTTTGCCGAGGAGCGTTATCCGCAGTATGTGGACGAAATGCGCGGCATCGCCGAGGGGGCGAATGTGCTTTTCGATGATGTGGTGGCGCTCAATGCCATGGAAGCCGTGACGATGGACGCCTTGCATCTTACGCGTTGTACCAGTTTTGCGGTCAACGAACAGCGCTCGGCGGATGGTCACGTGCTGGCGGCACATAACGAGGATTGGGTGCCCGAAGACGAGAACGATGTGTATGTGATCTCGGCGAAGCCAAAGGAGGAACCCCCGTTTCTTGCCATGACGTACGGCGGACTGCTCCCCAACGTGGGATTCAACGCCTACGGCATCGCCCAATTGATCGACTCGGTCTACCCGAACGATTCCCGCATCGGGATTCCCCGCCTGGTTGTTGCGCGCGCCGTTCTTTCTTCGCGTCGCATTTCCGGCGCCATCGGGCGGATGCTCATCTCGCGCCGCGCCGCGGGTTACAACCACCTGCTCGCGCACGAAAGCGGAGAGATGTATTCGGTGGAGGTCTCCGCGAAACGCTTCGACATCCTGCACGGCACAGACGGGTACATGGTTCACACGAATCATTATCTTTCGCAGACAATGAAAGAGATCGAGAAAGACCCCGAGGAGTTGATCTCGTCGCGCGTGCGTTACTTCCGCGCCAACCGATTATTGCGCGAGAACTCGACCCATACGATCGAGACCTTGCAGGCGATCCAGAAGGATCACGTGAACCTTCCGAACTCCATTTGCAATCACAATATCGCCGGCATCGACCCGATGGACCGCGAGAGCACCATTTCCGCGCTGGTCATCGACCTGACCGCGCGCGAGATGCGCATCGCCTGGGGCAACCCGTGCTTGAACGCGTATCACACGTATCGTTTGGGTGGGTGAGGGAAAATAGTTATCAGTACATTGGTGATCAGTAATCAGTAGTTGGCGGAAACTATGCAATTCCTCTACGATGGCGATGGGAATCTCGTCAAAAAGATCAACCCCAACAACAGCAGAACCATCTACGTGGGCGGACTCTATGAAGTCAACAAGAATGCTGGCGGCACAGTGACCGGCACGACAACGTACTACCCCGCTGGCGGAGCGATGCGGGTCAATGGTACACTCTACTATATGTTGAAGGATCACCTCGGTTCAGCCAGTGTTGTGACAGGTTCAACGGGCAACATCGTCGGCGAGCAGAGGTATTATCCCTTCGGCGAGACGCGTCTTGCAACTGGCACACTGTACACCGATAAGTTATTCACAGGTCAACGGAATATCGCTGGCTTGGGAATCTACCACTACCAGTCAGAGATTTCGCGAAGCGCCCCCGAAGCGGAGCGCAGGGGGTATTCACTCAAGCTGGGACGCTTCCTCAGCGCGGACAGCCTCGTGCCGAATCCCTTCAACCCGCAGGATTACAATCGCTATTTCAAAACAATAACACGCCTTGCGGCGTGTCATGTTTTGTTAGTGCCCTATGGGGATTCGAATAACATCCCCCCTGTGGGGACAACGGTCGTAAAACAAAAATCCCGCAACAGCGGGATTCTCTCAGGGTGTGCCCCCACGGGGATTGTGCCCCCACGGGGATTCGAACCCCGGTCGTGGCCTTGAAAGGGCCGCGTCCTAGTCCACTAGACGATGGGGGCAAACTTTCATTTGTAAAGCGGGCGGATTTTATCACCCCGCCTTGCAACGGTCAAGCAATTGTTTACTTATCCTCTTTAGCCCGCTGGTTGAGGAGCGCCATCATATCGATGAACACCCGGTTGAACAGCATGGCGGGGCTTTCCACTTTGAGGTTGGGGATGAGAATGGCTCCCAACACGGCATCGAAGACCGGGATGAAGTCGCGCGTGGTATCCGAGATCAGCACCGAAAAATCGAACCGCCCTGAGATCTCCAGCTTCCCTTCCACCTCGTACACTTGCGAGGTGACGCGGGCAAGGACAGGCGCGGCATTGGAATATCCGCCGCGCACCACCGCCGCGGGTCCCAGGTCTTCACGCCGCGCGGCGCACAACGCGAAAATATTGGTCTTCACCAGCCGCACCACTTCAAAATGATCCACCAGTTTTGTAGGCATGTGGATGCGCGCCAGCCGCGCGTCATGCACCTCGAGATGCGATTTCGTGCGGTCGTTCATCGTCCCCATGATGCCGCTCGTGCCAGCCATTACCTTGCCGACGATGCGATAACCGGCGGTGTACAAGTCGGCGGGGAGGAAGCGATATGTTCGAGAGGAAGAGTCCATGGTTGGGCGGGTTAATCCAGCGGGGGGGTGGGATGATTCAGTGTGGGCGGGGCAGGCTTGGGTGCGCGGTTGACGCGGCGCGTGGGCTTTCCCGTTTCAGGGCTAAGGAGCATCGTCAACCACGAGATGGCGCGCTCGTCGTATTCGCGCCGTCCGCACAGGTCGCAGATCCAGGCGGGGAAGTTCGGCACGGTCACAAGTTCCTCGCCGAGCCAGGTGAAATAGGTGATGTGGCGCAAGTGCATAATGCCCGCGGAACATTCATTGCACGGGGCGCGGTCTGGGTGAGGTTGGTGGGGGGCGGCGTTGGTTTTTTCGCTCATGTGTATAGTTTCATTGCGCGGCAAAAGCCACATCGATATGGTTGATGATCTCCCATTTGGGAGGGGGCCAATAAATGACAACGGCTTTGCCGATCACATTTTCCACGGGGAGCAAGCCCCACTCGTGCGAATCTTTCGACTCATTGCGGTTATCGCCCAGCACGAACAGGTTTCCTTCGGTCACCTGCCATGAGCCGTTGTAAAACGGCGCCGAGGCAATGTATGGTTCCTCCAACGGCAAGCCGTTGACCAGCACTCGTCCGTTCTCGACCATGACCGTATCACCGGGCAAACCGATCACGCGCTTGATCAAATCCTGTTGCGGGTCGAGCGGAAAGATAAAGACAACGATATCGCCTCGAACGGGCGCGCCGAGTTTATACGCCAGTTTGTTGACGAGAATGTATTCGCCGTTTTCGAGCGACGGGTTCATGCTATACCCATCCACGCGGACGCGGGCAGAGACGGCGTTGATGCCAAAATACAAGACGACGGCAAGCAGAAGCGTTTCGAGCATGTCGCGCAACGGGCGCTTCCATTCGACGGGCTGGTCTGTTTCGCCCGTAGGCGGGGAACTCTGTTCGGTGAGGGGCGGTTGAAGCGATTCCATGTGGCGGGATTATACTGCCAAATATTGGCAGGCGTTTCCCCTTAAGGTGGGGTTAATTGAACCGCCGGTGTTTGCGGGGTGGGTGTGCCAGTTTGCGCAACCGCAAACTGACAAATTGTCGATAGAATTTTCCCCCGCAATTGGACCAGCTCCGGGTATTCATAAAAGAAGAGGATCTTTTGCTGGGCAATCGAGTCTCCCACAGGTTTGGGGCGCAGGATGAATTCCGACCATGATTCGGCGATATCTTCCGACGGGTTGGTGGCGGCGTACGCGGTGACGAATTGGTCTTGATATTTCAAATAGAATTCGTCCAGGGCGAGGCTACGCTCCTCTGTCTCGATCTCTTGCAGGAAGATGGTCACCCAATCCTCGTATAACTGACCATGCCAGAAACGCTTTCCGAATTCGTTGAGGTACGCAGTATCGCGCGCGCATTCCGCGCCTGTGAAGAATTGGTCGCCGCACAAGTTGGACTTTGCGTCGAAATCTTTCCGATCGATTTCCTCGTCATACCAGGGTCCAATGCCTGTCACCTGCGAATCATCCAAGGTCAGAATGTGAGCGTGCTCGTGGAGGATTGTTCCCAAAGTATCCCAGGCGTTGCCGAGTTCCGCCAGGTTTACATTCAGGGTCCATTTCCCACTGGACGCCATCCACACACTGGCGGCATAGCGATCTACATGGGTGTCCGCATAAAAAGTGATATAGGAAATACGCGCTTGATCCCCGGTGTCGAAAATTTGTTTTGTGTACTTCCAGATACGGGCATGTAAGTCGGTATCGTCCTGGTAGGGCTGTAAATAAGAGGGAACCGGAGAGTTGGCCAGCTTGTACAGTTTTCCGTCGGTTTGTTTAATCCAGTAGCTTGCAAGCACATATCCTCCTGCTTTTTGATCCAATTCATTTTTATGTTCGGACAGATTCATCTTTACAAAGTCGGGCAGGACTCGCAGGCAGGCATTTAAACAGGTGGTTTCTCCGCAATTGGGGTCGAGGGTCGGCGAAGGAATCAGGGAAACATCCCGATCCACCACATAAAATAATAATCCGAAGTATCCCAACATCCCAAAGCAACACAGGAGGGTGATTCCGCCGATCAGCAAAATGGCTTTGCGCCAGATTGAATCCGACCGGGTGGATGCAACCTCGTTGTTGCTCATTGCGGGAACTCAACGCAAAGTTGATTCAAGACATGCCCCCGTAATAACACCAATTCAGGGAACTCGTGGAAGAACAGGATCTTTTCATTGGCGATCGAATCGGCTGGCGGTTTGGGTGAAAGGATGAAAAACGCGAACGCTTCGGCAATATCCTCCGCGGGGCTGGTGACGGAGTAATTGCTGAGAAACTGGTCTTCATAGCTGTTGTAGAAGTCGTCGAGTTGGTTGTAGCGCTCGTCTTCATCCTCGATCACATCGATCTCCTGCCATTCCGCGTACAGGTTGAACCAGAATTGGTCGAAGAACTGGTTGATGTATGAATCCGCGTTACTGCACCCTTCGCCCGGGAAGTAATTTGGGCAGGCGGCGAGTTCACGTTGATAAACCTCGTCGTTGGACGGATCGTCGAATACCGCCAGGTTTGGCGGCACTTGCGAGGAGTTCAGCGTCATCAAGTGGGCGAATTCGTGGAGCAGGGTGAAGGTCAGGGCGCGTCGATCATCCGAGTCGAGGATGTCCACTTCGAGCAACCACTCTTCAGCGTTATCTTCCGATTGCCCGACGGAGGCAAGCACGTCACTGCCGCCGTCGGTGATGATGGCGAAGGCTACGATAAAGTCTCTTTCTTCGGGAGGGATGAGGCTGGTGAATAAATTCCAAATCTCTTCGTGAGCGGCGCGGTCGTCCTGCTCGTCGCGGAATTTGGTCGGCACCGACTCGAAAAATGGGTCGCCGAGATCATCTCCGTTCACGCCGTAGGTGACGAGGTAGATTTCATCCTCCAGCGATTCATCGGAACTGCTTTCGAAGTTGAGGGAAGCCTCCAGAATATCCGCAACCTGGACGGGGCAACTGGCTTCGGCGGGCAGGGTGGGCGTCGGCGTGGGGGGGATCAACGTAGGGGTGGGCGGCACCGGTGTGGGTGGGAGCGGAGTCGGCGTGTCGGGGATAATTAGCCGGGTGGCGGCGCGGCAGGCTAGCGTCGAGAAAAGAAGCGCGATCGTTGTGAGAAGGAGTTTTCGTCTGAGCATGAGTCTATTTGGGTGAGATGATGATCCAGCCGGCATCCAGAAAATACAGGTACAGGTAACCGACGAGCATGACGATCCACAGCGCGAGTTGGATACGGTCGAGCAAATTTTCCCATGAAACGGCGAGGTTATCTTTGATGGTTTGGACGATGTTCTCGAGCCTGTCCAGTTTGTCGCGCACGGTCTGCTTCCAGTCATTGAGATACAGTTCGTTGTGAATGATCTCGTAGAGTTTGGCGGTGTACCAATCGCCGATGAGCAGGAGGCTTTGTTCGGCGCGTTCGAAATCGAGCATGATCTCAAGACGATGCTCCGCCAGTTGACGGATGAGCCCGCGCGTGGCGCGTGGACGACGCGATTTTTGAAAGAACGATTCGCTGATCTTGTCGAGCAGGTCTTCGATGGACTTGTCTAACATGCGGTAACGCAGTAATTGATAGTTGCCGATCTTGAGCAAGGCAATGTCGGAGCGGAAATCGGCTTGCGGCGCGATAATGACCGCGCCTTCCCAGTCTATGAGGGTGAGTTCGTCGGCAGAGTAACGCGCGCGCGAGCCGAGGATCTCGCGCATCTCTTCGGTGTCGAACACATCGCGTTGCGAACGGATGAAGTTGGCAAGCCCCAGCGCGTTCTTCTCGATCCATTGATCGGGCGTGGGTGACGAGTCCTGTACCAGCAGAATCCAATACTCCTCGAACAACCCACTGCGGCGATGCTGTTCGGGAATGTAGCGCGATTGCAACACGTTTTGCAAGTTCGTTCGCGTGAGCAGGACAGGCGCGGCGAACGGATCGCTGATCTGATAACGACATTCGATCATTTGCACGCAGTCGTCGTAGCGATGGCGTGTAACGTTGATCGCATACCCCTCGAATAGAAATGTCTCTTCGCCAAGCGCGACGAGGTCGATATCCACCGGTTGAAAATAAGGCGCGTCTTTGCTCAGCCCTTTGAATGGTTCGGTGGGTCGCGCTTTGCCGTCGTCTGAATCGGGAAAGGCGAGCAAGTAACAGATTTCCATGGGTTAAGTTTAACACGGGTTTCTGGGAATTGCCGCGCGCGCGAATATTTTGGACACGGATACTTCGACAGGCTCAGTACAAGTTTCACGGACAACACGGTTTCGCGCGGATTTTTAAAAGTTCAGGATTTATGCAGAATGGGTATTTTGTCCGCTAATTTGCGCCAATCTCCGCGAATTTCTGTATACTCAAGCGCGATGAAAAACGCGCTTCCTATTCTGATCGCCTTGTTGATCTCCGCCATAACAGTCGGCGTATTGATGAGCCTGCCCGCCTCCATTTGGGTGGATTGGCATCCCGCCACGTGCCTGCAACGCGGCTGTTTCTGCGAACTGCCAAATTACAACAGCCCGATTCGCCAGAGGGCGAATACGATTTCGTCGTTGGGATATATCTTCAGCGGAATGTTCGCGTTGATTCCCTCGAAAGAAATGCGGCGTTTCTCGTTTGGTCATGCCGTCATCTTCGGCGTGTCGTGTCTCATCATCGGCCTCGGAAGCGCGTTCTATCACGCCTCGCTCACCTTCACCGGTCAATTCTTCGACGTGTTGGGCATGTTCATGCTGGCAACGCTCATGCTGGTCTACGCCTTCGAGCGGATCTGGAATCTGCGCTTCGCCGCCACGCGCGGGCTGTGTCTCGCTCTCATCCTTTTTCTCAGCGTGTTGCAGATCTCCCTGCCCGATACCCGTCGGTTCGTCTTTGCCATTGTTCTTGTTATTGCCCTGCTCTTTGAAGCATATTATCTAAAACAAAAAACACCGATCATCGCCGCCAACAAATTGCGCCTCGGAATCATCCTGCTCGCCATTGCCTTTATTATTTGGACATTCGATATCGCCCGCATCCTTTGCATCCAAACCAGCCTCATTCAAGGGCACGCCATCTGGCATTTGCTCGGCGCGGCGTCGGTGTGGCTGTTATTTCAATATTACGCGAGCGAAACGATCGAGATTAAACCCGCCCCCATGCGAAATACGTAGGCACTTGCAGAACACGCTCGCCGCGTCCTCGCGCCGCCGCATCCAACGCCTTCATTGTTTGGATTTCCTGCTCCCCGACCATCCCCGCCAAATCGGATTCGATGACCTCCCATTCCAACTCAAACTCCCTGGCAGTCGCTTCTTTTTCGACGGGTTGAATGGGTCCCGTTTCTTTGAGTTGAATCCCCGCCTCGAAAAACGCCTCCGCCAGC
>JBGANO010000033.1:0-41875 GCA_044222305.1 Anaerolineales bacterium
GAGTTTGCGACGTGTTCGCTAATCCTGTATTACCTTTCTTGGTGAAATCCTAAAATGTTTCCTGATTCTGCACTAGCCAGCCAGCCCAGATTGGCGAGGAATTGGCGTTTCAATCCACGCTCCCAATGAAGGGAGCGACCGCCGCCTTGCCCGCCGATCAAGCCTGGTGTGTGTTTCAATCCACGCTCCCAATGAAGGGAGCGACGCCTAATGGGATGGTCACGCTACCCGAGCCGCTGTTTCAATCCACGCTCCCAATGAAGGGAGCGACCGGGCGTACCGACTTCTCGTTTATCAAGCGCGTGTTTCAATCCACGCTCCCAATGAAGGGAGCGACGCACTGTCTCGCCCCCGCCCGTGTCCTACATGCTGTTTCAATCCACGCTCCCAATGAAGGGAGCGACTTGCCAGAGAAGATTGACGATTTGATTTTATCTGTGTTTCAATCCACGCTCCCAATGAAGGGAGCGACGCGACCGCGATTACGACGCCGCTGGACGCGGATGTTTCAATCCACGCTCCCAATGAAGGGAGCGACTATTTTCGGCAATCAAAACTTGCATGAACTCAATAGTTTCAATCCACGCTCCCAATGAAGGGAGCGACTAGGGGTTTATGAGAGGATTCTAATGCTGTCACGTTTCAATCCACGCTCCCAATGAAGGGAGCGACGCAACAGTTGGCGGATATGCCCGAATTAGTATTTGTTTCAATCCACGCTCCCAATGAAGGGAGCGACCGCGCGGTGATGCAAAGCAAACAGATCGTCCATCCGGTTTCAATCCACGCTCCCAATGAAGGGAGCGACCGCAATATCTGGGTAAAAAAATATCTTCACCGCCAGATATTGGTCTTGCTGTTCTTATTCTACCTGCAAAATTTGTAAAAATCAGGTTTTATTACAATATTCAGTTGTTAAAGTGCGGAATTTTCTGCGAACCTTGCCATGTATCCATGTGAGCATTTGGTTCGCAGGGGGATTGCTTCTCGAAGACTCGCAATGACATACGCTATGCAATAATCGTCCCTTCCAAATCAATGCTTGGTTTCGCGCCGATATGTTCGACGCGGCTCTTCCAATGATCGCCGAGATAGTAAAAGCGGAGCGAATCCACTTCGGGATCAATGATTTTGAGCAATTTATCTTGCAACTGCTTCAATTGCGCAGAATCAATCAAACATTCAAAGACCGAGTTCTGCACGCGCTGACCGTAATCCTGACATTTTTTAGCGACGCGTCGCAAGCGAGATTGCCCTGCTTTCGTTTCGGTTTTTACGTCGTACGTGACAAGCACCATCATAATCAGGCTCCTATGTCGTTGCGAGGAGGGCGCTCTTCCCGACGAAGCAACCCCCTATTTTTCGAGGGGATTGCTTCGCCGTCAAAGTGCAAGAGCGACGTCTCGCAATGACATGATCAATTCCAAAAGAACGGCGGATACGCGTCCAAGTCGCCGCGCAGATAGCGAGCCAACAGCATGGCTTGAACATGCGGCAGTAACCCAAACGGAATCTTCTCTTTCAAATACGGATGAATCAATTCCTCTTTCTTGCGTTCCTGCCACGCGACCAAAACCGCCTTGCGCGTATCGTCATCCATCAACACGCCGCCGCTTTCTTTTTGCGTGAAGCCTTTGCCATTAATCTGTTTGCGATTCACCAGCGAGAGCGCCAGCCGATCCACCAGCACAGGGCGCAGTTCCTCCATCAGATCGAGCGCGAGCGACGGGCGCCCAGGGCGGTCTCGGTGCAGGAATCCGATATAGGGGTCAAGACCAACCGTCTCCAGGGCTGAGGCGCATTCATTCGTCAAGAGCGTGTAAAGGAAGGAGAGAAGCGCGTTCATGTTATCCAAAGGCGGACGGCGATTCCGCTCCTTGAAGAAAAAAACGTCGCGCTGATGCAAAATCAAATGGTCGAACACGCCGAAGTAAACCTTCGCCGCGCTTCCCTCAAAGCCCATCAGGTCGCCCGTGGATTTGCATTGCGGGATCGCCTTGAGCGTCTCCTTCATAAAAGACGACGCGCCCGTGAGCGACTCAACATCAACCAGCATGGCATGGTCGCGGATGGCGCGCTCGAGGACTTTGCGGCAGTTGGAGATTTTCCCCAACAAAAAAGATTGCGCGATGGGAACGTACTGCGCCTCTTTCTCCGACCATTCAAACTGTTTCTTCCTCAGGAGGACATTTCCCTTCACCCGACCCGTGACCCGCCCCTGAAAGCGTCCGTTTGGCGAGAGAAAAGTTAACCCGATGTTTCGTTCGGCGCACGCGCCCATCAACGCGGGGCTGGCTCCCTGCCATGTGAAGCAGATGATGTTATCAAGGTTATGCAAAGGCAGGCGCGTGGACGTGCTTGCGCCTTGCGCGTCTTCCTTTTTGATGACGACATTTTCGCCATCAAGAGAAAGAAAGGCTTCGGGGGTGGTGATGTAGAGGACGTTTCCGAGATGTTTCATAAATTTACTTTCATGTCATTGCGAGGAGGAGCGGAGCGACGACGAAGCAATCTCCCGTTTATGGCATGTCGTTGCGAGCGGGTTTTGCGAAGCAATCTTATGGTTCGAGGAGATTGCTTCGTCACAAAGTACAAGTGCGCTCCTCGCAACGACATCGTGGTTTCATGTCATTGCGAGACGGTGACCTTCCGTCGAAGCAATCTCCTGTTTGAAATGTCACTGCGAGGAACGAAGCAGTCCCCCAATGACTGGGAGGTTGCTTCGCTTCGCTCGCAACGACAGGTATTCACGATATTTCCTCATACAAATCGTTCCACTTCGGATTCAAACTGTTTACCAAATCAATCTTCTTCTGCCGCGAGCCACCTTTGATCTGCTTTTCACGCGCAATTGCCGCGTTGATGTCGTTGCCAATTTCATAATAGACCAACTTGTGGACGTTGTATTTTTTGGTAAACACACCGCCAAGTCCGTTTTTATGCTCGTACACTCTACGCGCCAGGTTATTGGTCACGCCAGTATATAGAACAGTGTTGTGGGCATTAGTTATAATGTAAACGCAATATTGCTTTTCAACTGCCATACAACACTCCATTCCGTGTCTTTGCGAGGAGGGTGTTCCTCCCGACGAAGCAATCTCCAGTTACCAGGGGGTTGCTTCGTCGCAAAGAGCAAGAGCGCTCCTCGCAACGACATTAACCTTCTATATTCTGCTTGATATAGCTCGACGCCGCAACGACCTTCTCGTTCAACACTGGCAAACAAATATCCGCCAGCGAGCAGGAACGACAGCCTTTGTGCGTCTTGACCTTCGGAGTGTAACCTCGACTGAAATAATTGTGCATCTCAGCAGACATATCCCGCACGAGCGTCCGCAGTTCGGGCGTGAATTCGATCTCTTCGCGGTGACGGGTTTCGCCGTAGAACAAATATCCGCGCGGGATGTCCGTCGAGAGCATTTCTTCGAGACATAACGCCTGCGCGCATAGTTGCGCTTCATCCACAGGTTCGCGTTTGGGCTTGCCGCGTTTATATTCCACTGGCACAGGCAGATACAGTCCTTCACGGTTCGGCAACTTAACTCCCTCGCCTCCATCCTCCTCTTTCTCTCCCCCCATTTTCTTCAAAAATGGGGGGAGTTGGAGGGGGGTGAACTCCACCACGTCGCACACGCCCGACAACCCCAGCCGATACGAAGCCACAGGCACAGACCGCGCGGTGACGACTCCGTTCCGCGTTTCGGTAAAGAACGGGTCATCCACGCGCTTGTGCATAATCCGCCCCTCGGCAGTGAGCGCGTTTTCCTTCCACTGTTGTTCGATGTGGATCAACGCCCACTGCCTGCGACAAAATAGGAAGTGCTGAATGCCCGAGAGGGGCAGAAGGTCGTCTTGGGTGTATTCGGTGGTCATGGTTTATGTCGTTGCGAGGACGCTCTTGTTCTTTGTCCGAAGCAATCCCCATGTAACAGGAGATTGCTTCGTCGGGAAGAGCGCCCTCCTCGCAACGACATTATCTTTCTATAGTTTCTCGATCAACTCCACGCCTTCGGGAGCGTTGCCTTCCACTTTCACAGAGTAATCGCCGAACTTACGCGGGATGACCACGCCATCGTTCTTCTCGACCTTAATCATGTCAAAGAGCTTATGCGAAGGAGCGTTTCCAAGCTCGTCTTTGTGCTTGAAGACAAAGAGTCTGCGTGACGCCATCTTGCCGCGCGCGGCGGAGTGATCATGCTCGAACATATTGACCAGCGCCTCCCAGAATAGTTTCAAATCATCTTCGGAAAAGCCTGTGCCTTTGCTTTCGTCGTTCGCCAGTTTTGCGGAGACATAACCTTCAACTTTGTACAAAGCGTAAGGGACAATATGCTTGCGCCCCATTGTGCGTTCCTTTTCAGCGTCTTCAATCTTGGTCACGGTCTGGCGCGTGATGGTGACTTCCTGCTGGACAATCGGGTCAATACTGCGCGAGAAATTGATTTGAATGGGTCCGCGCACTTGCCCACAGTTATCGCCTGTGCTCATCACCGCGCCAAAAGTGCGGACATCGAAAAAGTTGGCGCACATCCATTGACGGGCTTCACTCACTTTGGCAGAAGTCGCATTAGCCTTTGTTTTGAGACCAACGGCTTCATAGGCTTCCACATGGTTTTGATTGAGAGGCGTGCCTTCTTTGACGTAAATGCGATATCCCTTTGAGTCGCCCTTCACCAATTCGGCATAGTTGCGGACTTTGCGTTTAATCGCCACATCAGTCACGATGCCATAGCCCGTTTCAGGGTCAATGCGCGGCATGTTGCCCGCGTCGGGGTCGCCGTTGGGGTTGCCGTTCTCCACATCATAGAGCAAGACAAATTCGTAGCGGTTGGAAATAGGGGTGGTCATGATTTAATTCTCCTTTGGATTAGTTGGTTTCGGTTGTTTCGTTGGACTTGTTGTTTTTGACAAAGAACGCCGCGCGCTGGTGGTAATATCCAAGAACGAATATGCCCTGTTCGTCCAATGTCAAACGCGCGGGAATGGGATTCTTTTCCACATCAAGCAGATTCAAAATGTCTTGAATACGGCGGTCGCTGGCATAGCCGTATTCCGCTTTGGAAATCCAGTGCTGAGAAAGCCGCAGAAGAGTGGGGAATACGGTTCGCGGCGCGGCGCAGGCAGACGTGAAATAGCGATCTTTGATGCTCGCGTTTATATCGCCGATGGCTTCCTGTTGGACTTTTTCCAAAACGGCGAATAGGCGTCCCAACAAATATGCTGGGATTGTAGATTGCTCATTGAGCGACATAACTAATACCTCCTGAATTGGGTGTTGGGGTTGACGACGATATTTACGAAGCAAATAGGCTTTGAGAATAGCCGCGCGCGCATAATTGATTTTCTTTGTATACTTTTCATCCTGATCGGCGCGGACACGGTTGATGATCGAGTTGAACAGCGCGGCAGGATATGGCGCGTTTTCAAGGATAGCGCGGAAGACTGACCCAGCCAGTAAGGGCGCGGCGGATTGATCGGAAGCCTTTGGGGAAACCGTCTCTTTGAGAATGTCCTGAATAGTCAGGTAGGTATGCTGGTCTTCAAATTCCTTGATAATTTCAAGGTCTTTGTAGTGTTGCATGATCTTCTCAACAACTTTATCGAAGGGATCGCTGTGGAAGAAACGCACCGAAACACGCGCCGCATTCGGGGCAAGTCCCAGCACATAGAAGCGCGTATTGCCGTCCAAATCTTCAAGAAGTTTCTTTGTGTTGTCCAATGCCTGCACGCGCCTGATTTTTTCTGCCACCTTCTTGATTTTCTTCTCGGCTTTCTTATCTCGCGCAGGCTTTACTTCTTCGGCAGGAATCTCTACTTCTTCGGGCTCGCACAAGCCTAAAAAGGCTTTGGCATATTCCTTTTGCTCGCTTTCTGCCCAATAGACTACGGTAGTATCGCCAATGTAGAATTTTTTGTTTTCGTTGCTTGACGAAAGCAAATAATTCAGCGACGTAGTGTATGCAAACGCGGCTTTTTCGCTAACGGGGGAATTCATTCCTTGTTCACGGTTGTAAGATTCGTATGCGCGCGCATTAAATCCAACCAATGTCGCGCCAGTTGGGTTGGCGTCTCGAATCCCTTTCAAACTTGGATGTAAACGGGCAAGCGGAGCAGTTTCGCCTGTAACAAGACATTGGATTAATTCCGCATCGCTCGCGCCTTTATATTTTTCCCAAGTACGTTTTATTTCCTCGTTTTCATGGACAAACTTCCCGTCAAACATGAAGACCAAGTTGCCGCCTTTGACAATATCTTCGAGATGTGCCTTTACTTTAGGATGTTCTCTTCCCGTTGCAGGATCGTAGTTTTCAAAGAAGGCGATAGCCGCTTTGGATACAGAATTGCCAACCTTGCTAAGAATTTCCGTATTCAAACTCCGAAAGGCTTCAAAGCGCTTTATCGCGTAATCTGGGTCTTTTGCCTCTTTATCAGAAATGCCCAAAACATAAACACAGTTATCCCACAAGAAATTTGCGGAAATATTGACTGCGCGCTTTACTTGTTCTGGCACAATCATGCGACGCGGTTTTTCTTCTACTTTTTTCTTGATCTGCACCTGTTGGAAAAGTGGTAAAACGTCCAACAATTCTCCCTTTGCCGAGACGTTTAGCGCGAAACTAATTCCGATGGCACTATATCCAGGCGGCGCAATATCGCTATCGGGATCATTGGACAAAATATCGTAGTAACGCGATAACGCTTGAAGAATCATTGTCGCACCTCCAAATTCGTCAAATCCAGCACGCCATTTTTGAGAGAGGCGCGAAAGAATTCTGGCTTGATGTCCTCTGAGTCGGAGAAATCCAGATCATGCAACATCCAGCCGAGTTCCATATCGGGAAGCGGACTTTGCGGGATGGGCTCGCCGTCCTCGATCAATTCTACTTTTGCGCCGAACTCGCGCGTCCCCAAACAAGGGGCGTGGAATTGCTGTCCCTTGCGCAGGCGGCGAAGGATGATGTTGTAATGCTTTTCCACCGTATCTGTCTCGCCTGCTTGATCGGTCATGTCGAAATGCGCTTCGATGATGTATTCCACATTTTTCAAAACCAGCGCGGCGCGTTGCTGACGGATTTCAGTGGCAACCAGATAAGGCTTTCTTTCCGAAGCCTTCTCGCTCACCTCGTTGCGCCGAATGTTGGTGAATTCAATTGGTTTCAAAACGTGTATTTTATCTATCACCCAGCGGATGGCGGGCTTCCAATACACCGCTTCGATGATTCCACGCGCCGCCGATGGGGTGATAACGTCATAACTGACGCGCTCCACCTTCATTTCGGGGCGGGTAAACAAGGCGTAATCGCCGCTTACTCGAATCTTGATTCCGTATCCCATAGAATGAGCCTCCTAATTATTTTGTATGTCATTGCGAGCCACGATTGTTGCGGCGAAGCAATCTCCTTGTAATGGGAAGATTGCTTCGGCTCCGCCTCGCAATGACATAGTTAACCGTCGAAAAACAGCGCGTCTCCGCCCGCATCCGCAGGCAGGGCGAGACCCGTTTTCGCGTTGTAGAACTCTTGCATACTTTTCTCAGTCAAAACTTGGTAGGTATCATTTACTGTTTCAATCACTCCTTTGCTTTGTAGTTTTTCAAACTCCTTCTCATAAATATTGACCGTGTACATTTGCAACTGTCTGGCAAACGTGAACGGATACGGGTGATTTCTGGCTTTTTCAATTAAATCTTTCGCCTCCTCATTGTAGAGAATGACAACTGAAACCGTATTATTGTCAATCATGCTAAACTCATCCGCCGCCTTTTTGAACTCGAACTCAATCCCATTATTGAAGCAGGATAAAATCTTCTTCACGTCAAATGCCCCTTTACCCTGCACGTAATATAACGAATTGAAGTAATCTTCAATTGCGGCTTTTGAATCAACCTGCCCGTCAAATTTCTGTATCACGCTCTCGGCAAGCGCCGCGCCTTGCTTGATGAAGATGGGCGTCTTCTTGATAAAAGGCGTTTCGGGATCGAAAACATATATATCGCTGACGTCTCGTTTCATCTCGCGGTTCACGCGCCCCGCCGCCTGAATGATCGAATCCAAACCTGCCAGCGCGCGAAAGCCGACGGGAAAATCCACGTCAATGCCCGCTTCCATTACCTGAGTTGAGATTACGCGGCAAATTGGTTTGCTTTTGTCAGCAAGCAGTGACCGAATCGTTTTCAAAATCTCTTTACGATGAACAGGACACATCAATGTAGAAAGGTGAAAATTTCCTTCGCCTTCGAGTTGGTCAAATAAGCCTTTAGCGTGTTTGCGCGTGTTGACGATGCACAACGCTTGTTCGTATGCTTTAATCTTATCAAGCAAATCTGCGTCGGCTGTTTTACCGATATTTTTTACCTGCACGCGCTTGTAAAAATCAAACAAGGCTTGCGGATCAGGGGCAAGCTCGGTAAATGTCACTTTTGGCAAACGCTGATTCAGCGCGGGCTGAGTCGCTGTACAAAAGACAGCGCTCACGCCATAGTTTGTGACCAATTCCTTGACCGCCAACATGCAAGGATCTAAATATTCACGCGGCAACATTTGCGCTTCATCGAAGATGATGACGCTCTTGGCAATATTGTGCAATTTGCGACATTGCCGCGATTTATTGGCAAACAACGACTCGAAGAATTGGACATTGGTCGTAACTACAATCGGAATATCCCAATTTTCGGAAGCCAGTTTGAGCTTTTCCAAAGCGTCTTTGGTTTCATCATCGGCGTCATCGGGATTGGTCTTATCTCCCTTTTTCCAATCGAAATTGGAATGATGCTCCAGCACATTCTCATCGCCTAGGTATTCTTTAAACACTGCCGCATTTTGTTCAATAATGCTGGTGAACGGTATGACGTAAATCACTCGCTTCAACCCATGCTTTCTGGCATGGTTCAAAGCAAATGCCATCGAAGCCAGCGTTTTTCCGCCGCCTGTGGGAACGGTCAAAGTAAAAAAGCCTTGATCTCGTTCCGCTCCTTCTTTGCACGCTTTCAACGTCTCGGTACGTTTTTTATTAATTTCCCCTTGCGGATTATCAAATTTTTGTGTGGCGGCATTGAATGTTTCGCAAAGTTCTTCGATGCCGACATATCCGCCGCGTGGCTTTTCTTCCTGCTTCATAAAGGTTTCTGTATCTTGGAAGTCCGCATCCACCAGCGCCGAAAAGATCATACGTGTCATAAAAGCGACTGAAAATGCCTCGTTTGAAGTCCTTAGTCTGCGCCCTTGTAGCACAAGAGATGAAACGTCTATTTCCGTTTTATAGGCGCTGTACTCTTCCAGCTTTTTCTTCTCTACCCGCGACAGTAAAGTTCCAGTCCCATCTACGTCAGTAGCGTCGCCGTAATCAGGAAGCCCTGTATGATGACCAGCAATGCAATACGAAAGCATGGTTGCTAGATTTTTTTCAAGCCCATCCTTTTCAAAAAGTTTTCGTATCTCTCTTGCCCCCGCCGTTGCATGGTCAACTTTACGCCCATTGCCGTCCAACCGTCTTTGAAACGCTTTGGAATATTTTCCAATATCGTGAAGCAACGCCGCTGTGTGAGCCAAATCGCCAACGCCCGCATCTTCCCCAAACTCCCTAGCCTTTTTCGCCGTGTCAGTTAGATGCGTCTTCAACAACTGCCATTCGGATTTATCTCTATTTTTGAGCGAATGCCCGTAATATTTCGTTGCTATCTCCACCACCCGATACAACTCCGCCAGCGACTGCGCCTCTCTCACCAACGCTTCCCTCAACTCCTTCGGCTCCAACACCTCACAATCCGCGCCCCAACCGCGAATCCAGGGAAGCATCTCGCGCCATTCGGCAATGTCCACGCTCCAGATACAGCCGCCATCTTCGGCATCTTCCACCTTTTCCAGCGGATGCCAAATGCTTTCTTTCACGCGCCTTGTCACAGCATGGGAAAAGCGCAGTTTCACCGTGACGGGGTCCTTGCCGCCGACCCAAATTCCCCAGGCGTGTTTGAGCAACTGCTCGTCGTTGAACGATTCGGGGATTTCGTAATTCTCGCCAGAGAGAAACGCCGAGAGGATGCGGTCTATTTTGAAAGCGAAGATTTGATCGTTGAAGTCGCTCCGCGCGATGACGTAGACGCTGTCACTCCAAATGGACGGCTCGATCAAATACGGGCTGATCGTGTGACGAGTGAGTCCGTCGCTCCCTAAAGCCTGATACTCAATCCGCGCTTTTCTCTGCTCCACCCAAGCCTGCGCGATCGTTTCGATGATTTTTACTTTTTCGGGATTCTTTTCCTGCGACGATAACCGCTCGGCAGATTTGAGCAAACGCTCGGTCATCGGCTGACGCAGGGTGGCGGCGAGTTTCTCGACTGCGTTCACGATATGCGGCTGGTGAAAGCGCGTCTGCCGCGAAGTTTTACGTCCCGCCAGATATAAGGTCAACGCCTCGTGTAAATTGAGTTTAATCTCGGAGATCAGTTTTGTCTTTGGGATGTGCCAGCGCCCTTGATCGTCCTGCTCAACGGGGTAATCGCTCGTCAAGTCTTTGCGGTCTCGAAAGATAGTCTCTCGCGAAACGTCCAGTTTCTCCGCCAGTTCAATATCGGTATAGGCGCGCTGGATGTACAGCCGCTTCATTTCTTCTAATCGTTCTGCTTTTGTTTTTCCGCTCATAACTGCTCCATGCAACACAAACTCGTGTTGGGGTTATTCCACTGCAACAGCATAGCACAAGGCCCTCCAGAATACTGCAACATTTTCATTTCGATTTGCGGAAGGGCCATAAGCCACCCTTTTCATCCTCGGAGAGAAACAGTCCTTTCTCTTCAAGAGTAGGCAGAGAGCGTGTCACCTCACTGCGATTGAGTCCAAGCAGACGCGCGATAAAACCTGCCTTTTTGCCTGGATGCTTTTCTATTTACGATAGATTTTTTCTGCACGTTCGTGATTCGCTGGCCGCGCCATCTTACGCCTCCAAAGTTGTGAATTTCTCCAACTGTAGAGGAGACATGTTGCAGGTAATGCAACATCGCCAGACGAAACTCGGATTCGCGCACCCAACAAACAACAGTGGGTCGGAGATTCTCCGACCCACTGTTCACTGATAACTATTCACTGATCACTGAGGCTATCAATCCGCCGCCATCGCCTCGCCCAAGACATCCGAAGTCTCCGAGACTTCGGATGTCTGCCCCCCAACCGCCTCCGTAAACCCATATTGATTTTCCAGTTCATGCCTGAACTGTTGCGTGTACAGGCGGTAGTAATGCCCGCGTTGTTTGAGTAACTCGGCGTGCGAGCCTTGCTCGGCGATTCTTCCATTTTCGATGACCACGATTCGATTCGCCTTGCGGATGGTCGAGAGGCGGTGCGCGATGACGAACGACGTGCGTCCGTGCATCAGCGCTTCCATGCCTTTTTGGATTAACGCCTCGGTGAGCGTGTCCACGCTGGAGGTGGCTTCGTCCATGATGAAGAGTTCGGGGCGGGCAAGCACGGCGCGCGCGAGACTGATCAACTGTTTCTGCCCAACGGACAGCAGGTTGCCGCCTTCGCCGACGTTGTGGTCATATCCCTTTTCGAGCGTCACGATGAAATCATGCGCGCCCGCGATCTTCGCCGCATCCATCACTTCTTCATCGGTCGCAGACAACCTCCCATAGCGGATGTTGTCGCGCACACTGCCCGAAAAGAGATGCGGCGTCTGCAGAACGATCCCGATGCGGCTGTGGATCGACTCGAGTTTGTAATCCATATAATCATGCCCGTTGATTCGGATCGTCCCTTTGCGCGGTTCGTAGAATCGGCACAACAGGTTCACGATCGTAGATTTTCCGCCGCCCGTCGGCCCGACGAGCGCGATCATCTCGCCTGCTTTAACTTTCAGCGAAAAATCGGTGAGGACGGGCTTGCGCTCTTCGTAGAAAAAATCCACGCCGTCGAATTCGATCTCGCCCATCAGCGTTTTCGCCTCGACCGCATCGCTTCTATCGTGGACTTCGGGCGGGGTGTCAATCAACTTGAAGATTCTCTCCGCCGACGCGATGGAGTGCTGTGTCTCGGCGTAGACGCGCGCCAAATCTTGCACGGGCCACATCATGAACGTGAGATACGACACGAAGGCTTGAATCCCGCCGATGGTCATCGCGCCGATGGTGATCTGCTGTCCGCCGTAGCCGACGATGAGTCCCAGCGCAATCGCGGCGATAATCTGCACAGCGGGGAGGAAGAGCGCCGACAGCCACGCGGCTCGATACGACGATTTGTACATCGTCGTCGTCAACTCTTGAAACTCTTTTGTATTCTCGTCTTCGCGCAACAATGCCTTCACCACGCGCACGCCTTGAAAGTTTTCGTTGAACGCGCCCGTGATCTTGGAGTTTGTGCGCCGCGAAACGCGGTACTCCACCAAAATGAACTGGCGGAATTTGATGGCGACAAAGATCATGAGCGGGATGATGGTGAACACGATCAACGCCAGTTTCCAATTGATGATTGCCATGAAGATCAGCGACGTGGTGATGTTCATCACCGCCCAGGTCGAGTCCACGATGCCCCAGCTGACGAGGTCCGAGACGCGTCCCGTATCCGAGGTGACGCGCGCGATCAGGCGTCCCACCGAATTCTGCGAGTAATACGAAAGCGATAACTGTTGCAAGTGATTGAACAACATCCTGCGCATGTCGTATTGCACACGTTCTCCCATCACGCCCGCGAGGTAGATAAACGTGAACACTGTACACGCCTGAAACAAAATGATCGAGCCGTAGATCCACGCGATGCGAGTCAGCGCGGCGGTATCATGCAAGCGGATACCCGTATCCACGATCTCCTTGTTCAGGTACGTGAAGTACGCATCGGTCGAGGACGTCGCCGCGATGGTGATAAAAAAGCCGACGACCCACTTCCAATGCGGTCTGAGCAGGCTCGCGATCCGTTTGAACACGGGCATGGTGAGTTGGGATGTGAATTCTTCTTCTTCAATTTCAATTAATTCTTCGGACATGGTAATTCTCCAAAAAGGATGAAGGGTGAATGATGAAGGATGAATTCTCTTGCTGGTCTTTCATCCTTTATCCTTCGTATTTCATCCTTATTTTTTGTTCATTCTTTTCTTGATCTTCGTAACGATGGTCGTGAAGATCGCAAGCAGTTCGTTTGTCTCTTTAATGAGCGGCGCGACTTTTGCGGCTGGGACGATTCCCGCTCGAACGAGCAGGTCAAGCCAATAATCGGTTTCGTCCAGTTCCTGCAATGCCGACCCAAATTTGTTGACAATATCGAGATCAGACTTTGCCCGATGTCCTTCGCGATAATGGGCGCCGATGGATGTGCCAGAACGAAGGACTTGCTTTCCAAGCACTTGGGCTTCCGTGCTTTTCGGCAGACTCGAGTAAAGGCGGACGATTCTCAATGCGAATTCTGTAGTGCGCGATCGTAAATCCTGCGGGGTGTCATTCGTTGTCATTTCGGTTTCTCCTTTGTTCATAACTTTACCTGTGCTCAGCACGAGCCTTTGTCTTCGACCTTCACCCTTCATCATTCATCCTTGAAAGTTCTATTTCAAGTTCCTCGTCTATCCTCGTCTGAATATCATAAATCCTACGATACATCCCATCCGCTTGCGCCAGCAACTCCTCATGCGTTCCCATTTGAATCACTTCGCCTTTATCCAGCACAAGGATCAAGTCAGCGACCATCACGGATTGGATGCGGTGCGCGATGATGAACGTGGTGCGGTTCTGCATCAGTCCATTCAACGCCTCGCGGATCTCGGCTTCCGTTTCTGGGTCCACGCTGGAGGTTGAGTCGTCGAGGATCAAAATGCGCGGATTCTTCAACAGCGTGCGCGCGATGGTCGTGCGCTGCTTTTGCCCGCCAGAGAGCGTCACGCCCTTCTCGCCGACGATGGTTTTGTATCCATCGGGGAAAGTCATGATCACATCATGGATCGCGGCGGCTTTCGCGGCGCGTTCCACTTCTTCATCGGTCACATCACGACCGACTCCATACGTGATGTTCTCGCGGATTGAGCGGCTGAACAGGAACGGTTCCTGCTCCACGATGCCGATCTGCCTTCGCAGAAATGAGCGCGAGTAATCTTTCAATTCCACGCCGTCGAGCAGGATTCGTCCGCTCGTGTATTCGTGGAAGCGGGGGAGCAGATTCACCAGCGATGTTTTGCCCGATCCCGTTGACCCAAGCAAGGCAACTGCCTGCCCAGGTTGCACATGGAAGGAAATATCCTTCAACGCATTGGATTTGCCGTCCGAGTACATGAACGAAACATTCTCGAAGACGATATCGCCTCGTACCGCGACTTCGAGCTGGCTCGCCCCATCGTGGAGCGGTTCGCGCGCCTGCTTGACTACGTCCATGAGGCGACCGTACGAAACCAATCCCGTTGATGCCGAAACGATGATGCGCCCCAAGTTGCGGATGGGCCAGATCAGCCACACCACCAAGCCGACATAGGCAATATACATGCCGATGGTGATTTCATCTTGAATCGCCATGTTCGCGGCGAAGATGAATCCGAACAACATTTGAAAGCCGAGCACGATATCCGAGAGGGGCCAGAACATCGAGTGCATGAACAGCAAGATTTTGCCCTTCAAGAATTTGCCCCAGTTATCCTTCTCGAATTTTGATTTTTCATACTCCTGCCGCGCGAAGGCTTTGACCACGCGCACGCCCGTCAGGTTTTCTTGCAGGGTGGTGGAGAGGATCGCCTCCTGCGCTTGATATTCCTCGTAGGCTTTCGTTACCCGCTTGAAGAACCACAGCGAGACGAGCAAGATGAAAGGAATCACCACCACTGAGACCAATCCCAGCTTCACGTTGAGATTCAAAATGGCAACAAAGTTGATGACGAACAACAAAATGATTCGTCCCATGCCGATGCCTTGTTCGCTGAAGAAACGGCGCAGAGCATCCACGTCTGAGGTGACGCGTTCGATCAGGTCACCTGTTGGCGTGGTGGCGTGATACGAAAAACTCAAACGCTGGATGTGGTCGAAGAGGAAGTCCCTCAGGCGGCGCGTGATTCCTTCGGCGGTGTACGCGGCTAAACGTCCCGAAAGAAACGAGGCGCTTCCTTCCACCAGCGCGAGCAGGACGAATCCCGCCGCGATCCAAAGCGAAGATGTGACCAGACTCCCGCCGATGAATTTTTTCTGCGTGAGAACATCGTCAACAAAATATTCGAGCAGGAGGTACGTGTAGGTTTTCGACAGCGCCGAAACGGCAAGCGCGGCGGTCGCGCCGAAATACGGCACGCGGTAATCCACCATCATGCGCCAAAGCCCCTTGAGGCGGTTTTCGTGCACGGTATTGCGGAAGTCGAATGTGATTGCGGGTTCGATGGTTGTCATTGCATTCTCCAATTATTGTGTAGGCGGCGTTCTCTAACGCCGACGGCGCAAGAGAGCGCCTGCTACACACAAAACGATTTAAACAAAAAGGCTGTGACGAGTACGCCACAGCCTGAAACGACAGGGATGAAAGACCTAACGGTCAATGGGCGCGCTACGAGAAGGTACGAATCCAGCGTCAACTGGAACAAACAAGGGGGTGATGCTGATCAACGTGGACATTCGCGCACGCTCCTTTCTTGGGATTTGTACGTCAAACTTAAGTTTGACGTACGGCGAGTTTACACCCCGCACGCGAAAAGTGTCAAGGCTTATAATGCTTTTGGAGTAAACAAGTACACAGGTAGACAGGTAAACATGGAATGATTCGCACTTGGAAAATCACAAAAACAAAACTGGATGAAATTCGCTTCGACGACAATTCCTCGCTCGACGCGGTGACGCGGCAGTTGTCCGATGGCTACTATTCTACATTTCGCACGTTTGACTCATGCGCGCGCGTCATCGGACTCTCCGCCCATTTGCGCCGACTGCCGAATGCAGACGCGTCTTTTCTACGCCTCAGCCTGATTCAGTTACTGCAACCCTTTCGCCCCAACGAAGCGCGCGTCCGCGTGATGGAGACAAAGCGCGGGCAGTTTTATATTTCAATTGAGCCGTTGAAACTTTTGCCGCGTGAAGTCTACGTGAAAGGCGTGCGCGTCGAAACGACGACACTTCACCGCAACGATCCGCGTGTGAAGTCAACGGCGTTTATCTCCGCCAGCGACGAGGAGCGCAAGCACATTGCCAGCGAGGGAATCTTCGAGGCGCTGCTTGTGAAGAATGGAAGAATATTGGAGGGGATGACCAGTAATTTCTTTTATATCGTGGGGCGGGATGGCATCCCGCCTTGCGTGTACACTGCCCGCAAAGATATCCTCCTCGGTATCACGCGGAGGATGGTCATCCGCGTGGCGCGGGGGAGGGGAGTGGGGGTGAGATACCGCTCGCTGAAGCTGGACCAGCTGTCCATTGTGAAAGAGGCGTTCATCACCTCCAGCTCACGCGGGGTTGTGCCAGTCATCCAAATTGATGATGCGCGAGTGGGGCAGGGGAGTCCAGGAAAGATTACGAAGAAGTTGATGTCGGCTTATGAGGAGTATGTTTTGAACCACGCGGAGAAAATCTAAGCCACAGAGTTCACAGAGATTTTGAGAGAAAAAACTCAGAGAACTCTGTGGTCTCTGTGGCTAAACGCCCTCCACCTGCGCGGCGAGGTTGTGAATCCACTTGCGCGAAAAATAACGGCGAAGCCCAATGAGGTATTTGGTAAATTCTTCCGACATGATGCAGAGATAAACAAGGGAAACAGGGAGTTCCCAAACATTTGCGCCGAGATATGCCATCGGCACGCCGACGATCCAAATGATGATACCGTCGAGGAAGAGGGAGAAGCGCGTGTCGCCGCCCGCGCGCAGAATGCCGACGACGATGGTCATGTTGCTCACGCGAACCCACACAAAGAAGGTGACCACGTTGAGGACGCTACTCACGTTTTGAATCACCTCTGGTGAGACGTTGTACAGGGACAACACAGGCGCTTTCACGAGTTGAACGATCACGCCCATGATAACGCCGCCGACTGCGGCAAGCCCGAGCGAACGACCTGCAAAAATGTACGCTTCATTTTCTTTCCCCGCGCCGATGCGATTGCCGACAAGAACGGAGGTGGCGTTTGAGATACCGATAAAGAACACAAAAGCCAACTGCTCAATGGTGCCGACGATGCTCATCGCGGCAAACGATTCTGTCCCCATGCGCCCGTAGATCACGTTGTAGGTAGTGATGCCCAACGCCCAAAATAATTCGTTCAACATCACTGGCAACATGGGCTTGATGACTTTGCCGAAAAAGACGCGGTCAAAGTCGGTAAGTTGGCGCAAAGACGCGGCGACGGGCGATTTCTTCCAATAAGTGACGGTGATGAGCGTCACGCATTCAAGCCCGCGCGCGATGACGGCGGCAATCGCCGCGCCTTGAATGCCGACTTCGGGGAAGCCGAATTTTCCGAAAATCAATGAGTAGGAAAGAAACGTGCTGAGGAGCAACGCGCCGACGCTGACGCTCGTCGGCGTTTTCACGTCACCTGTGGAGCGCATGACGAAGGCGTAACTGAAGGTGACGGCGGTGAAGAGGAAGGTCCACGAGAAAGTGCGGATGTAGTTTGTGCCGAGACGAATCACCTCGCTGTCTTTGGAGTAGATACGCAAGATCTGTTCGGGAAGGAATTGCGCGAGAGATAAAAAGACGAGGCTTGCTGTTAGCGCGAGCATCAAACACAAACCAAGCACGCGCCGCAGATTTGGCACATCCTGCCTGCCCCAAAATTGTGCGGTGAACATCGCCGCGCCGCTGATGATCCCAAAATGGACGAGTTGCAGTAAAAACGCCACTTGTCCTGCCAATCCCACAGCCGCGACGGAGGTCTCTCCCTTTTGCCCGACGAGGATGACTCCGAGCATGTTCAAGCCAGCAAACATCAACTGCTGGATGATGATGGGGATGGCGATCTTGCGCATCTCCGTAAAATATTCGCGGTCTTTGTATTGGGAAAGCAGATTGCTGATGAGTGTCACGTATCCTCCGAAGGGGAGGATTATAAGCGACGTGGCTTGTTGTAGCGCGAGATTCATCTCGCTTTTGAGGCTACCCTTGCGCAAGAGCGACATGAATGTCGCGTTACGAGAATCCGCTCTTACGATTTCTCAAAAATCTCGTAATACCCCTTATCCAATTCGTCATCGTTCAGATGAGCATAGCGTTGCGTGATCTGGATATTCTCGTGCCTTGCCAATGCCTGAGCGAGTTTTAGGTTCCCAGTTGCTTTTAGAATGGTCGAGACAAAGTAGTGCCTGAATGAATGGGGGGTGATGTGTCCCTCTGCTTTATTCCCCAATATCTGCTCTACGCGCTCTGCCACAATGTTGCGACCTGTTGTCGGCGTGATCGGCTTCACCTTGTTGCCCGTGCCTTTGTCGTGCCTCGCGAAGAGGGGCAGGGCGGTGAGTTGTTTGCCTGATGAGCCATCCAGTTCGGCGCGAAGCGAGAGATAATCTTTCAGCGCGCGCATGGAGCGCGACGTGAATCGAATCACAGCTTGTTTATCGCCCTTGCCGATGATGACCGCGCGTCCTTCGTTCCAATCCAAGTCGCCGCGGCGCAAGTTGCACGCTTCGTGGACGCGCAGTCCCGTATCCGCCAGAGTGAGCAGAAAGGCGCGGTCCCGCATTGCGCGTAACCGATCCATTTTCGATTCGGCTTGAAGCGTGGACGCGTCAGACACTGAGTCCAGAATCCGTTCGATCTCGTTCGTGGGGAATTGCGGCAGGCGGATGCCAGGCTTGCGTGAACGCTGTTCGATGAGCAAATCCATGCGTGGCAGGTTGATTTCTGCCAAACGTTCCGCCGCCAGATACTTGAAAAAACGCGCCAACGCCCGCACGTAGACTTGCTCGGTGGCGGGCGAAAAACTCTTGAGGTGCATCACGAATTTGGAAGCAAGGTCTTCCGTGAGCTCGTTGGCAGGGGACGTATCTGGATCGATCTTTGATTTCACCAGAACTTTTTTGAATTCTTTTAACGCCTTGGCATACGTGAGCGTGGTGTTCTGACTACGAGCGAGTTTGACCACATTGAGATAATCGGTGATCACAGAGGAGATGGCGGCTGTCATAGGGAAATGTTATGCGAAATCTGGAATTTTGTCAATGCTTGTGGTAATGTAACTTATCGAAAGCATTGACAGAGACTTTGTGAAGGCTGGGATTTTCGGATGAGAGAACCTCCCCCACGACCTGACAATAGACCATAGACAATGGACGGAGTTCTGCTTCAGGGGAAACGCGTCACGTCTGGTTGGTGATTCTTTCATCATTCATCCTTCTAAATTCATCCCTGCGAATTCCTCCCCTGCCCCAACAACTACTTCCTCGTAATCGGCATCAGCCTGCCCATCCCAAATGACTTATCGCTCACCTTCAGAATCACGCCTGCCTGCCAGCGTTTGTGTTCGCTCGCCCGCATGGCGGCGTTGCTTTGGTTATTCCGCACCAACGCTTCGGCTTCGGGTGAAATTATCGAGTAATCGAACGGGTCAACTTGATTCTCACTCAACTCCGCAGAGGGCTTTCTCTCCATCACAAATTGCGGAATGGAATTCCGCACCCCGTTAATCCACTTCGCCAACGCGTACACCTCCACCTTCGTCAAATCTCCCAGCGGACAGACCGCGCCAGCCATATCGCCATACAATGTGGAATATCCCAGCGTCAACTCGGTCTTGTTGGATGTGTTGATCAGGAATCCGCCGCGCTGGTTGACGAAACTCATGAGGATGACCATCCTCAGCCGCGCTTGGATGTTCTCGCCCCCAACGCCACCGCTTCTTTCTGGACCTACAGCCTGCTCCGCCGCCTTATGCATTTTCTCCATCTCGACGACTTCAAACCCAATCCCCAGCCCACTCGCCAACTCCCGCGCCGACTCGGTCGAGCGCGCGTTTGTAAATCGCGAAGGGATGGCGACTCCCGTCACGCGTTCGCGCCCCAACGCCTCCACCGCGATCACCGCGACGACAGACGAATCGATTCCACCCGATAAGCCGATGAACGCGTGCTTGAGTCCGTTTTTGTTTGCAAAGTCGCGCAATCCCAACGCCAAAGCCTTGAAAATTTCCTCTTCACTTTCTACTTTCCACTCACCACCTTTCTTCTTTCCTCTTTCCCTATCCACCTCCACCACCCTCACCACCTCTTCAAACATCTTCAACTTCTCCCCTCCTAATACGAAGCTCCCACCATCAAAAATCAACTCATCGTTCGCGCCAACGAGATTGACGAACACAAACGGTATATCGCTGGTCGAGTAGTCCCGCGCGCTGTTCGCGGGACGTATCGAGACCACTTGCCTCTTCGCATGACGAAGTCTCCCCTCCCCTGCCCCTCTCCGATACGGCGACGCGGAAATGCAGATCAACATCTCCGCGCCCATCGCTTTCAAGTCCGCGCCAGGGTGGACGGGATATTCCTCATCCCACATATCCTCGCAAATGATCACGCCGACCTTTGTTCCAGCGATGTTAATCGGCGGAAGAGTCTTTGTCCCTGCGATGAACCAGCGCGGCTCATAGAACACATCATAGACTGGGAGCAATTGTTTGACCTGCGCGACTGTCATTTCCCCGTTTTGCATCAAATAGGCGATGTTGTTCAATGATGGATGTTGATAACTCTTTTGAGGAGCGGGCGCGAACGATCCCACCAACAGCGGAGGTAAACTCTCCGCTTGGCGCGCCAGATCCAACGTCGCGGCTTGAACCGCCTCGACGAACGACACATCATACAAAATATCGCGCGGAGGATATCCGCACACGGTTAATTCAGGGAAGACGATCAAGTCAGGCTTCTGCGGCGCGACCTCCCTCGCGGCAGAAAGGATTCGATTCACATTCCCCTCCAAATCGCCAACAGTTGTATTGATCTGAGCAATCGCCAGCTTCACGTGTCTACCTGCCTATCACCTTGTCTACTTGTCTACGTGTTTACCTGTTTACTCCGCGCTCTTCCCCATCTCTTCCAACAAATTCAACGCCTCCAACACCGTATCCCTGCGCAAACAAACCTGATCGCCGAGCATGAACGCGCGATAACCGATCTCCAGCAAAAACGCCACATCGCCAATGTCCGCGCTGACAGGGACAGGTTGATACGCCAGCGAATCCAAAATGCGACTCGCCACGATTGCATCGTTATCCGCTTTGATGATGGTTTTCACTGCGTTCGCCACCTTATGCGGACGAAGCACTTCAACGTACAAATCGCCGCGCGCCGCCATGAGATGTCCATGTTTCGAGCCGTGCTTCTTTGCGAAGTCGAGTCCGCGCTGGGTTTCGATCTTGAGAATCACTTCCGCGTTCGGCAAAAGACTTTTCACTTCTTCAACATCTTCGGTAGATTCGACATACGAAAGCATCACCTTCGTCATCCCCAATTCTTTCATTGCAACGAGATAACTTTTGTCCGTATCGGTGAGCGTCCCCTCGATTTTCAATGAGGAATGAATAATGTTGACCGACTCGCCAGGTCCGATCAATCGGCGTGGACCATCCGCAAGGATGAGACGATCTCCATCCACCGCCGCGACGCGAACGCGTTCGTTGCCATCCGAAAAATACGCATCAACAGGCGTTTCAACTTTGATGGGATGACTCAACTTCACTTCGGTATACGGCGGGATCGCCGCACCGACCACGCGCAATTGACGTCCCTTTAAATCTACCCACACGGGCTTATTGAAATTACTTAATCGTTGCAACACTTCGCGCTGACTCTCGCGCAACGGCATCACCGTGTTGAGTCGGAATCCGCTCACGATGGGATGCGACGCAACGTCAGCGAGAAAGTCGGCGTAGGGAGGTGTGGTGACGATGGCGTTCATGGGGAATGCGTATACAGGTAAACAAGTAGACACGTAAACAGGGACACAAGATCGAACGTGTGTACTTGTCTACTTGTGTACTTGTCTCCGTGTCTACAATTTCAACGTCGTCCCACAAAATTTACACTTGAACATCCCATCCGCGTCCACAGGGATGGGCGCGCCACAGCGCGGACAGATCATCTCGATGGGCTTGCTGACCTGCTTCACCTTCGACTCGTCCTGCCTCGCGCGCATGTTGTTTTGGAAATCACCGAAGTAACCCCACGAACGCGCGATCAAGCCCATGGCGTAATCCACCGCGCGTTGCTCATCCTCGATGTGGAAAATTTTCTGCTCGCCGATGGCGTCGCCCCATTGCTTGTCCACTACATCGCCGCGCTTGCCGCCAGGTCGGCGCAGGAACCACGTGTTCCATTTCTGTGTCACCTTTTGCCATTCTTCCACTGAATTAAGATCGCCCCACACGCTATCGCCGAGATAGTGACCCACTTGCTTGCTGTCCATTGTGGCGTGCATGTTGATGTCGCCGAACACGATCAAGAACGGAACTTCATCAGTGGACGGAATCGTCACGTGCGTGTTCACCCAACGCGCAAATAAGCCATACGACTCGGGAGCGTCCCCGCCGCCGCCTTCGCCATACAATGAGCCGAGCAATTGCTCCAGATCAAATCCGCTGGCGAACGGAGTCACTTGCAGGGGCCAGCGATCCACTTTTGCGTCGCCGATTGCGGCAAACGAAATTGCCACATCGGGGCGATATTGCGACAGCGTGTTGAACATCAACGGCAGGCGGTCGAAGATTTCAAAGGGCCACGAAGCCATCGAGCCTGTCACGTCAATCGCGACGATGACAGGATTCTTGGACTCCGTAGAAATCTGTTGCTTTGGGTCAACGATCTTTTCGTTTGGTCCCGCCTTCTTTTCGTACGTGCGCGGTCCCGCCGCCGCGGCTCTCGCCGCAGATGTTGAACGCGCAGGCGCCGCCGCTGGGCTGTACGCATATCTACCTGATCCATACCATTTTGAAGTATCTTCATCCCATGAGTACATGTTGTCTCCTTTAAGTGTGCCGCAAAGTTCACTTTGCGATTTGCAAGATAAATCTTGCGCTCCTTGTGTTATTTACTCAACCACCGTCATCAACGCCAGCGTTTCCAACCCGAACTCCTCACGAAATCTTTTATCCAGACGATTCGACTTAATATACTCTGCCACGACTGGCGGGACAAGCGACTCCCAATCATCGCCCCGCGCCATCGCGCGCCTCACTTCGGACCCTTCGGCTGGCACGCGCTCCCGAGGCGGAATCAACTCGACGGGCGGAATGACGCGGTAATCGTCCCTGAGCAGACTTGCCACGTACGGATTCGCCGTCACGAACACATCCAAACCCCCAAACAGTTCCTTCACCATCACGCGCCAGCGCGGACCATCATCCAGATCGGGGACGGGGATGATTTGATAATTCATAGACGCCGCAAGCGCGAGTTGAAGCATGTCGCGCGTTTCATCAAGCGTGAACGGATTGCGCGCGTTGTAGCGATTGGAACTGCCGATGCCGATGAGCGCCGCCTCCCCACTGTTGCACACCGCCCGCAGAATCGCGGCATGCCCAAGATGGACAGGCTTCCAGCGCGCGATCATGCCGATGCGTGAATATTTTTTTTCGGGCATGGCGTGATTATAACAAGAGCCGACCGACCTCACAGGTTTTCGCGAAGCGACCTGTGAGGTCTCCTTGCCAAATTAGAATATCCGTTCTATAATCCCAACCATGAACGCTCTGGATACTTTGATTGAACTTTCCAGCCAAATGGAATTGGAACATGCGGAAGACGCTTCGTCTTCGTTACACTCCGCTCAGCGCGGAGAACCATCCAAACCCGCATGTTTTACCCCCAAAGAAAAACGCGCCGCATTCACCCATCCCGCCCAACTCCCCAATGGAAAACAAGTCGTCCTGCTGAAAACGCTTCTCACCTCCGCCTGCGAACGGGATTGTTACTACTGTCCCTTCCGCGCGGGACGTGACTTCCGCCGCGCCACGTTCAAGCCGCAGGAATTTGCCGAACTGTTCATGAAAATGAATCAGGCAAAAATAGCGGAGGGAATTTTTCTCAGTTCGGGCATCGCGGCAGGCGGAGCGAACACGCAAAACAAAATCATTGACACGGCTGAGATTCTCCGCAAGAAACTTGGCTTTCGCGGGTACATGCACCTCAAGATCATGCCTGGCGCGGAGAAGGGACAAGTCGAACGCATGATGCAACTCGCCGACCGCGTCTCGATCAATCTTGAAGCGCCGAACACCGAACGGCTGGCAAAACTTGCGCCACACAAAATTTTCATCGAAGAATTGCTTCGTCCGTTGAGATGGGTCGAGGAGATTCGACGAAGCCAGCCCGCGTATAAATTTTGGAATGGGAAATATCCGTCCACGGTGACACAATTTGTCGCGGGCGGCTCGGATGAAAGCGATTTGGAATTATTGACGACTACAAACTGGTTAATGAAAAATGTGCGGCTCACACGCGCCTATTATTCTGCATTCTTCCCCATTCGGGACACACCGCTCGAAAACAAAGCCGCCGTGGATCCGTTGCGCGAGCATCGTTTGTATCAAGCCTCATTCTTGTTGCGAGATTACGGCTTCGACTTGGAAGAAATGCCGTTCATGCAAAACGAGAATCTCCCTCTCCACACCGATCCCAAAATGGCATGGGCGCAACAAAATTTGAAAGGGAAGCCGATTGAAATCAACAAAGCCGAGCGGCGAGAATTACTTCGCATCCCTGGCATCGGACCCAAACACGCGGACGCGATCCTGCAAGCGCGGACCACAACCAAACTACGCGATTTGACCGCGCTCCGCAAAATGGGGATTACGATCGGGCGTGTTTCTCCGTTTGTTTTGCTGGATGGCAGGCGGGCGGAGAGTCAGTTGGCGATGTTTTAGCGCAAAAGCATCTTCGCCACAGAGAACACAGAGAAAATGAGTTTTTTTCTCAAGGGTCTCTGTGGACTCTGTGGCTGAGAATTCACTAAAGAGAGCGCGAAGACCGAGTTCAAAAGGAGCGTAAAAAATGTACGGTTTGATCGGGAAGATAAAAGCGACCACGGGACAGCGTGATGTCTTGATCGCTATTTTGCTACAAGGCGTTACTGACATGCCAGGCTGTTTGAGTTACGTCGTCGCGCAAGACCCAACCGATGAAGATGCAATTTGGATCACCGAAGTGTGGGATAGTCAGGAGAGTCATCGCGCATCGTTGGCATTGCCCTCTGTTCAACAAGCGATTGCACGCGGCAAATCATTTATCGCTGGTTTTGGCGAACGCTACGAGACTCATCCCGTGGGTGGTCACGGAATTTAATTATTCATCTGGCAAAAATCTCGTCGCCACAGAGAACACAGAGAAAACGAGTTTTTTCTCAAAGGTCTCCGTGGACTCTGTGGCTAAGCAAAACTCACATATGCAAGAGGTCGATACTATAACGCGATCCATCCGCCGCGTAGACCTGCGCGCACGGCTTCGGTGCGGTTGGTCACATCCAGTTTTGTGTAGATCGAAGAGACGTGAAATTTCACGGTGTGTTCGCTGATCCCCAACTCCACCGCGATCTGTTTGTTCGCCAGCCCTTGCGCCAACAACCCCAACACTTCCAATTCCCGTTCGGTGAGCGGACCGCGTTCGACAGGTTCGCTTTCCGATTTGAATAACAAATGCGGCGCGCCGACGATCAGTCCCTGTGACAACGCGTGGATGGCGGCCGTCAATTCTTCAGCGGATGAATCCGTCGGCAGGATTCCCCACACACGAGACGAACGCTTCATCTCTTCGACGTGAGGCTGGTCATCGTTCAGGAAGAGGATTCCAGCTGACGAAGGCGAGGCAGGCTGAATGCCCGAAAGAGACGCGAACGAAGCGGACGTGATCATCACATCCGCTTCGTTCGCGTCTTCCAATGAATCGTTGACAACTTTGATCGTCGTGTCAGACGCGAGCAGGGCTTGCAATCCTGCGCGTAATGCGGGTGACGAAAGTTTCAACAAGACGCGAATCACAATTAGTCCGATCCGTCATTGCGAGCCGAAGGCGAAGCAATCCCCGCTTCGTGGTTGGAGATTGCTTTGGGCGAAAGGCGTCGCCCTCGCAATGACGGGAACTCTTGAATCATTTCCGCTCACCCACCGTCACATTGACATTCTCAGCCTTGCCGCCGCGCAGAACTTCAACGACAACGGATTTGCCAACCGTGTCGCTCTTGAGCGCGGCAAAGAGATCATCAGGGTCACTGACGGGTTGACCTGCAACTGCGACAATCGTATCGCCGACGAACAAGCCGCCTTTTTGCGCGGGTCCGTTTTCTTCGAGCCACAGGATGAGCAATCCACTTTTCTGTTCGCGCTTGAGACTCTTGCGCGTGGCTTCTGCGATCTCAACAGGTTGTGTGCGCACGCCAAGATAACCACGCTTGACCGAGCCATGCTTCGCGAGTTCATCCGCAATACGCCATGCCACTTTGGATGGAATCGTGAGCGATGAACCATGCGTGAGACCTGACGTGTTCAGCCCAAGCACTTCGCCTTCGGTATTGACGAGCGGACCGCCTGAAAAGCCTGGGTATGGTGTTGTTTCGGTTGAGATGTATTCATCGAGCAGACCGCCGCGATGCGTGCGCGCGGGTCCCGCAATCGCAGTGACGATTCCCCACGAGGCTTGCATACCCGATGTATTCGGTCTTCCAAGCGCCAGCACAAGTTGACCGACTTTCACATCGTTCGACGTTTTCGCAGGCTTCAGGGCTTTCTCGCTGAGACGCAACAGCGCAAGGTCTGAGCCTGCATCACGCCCTGCGATTGTCGCGGCGAGACTTTTGCCATCAGGCAGAATCACTTTGATATCTTCGCGAGTGACGACATGATCAGCAGTGAGGACGAGATCCTCCGCGTACGCGATTCCACTGGCAGGGTAACGTTTGCGCGCATCAACGAGGACGGTGCTTGTGCCGCCTTTTTCAACGGCGGAGGCGAGATTGTTTGAAAATTCAGTAAGTGGGTTGGACATGATTGTCTCCTTATAACATATCAGTTTGAATGAACCAAGTGTCCGTAGTGTATCGCTTATGGAAATAAAATATATCGGATGTTTGATTAGTTTGCATCCTAGCCGTTTGGAGGAGGGAATCACTTGACCTTAAAGTTTTTATTTTCGTTTGCATAACCCTTGATATTATTTTTATTATCGTTATACTACTTATATCCATGTCATTGCGAGCCGCCGCTTTTGGCGGCGTGGCAATCTCCTGTTGCAATGAGTAAGTTGATTAGTCGAGATTGCTTCGTCGCGAAGAACAAGTGCGCTCCTCGCAATGACATCCGCATACGAAAGGAAAACTATATGGTTTCTATGGAAACACTTGTGATCAAGACTGAAAACAAATTCAGGACTCTGATCACAAAACAGCAATACAAAAAAGGGGAAGTGATCTGTGGTATCCCGCGTGAAAAAGTGGTGGACAAACCGAATCGATTCACCGTTCAGATCGATCGCGCCGAACACACGGACGTGGGCAAGCTCGCGGCGTTGAATCATTCGTGCGACCCGAACGTGGTTCTCGATACGCGCAAGATGGAAATGGTGGCTCGTCGCGACATCGAAAAGGGAGAGGAACTCTCGTTCTTCTATCCCTCCACCGAATGGGAAATGGACGCGCCGTTCATCTGTTTATGTGGGTCGGCGAACTGCATCCACGTTGTCGCGGGCGCGCGTTTCCTGCCCCTCTCCACGCTGGAGCATCACTTCCTCAACAAACACATCCGTGAAGAGATGATTGATTTGTTGAACGCAACGAAAAAGAATTTGCCTACAACGTAAGTATACGCTGTAGGGGCACAGCGAAACGATCTTAGGGCAAGGTCGTGAGACGACTCGCTGCGCCCCTACTTGATTCTTAAAACAAACACCCGCCGAAAGGCGGGTTCTGTTTTCTCAAGCGAAGAATTGTTACTTGAACGAAGAAACCACTCTCGAAATAACTGCATCCAGCATCGCAACATCCACCTGACCATCCAACTTCGCCAACACCGCGGATTTGATCTTTGCCTTCAACGCCGCATCGCCAGCGGATTCCGTCCGCGGATACGCCGCGATCAAATTCACCGAGCCGCTCAACGTCGCTTTCGGCGCGGACGATGAATCGGCGCGAATGATTTTCATGTCATATTTCATCGCGCGTTCCAACGCCGCATCGGTGACCACCACGTTATCCGTGATGTCCAACGACGTGACCCCGCGCGCCTTCATCTCATCAATATCGCGTTCGGTATAAAAGACCTTTGGCATAAGTCTCCAATCTCCAGTCTCTAATCTCTAGTTCTCTATTCCTCTAATTCTCTCTTTTTATTTCTCCGGTCTCCCATCCAACCCCTCCAACGCCTTCACCGCAGAATTCCGCGCCGCAACGATCTCCGCTTCGGAACCAGACAGCCACATGCGACCGAATCGTCCCACAGATGATACGTGCAAGATCTTGATGTTCGAACCCTTTTCGGCTTCATTGCACGCAAAGTTGATGTACGCGGCGGGAGCGCATTCCAACACCAACATTGTCTCGCCAGGGACCAGCATCGAGCCGCGGCGGAAACGATTCAACAACTGCGCCTGATACGGGTCCACATTGGTGATGATCTGCACGGAGGCGATGAACGGCTTGATCCGCTCTTCGGGTTTCAAACTCAACCGATCCAACACAATCCGCCCCGCTTCCAACACTTCGGATTGCGCATGCGAGTGGACTTCGAACATGCCGAACTCGCGCTCGACCAGTTGCGCGCCAGGTTTCGCTTCCGTTGATTTGACGGCGATGTCCACCAGCCGAAATACTTCGTTGCCTGGGGCGACCTCAACATAAAGAGAAGCCATGCCCTCCGTTGGAAGATCGCCTTGTGTGATCGTCCCAACGAACGCCGCGTACTGCGGTTGCATTCGGTCGAGGTAGGAATATACACGTAATGAAAATTGATCTGATGCCATAATTCTCCATATCCTCTGTGTAGCGGACGTTCTCTAACGTCCGCTGTGCGCTAGAGAGCGCACACTACACAAATCTAATTATTCATCGCAATCCCAAGCGGCGTAACGAACAGCGGATTGCTTGGTAAAACGGTTTCGATGCCTGTCATTTCTTGAATCACTTCGTCCATGCCGACAAACGCGCATGTGCCACCAACTAAATACAGCTTCTCAACTTGATGACCTTCGACATGCCGATTGATGATCGAAGCGACTTTCTCCATCACAGGGCGGACGACGGGAAACAACCGCGTCTGCTCATTCGGATTCTTTTTCATCGCTTCGGCTTCCTCGAAAGTTTTTCCTGTCGAGCCAGCGATCACCAGCGAGAAAGATGTTCCGCCTGTCGGCTCGTCGGCGGTGTAGACCACCTCCCCATCACGGAAGATGGCAATGCCTGTCGTGCCGCCGCCCACATCCACGATCGCGCCGTCGCGGATCTTCAACACGTTGTTCGCGGCAGTCGGCTCGTCAATAAAACCTGTGCAATCTAAACTCGCGCCATGTAAAACATTCGCAGTTGCGCGCCGTTCTGCTTCAGGCACACCAGGCGGATACGCCGTCGCGGCGGATGTCAATTTGAATCCAAGTTTCTTCTCGACCTTCGACTTCATCTCACGCAACAGATCCACCGCGCCGATGAAATCCACCACGAGCCCATCACGAGTCACTTGCGCGAATTGATACTCGCCAGCAATCGGCTGATGGTTTTCATCGAGAACGACCAACACGGTGTACGCAGTTCCCAAATCAACACCAACGTGCACACGTCCTTGATAAACGCCCGAAGGGAGAATCAAGTTGGGGTCGGCGTGCCAACCGTTTTGTCCAGCCATGATGCGGTCTGTCTGAGTCAGAAGAGTCGTCAGATTAGGATTCATCCAATTCTATTCAGCCACGGATTTCACGAATTATCACGGATTTATTTTTCTCTTCATCCTTCATAATTCATCCTTCATCCTTTACTTTTCATTCCAATTCACAGGAAACACCACATACACAAAGCGCGTCCAGTTCGGCGTCCCAAACGTGATGCTCGAACCTTTCGGGATGTAAATCACATCGCCCGTCTTTCCGCGCACCTGCTCGGCGCCGCGCGTGATCACGAGTTCGCCCTCAAGCACAATGTCAATCTCGTCATACGTCAACGTCCACTGCATCTCGCCTTGATCGAGCGACATAAAACCCGCGCCCATCGGCGACCGATCCTGCGTGGTCACGACATCCTTGAGCCAGACGTGCGTGCCTGCTGTGGTCACGCCTTCGATGAATTGCTCCATCTGGACGTTCGCCATCTTGACGACTTTCAGCGGCGGCAGATTATCGGCAGTGGATGCTTCGCTTCTTCCCAACGGGACGCCTGATTCAGTTTCCCGAATCATTTTCACGCCCAAAGCGAACGCGACATCCTCCGCCTCGTGTGTGACGATATCGTCAGGCGCAAGCACAAGCGGACCGACGCGCTCACGCGCCAGACGGCGAATATCCTCCGCAGTAAAAAGTTGACGAGGCATGGGGGTAGAAGTAGACAGGTATACACGTAAACACGCACACACGTTTTGTGTGCCCGATGTTTACTTGTCTACTTGTGTACCTGTTTACCTGTCTACTCTTTACTTGTCTTTGCCTTTACCGCCAAACGAACCCTTGCTATTCTGCGGCAGGATCATCTCGACGTCACCGTGCGGGCGTGGAATCACATGGACGGAAGCAAGTTCACCGACGCGCTTCGCCGCCGCGGCTCCAGCATCCGTCGCGGCTTTCACCGCGCCGACGTCACCGCGCACCATCACGGTCACGTATCCGCCGCCGACATATTCACTGCCGATCAGCGTCACGTTTGCGGCTTTGACCATCGCGTCCGCGGCTTCAATCGCGCCGACGAGTCCTTTGGTCTCCACCATTCCTAAAGCGATCATTGCTACATCTACGGGCATGGCTTAAATCTCCTTTGAGATAAATGTTGTAACGCGACATTAATGTCGCATTCCTCCGATTAGACATCGGACGTTAGGAATGAAATTGTTTCGATTCCTAACGTCTGACTTCTAATCAAAAAATCATCAGCCACAGATTACACGAATTCTCACGAATTTTTCTTCTTTCATCTTTCGTTTCGACGTCTCCTTCATCCTTCATAATTCATCCTTCAACCTTTCTTCCCCAACTCCAACAACACCTTCCTCACGATCTCCTCCACCTGCGGATTGACCGAACTCGATGCCACAGAACCTGCTCCGCTGGTGAACATGCCGCGCTGAGTCTGCGTGTCCGTAGAACCAGGCATAAACGCCGCGTCGGGCGCGGTGCGGATTTCATACGCCAATCTCTTCACATTATACATGTGATGCACGCTGATGTTATCGCCTGTGATAGCGCCGCCCACGCCGCCTGAGCCGAGGGTCATCGAAGGCATCAAACCTGTTGTGTAACCCGTCGTGCCGAGCGTTCCCATCGTATTGACAACAATGCGAAACACTGGCTTCAGCAAGCCAAACTGCATAATGACATTCTCGTCCCGCGCGTGGATGACCTGCGAATGTCCGCGCCCGCCGTAGGCGATCATCTCCAATGAACGTTCACAGCCTTCTTCCCAGCCATCCACCTCGTACCAGCCGAGAACAGTGGTGAGTTTTTCTCCAGACAGCGGCTCATCGCGTCCAACGCTATTGAGTCGGACAACGAGAATCCGCGCCCAATCAGGAACGCTGAATCCATACTGTTGCGCCAACTGTTGCGGACTCTTGCCCACGCCTTTCGGGTTCGGCAAATGACCGACAAATAAATTCTTCGCCAAAATCTGTTTGATGTTGTCGTCAACAAAATACGCGCCTTCGGCTTTCATCAATTCTTCGAGTTGCGCGGCAATGGGACGATCTGCAACGACGGCTTGCTCGGTGGCGCAGATTACTGAATGATCGAACGCTTTCGATGCGACGATATATTTCGCGGCTTGGGCAACATCTGCCGAACGATCTACATAAGCAGGGACATTTCCAGGACCCACTCCATACGCAGGCTTGCCAACAGAATGCGCGGCGCGAACCATATCCGAGCCGCCTGTTGCGAGAATCAACGCGACATATTTGTGTTTCATTAATTCTTGTGTGCCAGGCAGGGACACTTTTGTCATGCAAGCGATGAGTCCCTTCGGCATCCCTGCGCGTTCGCCTGCTTCTGCCATGATGCGGATGGTCTCGGCGCAACACTTCGCGGCAAACGGATGCGGCGCAACTACGATTCCATTTTTCGCTTTGACAGCGATCAACGTCTTGAACATCGTTGTGGAGGTCGGGTTCGTGGAGGGAGTCAATGCGCAAACAACGCCCATGGGCCAGGCGATGTCATACGTTCGTTTGGCGGGGTCACTACGAATCACGCCGACGGTGGGAATATCTTTGATGGCTTCCCACAACAATTGCGACGACAATAAATTCTTGAGCGTTTTATGTTCAGGCACGCCATAACCTGTTTCTTCGCTTGCCATTTTGCCGAGGGATACGGACGCGTCCGCCGCGGCTTGCGCCATCGCCGCGCAGACGCGGTCCACTTCAGCTTGCGTGGCGTGGAGGAATTTCCGCTGAGCATCACGCGCCTGTGTTGCCAGCGTGCGGGCTTCTTGAATGGATTGGAGGTCGTTGTCAAAGTCGGTCATAAGTTTTCCTCATGTCGTTGCGAGGAGCCGCGAAGCGGCGACGAAGCAATCTCCTCGAAACAAGCAAATATTTGAAAACAGGAGATTGCTTCGGGCGGACGAACGCCGCCCTCGCAACGACATTAGTAATTCAATGGGTTACTCGCTACCTCTAACACTTTATTTTGAAACGCGGTTGCGGCGGCTTTGCAGGCGGGTTGGTCGCCAGTCAGCATCACGCCCATGTAGTTCGTTTCGGAGGGAGGCATGGTCAATGCGACGATGTTCACATCCGCTGATTTTAACGCCGCATCGAGCGCGACCAAGCCTTCATTTGGAGTTGCTACAAGATACGCGATTGGCGAACCGACAGGGATGTTGCATACTTGCGAAAGATACGTTCCTGTCCGTGAGATCACATGCGGGAAGAATGCGATGGAGTCGTCGTCGTTGGCGGAATACCAGATGGCTTGGGTCTTGATGTAATTAACAGCGGCGTTCAATCCCGCTCGGACTTCGGCGGGGTCTGGTCCAGCGATAATAGCCATGATCTCCCCCGACCATTTTCCCGACGTGTGCTTCGCGCCCGCGTAAAACGACTTGGCGTACACCACTTCGACATTTGCCATTTTCGTGGCTTCGTCAATCGCCGTGTAGGTCGCGTCATCGTTGTCCACGCTGAGTAGACCGATGGAGCGTTGATCGTCGCGCAGTTTGAGTTGCTCCGCGAAGTTGCGATGCACTTGAGGAATCAATTGCACCGCGAGGGGAGTTCCGTATAGAGGGTCGAGGATTGCCATTGCAAATTCCTTGGTTACGAGATACGAGTTACGCGTTTCGTATTGCGTACTGCGTATTACGTATTGACGAGTCCAAGATACGCAGTACGAAGTACGCAGTATTTTAGTTTGCCAACTTCAATTTTACGCCAGATGCTTGATGTTTGCGCATCTTTTGTGCGATCTGCACGACGAACGCGCCGCCTTCAAGAGGATTGGTTCCGCCGTTCTCGAAGATGTTGCAGACCACGTCGCGGTCGGCGTCGGTGTCGCCGTATTTGGGTTTGTAGCCCATGTACGCGCTCATGGACTCGGCACGTCCCAGCCCAGGGCGTTCGCCGATGAGTAGGATAACCACATCAGGCTTGATGAGTTCGCCAACATCGTTCATCACTCCAACGCGGGCGTATTTGATGAAGAATGGAGTTCCAAACGTCAGACCAGCAGTTTGCACACCTTGTCTGAGCACAGGGAATATTTGTCGTAGATTCGCTTCGATTGCCGCGGCGGAGAGTCCGTCACCAACGACAAGTTGGATGTTGACATTCTTCTGGCATTTCTCGTTGATGATGCGTTTGGCGTCGTCGTTGAGCAAACGTCCGAGATCGGGGCGGAGGAGATATTCCTGTTTGCCGCCCGTGATCTTGGTTTGGACAGTGAAGAGATTGAACTCGTCCAATAATTTTTGATCAACGTCACGATAGAGCGCGTCTTGCGTTACGGCATGATCGCCTTGAAATAAAAGTAACTCTGCCGTGCTGTAACGCGGACCTGCGCGTCCAACTCCGATGCGGGCGGTGGTGGATGCCATGAGGGCTTTCAAGCCTTCTGCATCTTTTGGATTTTTGACGCGGGGTGTGGCGCGGGTGAGGGTGGGGTCGGGGAGGTCAATGGAGAGATTAGAGATTAGATGACTAGAGATTGGAGAATTAGAGAATTGAGGCTTGGATGACGTAGCCGAAGAGGAGGGGAGAGTCGCCGAAGCAGGGGCAGGCGTCCCTGAGGATGAAGCGGGCTTTACGGCTCCAGAGGCTTTGAGTTCGCGGACGATTGCGTCTACGAGGGTGTTCAGTTGGGTGTCATCCATAAATTTGTCTCCGTGTAGTCGGCGTTCTCTTACGCCGACGGATGCGCTAGAGAGCGCATCCTACACATTATCTTTTCAAGAAAATCGTCGGGTCGCCTGCTTTGTCGGTGAGGATTCCGTTTTTGATGAGACCCATTTCTTCCATCCACTTTTCGAATTCGGGCGCGGGGCGGAGGTTGAAAAGTTGACGAAGCGTGGGCGCATCGTGATACGACGTGGATTGATACGAAAGCATCGAGTCGTCGCCCATCGGCAAGCCCATGAAATAATTGCATCCTGCCGCGGTGAGCATGACCGCGAGATTCTCGATGGCGTTTTGATCGGCGCGGGCATGATTGGTGTAACAGGCGTCCACGCCCATCGAGATGCCCGTGAGTTTGCCCATGAAATGATCTTCGAGTCCCGCGCGTTGGATCTGGCGCGCGTCGTATAAATATTCGGGACCGATGAAGCCGACGACCGTGTTGACTTGATACGGGCTGTAGCGTTTTGCGAAACCATAACAGCGCGCTTCGAGCACGAGTTGATCCCAACCGTTGTGCGCCTCTGACGAAAGTTCCGCGCCCTGACCAGTTTCAAAATACATGAAGTTTGGACCCTTTGGGTAACAATGCTTCTTCGCAAGTTCGTAGGCTTCATCCATCATGCCGACGGAGATGCCGAATGAGTCGTTGCCTTTTTGCGAACCCGCCAGCGATTGAAAAACGAGTCCGACAGGCGAACCCGATTGCATACACTTCATTTGAGTCGTGACGTGCGCGAGCAGACAATTTTGTGTCGGGATGTTCCAAGTCTTGATGACGTCGTACGTCATATCGAGCAGACGCGCGACCGAGCCATAAGAATCATCAACGGGATTAATGCCGATGACCGAATCGCCTGAGCCGTATGACAGCCCCTCATAAATTTCCGCGCGGATGCCTTCGGGCGAATCAGTCGGATGGTTGGGCTGGTTGCGGCTAGACAGCGTTCCTGGCTTCCCGATCGTGTTATTGCAATAGGCTGTGACGGGAATCTTCTTCGCCGCGTACATCAGGTCGAGGTTAGACATCAACTTCGTGACGCCCGCGATCATCTCGGCGGTGAGTCCGTTCGAGGCGCGGTGGATCATTTCGGTGGAGGTCTTGTCGGACAGAATCCATTCACGGAACTCCCCCACTGTCCAATCTTTGATTTCGTTGTAGATTGTCTGGTCTACGGCATCGTGAATGAGACGCGTGATCTCATCGTCGTCATACGGCACGGCGGGATTATCGTGCAGAACCCACAACGGAACTTCCGCCAGCACAAGTTTTGCGGCGACGCGCTCGGCGGTGGTCTCTGCGCCAACGCCCGCGAGACGGTCACCTGATTTCTCCTCGTTGGCTTTACCCATGAGGAGACGGATGTCGGGGAATTCGTAGGTCTTGCCGTGGAGCTTAGTTCGTAGAAGCATGATGAATACCTTTTTCACCGCGAAGGCGCGAAGAACGCAAAGGAAGATAAAGGGAAAGAAGGAAAGATGAAAGATTCATTGTAGGTTTTGTTTCGAGCCGTCCACGAATGGGCACGAATGAACGAATTGACGAGCCTGTATTCGTGGATGGTAGCCTTGTCGTGAAGTCTGGCGCGGACGAGCATATACACATCACTAAAGAAGAAAGATTAATGCGATATGATATTTTTTTGTGTAATCGCCTCGTAACCAAGTATTCCTCTCCATCTCCCTGCAATTGTCAAGCGAATTGTGAAAACATCAAGAAGATAAACTATGAAAGTAAACATAACATAAAGAAGAATCTGAATAATTATTTGTTTTTCATAAAAGGAATTCAATAAAGCAAAGCCGATCACTCCTATTTCAATCACTATAAACATCATAAAAAACTGCCAATCAAATCGGCGATTGAGTTGAATTCCGCAATGAGGACATGACATGGTCGACCATCGAGTGATGCGCCAAGCTTTCCATGGGACGAACTCGAAGTTACATGATGGACAGGTTTTTGGTTTTTGATTCATAATGTATAAAGTTAATGATAAAAAATCAACGTCTTCACGCTCAACGGGACAACGCGCCCGTCCATGAGCGGGGTGCCGATGTCAATACGGCGGGGATAAATCCCTGCCTCAGTTCGTGGAAGTCCGCTGAAGCGGACTCGCTCATCAGCCCGAAGAGCTTCCATGTACTGAGCGGGTGGCTTTAGCCCCGCTCTTTCCCAATCATTCATTACCTTCGTCCTCGTCAATTCTTTCGTAAATATCAATCAGCTTGTTTTCGCGATGATGTTCCTTTTGTTTTGCGGCATATTCCTTGACCGCTTCCAGCGAGCGTTCGCCGACGCTGATTGCACCGTACCCTCCCTGCCATCTGAAAGTTCCGTCACTGTCTGGCATGTGGTTGATCGCGTACGAACTCGCACCTTTGAGATGACGAACACAGTCAGCCACAGCAAGTTTCGGCGGAATGGACGCGACCACGTGAGCATGGTCTTCGATATTGCCTCCCGCGTGGATTTTCACTCCCAATTCCTTCGCCTTGTTGTAAAGCACACCGTAAAACATCTTTTCTCGTTCAGGTGTAAGGCTTGGCTCGCGTTCGAATGTTGCCCAGATGAGATGGTAGTGAAGTCGCCAGTAAGTCAAGTCAGAATTCCTTTCATAGATTCGGCGGGATAAATCCCTGCCTCAGTTCGTGAAAGTCGGATAAATCCGACTCCGCGCGCCAGTCCGCAGGACTTCCATGCACTGAGCAGGTGGCTTTAGCCCCGCTCAACCCCCATTTGTCAATGATAAAAAATCAACGTCTTCACGCTCAACGGGACAACGCGTCCGTCCATGAGCGGGGTGCCGATGTCAATGTAATCGCCTTCGGACAAGCCGACTTGATCAATGACTAGCAAGGCACGGGAGGGAGCGAGTCCTTTCACGGTTTGACCGAGCGCTTGGGCATAGTCTCGTTCGATGATGGCGATCAACGGTCTGTCGCTGGGCATGGTGTTGGCGAAGTGGTTCAGTCCGTTGGCGAGTTGGGTCAACGATTCATAATCCAATGATTTTTCAAGTTCCAGAGCAATCGCGAATGGATCGGTAGCGAGGTTCACGTCCCAGCGGACAACGGCGTCGGAAATGCTTTGCGAAACAAACGTAGGGGCGAGGTCTTCTCGCCCCGTGATCGTTGGTCTTATCACAGGCACATTCTTCAACGGCAAAATTTCTTTCTCTGCCCAAATCGTCGAGCCTGAAAGAGTCACGGTTTGCGTGCTGGCTCCCAACACCGTCGCGCGGACAGTTTCAGATGGCGGCACAATCGAATACGAGTTCAGCGCTTCGTGTTTCCGCAGTGACTCTGCCAGCAACGGACCGACATCATCGTGAATCGTCACGTCGGTCACCGAGTTGATCGGGATCGGATTGTAGTAATAATGTCCGATTCCGCCAGAGAACATCAGCACCGAACCTTTACCCGAAACACCGACAGGCGGCGTGAGATAAATCTTTTGCGCCAGCGGCGAGTTCGTCCCTTCGATGAGTTCAACGGTCATATCTGCCATGCGATCCGTAAAGCGGCGCAAATCCTCAAGTGATGGTGAATTACCAATTACCAACTCCAAATTACAGTCTTTCAGAATATGTTTCGCAGGCTCCGCGATATGCCTCACCTTGCCCGTCGCATGTTCAATCTCCAAAATGCGACCGCCGTAATTCATCGCCGCCGCGCCGATCAGGTTTCCACTGCGGAATGTCGCGCTGTTCGCGCTCCCGCCGCCAATGTCCACGTTTGTGACGGTGGCGAAATTCGTCTGCGAATATTGCGCCGCGCCCGCGCCTTTGCCTGCGATCAGACTCTCAACGTTCGGTCCCGCCACGCTGACGACGAACTCGCCCGCCAGTCCTGATAATGCTCTCAGAATTTCATCCGCATTCTTCTTTTTCGCAGTCTCGCCCGTGATGATGACCGCGCCCGTCTCCACTTGACTCGGATCCACGCCAGCGGACGCGTACTCGCTTCGGACAAGTTGATTCAGCTTGTCTGCGTCAATCGTCTCAGAATCAAGCAGAGGCGTGAAAACAATTGGGCTTTGATAGATCACTTTCCTATCCGTGATGTTGATTCTCGGTATTTGCCCTGGTCGCGACACGTCCTGCAAGTTGAGGCGCGAAAAGACGATTTGAGTGGTGGTCGTACCCACATCCACGCCTACTGACAAGAGGTCGCGCGAATCAGCCATGTGTATTCGGGATACAAGATACAAGGTACAGGATACGAACCGTAACTCGTATCCTGTACCTTGTATCTCGCAACTATTCCTTCCGATAACTAACCTTCCCGCTCAACTCAAGCGAATCAATCACACCGACGATGACAGCGTCCACAGGCGCGTTGGTAGTTTGGTTGGTGTAACGAGCCGAAGAACCGTCGGTCACCATTACCAGATCTCCCGTCCCTGCGCCCACCGTGTCCACGGCGATATACGGCTCACCCGTCGGCTTGCCCGCTGTATCCGCATCCCGAACAATGAGCAGTTTCCGCCCCCGTATCACTTCATCCTTGATCGTTGAAATGGTCGAACCGATGACGAGCGCAATCTTCATAATTGACTCCAGAAACTCTGCCACAGAGATCGCAGAGAACCCTGAGTAAATCACTTTTTTTCTCTGTGTACTCTGTGGCTAAAACGTCTTCGGCTTGCTCACGAACTTTACCATACATCACGGCTGTATGACAAGTTTTATACGTTCGCTGGCATAGTCCATCTTCTATTCAAACCAAAACATGAAAACGCGGCACCCCAAGGTGAGATGCCGCGTTTGAAATTGGAGTTATTTCTTTAGTCCGCTTCGCCGTATTTCTTTTCGATTTCGGTGATCATCTTCTGGCGTTCCGCAATCTTTTCGCCAGTAGGCACACCGTGGAAGCGTTTGTTCTCGCCGAGAACCCAGACGATGGGCAGGATCACGATCATCGCGACCGTCAGGTAAAAGACCGGAACGTTGGGCGGGAAGAAACCAGTGGTGGCAAGAAGGATCACACCGAGGGAAGCAAGAATAGCAATCGGCTTGGACCAGACTCCCAGATTGAAGGGACCTTTTTCTGTCCAAGTCTTACCCTCGGCAAAGATACCAGCCACGACCGGGATTGCATAAGAGATGTAGAGGAAGACCGCACAACCCGTTGCAAGGACGAGGAAGATATCCACTTGCAAGCCGAACGCCTTGCCGATGTTGCCAGTGTACGATGTGAGCAATGCCAGCGCGGCTGAGACCCAGATAGCGTAGGTCGGTGTGCGCGTGCTGGTGCTGATGCGTGAAAGGATTCCCGAAGCCGGCAAGCCGCCATCGCGCGCAAAGGCGAACATCATGCGAGAAGCGGATGTTACGCAAGCTAAGCCGCACGCATAGTTTACGAGGAAAATACCGATGGCGAGAACCGTGCTAAGCGCGGCTGGCATCCCCGAAGCCGCCCACACATGCGTGAACCATGCGCCAAAGCCAGACGCGGCGGCCGCGTCCACATCAGGCATGGTCAGGATGAACGCCGCCACCATCACCAAGCCAAACGTCCACGAATAGAACACGGATGTCCACATGCCGCGCGGCACATTCACCTGCGCGTCGTGAGTCTCTTCGGAGGTGTGACCCGAGGCGTCAAAACCAGTGATGGTATACATCACGTAGATCAACCCGAAGAAGAAGGCAAGCGCAACGCTGCCCGTAGCGGGTACTACCCCGCCACCCGCATCGCCCGTGTAGTTAGTAAATGTGAATAGGCGGGAAAAATCCAGCGCGACCGGCGAAAACACGAACAGGGAAATGATCAAAACGACGGTCAGACCGAAGATCAAATAACCGCTTAAATCAGTGATGAGCGTGGTGAGTTTAATCCCGTAGTGATTGAGCAAAGCCTGTGAACCCATAATCAGCAGGAGAGCGATGGTTTGATGCCAGATACCGAAGCCTGAAACGTCCACTCCGAAGGTCGTACCCAGCAACAGATCCCTGAAAAAGACTTGATAGACCGCCACATCCACCGAAGACACCACGAAGAGCAAACCCAGCAGGTTGAACCAGGCGGTGATCCAACCCCAGAATTTGCCGCCAAGGATCGAGCCCCAGTGATAAAGCCCGCCCGCCGTTGGGTAGGAGGAAGCGATTTGTCCCATGCTGAGAGCCACAAGCAGGGAAAACGCGCCTCCCACCAGCCAGCCAATGAAAGCGCCTCCGCCGCCCGTTGAGTTGAACGCAAGCGGGAACGCAGAAATCCCGCCTGCCAGAATGCAAATGATCGAAAACGAAATCGCGAAGTTCGAGAAGCCGCCCATGCGGCGGGAGAGTTCCTGCGCATACCCCATCTTATGCAGGACTTGCTTATCGTGCGCTTGACTTTTATCAGCCATGACTTAATTCTCCTCTTGAGTTTTAAACTTGAATTGCTACAGGGAAAAGAATTCGATTGGTTGATTGGGCAATATCAACCTCCTGCCCCAATTTCAATGGGGAGTGGAATGGTGTACATTGAATTGAAACACCAGTTTCTGCGAAAAAGGTACGGGCTGTTTTACGAATCCTTTCCGATTGGGAAATAAAAATCGGTCACGCTGATGCATGACCGATTCCGCTTCACTTCCCGACGAGTTGCCTGTGCGCCCCCACCCAGGGTTTCCCCAGCCTGTGATTTTGGGCAATCACCACCTTGCCAAACTTCTGCGCGACCTGCGCCGAGAGCATCGCAACGCTCCCCCAATCATTGGTAAAGATGGCAACTTTCAGTTTGTCAGCATATTGTCCCGCCCACATCCATTCCATGCGGAAGCGGTCTGCCTTGACCCAGTAATCGCGCTTCTCCCACGCGGCGACGGAGGAGTCAATGCCCTCTGAGATGGTTTTCAGCGCGAGCGAGATGAACGCGGCAAGGTCTTTCGCTTCTTGCGTGACTTCGGTCTGCTTCGCCAATTCACGCACCGCCAGCACGATGGCTTTTGACAATCGCGCGCGGTCTTTTCCTACAGAATCAGGGTTGATGATGCGGCTCAAAAAAGTTCTCCAGACTATGTCGTTGCGAGGAGCGGAGCGACGAAGCAATCTCCTCGAAATAACCCGTCACTTGATAACAGGAGATTGCTTCGGACGAAGAACAAGAGCGTCCTCGCAACGACATGAGTAGTGTCAAGTTGGCGATTATATCCACCAATCGTAAATCGTCAATCGAAAATCGAAAATCCACGTTATAATTTCGCCGCCGAACAACCGCTGTTCACTGATTACTGATCGCTGAACCTCGGGGACGTGGTGGAACTGGCAGACACGCAGCACTTAGGATGCTGTGCCGCAAGGCTTGAGAGTTCGACTCTCTCCGTCCTCATCTATATCCCGTCATTGCGAGCGTAGCGAAGCAATCTCCTCCCTATCAAGCAGATTGCTTCGTCGCAACAAACGCTCCTCGCAATGACGATAAATTACGAGGAAACATTGAAAATCGAAAAGACGATCGAAGAGAAC
>JBGANO010000034.1:0-40505 GCA_044222305.1 Anaerolineales bacterium
GCGCGATCTGTCCGTACGACGCCACCTTCCCGCGCGGAATTTGCCGCACAAGATCCCACACTTGTTCGTAATACGCTTGCTGGTTGGGAGGGGAAGTGAATTGCATGGTGTACCTATGTCGTTGCGAGGGCGATAGCCCGAAGCAATCTCCTTGTTATAAGAGAGAATTAGAGAATTGGAGAACTAGAGACTAGAGACTGATGAATCCCCCGCCAGAAATATTTTTCTCAATCAATTGACGCGCCGAGTCAAAGATTATTTCTACTTCGATCCGTTGAAAACACAGATTGCTTCCCATCAACCCTTTGCGAGCGAAATAGCCATCACCTGCATCGTTGAGGCTGAGATCGTTGTCCAAGTCCACGCGCCCTTCGAGTATCTCGCCGCAACGAGCGCATTTCACGTGGAAGGTGAGATATTTTTTATCGGGCTTGGTGGATTCACTGGAGAAGAGGCTTTTGAAGAAAGACACATTATTTCCTTTTGACGATGGACGCTAGACCATGTGACACATTCAATCGTCTGCCGTCTATGGTCTATCGTCTGTGTTTAAAAACTCCACCCCTTCAACACATCCATCGCCTTGTAATTCGTCAGATCCAATTGTAGCGGCGTGATCGAAACATAGCCGGCGTTCAATGCGCCGAAGTCCGTGCCGGGTTCGTCCACACCGGTGGGAGCATCGCCGCCGATCCAATAATAGGGCTTGCCGCGCGGGTCGCGGCGTGAATCGAGCGCGTCGCGGTAGACGCGCAATCCCTGCCGCGTGATCATGTAGCCTTTGAGTTCAGCCTCTTTTAAATAAGGGACGTTAACGTTAACCACGACGTCTTCCGGCAGACCGTTGGCAATGACGCGTTCTGCCACGCGCCGCGCCACGATGGCGGCTGTGGAATAATCCAACGCGCCTGTATGCCCCTCGGGTGATTCGAGCGACACGGCGATTCCTTTTACGCCCGTGATGGCGGCTTCCATCGCGGCGGTGACGGTTCCAGAGTAGGTAATATCATGCCCCAAATTTCCGTGAGGGTTGATGCCCGAAATAACCAGGTCAACTTTCTCTGTGATGCCCAGCAAGGCGAGCGCGACACAATCGGACGGGGCGCCGTCGGTTTGCAATGCGGATGTGCCATCCGCCAGAGTCGTTTCGCCCACGCGCAAGGGACGTTCAAGAGTCTTCACATGCCCCGAAGCCGACCAGTTTTTATCGGGCGCGAACACGGTCACTTTACCAAGTTTGCGAATTTCCTGCGCGAGAGCGAGCAGTCCGGGCGCTTGAACGCCGTCGTCGTTGGTTACGAGGATGTGCATGGTTTGATTTCCGTTATCATGTTTTGGATTTGTGGTCGTTGGCGATTATAACCCTCCCGTTTAACAAAGTAGGACGAGACGCTTTGCGTATCTCGTCCTACCGTTTCACCCAACCACTGCCGCTTCCACCGATTGGATCGGCGGCAGGAAATCTGCGAGCAATTCCCAACTGTCGCCCGAATCGCGCGTGTAAAACAACTGACCGGTGTTCGTGCCGATGTACACGCCGGCATCCTCGAAAGAATCAATCCCCATCGCTTCGCGCAGAACGTCCACGTGGGCGCGTTCAGGCAAGCCTTTTGTGAGTTTTTCCCATGAATCGCCAGCGTCACGGCTTCGCCACACTGCAAATTGCCCATCCACGCTGATGTGATATTCCTGACTTTCTTCCGGCACAGTGTAGATCGTGCGCGGATCTGTGGGATGCACGCCAATCGCAAAACCAAAAGGCGTTGGTAACTTGCCCTCGCCGATATCGATCCAATCCTCGCCGAAATTGTCACTGCGATACACGCCGCAGTGATTCTGCTGATACAACACATTGGGCGTCGAAGGGTGCATCGTCATTTTATGCACGCATTGACCAAACTCGGGATATTTATCGGGCATAAAATCAGCGCGCACGTTTTTGTTGTACGGCTTCCACGTTACGCCGCCATCGTCGGTGCGATAACAACCCGCGGCTGAAACCGCGATGTACATGCGCTGTTCATTCGTTGGGTCGAGGAGAATCGTGTGCAGGGTCAATCCGCCCGCGCCCGGACCCCATTCGCCGCGTTGAGGGTGATCGTATAAACTTTCATTCAACGTCCACGTTTCGCCGCGATCGGTTGACTTGAACAACGAAGCAGGTTGCGCTCCCGCGTACAACACATTCGGTTCGCTTGCCCGCCCGGGTTTGATGTTCCACACCTTGATCATCTTCTCAGGTTTTTCTTTGATACTCTCGCCTCCCTCAGAAACAAACGCTTCATCCATCGTGCTGGGAGGTCTGCCAGAAGTAGATGACCGCGCGAGGGCAGGGCTTTGCGTTGCCTGCGTCCATGTGTTTCCGAAATCATCCGAATGGTGTATGGTCGGACCATACACGAAGTGACTCGTCGCCGCGTGCAAACGCTGGTCGCGCGGGTCCAACTGCATGTGCATCACATTCCAACCCTTGAACTGGATATCGCTCATGCCCCACGTTTTGCGGTTCTCATTGCTCTCGAAGATGAACCCTCCTTTAGTCGTTCCAACCAACACCAGGACTCGCTTGCTCATGGTTGCTCCTTTCAAAACAGAAAAAATGTTCTAAAGGCATTGTATCATATTCCCGCCAGACCATAAGAACTATTGCCGCGCCATTTTTCTCGCGCTAAGATGTTTCCATAAAGGAGGATGTATGAGGAGAATAATTGGATACGCCGCCGTTTTCAGTTTGATTTCCGCTTCGTGCAATATACCGCTGGGGACGCAAACGCCTCTCCCCCCATTGACAACGGGTACGCCGCCTGCGGGGGATTCCACCCCGACGGTCATCCCGATCGAAACCTTCCTAACCTTCGCATTGCCCACCCTCACGCCCACTTTGCCTCTGCGGCTTGTGGTTGCCTTTCCGAAGGAGCAGATCGTCAATTGCCGGTATGGTCCAGGTATCGCTTATGCGGTGGTGGGGGAGTTGAGACCCGGCAAACATGCCGAGGTGATCGGTAAAAGTCCTGATCTTGCGTGGTGGCATGTGCGCAACCCGAGCAATCCCTCTGTCACCTGCTGGCTCTCCTCCGATTTCACAGACACGGAGGGGAACATCGAAGCGGTCCCGGTGGCGACAGCGCCTCCGGTAACTGTATCAGCCGTACTCGTGAGCATCGACCCGGCGGTGATGAACGTCGCCTGCGATTCGTTCCCCCGCTTCGTCATCATCACTGTGGAGATCACGGCGTACGGTCCGTCTAATGTGGTGTGGGCGTGGAAGGAGGAAACCACGGGCGACGCCTCCGCGGAGATGTCCATCCAGTTTGAGGAAGGCGGCACAAAGAGCGTGCAGGATTTTTATCAGGTACGTAGCGCAAGAGATTACGCCCTGGTTGTCCAAACACTGGCGCCGAATTCCGTTACAGCACGGGAAACCTTCAAGGCTGTCTGTACCCCGTGATATTCCAACGAAATTGTGAAGCGATTCTGGCGGGATTCCACTATAATGCCACCTGAGCCTTTTTGCGCGAATCAAACTCATGAAGACAATCAAGAAATCGATTCCGGAGTCACTGCCAGCGGCGGCGCGCCAGCGCGATCTGTTGCGCGTGTTGCCGGATAGCTTCATTGAAGTTTCAGCAGACGGCGCTGTGTTGGAGTTGCTCCCTGCCCGAAATGCACAACCGCCTTTCGATGGGCAAGGTATGGGAGGAAATATCCGCGATTTTTTACCTCCCCAAATTTGTTCAGCCGCCTTGTCTGCCATCCAGCACAAGGCGGATGGCAGACAAATCCAACCCATCGAATTTCAGATGCCCAACGACTCGGAAACTCGCGGATATGAAATGCGCATCGCGTCCTGCTCCGATGCTTCGGCGCTCCTGATCCTGCGCGATATAACCTTGCCCAGCCATCTGGAGCGTGACCCCGAAAATTTGATCCACGAGTTGGAGGTCAAGAATCAAGAGTCGGAGACCCTGCGCGAAAGTTTGGCGGGCATTGTCGGCTCGTTGGAATTTTCGGAGATTCTCGAGAAGATCCTGGATCAGATCAAGCGGGTTGTGCCTTACGATAGCGCGTCCATTTGGCGGATCGATGGACGCGCTCAAAAATATATCGCGGGGCGGAACCTGCCTCCCGAGTTGCTGGTCGGGGGCTACACGTTTGAGATCGATGACAATAATGCCGTCCTTCCGATTTTGAAGGGGGATGTTCCTTATTTGTTGAGGCTCGATGTGCAAAACCAAATGATGGATTTTCAGATCCCGCCGCATAATTACATTCATTCATGGCTGGCAATTCCGCTTAAGACGCGCGGGCAAATTTTCGGCGTCATCGCCCTGGATGGCCGCGAGAAGGATCAGTTCACACAGCATCATGCCGACCTGGCAGTCATTTTTGCCGACCAGGTTGCCATTGTGCTTGAAAATTCACGACTATTTTCCAACTTGCAATCTGAATTGTTGGAGCGCAAGCGGGCAGAACAGGCATTGAGGGAGGAAGAACAGCGGTACCGCCTCCTGTACGAAACCGCCAAAAAACAAGCGCAGGAACTCGCCCTGATCGGCAGGGTGCGCGCTACCATGGCGCAGGAGATCGATCGATATGAGTTGATCTTCAACGTGGTGGAATCGATCGCCGAATCGTTTGGGTACACACAGGTCAGTCTATATTTGCTGAAAGAAGGGGTGTTGATCATGCAACATCAAGTGGGGTATGAAACTCCCTATGTAACCATAGCCCTCGATGAAGGCGTGATCGGCATGGTCGCTCGCACGGGCGTTCCCGCTTATATTGAGGATGTCTCCACCAGCCCGCTATATCGGCAGGCAGTGGAAGGCGTGATCTCTGAAATTTGCATACCGTTATTTGACAAGAAATCCCTCGTGGGCATCCTCAATGTGGAAAGCACGCAGGGGGTGAAGATGACGGAAGCCGACTTCAAATTAATTTCCACCCTGGGCGAGCATATTGGCATTGCCTTCGAAAACTCCCGCTTATTTTCCGATGTGCAAACCGAGCTAGCCGAACGGACTCTTGTGGAGGTCAACCTTCGACAGCGTGAGTTTGTGCTCGAGGCGGTGATGTTTGCCGCCGAACAGTTTCTGACCTCCTCCAATTGGAGGAACGTCATCGAGGTTGTTTTGGAGCGCATTGGCAGGGCTATGCTCGCCACGCATGCCTACTTGTTTGAAAACTTCACCGAGCCCGACGGTTTGGCAAGAGCAATGTTATTCCGCGAGTGGACCGCTGATGGATACCCAACCGCGACGGAATATGGTTCATACACCAAGGCGCACATCATACAAGTCGTGCCGGGCAGCGCCAACGAGCAACTGCAACGCGGCGAAGCCTACGCCGGTAACTTGAATACCTATTCGCCCGACGATAAAGCCCGTTTTGAAGCCGTCGGCATGAAAGCGCATGCCGAAGTGCCTCTCATGGTAGACGGGCGCTGGTGGGGAACGATCGGCTTCGACGTCTACGATGAGGCGCGCGAATGGACGCATTTTGAAGTGGACACGCTCCGCGTGGCGGCTAACTTGCTGAGCAACGCCATCCGCCGCCAAAGGGACGAGCAAGCCCTGCAAAAAGAGTTGGTTGAGCGAAAGCAGATTGCAGTCAGCCTGCGCCAGCGCGAATCGATCCTTGAAGTCGTCTCCGACGCGGCGAGCCTGTTCCTCAAATCCACAGACTGGCGGAACGAGATCGATGCCGTTCTCGAAAAACTGGGCGCCGCCATCAACGCCTCCCATGCCTTTGTGTTCGAAAACCATGAATTATCAGACGGCAACGTGGTCGCCTCGATGCAATTCGAATGGACCGCGCCATCCACATCCAGCGATCTTCACGACCCAGCCTCCCAAAACATTCCCATCAAGGAGAGCGATTTTGAGAATTGGTACGAGAACATGATTGCCGGGCAACCCTACATCGGCGACGTCAAACGCCTCAGCGCGGCACAGATGGACTCCCTGCTTGGGCGAGGCATGAAAGCGCTCCTCGACTTCCCGGTGTTCGTGGACGGCAAATGGTGGGGCACGATCGGATTCGACGATGTGAACATCGAGCGGGAATGGACGAATGCGGAGATCGATGCCTTGCTGGTGGCGGGGAACATCCTCGGCGCCGCCATCAAACGACAACTGGACGAAGCCGCCCTCCAGCATGAACTCAACCAGCGCCGAAAACTGATCGGCGAATTGGAATCGAAAAATGCCGAACTTGAACGGTTCACCTACACTGTCTCGCACGATCTAAAATCGCCCCTGTTCACCATTCGAGGCTTTCTCGGCTACCTGAAACAGGATGCCCTCTCCGGCAACACCGAACGATTGGAATCCGACATCCAGCGCATTGTCGATGCGACCGAAAAAATGCAACAGTTGCTGAACGACCTGCTTGAACTTTCCAGAGTAGGCAGGCTGATGAATGAACCCACGCTTGTCGATATTCAACAGTTGGTTACCGACGTGCTCGATTTATCACACGGCCGCATCCATAACCGCGGAGTGGAAGCGCGCGCGCAGGATGGATTGCCCAGCGTATATGGCGACCGCCAGCGCATCTTCGAAGTGTTTCAAAACCTGGTCGATAACGCCGCGAAATTCATGGGCGAACAGCCAAAGCCCGCCATCGAAATCGGCGTAACGGATCCGCAACATAACATGCCCGTTTTTTTTGTGCGCGATAACGGCGTGGGAATCGACCCCAGGCACCTCGACCGCATCTTTGGCTTATTCAACAAACTCGACCCCAAATCTGACGGCACAGGCATCGGCCTTGCCCTCGTCAAACGCATCATCGAATTTCACGGCGGCGCGATCTGGGTGGAATCCCAACCGGGCAACGGCTCGACGTTCTACTTCACGCTTCCCGCGCAGGGGAAAACTGATTCAGACTATAATCGGTTATCTCACCCTGAGGAGGACTCACCATGAAGCGAGCCGTCAGTATCAGTCTTGGTTCCGCCACCCGTAATAAAACCGTCGAGGTCAGTTTGCTGGGCGAAACGGTGCGCATCGAACGCATCGGCACAGATGGCGACGAAAACAAAGCGCGTCAAATGTTCCGCGAAATGGACGGCAGTGTGGACGCGTTCGGCGTGGGCGGCATCGACCTCGGCGTGCACACCCCCTGGAAGTTTTATCCCCTCCACAGCGCGCTCAAACTGGTGCAGGATGTGAAACGCACGCCCTACGTGGATGGGAGCGGAGTGAAAGACACCCTCGAAGCCCGCGTCATGCAATGGCTCGAAAAGAAGATCGGCGGCGAGATCCAACCCAAAACGGCGTTCCTCGTCGCGGGCATCACCCGCTACGGCATGACCGAGTCGTTCATCAAAGCCGGCTATCAATGCGTTTTCGGCGACCTGATGTTCGGCTTGGATATTCCCCTCGCCATTCACACCATGAGCGCGCTCAAAACCACCGCAAAAATTCTCATGCCGGTCGTCGGACGCATGCCGCTCAGTATGCTCTACCCAACCGGTGAAAAGCAGGAAAAAGTCACGCCCAAGTACGAAAAATATTATCAGGGCAACACCGTCACCGGTGGTGACTTCCTGTACGTTAAACAACACCTGCCGGAAGATATGCGCGGGAAGATCATCGTCACCAACACCACCACGCCCGCCGATGTGGAGTTCCTCAAACAACGCGGCGTGAAATACCTTGTCACAACAACGCTCAACGTCGAAGGGCGATCCTTCGGCGCCAACATGTTGGAAGCGGCGCTCATCGCCGTGGCAGGCAAGGGACGCGCCCTGACGAACGACGAACTCAACACGTTGATCGACCAACTGGGCTTGGAGCCACAGTTACAAAAATTGAATTAGGTAAACCGTATCTACTGGTTTCCGTGTTTACCTGTCTACTTATTACCAAGGAGAACTTATGGATGCAGTCGTGATCGCGGGTGGCATTCCCAACCCGGAAGACCCGTTATATACCTACCTGAAAGGCGATGCCAAAGCGCTCGTGGATATAGCCGGCAAACCCATGGTGCAATGGGTGCTCGACGCGCTCAGCGAATCCAAGCGCGTGAAAAATGTCATCCTCGTCGGGCTTTCACCCAAAAACGCGTTGATCTGCTCGAAACCGTTGCATTACCTCACCAACCAGGGACGCATGCTCTCCAACATCGTGGCGGGCATCAATAAATCCGTTGAGTTGGATAAGAAAAGCAAATACGTGCTGGTCGTATCCTCCGACATCCCCGCGCTCAAAGCCCACATGGTGGACTGGCTCGTGGATACCGCCATGGAAACACAGGACGACCTGTACTACGGCATTTGTATGAAAGACGTGATGGAAGCGCGTTTCCCCGGTTCGAACCGCACCTATACCAAACTCAAAGATATGGAAGTGTGCGGCGCGGACGTCAACCTCACCCACGTCCGCATGGCGACCGAACATTTGGATACCTGGGAAGACCTGCTCGGCGCGCGGAAAAGCCCGCTCAAACAGGCGAGCAAACTGGGGCTCGGCTTGTTATTCTCCCTCTTCACGCGACAACTCACCATCGAAGATGCCGTCCGACGAATCAGCGAGCGCATCGGCATTAAGGGACGCGCCATCATCTGGCCCTACGCCGAAGCCGCAATGGATGTGGATAAGCCGCACCAACTCGAACTCTTGCGGGCTGAGTTGGGGAAGAGTCAACGCAAAGCCGCGGCAAAAACGAAAACTCTTGCAAAGAAAAAGGCGACAAAAAAATCTGCCGCGCCGAAGAAAAGGGCGGTCGTTTCAAAATCCGCGCGGCTCAAGCCACAATCAAAGCGCGCATGAGTCTCAGATCCATCCTTGAATGGGATGCGCGTCTTTCCGACCAAATGCGCGTGGCTGAAAAGCCAGGCGCATTGCGCTCTGTAGCGGTCTTCTTCGCGCATTCCGGTGATTCGTGGTTTTGGTGGATCGCCATGGCGATCTTATGGTCATTCGGCGATTCGTTTTGGAAAGAGTGGGCAGTGATTCAGTTCGTCGGCATTGGGGGACTGGCGGCGCTGGTGATGGGGGTCAAATTCACTGTGCGCAGGAGTCGTCCCGAAGGCGAGTGGGGGAGCATCTATCGCAACACAGACCCCCATTCGTTTCCATCCGGACATGCGGCGCGGGCGTTCTTCATCGCGGTTGTCGCCACGTGGTTTGGTCCCGCCTGGATTGCCATGCTCTTATGGTTGTGGGCGCCGTTGGTCGCGCTGGCGCGTGTGGCAATGGGCGTGCATTACGTTTCAGATATTATCGCCGGCGCCGCGTTCGGGGTGATCGTCGCCCTGGTTGGTTTGCAACTGTACGAACCTATCTTCCTGCGGCTCTTCAATTTTATCGGCTTCCCTCTTTGGTAACAGGACTTTCGTTCGCAGGCGGTCTGCGACCGCCGTATTTGCGAGCGAAGCGACGGTCACAGACCGTCTTAGAGCAGTTATAGCGAAAGCCCTGATTAAGAATCATTTCCCTTTTACTACACTCGCCAAATGCTCCTCGATGTGCGCGAGATCGCGTTCCACCCAGGTTTGCAAAGTAAAACCGCTTCCTAATTCTGCATGACGCGATACGCGCGCCCATGCGGCAGGCGGGAGTTGCCTCAAAAACTCCACCAGCGATTCGACACTCGCTACAAAACCATCGAGCAAGTCTGTCAGAGATTCATTCGCGTTGTAATGCTCTGCGGCATACGCAGAGCCGTCAAAATTTTGAAATTCTGGATTGTTCTCCAACGCCGCGCGACGCGCTCGCAAACCGTACGCCAGCGCGTCCACATCGCGCGCATGCGCCGCAACCTGATGCGTGTTCCAGCCGTTTGTTTCCAACGGGGCGAGCGGATCCTTCACCGCGAGACATTCACTACGGAATTGCTTTGCCGCGGTGAGCAGGCGCGCGAGAAGTTTTTCCCGATAATCCAAAAGTTCCTTCATGGTTCCTCCAAGACTGCAAACATTTTTCCGACGATGCCTTCAACCATTTCATGCTGGACTCAAACTCCGCTTCATCCCCCGATTGCAACCTGATTCGCCATAGGCAGGCTGATCCTCATCCCGAGCGTTGACTGCGCCAAAAGGAAATTCACGAACCGCACGCCGGCGCCTGATCGGGATTCTCTTTGGCATTCAACGGCAATCCCAAATACGGCGAAGGATCCAACGTGTTTTCGATCTCAATTTCATTCTTGAATTGGCCTGCCCCATCATCTTCCACAATGGAAAAATGCAAATGCACGCCGACAGGGTTTTCCGGGTCGCCGGAGTAATCGCCTTGATAACCGAGGAACGTCCCGGCTTCGATGGGGATTTCAGATGCCCCGGCGGGAAATTCTTCAGTAATGAACGAGTCGCCGAAACGATCTGCCATGTGGGTGTAGTACAGCCAGATCTGTGTGCCGGGGTTGAGCGGGTCGCTTGGCACGCGCACGATCACAGCAGACTTCCATTCTGGCAGGCGGGTGAGATAGCCGGGGTATGCCGAAACCACGCGCGTTCTACCAACTTCGGTCCCGCCGAAGATGTCTATGCCTTGATGGGTATGGCGAATCCCGAACGAATCTCCCCACAGGAAACCGGCGAACCCATCGGTGGGGAAGAGGAAGGGGGCGGATCCGCATTGGGAAGCGGCATCCAGTTTCCAATTGGGATGGGAAGCGGGGTCGTTCATCCACGCGCGGAATTTAATCACGCGTTCGGCATTGGGTCGATACATATAGTAGGCGGTCGCTATCGCCGTTACCAGCGCGACGAGGACGATAGTGACCATCAAGAAGCGTTTAGGCATGAGGCTGGATTATACCTTTTGGAATCAGGGCGAACCCAGTATGGTGATGTAATCGAGATAGATGATTTCACCGCTTGCGTGGGTTAGGGTAACGGAATGATCGCCCAGTGACAATTTGGGTGATGCCCATTCTGACCCGGTGGATTGGTTAAGGGTTTGGTCTTTCCCGTCGATGGTGATGGTCATGGTTCCCAGATCGGGATCTGCCACATAGCCGATGATGAATTGTGTTCCCGTGAAGGTAAATGTTGCCGTGTCGTCGATGAAGATGGAGATGGAAAGGGTTTCTTCATACGCCGCCGCGACGGTCTCGTTGACCCAACCTCCGTCGTAGAGGATGACGTCATCGAAGTCGTCGATTTTGATCGCGGAGGAGGTTGTTGCGTTCGAGGCTGGCGTGTTGGTTTCGACGGGCGCGGGTGTAGTGGAGGCGGATGTCGGGGCGGCTGTTGCCGCGTTCACAGAACGCGTTTTCGGCGTGGGCGTAGGCAACTGACTTGTTGATTGATTTGTTTCAATGATTCGCGTTGTGGGGGTTGTGTCTTTGTGGGATTGTGCAACTGTGGTGGGCGCTTGAGTGGAAGTGAGTGTCCCAAGGAACAGGAATTTGAACGTTGTCGATGTTGCTACGGATGGAAGTTCTGCCTGGGGCTTTCTGATGATATAGATCAGCGCCATGGAAACGATTCCAATGATGGAGAGGATGGCAATCCCGATCGGGAGGATGATGTCGCGGTCGCCCGCAAGCCGTTTTAGCATGTGAGGCATTATACCGAATGGACGCGTTTGCCTGGAGGATGCGGTGAAAAATTTTTTGGTATCGTTTTCTCATTCGATGCGTCTGGCATTCCTCCTCACCCACTTGTACTGGGGGCAAAAGGTTACATCTTACTTGATTTTTACCATGAGTTAATTTATTATTAATCTGTCAAAAAGGCAAACCCATCGTGAGGTGGGGACGCAAAGTCATGGATCTCCCATCTTTTCGCGTAAAAGCTGGAAGACCGCCAGACCGCCATCGTTCACATGGCGGATATTTAATTAAGGAGGTGTCTCCTTTTCCATAACCAATAAGCCACATATCCATTCCACAGTCTGCAAGTCAAACTATAAGAGGAGTAATAGTTATGAAAGCAAAGTGGTTTCATGTAACAATGATTGCGGCGCTTTTGGTGATCGCAGTCGTTCCAATTGCAAGCGCGGCGCCGCCCGCGCCGGCTGATCCGCAGTTCGGTTCCGATGTCGATAACGCGCCGCATCCGCTTGGGGATCGGCAATACGCCGCCACGTTGAGGGGCTTGGAGGCGAAGTTCCATGGCAAGGCGGGGGATGGTAGTATTTATCTGGATGGGGGCGATCATGTATATCCGTTCTATCGAGATCGCTATGTCGAGTTGGAGCGTGAAGGTGAAGATACGATCTGGACCCTGCTGGGTCAGTTCGGCACCCAGATCCATCCCACCTATGGCGATGTCGCTGGCCCGCTTCGCAATGAGATTCCCGAACCCGATCGCTCAGTGGATAACACCACGATCTGGACGCAGGATTTCAGCCAGAGCATGTACAATAAAATGCTTTTCGATAGCACCCCCGGCGCCAACTCGATGCGCAATTTCTATATCGAGCAGTCGTCTGGCCGCTATGCGGTGAACGGCACGGTGGAAGATTGGGTTACCGTGCCTTACAACGAGGCTCGCTATGGCGCGGATTACTGCGGAAGCATTGTCTGCGCGACAACCTGGCTCTTCCTTCGCGATTCTGCATCAACCTGGTACAACAATCAGATCGCCGCTGGCAAAACCCCCGCGGAGATCGATGCTTACCTGAGTCAGTTCGATGTGTGGGATCGATACGATTACGATGGCGATGCCAACTTCAATGAACCCGATGGTTATATCGACCACTTCCAGGCTGTTCACGCTGGCGAGGGTCAAGAGACCGGTGGCGGCGCGCAAGGCACCAATGCGATTTGGAGCCATCGCTGGTATGCCTTCTATACCCTCCAAGGGAGCGCGGGACCTGCGTTCAACAAGCTCGGCGGTCTTCAAGTCGGCGGATCCAGCTACTGGATCGGCGATTACACGGTCGAGCCTGAGAACGGCGGCGTAGGCGTATTCGCTCACGAGTTCGCGCATGACCTGGGCTTGCCCGACCTGTACGATACGTCTGGCAATACCGGCGGCGCGGAGAACTCCACGGGCTTCTGGACGCTTATGTCCGGCGGTTCCTACGGCGCCTCCGGAAAAGCCGCTGACGGCATCGGCACCAAGCCTGTCCACATGAGCGCGTATGAGAAACTCTTCCTCGGTTGGTCGAATGCCGCGGTCGTGAACTACGACGAAACGGCTTTCTTGAAGATGGGTCCTGCCGAGTTCAACTCTGCTGACCCGCAACAGCTTCTTGTGCTTTTGCCCGACAAGGAAGTGCAAAGCTTCATTGGTGATCCTTATGCCGGAAGTTACTACTATTTCTCCGGCGCTGGGAATGACCTCGATAACAGCATGACGCGCAGTGTTGCCCTGCCGGCAGGCGCTGTGTCGCTTTCTGCGAAAGTGAACTATGATGTTGAAACGGAATGGGATTACGCGTATCTCACCGTCAATGGCGCCAACGTTCACACCAGCCTGTCCACGAACGACGACCCCAATGGTCAGAACTTTGGCGAAGGCATCACCGGTAATTCCGGTGGCTGGGTGGATTTAACCGCCGATCTTTCAGCGTACGCTGGCCAGACCGTGACCCTTGGTTTCCGCTATTGGACCGACGGCGCCGTTGCAACGACCGGCTTCTCGGTGGATGAAATCGCCATTACGAGTCTCCCTGTCGATGGCGGTGAGAGCGATGCCGGTTGGACGTACAGCGGTTTCTCGCTCACCGATGGTACCGTAACGCAGTCCTATGCCAACTACTATATTGCTGAATATCGCAAGTACATTGGGTACGACAAGTCTCTCAAGACGGGTCCTTACAACTTCGGTTTCCTCAATGATCCGAACAAGGGAAATTGGGTCGAACACTACCCGTATCAAGACGGCTTGTTGATCTGGTACCTCGACTATTCCTTCGCGGATAACAATGTTGGCGACTATTGCTCTGCCGGCACATGCGGCGGCTTCTACCTGCCGGTCGACGCGCATTCCAACATGATGCTCCGCACCGATGGAACGGCATGGCGCCCGCGTGTCCAGGCATTCGACTCGACATTCGGCGTCAACCGGGTTGACCGGATCTGTTTGAACGTCAACTCCGTCAAGAAGTGCTATGGCGGCTACCCGGGTAATTCCCGCTTCGACGATACGTTGGGGTATTGGGAAGCTCCCAATCCTGCCATCGGTAACAACGGCTGGTCAAGCGTTCCGTTGCCGGGTATCGGCGTTACCATCACGGTCGTAAGTGAATGGAACGGCTGGGCGTACGTGCTCGTCGCGCCAAAGTAAGACCACAGCAAGATCAGAGTTAAAGATCGCGCCCCGAATGAATTCATTCGGGGCGCGATTTCTTTGAGCCTGTTTCGTCGCAGTTGCACTGCGACGGCGGCACGATTTGCCAAGCAAATCGAACTGCCCGCCAACCGCGTAAGTCATACGGCAATGAGACGAAAGAACTTGTGGGATACAGATGAACGCTGACCTCCGCTGATCTAAAAAGAAAATATCCGCGTTTTTCTGCACGCTTCGCGGTCAGCGTCCCAAATTATTTCGGATAAGAGCCTATCAGCCTCATACACCTACGGAATCGGCACCCCGATATTCGGTCCGGTGGTTGGTCCGATTGGCAAGCCCTCTTCTTGATCTACGGCGGAACAGAGCACAAAATTCCCATTTAGGTCGGTGTGATAGGTGTATTCCTGCCCATTGGCTGACAAATCGATTCGATACCCGGGCACCGTCCCTTGTGGATAGGTTTTTCCCGGCGCGGGACACCCCAACGCGGAATTAAGCCAGGTAATGGCTTGGGTATTCACAAGGTACACTTGCTCCACGGTAATTCCCAGGGATCGGGCAAGATCATCTTTAGCGATGTTAACAAATTTCTCCACCGGCGCGTTGGAAAAATCGATTTTTTCTTGTGGGGTAGGCTGGGGAAGGACGCTGACCGGTGTTGAAGCAGTCTCTTGAGTCGGAACAGGTTGCGGCTCTTGAGGCGCATCAAAGGCTGGCTCGCCGGCGCTTCCTCCTCCGCAACTCACCAATACGAAGATGTTTACGAGCAACAATGGAACCCAACGGTATTTCATGATACTGACTCCTTTCGATGGGATTCTCTGGAAAGAAACCCAATCGATCAATTAAGCGACGTCTTGCAAGGCGAGAAGGTTCCCCGAATTGTAGCGCGAATACCTTTCATGATGCCGGCAGACTCTTCCGTGCACAGCGTCACGGCGCAACCATGTTCCTCATACTGCAACGTGTATAATCTGCTCATTCCAACATCGGAGAGTACTTGTGCGAAACACCTTCCAGAGAGCCGCTTTACTGTTGATCTTCCTTCTCAATGCCTGTGGAGGGAATGAACCATCCATCACATCCACGCCCCTGCCGTCAGAGACTCCGGTCATCCCGCCAACCCTCACCGCAACCCCAACGATCCCACTGGCGGTGCTCATCCTGCCGGCAAACCTGGACCCCGAAACGTCGAATCTCTACCAAACCACGGTCTACGATCTAACGCAAAGTTCAGGGTATCGCTTCCAAACGCGAGACTCCATCACGGAGGCAGACCTGACCGAGCCCGGGCTTAAGATCGTTATTGCGCTTCCACCTGACCCTGGCATTGCCGCCCTAGCCGCCACCGCGCCGCAGGTGCAATTCCTCTCGATCAACATCCCGGGCATTCTACCCGGCGGCAACGTCAGCGCGTTGGGAGGTGAAGGACAGACCGGCATCGCCGCCTTCCTGGCTGGATACACCGCCGCGCTCCTCACCGAAGATTATCGCATCGGTATGATCATACCCAAAGGGAATTCCGACGCGCAACAAGCCGAAACGGCTTTTCGCAACGGCATCGCATTTCATTGCGGATTATGCCGCCCAATCTTCTTTCCCTCATTCTGTCTCGTGGAAAACCTGCAATCATGTTACCCGCAATTCGTTGAAATCCCCACAGATGAAGACCCCGCCCGCTACGGTCCATACGCCGATTACCTCATCCTCCAACGAGAAGTGGACACGCTTTTTGTTTACCCGGATGTGGCAGACCCAGACCTGCTCACCTACATCGGCACAACCGGCGCTCTCCTGATCGGAACATCCACCCCCGAAGAACGCCCCGGCGGTTGGGTGATGACGATTCAACCGGATGTGATCAAAGCCATTCAAAACGCCTGGCCCCAACTTGTGGCGGGACAGGGGGGCGTCACGGTTCAATCCCCCTTGGGGTTGGCTGACGTGGACCCCAGCCTGCTCAGCCCCGGTAAGCAAAGGGATGTGCAGGAGATGCTCGATAAACTTCAACAGGGATTGATCAACATCAACAACCCGTGATTGAATCCAACACTCCCGTGAACAGTCACGGGAGTGTGGATGGAGAAGGAGGAGGGAAAGAAACGCCAGGCGCAATGCCTGTCGATGCTGACAGAGGTTGAACTAACGAGCCTGCGCAAGCCATGCCATGGCTTTGATGACCAGCACAGCCGGGTTGACCGGTTTGAGCAGGTACTCATCAGCCGCCGACTCATTGGCTTCGATTGCGAGTTGGGCGGTGTTTGCCGAAACCAGCATGATGATGGGACCGCGGCTCGCTTTGCGCAACTCGCCGATGAGTTCAACGCGCTCGTTCCGCGTCAATTGGATATCCACCAACACCAGGGATGGGGCAACCAGACGGGCGGCTTGAATCGCGTAGCGCGAGCTTGATTCGCTGAGCACAATACAATTCCGCTGGCTGAAGAGGGCGTCCCACGCCGCAACCGAATTCGGCTGGTCGGAAACGATCAATACGGTGTGGAGGGGAATCGTGTTTGTATCGGTTTTCCAGGCTACCATGTGGATTTTGCCTTTCTAATTATCTTGACGGAGAATCCGCTGGCGTGTTACACTCGCGCCGATCAAATTTTCAAGAAAGGAGGCGCGACCCATGTTCTTCAGCAAGATCACTGTTGGTATCAAAGATTTCACTCATTCCGGGATCGCGCCTGCTCACCGTTAGGATACTTTTTCTGTATTCAAAACAGCCACGGCGTCCCCGTGGCTGTTTTTATTTTCCTCACCCCAGCCCTCTTCTTTTGTGAGAGGGGAAATGGAGAAAACCATGTCTGACATTGCTACACAACTATTCGAAGGAAAAGATATCCGCTTCGGTCCCATTGACTTCGAGAAGGATCTCGAAGTCGAATCCAAGTGGACGCACGATGCCTCGTTCTTGCGCTTATACGATCACGAGCCGGCGCGTCCCATGTCGGCGGCGATCGTGAAGAAGCGCTATGAAAAACTCGAGAAGGATATGGAGGACGATAAGGATTTCTATCACTTCATGATCCGCGCGCGGGAGGACGACCGCCTGATCGGCAAAGCGATGATCCACCGCATCGAGTGGTCGAACGGGAACTGCGCGATCCGCCTCGGCATTGGCGCACCCGAAGACCGCCGCAAGGGATTCGGCACACAGGCGTTGACCATGCTCCTCCGCTTTGCGTTTTCGGAGTTGAACATGTTTCGCGTCACCGCGTACATCCCGGAATACAACGAAAGTGCGTTGGCGTTGTTTCGCAAATTTGGATTCGTCGAAGAAGTGCGCCGGCGTCAGGCGCTGGAACGCGACGCCCGCCGCTGGGACTTGGTCGTTTGGGGCTTGTTGAAGGATGAATGGGCGAAGCAGGCGTCCCCGTAGAAAGACGCGGCAGAGTCCCCTATTGAATCGATCTCTTGCGAAAGTCATTTTCGCCACAGAGGACACAGAGAAAAAAAGAGTTTTTCTCAAAGATCTCTGTGAACTCTGTGGCTAAGTAAGAGGCGCTTACAAGAAATCGAATGGAGAATGATATGAACGATCTATTTCGCGGGCAACTTGTCCGCTTAACGTCGGAAGATCCCGAGTCGCGTTCGAAGGTTCAGGCAAATTGGCAACGCGATTCGGAATTCCACCGGCTGGCAGATGCCGCCCCGGCGGAGATGTATTCGGCAAACAAAGTAAAAGCATGGATCGAGAAAGCCACCGAAGACGGTTTCAATCCCGCGCGGTATTTCTTTTCGATCCGCGCGCTGGAGGACGATAAACTCATCGGGTTTATCAGCCTGTGGTTTGACCTGATCCATCGCGAGGTGTGGGTGGGAATCGGAATCGGCGAGCGCGAGTATTGGGGCAAAGGCTGTGGCACCGACGCGATGAAGTTGGGCGTGCGTTATGCGTTCATGGAATTGGGCGCGCAACGCGTCTCGCTTGGCGTGCACGAATATAATCCGCGCGCACAACGCGCCTATGAGAAAGCGGGCTTTCGCCTGGAAGGCCGCACACGCGGGGATACATTGCGTGAAGGGAAACGCACCGATGGCTTGTGGATGGGCATCTTGCGCGACGAGTGGCTGGCTTTGTTTGCAACGGTGGTTGAGTAGTCCCGCGTGCAGTTCGCGGGACGTATCGAAACCACAAGCGCAAAGAAATGAGTTGAGGTATTTGTTATGAACGATCTTCTCGTTGGCAAACTGGTTCGTCTCGCGGCGTATGACCCCGAAGAAATGGGCAAAGCCTTCTCGCGTTGGACGCGCGATTCGGAGTACTGGCGGCTGATGGATACTGGACCTGCCCGATTGCCTTCGACAAAAGGCGCAACCAAGCATTTTGAAAAGGATCTGGAAGAACTCGACCCAAGCATCTACTTTTTCGGTGTCCGCCGTTTGGATGACAATGCCCTGATCGGCGAGATGGTACTCGATGTGGTGAGTTGGGCGGGTCGTGACGCCTTTGTCGGACTCACCATCGGCGAGCGCGAAAACTGGGGCAAGGGCTATGGCACCGAGATGATGCGCTTGTTGTTGCAATACGCTTTTCTTGAAGTCAACTTGCAGCGTGTTACATTGGCAGTGTTCGAATACAACCCGCGCGCGATCCGCGCTTATGAAAAAGCGGGCTTCCGCCACGAAGGACGGATGCGAAAATTCTTGAACAAAGAAGGCAGGCGCTGGGACATGTTGTTCATGGGCGTCCTGCGTGATGAATGGATGCAGGCAAATTGACATTTGACCACTTGCATGAGCGTCTCTTGCTCAGCCACAGAGTCCACAGAGACCTTTGAGAAAAACTCTTTATTTCTCTGTGTTCTCTGTGGCAAAAAAGACTTTCGCAAGAGGTTTATTTAACGAAGAAACATTTGAAAGGAAAGAAACAATGAACGCACTTCTTGAAAAACAAAACGTTCTGCCGCTCCCTGCGGGATACATCGCGCGCGGTGGAAACATTGACGATCATAAGATCGTGTTCGACTTGTTGAACATTCACTCGCAATATTTGAACGGGTGCAACGACTTGAACGACCCCGAATTGCTCCGCCTCGATTGGCTGAATGCGGGTTTCAATCCCGAAACCGATCTGCGCATGGTTTTCGCGGCGGACGGAACTCTCGTTGCTTTTGTGGAGTGTTGGATGACACAAGAGCCGCCCGTTCACCCATGGAATTTCGGTTGTGTGCATCCCGATCATTGGGGCAAGGGAATCGGAAGTCATATCGTTACATGGGCTGAGGATCACGCGCGCCTTGCGCTGGAAAAATGCGCGCCCGATCTGCGCGTCGCGCCGCGTTCCGGCGTCGAAGCACACAACGAAAAAGGCGTTGCCTTATTTGAAGGACTCGGATGGAAGCATATCCGCTCGTTCTATCGCATGGTCGCAGATTTGGATTCTCAGCCTGAAGAGTCAGCCTTACCCGATGGAATTACGATCCGTCCGTTCAACCCTGAAACCGAACTGGAGGAAGTGTATCGCACGTTTGTAGACACGTTCAACGATCACTTTGGGTTCATCGAACAGCCGTTTGAAAAGGGTTTTGCCGAATACAAACATAATATGGTCGAAGAACCCGGCTACACCCCGGCGATGTGGTTCGTCGCCATGGACGGAAATCAGATGGCTGGCATCTGCATTTGCCGCCGTGAAGACCCCGAAGATTCTGAGTCGGGGTGGGTCGGCGAACTTGGCGTCCGCCGCGCATGGCGTAAACACGGACTTGGTTATGCCTTGCTCAAACATGCCTTCGTCGCGTTCCATGCCGACGGCAAGAAGCGCGCAGGCTTGGGCGTGGATGCGAGCAGTCTCACCGGCGCGTTGAAGTTGTACGAACGCGCAGGCATGCGAGTCCGGCGGCAGTTCAACCAGTACGAAAAAGAATTCCGCGCCGGCAGGGAATTGGCTGTAGAATCGTTATAGGCTATACTTCTGAAAACATAACGTAGTAACGACTTCAGTCGTTTTACATCAAGGCGGCGACTAAAGTCGTCACTACGTGAAAATTCAAAGGAGACACCATGAACATCAAATGTTCGTTTTGCCAAACACCCTACACCCTCAGCCGCGTCGAGATGCTCGATGCCTTGCAGGAAATGGACGCGCACAAACTGACTCACTACGACGCGCACTGTCCGCGCTGCCGGCGCGCCACACGCGTCGAGCGCAAACGCATGGAGGTGTTCTTCCCGAATTGGCGCGAGGCGTTGAAACAATTCGAAGCGGAGATGCAGGCTCACCCGCAGAACGAAGCGCCTCTTCCCGCAGCTGAGCCTGCTCCTGTTGCCCCAGCCGAATCGAAGCCTCAGCCGGTTGTCACGAAGAAACCGGCAACCGAGAAGAAAGCCCCCGCTAAAAAGAAAGCGGCAAAAAAGAAATGACCATCCGCGCTGTCTTCTTCGACCTCGGCGGCGTCATCGTCCGCACGGAACATCAGGCTCCGCGACAAAGGCTCGCGGAGCAATTCGGCATGGACTATGAAGATATCGAGAAACTTGTCTTCGGCGGCGGATCGAACAGCTCGGCGGCGCGCGCCTCGGTGGGGGAGATCACGGAACAGGAACATTGGCTGAATGTGATGAAAGCGCTCAAACTGCCAGCCAGCGATGTTGCGCGCGTGAGGGATGAATTTTTCGGCGGCGATATCATTGACCGAAACCTGCTGGAGTTTATGCGGTCACTCAAGCCGAAGCGCAAAGTGGGAGCCATCTCAAACGCATGGGATGGTTTACGCGCCTACATGGAGCGCGAAAAATTCGCCGATGTGTTCGATTCCATCGTCATCTCGGCGGAAGTGAAAGTGGCGAAGCCAGCCGAGAAGATTTACCGCATCGCGTTGGATCAACTGCAAGTCAAACCGAACGAAGCGGTGTTCGTGGATGACATGCCCGCAAACATCGAAGCGTGCGAAAGACTCGGCATGAAGGGAATCCAATTCGCGGATGCCGAATCCGCGCTGAAACAACTCAAAGCAATTCTCTAATTCTCTAATTCTCCAATCTCCCTTGAAGCGAATCTCCCCAACCCGCGTTTACCTCTTTATCGAGTTTTCCGCCTCCGCGTGTTTCTCGATGATGTTCGTTGTCACATCGCTGTACGAAGCGACAGTGGCAGGGCTGACTCCTGTTCAACTGATTCTCGTCGGCACTGCGCTTGAAATCTCCGCGTTTGTTTTTGAAGTGCCGACAGGCATCGTCGCGGACGTATATTCGCGCAGGCTTTCGATCATCATCGGTTATGTGTTGATGGGTGTCGGCTTTCTCGTGGAGGGACTCTTCCCCGCGTTCATTCCGATTCTACTCGCGCAGATCGTCTGGGGCTTGGGGTACACCTTCACCAGCGGCGCGACCCAAGCGTGGATCACCGATGAGATCGGCGAAGAAGATGCCAACAAACTTTTCCTGCGAGCCATGCGCGTTGGGTTGTACGCCTCCCTCCTCGGCATGGGGCTTGCCGCGTTGGTCGGCGTGAACAATGTCGCCATGCCGATTCTCGTCGGCGCGGCGGGTGTGCTGTTGATCGGCGTGACCCTGATCTTCATCATGCCCGAGAAAAATTTCCATCCCACCCCGCGCGAAGACCGCAACACCTGGCAACACATGTGGCATACCTTCAAACAGGGCGCGGATGCAGTGCGTTCCAAACCGCGCTTGATGAGCATTGTCGGCGTTGGATTATTCTACGGAATCTACAGCGAAGGCTTCGACCGTTTGTGGGTTAAACATTTGCTGGATACTTTCAACCTGCCGATTTTGTTTGGGAGCAACCAAGTGGGGTTCTTCGCCGTCCTGCGCGCGGCTGGCACGCTTCTTACCATCCTTGCGGTTCACGTTGTCGAAAAGCGCGTCGACTCGACCAGCCCCATCGCGATCGGACGCGCGATGCTCGTCGTCACGGGGCTGATCTCCGTCGCTATGTTGGGGTTTGCCCTCTCGCCGCTCCTCCTCCTCAGCCTCGCGCTATATCTCATCATCGACGCTCTGCGCGATGTTCGCATTCCCCTGCAAACCGCGTGGGTGAACCAGAAATTGGATTCAAAAGTCCGCGCGACGGTTCATTCGATGTTTGGGCAGGTGGATGCGATCGGGCAGATGATGGGCGGACCGGTCGTCGCGGTGATCGCCGTGCTTGGTTCCACCCTCGCTTCTCTCGTGACGTCGAGCCTGCTTCTAACCCCCGCGCTTTTCTTCGTCAGCCGCGCCAACTCAAACAGCCACTCTGAGCTTGCCGAAGATTCCACCAACTAGAAAGATGGGGGGCAGTTCACTGCTTGTCTGCCAACTTCACCAGAAACAACCCGTGCATGCCGCCCACGATCGCGCCTGCAATGAATAACGTCAATCCCATGAGCAACACCGACTGCCATAGAGCGGACATCTTGAACGCCATATCAATTCCCCAAAAGATGACGGGCATGCCGAACGTCCACGCCAGCATGTTGGCGGGAATCCATGCGCCTGCGCGTTTAACCTTGCCGCGCATGACCAGCCACTGCGCAAACGACAAGACCGCGCCGCCGATGGCTCCCATCCCAGCCGCGAGCAGAAGGACGATCCATTGAGGCGGTTCAACCATCGGGGTGGAGGAAGCGGTCGCTTCGCCGATATTCATGATCGTGGAGGGGAGGTATCCCAACACGTACGCGATCAATGCGCCAATCATGGTTCCTCGCCACCAGGCAAAGCGTTCGATACCTGGGAACCACGGTCGCATCGCCCACCATTGTGCCAATCCCACACAGGTGGCTTCGACCGCGCCGCTTGCCACAGCGAATGCAAACGATAACAAAATACTGGTCAGTGTCCCCAAGCCATCCATGCTTGAGAAGACCAGACCAGTAATGAAAAACGTCAACCCCAACCCGACCATTTCACTGAACGCATTTGCCAGTGTCCAGCGCAACCATAATTGATTCTTCATCATGTTTGCCTTCCTGAAGAGGTTTTATGTCAATCATACTTACGTTAGTGCGTCGTTTGGGTTGTAATGCGACGGGATACTGTTCCACAGCACGAGGCGATAGCCTCACGCGGTGAGCGGAGATTTTTTGGCAGTGAAGAATCCATACGGCGGTCGCGTCGCTTACCGTGTCGGGTCTGCTGTTGACGCCTGCGTTATTCTTCGTCAGCCGCGCCAATTCACAGCGCCGCCCTGAGCCTGTCGAAGGATCCGAGGATGAAGCGTGAAATATGAATTGACCGTCGCCTTCAAGGCGACGGTCAATTTTTTACAGGTCGGAGCCGTTCAGTTTGTGGTTCGTTCTTGCGTAGAAAATCCACATGACGATGGCGACGATGATGCTGACAATGGGGATCATTGGCGTGCCTTCCCACATCCAGTAAACGCCTTGTTCACCTCCCCGAATGGACAAGGGCAACAGGGTGAAGAAGATAGCGAAACCCATGTGCCATGATCGTTTGGTCAGAAGTTTTTTCGTTCTTTCGAGTGTTTTCATTTCGGTCTCCTTTGTGAGTTCGATGGGTGGGTGTTCGAGCAAACGTTCCTGTTCGATTGCCAATTTCGCAAATTCAGGATCCTGCCCAAGAAATTCCTCAACGAGGGTGCGGGTGTCCGCGCTTGCTTCACCCGCAAGATAGATGGGCAACAGATCGGTGATGATGTCACGAGTGATTTTCATGGCTGTGGCTCCTCTTGTTCTTGCATGTATTCGGTCAGTTTGATCCTTGCACGATGTACCTTAACCTTTGCCGCGGCAATCGAAATACTTAATACACTGGCGATCTCTTCATAAGGCAGGTCGTCTTGAAGCCTTAGTATCAACGCAGCGCGATCTACCTCAGGAAGGGTTTGGATAAACCGCATGGCGATTCGCGCGCTTGCCGAATCTTCAACCCGCTGGGCTGGGCGTGAATCAGATTCAATGATCTCCTCGTCCAATGAAACGAACCTTTTCTCGCGCTTCGATTTTTTATACGCAAGGTTTTTTGCGATGGTCAACAGGTAGGATTTTACGGTCTCGAACCGTATTTCTCCAGTGAACGTCAATGCTCGGACGAAGGTCTCAGAGGTAATGTCCTCGGCGTCCTGCGAGTTGCCGCATACCCAATAGGCAAAGCGATACACGTCCTGTGAGTACTTCTTGTACAGTTCATGAAAGTTGGTGACCATGCCGTTACATAGATATTATCCCCCGAACGCGAAAAAGTTACAAAAAAGACTACCGCTTTTCAGTTTGGCAGTCTTTTGTTTCGCTGTGAATTCTTCCGCGTTTATCCCGCTCCCTCATAAGCAGATTTGATCCACGCGATCAACTCGGCATCCACTTCCTTCGCGTCGCTCAGCGCGACGATGTAATTGCACATGCTTCCCGATGGCTGTTCGAGCAAACATTTTTTCCAAATGCCGCGCATCCTTCTGCGTTACGGAAAACGATTCAAAATCTGGGCAATCAACAGCGCAACGCCGACCCCTCCAAAAATCAGCCCCATGCCTCCGAGAAGCAATGGCGCGAAATACAAACTCAGCCATTTTTTGATGCGGGCTTTTTGAGGGTTCTCAGGATCATAAAGGACATCAATGACCTGCCCTTCTTTGAACATCGGCGGGTTGCTGGACATGCTATCAGCCACTACGATGGTTTGACCGTCAATCGTCCTGAATTCATACACAGGCGAATAACTGCCGCCTCCTTTGGAACTGCGGCTATATACCATTTGAATGACCGTCCCTTTTACTTCCTGCGCCTTGCCGATGAAAATTCTGGTGCGTATCAGGATAAACACGCCAATCGCCGCCAGAAGCCCGCCAACGAGACTAAAAACGATCCCAATAATTAAAGTATCAGACATGGTTTTCTCCTTTAGGGTTTATGAAACCTATCATACTTCGGAAGTCATCGCGTGTGCCGACAATTTTTCCAAATGCCGTTCCACCTCTTTGCGCGCGCGGCTTGCAATCGGGCTTCGCATGAATCGTCGAAGCGTGGACTCGTCCTTATCTTTTTCATACCAATCGCGGAAGACTTCGACGATCCCTACCGCTTCATCTTCGACGGGTTGAACTGTCACGCCAGCCCCAGCCTTTATCTCCCCTTCGGCGATGACGCGGCAATACAAACCTGGTCGCTCGGCATAACGATAGCGTCTCACGAATCGCGGATCGCCCATCCGTGCCGCGAGAGTCGAGCAGGGGATGCGCGGCGCAGTCACTTCGAGGATCACCTCCCCGATGCGCAAACGATCTCCGATGTTGAAGTCCGCGCTTTGCAGATCGCTGATCGTCAGATTTTCACCAAATGTTCCAGCGGATATTTCCTTCCCCAACTCTTTCGACCACCACGCATAATCCGCCGCGCCGTAGACGTATACCGCCTGGTCGGGTCCACCATGATGTTTTGGGCTACCGATGAAATCTTCCGCGATGCCAAGTGATATGACTTTCACTTTTCCAGCGACGGGTGTTTTGTAAATTCCCGTCGTTTCCATTTTTCTACCGTTTTGTTGTGTCCGCGCTTGTCCAATATTGATGCTGATGAGTTTCATTTGTTTTTCCAATCTTGCATTTGCTTGATCGTAACAAACTCGAACCCCTGAGATTTTATTCTCGGCACGATCGTTTCGACGATCTGCGCCGCTTTCGAGCCGTGACCATGCCCATCGTGCAGGACGATGATCGAGCCTGAGATGGACGCGTTTAATATTTGCTGAATCGTCCAGCTCAGCGGTTGGGTGAAATGCGGCGGGATGCAATTCCACATGACGAGACGGTAGCCCCACTCGGTGAGAAGTGATTTTGTTCTGGTGGTGAATGCTCCATACGGCGGGCGGACGTCGCGTATTTCCTGTGCTGAGATTCCACATGCCTGTGAAATCAAATCTCGGGTTCTTTCTAACTGAGTTTGTAGCACATCTTGTTTCTCAAATGCAAAAGGGATATGACGATAACAATGGATTCCAATTTGATGCCCGCCCGTGTGGATTCGCTTCACGAGACTTTGATTCTCTTCGACATCTTTCCCGATCAAAAAGAATGTCGCACGGACTTGGTGTTTTGCCAGCACATCCAACACGCCTGGCGTGTCGCGCGGATGCGGACCGTCGTCGAAGGTGAGGGCGATCTCGCGGCGCGACGAGTCGCCGCGCCACAAGATGTCGAGGTGGCGGGCTTGCATCCATGAATAAAGACGAAGGAGCAATGGCGTGATCATCAATTTTTGCGTAGTAACGACTTTAGCCGTTTTTTGTGGGACGACTGAAGTCGTCACTACAAATTACTATCCCACTCATCCATAAACTGCTTCAAGAATTGAACCATCACTTCATGCCTCTGTTCCGCTATGCGTTTGGCGGTGGCGGTGTTCATTTTATCTTTGAGCAATAATAATTTTTCGTGGAAGTGATTGATCGTGTCACTGTTGCTATTCTTGTATTGCTCGAAGGTTTGATGGAGTTGTGGAGAAGAGGCGGGGTCATACAGTGGACGATTTTTATATCCACCATAAGCAAACGCGCGCGCGATACCGATCGCGCCGATGGCGTCGAGGCGGTCGGCGTCTTGGACGATGAAGCCTTCGAGCGAGTCCATTTTATTTTCCACGCCTGCGCCTTTGTAGGAGATGTGCTTGATGATCGTGCACACCGCGTCAGTGGTGGAGGGGTCGAGGGAAAGCGAGTCCAGCCAGCCCTGGGCGCGACGCGGGGTTTCATCATCCGAATCGTTGAACTTCCAATCATCCAGATCGTGGAGCAATGCCGCGAGTTGGACGATGAAGGCATCCGCCTTTTCAATTTCGCAAATATGGAGGGCGGTCTGCCAGACGCGATAGATGTGCCACCAATCGTGACCCGATGAGTCGTCCGAAAATTCCTGCTTGATGTAGTCGGCGGTTTTTTGAACGATCTCCTGCTGGTTCATCGGATTTGCTCGGCGAGGAAAATCGAGACGAGCACCGCAACGAAGGACAGACCTGCGCCTGTGAGCGTGCCAGCCAGCGCGGAGACCAACACGGCGGGGAGGTTGCCCCAATTCGATTTTGTGATGAGGCGGATCGTGAGCCGCCATGCGACGATGACCGCGAGGATGACGCCAACGCCCTGACAGACCAGCGAGGCGGCGAGCGACGTCGAACCTGAGCGTTCGCTAAATCCATTGAGCGCGATCAGGATAAAGAACGCGAGAATGACGTTGACGACGATCAGCACGATCAGTGTTAATACGGCAGAGATGATGGCGGGTGTTTTGTTGGGCATGACGACTCCGTTGAGTTGAGGTTGCCCGATTATATCTTTTAAAAGTTGACTGCCACTTTCAAAGTGACAGTCAACTGAGGATCAAAAAATAGAACTGGCAAGACGGATTACTTTGAATTGTATCTTGCCTTTTTCTCTGCGATCTGTCGCCCGCCTCTTTCAGGAATTAACTCGATCAAAGCCCTTAATGCATGGTTGACGCTTTTCGAATCGGGGAAATAAACTTTCACATCAGGGTCGAGTACAACCGAATTATCTTTCAACACAAACTGGCTGACCGTAACCGTTTTATCTTCATTGATGATGCGAATCGAATAGCCTTGCTTCAAGGCTTCAGCATATTTCCCGCGTACGCCTTTTTTGCCTTTGAAATCGTATTCGGGGAGCATATCGTTTTTGTGAGAATTATTCGCCTTTTTCATAGATCAATCTTTCAGAGTTCGTTGCTTTTCTGCAACTGATGATGCGGATCACCACACGTTCGCCGAGTTCTTCCTGCTCAGTATGTACGACCAGAAGAAGCCTTTCCTTTGCAGACATGCCAATACTCATAAATCGTTCTTCGCCTTCGGAATGGAATTCATCGGGGAATGTGACGAGAAGTGGGTCAACAAAAATGGTCTGTGCTTCTTCAAAACCGACCTTGTGTTTTTCAAGGTTCGTTCTCGCTTTTCTCGCATCCCACTCGAAGATGATTTCCATGTAGAAATTATAGCACTACCTGCTCACGGAGATTCTTTCCGTTTTGAGCTTTATCGCCACAAAAGGTGACTGTCACGTCCGACGTGACAGTCACCTGAAAACTCGGTCTTGATGCCTAGCCGCCGTAAACTTCAAGCAATTCCACCTCCGCCTCTGGCGCAATGACCCTCACATAATCGCGCATATCTTCCAAATGTGACGTTATCAACTGCTTGTCAATCCCCGCTGGCGCGTAGACGGTGAACACCACATTGCGCGTGGACGCGGTGATCTGCGTCCGCTGGTCGGGACCGTAGATGATGTTCGAGATGATTCCCTGCGCGTCGCTAATCGTCATGTCGCCTGCCTTGACGGTTTGAGTCTCGCCGCGCAACAGCGTATAACTTTCGGTTCCTTTTGTGACATCCAGCGTGAGCGGCAGTTGCAAAGTATCCAAGTCATGTCCTGCCGTGAGTAGCATATTCTTTACTTCTGCCATGAACATGCACTCAACGAGCGACGCCACGCTGGGAATGGATTTTCCTTTTAAAACAATGGACTCAAGTTGCAGTTGAACGTGATAGGTTTTCTTGAACCGCTTGTAATACTCCCTGTAGGCTTGCAAAATGGGATGACTCGCAATCGCGGCGTGATCCTGCCCTGAAAATTGTGTGCGGAGTTGCTCCTCGATTTCTGTTTTGCGCTTTTCGAGTTCGGGATGATGAGCAGGGTTAGTGACGATCCGTATAACCAATATCCCTGCGTGGGCGTTGGGGAAGGAGGATTTCCAGGAGGAGGTTATGTTGAACATTTTTCAATTGTAGTCTATAGAATATTCTATTGATGAATACTATTCTACTTAACTTTAATCAGTTAACTTTGAGTGATGTCATGCTGAGCGGAGCGAAGCATCTCTGCGACTGAGAATCGAGACTCTTCGCTAACGCTCAGAGTGACAAATTGGTTCATTGTCCACATCCCATTTCTGATATAAAATCGGACAACCTATGCAAGCCCTCAACTGTCCCAACTGCGGAGCGGCGCTCCCTCAGAAAGCCATCAAAGCCTCGGACTTGGTCTCGTGCGAATTTTGCGGAACCAGTTTCCGCGTGCCGAAGACCCTCACGCCCGAACCCGATATAGGAGATTTGATCCTAGGCGCGGATTTCAGCAGTAAGACCATGCCAGGCTGGGAAGTGGTCAACGAGGAATTGCTCACCTTCCACAAAGGCAAACCGTCCGAGTTGCGCGGCAGTTATAAACCACACACCAATACCTATTACGTATTGAAGAGTTCGGGATTTTTAGATGACTTCGACGCCAGCATCAACATGAAATTCACAGGCGGCGACGAAAACATCATCCGCGCTGGGTTTTATCTGCGCTTCACCGACAATGGCGGCTATGCAGTGCTGGTCTCTGTCATAGGATCGTACTCCATCGGCTATTATAAAAAAGATGAGAAGAACGAATTGAAGTGGGAAGATTTATTGCCGTGGGCGAATCACACCGCCCTCCGAGCAGGAATGAATGAGACGAATCGCCTGCGCGTCCTCTGTGACGGACAACAGTTCCGCGTCTACCTGAACGGGGTACTGGCAACCTCTTTCAAAGATGACCAATTCAAGCGCGGCAAACTGTATCTGGCTGTCGTGCCGACCGAGAAATCAAGACTGGATATTACCTTCTCCGATTTGCAGTTGAGGGAAGCGCTTAAGTAGCAAGTCCAAGAAACGGGGGTGAAGAAAATTTGTCGCATCAGACTTTCATTAACCTCCCCCTTCATCCAGTTGCGGCTTTAGTCGAATAGTCTTATAGTCGTACAATTCTCTAATTCTCCAATTCTCAACCTCTCGACTGGATAGTCTCTAATCTCCAGTCTCCAATCTCTAATTACCAATTACCAATTACCCACAGGAGTGAACCATGCACTACGGCTGGTGGATGTCCATGCGGCAGGGTGACGAAAAGCCCAAAGTAACCAAACAACTTTTACTGCGCGTCCTTAGCTACGCGCGCGGATACTGGTGGCATATCGCGGGGATGTTGGTGACGATTCTCCTCACCACGGGCTTGTCCCTGCTCACGCCGCTGATCTTCCGCAACATGATTGACGTGGTGATTCCCGCCAAAGATGTGAATCGACTCGTTTGGCTCGGTGTCGCATTGCTGGCGATCCCCGCGTTGACAGGCGTCGTCAACGTCTTTCAACGCCGCTTGAACTCAGCCGTCGGCGAAGGTGTGATCTACGATTTGCGCTCCTCATTGTTCTCGCGCCTGCAACACATGTCATTGCGATTTTTCACCAACACAAAATCGGGCGAGTTGATGTCGCGCCTCAATAATGATGTCGTCGGCGCGCAGAACGCCATCAGCAATACGATTGTCAATATCGTCACGAACTTGATCGAAGCGATAGCATTGCTCGCCGTCATGCTCACGCTCGAATGGCGACTGACTCTTATCAGCATCGTGATCCTTCCGCTGTTCATCATCACCGCACAACGACTCGGAAACGTCTTGCGTGATATTGCGCGTCAAGGTATGGACGCCAATGCGCAGATGAACGCGCACATGAACGAGACTCTCAACATCGGCGGCGCGCTTCTTGTCAAACTCTTTGGACGCACGCGCGAAGAGGAAAACCGTTTCCACGACCGCGCCGCGAGTGTGCGCGACATCGGCATCCGACGCGCGGTCGTCGGCTCGACGTTCTTCGTCATCTTTGGTCTCATCACTGCGGTCGGCACCGCGCTCGTCTATGGTCTCGGCGGCTGGTATGTCATCGCAGGCACGTTCACCGTCGGCACCATTGTTGCGTTCGGCGCGTATCTCGGTCAACTCTACGGCACGCTTCAAGGTCTCGCTGGCGCGCCTGTCGAATTTTCGACCAGTATGGTTTCGTTCGAACGAGTATTTGAAATTATTGACCTGCCTCAAGACATCGTCGAAAAAGAAAATGCAACGCCTTTGCGCGATGTGCGCGGCGAACTCGAATTCGATAACGTCTCGTTCGATTATCACATTGACCCATCCAAGTTGTTGAAAGATGTCAAACGCTACGGGCGGCATGAAGATGTCGGCGCGGTGTTGTCGTTGGCAGATAAAAAGACTGCGGATGATGGACGACAAACGTCGAAGGACGGAAATGGTCAAACGTCGGCAGTCAATCGTCTGGAGGAAAGAAGCGGTTCTTCATCCAACGGGGAAACTGACTCGCCCTCACAAGCCCGCGATGTAGCCCTCGAACGAATCTCCTTCGTCGCGGGCACTGGACAGTTGATCGCGCTCGTCGGTCCCTCAGGCGCGGGCAAAACCACGACGACCTATCTCATCCCGCGCCTCTACGACCCCACCGACGGAGTCATCCGCATTGATGGGCATGACCTCAAAGATGTGACGCTTGATTCGTTGGCAGATGCGATCGGCATGGTGACGCAAGAGACGTATCTCTTCCACGATACCATCCGTACGAATTTGACCTACGCAAAAATAGACGCGACGCAAGCCGAGATCGAATCCGCCGCCCGCGCCGCGAACATCCATCAATTCATCATGGACCTGCCCGATGGCTACGACACAATAGTCGGCGAGCGCGGCTACCGTTTGAGCGGCGGCGAGAAACAACGCATCGCGCTAGCCCGCGTCATCCTAAAAGACCCGCGCATTTTAGTTTTAGATGAAGCGACCAGTCATCTTGATTCCGAATCCGAATCATTGATTCAAGAAGCATTGAAGCGCGTCATGGCTGGGCGTACGAGCATTGTGATTGCCCATCGCTTATCCACTATACTCGCGGCTGATTTAATTTTAGTGATGGATAGAGGAAAGATTGTCGAGAGAGGAACGCACGAAGAGTTGATTGCGTTGAATGGGTTGTATGCTCAGTTGTATGAGACGCAATTCAGAGGAGAGCGGGTATAGTGTCATTGCGAGCGTTCTTCCCTGCGCCGAACGCAGGACGGTGTGCGAAGCAATCCCCTATTGTGCGAGGAGATTGCTTCGACGGAAGAACGTCGTCTCGCAATGACATCGCTTCAACAGTGCTATAATTTGACGCAAGCAAGGAGTTCGAAATGACCCAATTGGAATTAGTCGTCTCTGAAATTGAAAAACTCCCTCCCGCCGAGCAAAACGAATTCGCGGCGTGGATATTGGAAGAATTGCATTCTGAACAGCGCTGGGGAAAACTGTTTTCCGAGTCTGGCGATATGTTGTCTGCCCTCGCGGATGAAGCATTGACAGAACACAAGGCAGGGAAAACCAAACAACTCGACCCCGAAACTTTATGAATTCTCATACCACCGAAAAGTTTCGGAAAGCCTTCGCAGACTTGCCTGCCGACGTTCGAAAACAAGCGCGGCAGGCATATCGTCTTTTTATAGAAAACCCTCGTCACCCAAGTTTACGTTTCAAACCCATCCACTCGAATCGCCCAATCTATTCTGTCCGCGTTGGGATTGATTATCGCGCCGTCGGTATCAAGGAAGACGATGATATCATCTGGTATTGGATTGGCTCTCATGCAGAGTATGACAAGTTGATTCGCCAGTTTAGAAAATGACTTCTCCGCGTGGATTTGATTTTGATGATGGATCGAGGAAAGATCGTCGAACGCGGCACTCACGAAGAGTTACTCGCGCTCGATGGGTTGTATGCCCAGTTATATGAGACGCAGTTCAACCGAGAAAGAGTTTAGCCTTACTGTTGCTTCGTGGGTGTGAGTGTGCGCGACATGAACAAAGAACTCGGAGATTTCTAAAATCTCCGAGTTCTGATTGTTTATTTGATCTTGTACTGCCCTGCTTCTTCCTGCACCTTCTTCAACTTCATAACCAACTTCAAAGCCTCGTTCACAGCTTTTTCGTTGGGAAATGCCTTTGCCACTTCTGGCTCCAATAGCACTAGATTTGTCCCTGCGCGGTAGCGTGCCGCGTATTTGCCGCGCACCCCACCTTTGAGCAGGGATTTCAAATCATATTCAGGGCGTAATTCGTCGTTGAGTTCAGTTTTCTTCTTCATAGGTTTTTCGCTCATTTCGAGTCAATTCACGTGCGCTGATAATTCGGATTCTGTCGTTTCGGTCCGTATGTGAAATCATCAATAATTTGTGGCGGTTCGACCATCCAATTGTGATAAAACGATCTTCATGCTGAGAATGGTCAGGGTCTGGGATAGTAACAGCAAGTTCGTCGCCAAATACTGTCCCTGCTTCCGTGAATGAGACGCCATGTTTGCGTAGATTAATTTCAGCTTTGCGCGGATCCCATTCAAACTCCATGTTGTGATTATAGCACCCAACTTGTAAAGCTAACGCAGTGACACAACCAGAAGTTACCTTGACAAACTTACTACTTAGTAAGTAAAATGCCCGTCAATGGTCAAGATCGAAAACTCCAAGCGGACAATATTGAATCTGGCTGAATCCCTGTTGCAGGATAAGGGCTTCAACGGTTTCAGTTATGCCGACATCGCATCCGCGCTTGGAGTGAAGAATGCCGCGATCCATTATCACTTCGCGAGCAAGGAAACGTTGGGGATCGCGGTCATCCAACGCTATCGCGAACGATTCAAGCTGTGGATCAACAACTCACGCGTGAAAGATTTATCACACCAAGAGAAATTGGACTGGTTCTTCAGCATCTATTCCGATTTCCGCGCGGACAATGGCAAGGTCTGTCTGGTCGGCTCTTTGGAGGCGGAGTTCAATTCCATCCCTGAGGGGTTGCGAAAGGAAGTCGAAAGCCTCAATAAAGAGATGCTCGTCTGGCTTGAAGCAACTCTCAATGAGGGGAGGGAGGCGGGCGCGTTTAGTTTCAATGGTTCGCCTGCCAGCAAAGCCGCGCTGATCTACTCCAGCGTGCAGGGCGCGTTACAAATGGCGCGCGCGTTGGGAACGAAGAAGTTTCGCGATGTGGTTGAACAGAACAAACAAGATGTGCTAGTCGTCTAAATTTTTTTGTCGTCAAAACTTACTAGATAGTAAGTTGCATTATGTCACTCTGAGGGAGCGGTTGTTGCGACCGAAGAGTCTCCTACATTTGAAGTAGAGACCCTTCGCTAGCGCTCAGGGTGACATACCTAAACCCATAGGAGAAAACAAATGTCTGTCGTGACACCTGCAAGTGAATCGCAAGCAATGGTCAAGAAAGTGTATAAAGTTTTTTTCACGCCGAATAAATATGAGGTCAAACCGTCAGATGAGGCGATATTGAAGAGCGGAAACAACTTCAAAGTCAAGTATGACGTGTCCCTGAATGGGGGCGCGGGCGAGTTGGCAGTCACCACCTGGGGAGATGAGTCCAATCCAAAGGTTTTGCTCATGCACGGATGGGGCGGCGCGCGCGCCCAAATGACGGGGTTTGTGAATCCGTTGTTGAAGGCTGGATATTTTGTCGTTGCATACGATCAACCCGCGCACGGAGAGTCGGATGGAACGCAAACAAACATCCTGGAAATTACACCGACAATGGATGTGATGTTGGACCGTTTTGGAAAGTTCGATGCTGTCATCGCGCACTCGTTTGGAACGTTGATCACATCGTACGCATTGGTGAAAAGAAATTTTTCACCCCCATCAAAGCTGGTCTATTTTGGCGCGTTCAATCGGCTTATGGATGCGTTCCCGCGTTTTCAAGTAATTGCAAAATTACCAGACGACTTGATGAATGGGATGCGCGATATGTTATTTGAGAAATATGATAAGGCGCTTGTAGAATCAATTATCCATGAAAATCTTGTGAAAGAAATTAACATTCCCGCGTTGATGTTCCATGACCGTTCCGATGAAGTCACGCCTGTGGAAGATAGCCGCGCCATTGCCAACGCATGGACTCATGCGCAATATGTTGAAACAAATGGCTTGGGTCATCGCGGCGCGTTGCAGTCGAAAGACATCCACGAGCAGGTTCTAGGATTTTTGAAGAGTTAGCTAACAAGAAGGACTCGCTAGCGAGTCCTTCTTGTTTTGTTATACTTGCTTCCAGCATGGGACTTTCGCAAAATATTCATCTGTTGGGAGATTTGCTCGGTAGGGTGATCTCCGAACTCGAGTCACCCGCGATATTCGAAACCGAAGAGCGGATCCGCGCGTTGGCGAAGGCGCGGCGGAGTGGAGATGCTGTCGCGGCAGAAGGACTCTACAGAGAAGTTTCTGCTTTGCCCAACGAGGGCGCGCGCGTGATCGCCGCCGCGTTTGCCGCGTATTTCGACCTTGTGAATCTTGCCGAGGAGAATCAGCGCGTGCGGTTACTGCGTCAGCGTGAAGAGGCTTCCTATCCCGAACCAGTTCAGGAGTCCGTGGGTGAAGCGGTGGGAATCTTGAAAGAGCGGGGAGTCACACGCGAGCAAATGTCCGCTTTGCTTGATGAATTATCCATCGAGCTGGTGTTGACGGCGCATCCGACCGAAGCGCGTCGCCGCACTGTCCTTTCAAAGACGGAGCGCATCACGCAACTTCTTCACTTGGTGAATCAAGATTCGATCTCTCCGCGCGAACGGGACGAATGGGCTAGATCGCTTCATGCCGAAATTTCAACGTTGTGGCTGACCGATCGCGCCCGTGCCGACACGTTGACCGTGACCGACGAAGTGCGCACAGGTTTGTATTATGTGGACGCGTATTTATGGAATTCGATTCCAAAATTGTATGACGATCTTGAACATGCGATTGAGAAATATTATGCGGGTTTGAAAGTTCCGCGCGCATGGTTACGGCTCGCTTCATGGATCGGCGGCGACAGGGATGGGAATCCGTTTGTCACTTCGGAAGTGACAGCGGAGACATTGCGCTTGCATCGCGGGCTTGCCGTGGAAAATCATCGCCGCATGTTTCAGGATTTGGGTCGCCGTTTGAGCGTGAGTTCGAATCGTATTCCGCCTCCGCCTGCCTTGATGGAATGGATCGAACGACAGCGACCGTTTCCTCCGCATGTGGCATACATCGAACAGCGTTATGCAACTGAGCCGTATCGTCTCATCCTCGCGTTGCTGGCGGATGATCTTGCGGAAGCATCGAATGAAGATATGAAGGCGCACCTGCTGGGACAATATCCGCATCGCGCTCGCATGGATGCGAATCATTTGCTCGAGCCGCTGGAGTTGATCGCATCCGCGCTTCCACCGAACATTGCTCACGATGAATTGAATACGGCGTTACAAAAAATTCATGTCTTTGGCTTGCACACCGCGCGGCTCGATGTTCGCGAAGACTCGAGTCGTTTGAATGCCGCGCTGAGCGAAATTCTGCGGGCGTTGAATCTTGAATCCGATTTTGAAAATCTTCCATCGAATGAACGCGAGAAATTGCTGGCGCGTCTTTTGGATGAGCCAACCCCGAATCTTTCCAAACAACCAGGCGTCACTTCGACCACCGCGGAAACGTGGTCGCTCTTTCAATTGATTGGGCGCGCAGGCGAGGTATATGGACACGACATGCTCGGTCCGATTGTGATTTCAATGACTCATTCGGCGGCGGACGTGTTGACCGTGCTGTTGTTTGCGAAATGGGCAGGGTGCAAAGCGATTCCGCAGATCGTCCCGCTCTTCGAATCGATCCAGGACCTTCAAGAGGCTTCAGATATTCTGGAACTTCTGTTCACCTCTGAGGCTTATCGCAACCACTTGAAATCTCACAACAACGAGCAAATGGTGATGATTGGGTATTCAGACAGCAACAAAGATGGTGGATACTTGATGGCGAATTGGTCTTTGTATCAAGCACAGGAGGAAATTACGCGCGCCGCAAAAAAGCATGACATTCGGCTCACCATCTTTCACGGTCGCGGCGGGACGATTGCGCGTGGCGGCGGACCCGCCAATCACGCCATCCGCGCCCAGCCCGCGGGAAGTATCAATGGGCGCTTCCGCGTCACGGAGCAGGGCGAGATCATCGCCTCGCGTTATGCCAACCCTGATCTGGCGCATCGTCATTTAGAGCAGATTGCGAACGCGGTCATCCTTGCTTCGGCGCCTCAAAAAGAAGAGCCGATCCCATCCAAATGGCGGAACGCGCTCGATGAAATGTCAAAGACTGCGCGGCTTGCATATCGTGCGTTAGTTTATGAAACGGATGGCTTTATCGAGTTCTGGGAATCGGCAACGCCGCTCGATGAGATCAAACGACTGCAAATCGGTTCGCGCCCTGCCTCGCGCGCGAAGTTGGGCGCGGTAAATCAGATTCGCGCGATCCCTTGGGTATTCTCGTGGATGCAAAGCCGCTTCAACCTGCCGAGTTGGTACAGCCTCGGCGCGGGTCTCGCTTCTATCAAGGATGCGGGCTTGCTCAAAGAAATGTACGACGGCTGGGCATTCTTCCGAACCCTGCTCAACAATTCGGAGATGTCCCTGCTCAAAGCGGACATGGATATTTCCGCTTTGTATGTGAGTCTTGTGCCTGATAAAAAATTAGCGAATGGAATCTTCAATTCCATTCGCACAGAATACGAGCGGACGCGCGAGACAGTCCTTGCCATTAGCAGGCACGCCACATTGCTCGAAATGGAACCTGTCACCCAGCAAGCGATTCAACTCCGCAATCCCTATGTGGACCCGTTGAATTACATCCAAGTGGAGACCCTGCGCCGCCTGCGGGCTTTGTCCGATCAGGAGGGTGACGAGGCGAAGTCCCTGCGCGAGGTGATGGCGTTGACCATCAACGGGATTGCGGCGGGGCTGAGGAATACGGGGTAGGGTTGTTTATGATGCAGTTGCACTGCATCATGAGTATGGTTTTTCTCTGCCTGTATCAACAACCAACGCGCAGTGTGCAATCGAAAAAAATTCTACGATGAAAGGGAATTGTTCATGAAAATCGCCATCATCTTCTTCTTTGCCGTGCTGAGCGAAGTGGTTGCCACCACCGCGCTGAAATTCTCAGAAGGATTCACTAAATTGCTTCCCAGCCTCGTTGTTGTGGTCGGCTATGGCTTGTCGTTTTACCTGCTCTCGCTTAGTTTGCAATCCATGTCCATCGGCACGGCGTATGCGATGTGGTCGGGGATCGGAATTATATTCACCGTGATCGCGGGCATCCTCATCTGGGGCGAATCGCTCGATTGGGCGCGCGTGACGGGTATTGTATTGATCATCGCCGGGGTTGCGATCATCAACTTGTTTTCCCGTAGCGGGGCTCATTAAGAACCTATCCAGATCTCGGAACGCGGACTTCAGTCCGCCTCTCTCAAGCGGACTGAAGTCCGCGCTCCTGAGACTCACCCATACTTTGGCGTATCGCCGATGATCTCCCACCCTCGTTGTAAAGCAACCTGTTTCAAATTCTTATCGGGATACACCGCCACAGGATGATCCGCATGTTCGAGCAGGGGAATGTCTTGTTCGGTGTCGCCGTAGGCAAAGTCGACGCGCTCCACGCCGAGGCGGGTCAAGACTTGTTGAATCTTGTTTTGGCTGGCGACCAATTCTCCCGCCAGCAGCACACGTCCATTCACGATTTTCACAGGTGTGCCGATCACATTCGCGCCGATCCGTTTTGCGAATGGAGCGATGAACGGCTCCACCGAACTGCTGGCGATGTACACTTGCGCGCCATCTTCACGATGCTTGACCAGTCTCGCAACCACATCTTCGCGGCGTTTCTTCCATAAGTTGTGTTCCACTGCCCATTCGGATGCGTGCGCGAGTTTTGCTTCATCAGCGTTTTTGATATACGCGAGACTCTCGATCATCAATTTTTGTCCCCATTCCTGCCAATCAATCAATCCATTTTTTGCAAGCACATACGCGGGTATGACTTTGGCGTAATAAAATCTCGCGCGCCATTTGCTTTGGTTGTGTTTCACCCAATCCACCAGACCCAAAAACGGCGAGCCTGTTGTCAATGTTCCCATCATATCTGAAATAACGATCATCGTTTCTCCTAAAAAACTCTGCCACAGAGATCACAGAGTTCTCAGAGAAAAATCTCAGAATCTCTGTGCGCTCTGTGGCAAGGTATCGGGGTTTGTTCAAAACATTATAGCACTCACGAAATGATACAATCGTCGCATGGGTACACTCTATCTCGTCGCCACTCCCATCGGAAATCTCGAAGATATGTCGCCGCGCGCGATTCGCATTTTGCATGAGGCGAGTCTCATCGCGGCGGAAGACACGCGCCACACGGGGAACTTGCTCAAGCATTTCGAGATCGAGACTCCGCTCACGAGTTATTTCGAACACAACAAACTGAGCAAATTGGATTTCATCCTCGACAAACTTTCCAGCGGGGACGTGGCGCTCGTTTCGGATGCAGGGACGCCCGCGATCAACGACCCGGGCTACGAACTCGTCCGCGCGGCGCTCGCTTCAGGCTCGGACGTTCGACCTGTTCCCGGTCCCTCAGCCCCCGTCGCCGCTTTGAGCGTTTCTGGCTTGCCCACAGACTCATTCCTGTATCTCGGTTATCTCCCTCACAAAAAAACGGAGCGCCGTAAATTCGTTGGACAAATCGCCAATTTGTCCTACACGTTGATTCTTCTCGAATCCCCACACCGAATTCTTGACTCACTAGAAGACCTACTCGCATCCCTCGGTGACCGCCGTATCTGTGTGGCGCGCGAAATGACCAAGATGTTCGAAGAATACTGGCGCGGGACTCTCAGCGGGGCGGTGGAATATTTCAAATCAAAGGAAGTGAGGGGAGAGTTTACGCTGGTGGTGGAAGGGGAAAAGAAAGAAGAAAGAGGAAAGTGGAAAGTGGAGGATTTGCAAGCGGCAATTCGAAAAGAATCGAGGGGCGAGAAATCTGCGAAGGCGATCTCAGCCGCACTGTCGGAACGAAGCGGTTGGAATAAAAAAGATGTGTACCGACTCGTGAATCAAAAAGGAAGCAACGATGAGTCTTGAATCCCCGCCTAATCCCAATGAAATGAGCGAGTCGCCCAGCGTCACAGATTTCCCCGTGCGCGGCTGGTGGAAGATTTTCTACGCGGTATTTTTGATCGTCGTGCCGGCGTTTTCGTTTTGGGCGGTGGCGGCGATCAAGCCCGAATGGCAATCGGGCGACCGTGACGCATACGTTGCCCTGCTCATGCTCCCTGAAGCGGCGGTCTTTTTTCTGATACTGATCGCTTATTCGATCGGTTGCTACCTCCTTCTCCTTTTTACTGGAGATCGTTTTGCAAAGCTCTTCACCGTTCGGCTTGGAATTTATACCGGTGTTTTGCTGGCGTTGACATATACGATTCTTTTAGGCGCCTATTTGTTCACCGATGCTAAGTCTCTTGCAATCCTGCTGGTATGGTTCTTCCCGCTTTATTTCCCGAGACTCTATCGTTCGCGTATTGCCAAATGGATTGCGCGCTTCATTCGTCCCTGGACGATTGCTGTTCTCTTGATCGCATACACGCTCATTGCATTCCTTGTCGGGGACGAGGCTTTCGTCCCCGTGTTTCTTGTGTTTCTTGGCGTCCTCGCATCGGGACCGTTC
>JBGANO010000035.1:0-38696 GCA_044222305.1 Anaerolineales bacterium
CGTTGATCTCAGTCGCAACATCACCGCCCCACACATGATGGATTTCATGGCAGTTTCATCGTACGGCTCGGGCAAGCGCGAATCGAGCGGCGCGGTGCGCGTGGCGATGGATTTGCAAATGGATATCCACAACAAAGATGTGGTGCTTGTCGAGGATATTGTTGATAGCGGCAACACAATTGCATCAGTGCTTGAACTTCTGCACGTCCGCCAGCCGCGCAGTCTCAAAGTCTGCGCACTGCTCGACAAGCCTGAACGGCGCGAAACCGTTGTCCCGATTCACTATCGCGGATTTGAAATCCCCAACAAATTCGTCTTCGGCTACGGTCTCGACCTCGACGAATACTATCGCAACCTTCCGTTCGTCGGCGTGGTGGATTTGAATAAATACAAACCTACCGATTGACGATTTACGATTGACGATTTACGATTGGGGAAAGATATGCAAGACGATTCAAATTACGCAGGTCGTTGGGTTGCCCGCATTCGCGGCAAGATCGTCGCGCAGGGCGGAACCCCTGAACAGGCACTTCACGCCGCGCAGTCCAGCCGCCACAAAGAAAAGCCCGAAATTATTTACATGCCGATTCGATTTCCGCACCCGCCTTTGTTGGATAAAGTCCGCGACGCGTTGCCAGACGATGAAATTTACCTCGTCGGCGGCGCAGTGCGTGACATGCTCCTCAACCGCCTCTCGCGGGACTTTGATTTTGCCGTGCCTTCGGGCGGCATTTCTCTCGCCCGACGCGTTGCCCGCGCCCTCGACGCCAACTTCATGATCCTCGACGAAGAACGCGACACAGGACGCGTCATCGTCATGGATAATGACAACTCGCGCACCTATCTCGATTTCGCAACCTATCGCGGCGGGGAAAAACTCGAAGACGACTTGCGCGCCCGCGATTTCACGATTAACTCAATTGCATACGATCTAAAAAACAACTCGCTCATTGACCCATTGAACGGAGCAGAGGACATCCGCGCAAAAATCATCCGCGCCTGCTCATCGGCATCATTGACCGATGATCCCATCCGCATTTTGCGTGGAGTCCGCCTCGCCGCATCCTTTGATTTCAAAATTGAGCTCGACACACGCGGCGCGATGAAAGTTGCCACGAGCCTTTTGCCAAACGTCTCACCCGAACGCCAACGTGACGAGTTGTTCAAAATCCTTGAGGGACCCAAACCCGACTCGTCCATGCGCGCGCTGGAGATGCTTGGCGTGTTTCCGCATCTCATGCCCGAACTCTCCGCCATGAAGGGATGCGAACAATCTCCGCCGCATGTGTACGATGTGTGGGAACACACGCTGAAAGTACTCGGTCATCTCGAAGCGATTCTTGCCGCGCTTGAATCAGGCTCAGGTGGCGATGATCCGTTTCTGACGATGCTCGTCTCTACGCTTGGAAAATATCGCGAACGATTTGAGTCGCACTTCACCGAATCGCTCAACACGGATCGTTCCGTCCGCGCCGCGTTGTTCTTCGCCGCGTTGTATCACGATGTCGAGAAGCCAGCCACCAAGACGGTAGACATTGCGGGGCGCATCCGCTTTTTTGATCACGATGTACAGGGCGCGAAAATCGCGTCCATGCGCGGGCATAAGTTCAACCTCAGCAACGACGAGCTCGGGCGCGTCAAGAAGATCATCTTCAATCACATGCGTTTCCATTTTTTCACGATGCAGTTGGAGGATAAGAAGAAGGAACCGACTCGCAAATCCATTTATCGCTTCTTCCGCGATGCAGGCGAAGCAGGCGTGGATTTGATCTTGCTCGGTCTCGCCGACCTGCGCGGCACACGCGACCACACCCAAACGAGGGTGAATTGGCAAGCCGCGCTGGATATTGCAAAGATTTTTCTGGAAAATTATTGGGAGAAGCGCGAGGAGACTGTCGCGCCTCCGCGCCTGCTGGATGGAAACGATTTGATAAAGGAACTCAATTTAGACGCGGGACGAATCATCGGTCAACTGCTCGAAGCGATTCGGGAGGGTCAGGCAGTCGGCGAAATCTCCACGCGGGAAGAGGCGTTGTCGCTAGCGCGTAAATTGCAAGATGAAGGCGATTTATAAGCGTCTTTCGTAGTGGCAACTTAAGTCGCCTTTAGCCGAACGACTGAAGTCGTTACTACGTTCATAAACATGTCATTCTGAGGAGCCGCTTTAGCGGCGACGAAGAATCTCTGTCATCCCAAGATGATTTTTAACGAGAGGAGAGATGCTTCGCTTCGCTCAGCATGACATAAATAGGAATATCATGAACATCGTATTTTTTGATCTCGAAACACAAAAATTATTTGAGGAAGTCGGCGGGCGCGAGCCATCGAAGTTGTTGCTCGCCTGCGGTGTGACATGGTCAACAGCGCGGAATGATTTTGTCGTGTACTGGGAAAAGGACGCGGCGGCGTTGGTCGCGGAGTTGAAATCCGCTGAGCGCGTGATCGGATTCAACATCATCAATTTCGATTACGAGGTGTTGAAACCATACGCGCCGAACGAGAACCTGCGATCCATCCGCTCGACGGATATGTTGCAGGATATTCATCGAACGCTTGGTTTTCGCCTAAGTTTGGATTCGCTGGCAAAGGCAACTCTCGGCGCGACGAAATCCGCTGACGGCGTGCAATCTGTGCAATGGTTTCGCGAGGGCGAATTGGACAAGGTCGCTGAATACTGCAAAGCGGACGTGGACATCACCCGCCGCGTTTACGAATTTGGGCGCGATAATGGGTTTGTGCATTATTATTCGAAACTGGGAAGCAAATTGAAGGTGGCGGTGAATTGGAAATGAATTTATAGGCATAGACAGGGCGATCCTCAGCTTGATTTATTAAACCGCTAAGCCCGCTAAGGGCGCTAAGGTTAAATTCTTTCTTTGCGTTCTTCGCGCTCTTGGCGGTAAACTTTGAAGTCTGCCCGCCCTCAAACCCAAATGGAAGGGCGAGGAGAAAAAATGCAAAAAATAAATGTAAACGGAATTGAACTCGCATACGAACGCCGTGGCAAAGGGACTCCCCTCGTGCTTGTGCATGGATTCCCGCTGGATCATCACACGTGGGATTTCGTCGCGCCGCAACTGGAGGGGACATTCGATCTCATCATGCCCGACCTGCGCGGGTTCGGAGGATCGTCCACTGTGGAATCGCAGTATACGCTTGATGATTTCGCTTCGGATATCGCTGGCTTACTCGATCAACTTGGAATCCAAAAAGCCGCGATTGCTGGTCACTCGATGGGCGGATACGTCGCGTTGGCGTTCACAAAACTTTACCCCCAACGAGTCAGCGGGCTGGGACTTGTCTCGACGCAGACTCTCGCCGATCCGCCCGACCGCAAAGAGGGACGCTACAAGTCCGCGGCGGAGGTGGCGGAGAAAGGTATCGGCGGCGTGGTGGAAGCGATGAAGCCGAAATTTTCGCCGAGCGAGGAATATCAAAATGCAGTCACTGCCATCATGCAGAGACAACAACCCGCCGCGTTCATCGGCGCGCTCAAAGCCATGGCGGAACGCATGGACACCTCGTCAATGCTGGCGAATCTCACAATCCCTGTAGTGGTCATTCATGGCGACGCGGATGCGTTGGTCTCCATTGATCGCGCGCGTGAAATGAAATCCGCTGTGCCATCCGCGCATTTTGTGGAGTTGAAGGGAGTCGGTCATTTGCCGATGATGGAGGCGGTGAAAGAGACGGCTGAGGCTTTGAAGCATCTCGCGTGAAACTGTTTTGTGCCGCAATGTCCGTGTAGGGCGCGTTCTCTTACGCGCCCGTAGGCGTAAGCTTGTCCTGACGTTGCGAGCATCCTGGAGGCAGACCTGTTGCCCGCACGGATAGACACCCCTGCCTAACCGCAAAGTGAACTTTGCGGTACTTAACAAAACACCCCCGGCGGAGAAGGCCGGGGATGGGTGTATCAGGCGTCAATGGAGGAGAGAAGCGGGTTAGGAAGCGGCCATCTGCGGCGCTTGCCCCATCGAGTTATGTCCGAGCGAGCCGTTTGTTCCGTTACGCTTGATCAATCGGTTGATGTGCGCTACGAGGACGCGGCTTGGCGTGGGCTTGGTGAGATAATCGTCCGCGCCGGCATCCAGCACGCTGGCAATCATCGACGGGTCGTTCAGCGCGGAGAGGATGATAATGGGCACTTTGCTGAAGGAGCGCACCGATTTGCAGACCTCCCACCCATCCATTTCCGGCATCATCAGATCGAGCACCACCAGGTCGGGTTGGTTTTCGCGGATAAAATTCAATCCGTCGTTGCTGTTATTCGTAGCCGCCACATCAAAGCCCTGTGATTTCAGCAAAAGGGATAACAGGTCTGTCACAGCGGTGTCGTCATCGATCACAAGAATTTTTGTCGGCATAGTGTGTCCAATCAGCCCCCATTATATCGAAGAATGACCGAGTCCGCACTTTGCAATGGGCTATCAGTTGGATGTGCCAAAAGGCGGCTGTAAGCGTTACTTTTGTTCAATTTGTTCATGGTACACTTCGTTCGATTGTAGATAAATACTGGAGGAATAAATGACAACCTGGGTATATCTGTTCGATGAGGTGGCAAAAGCCGAAAAATACGCGGGCTCGTGGGAGGATGTGCGCGCCTTGCTTGGCGGAAAAGGCGCGGGATTATTCGACATGACGCGCGCCGGCGTGCCGGTTCCGCCGGGCTTCACGGTCACTACCGAAGCCTGTAACTGGTTCCGCAAAACTGGGGCGTTCCCGCCGGGGATGTGGAAGCAGGCGCTCGCCGCGATGAAAGTGACCGAAAAACGCGCGGGCAAAAAATTCGGCGACCCGAAAAATCCGCTATTGGTCTCGTGCCGTTCGGGCGCAAAGTTCTCGATGCCCGGCATGATGAACACCATCCTCAACATCGGCTTAAACGATGAAGTGGTGGAGGGGATGGTTAAACTCACCAACAATCCGCGCTTCGCGTGGGATTCGTACCGCCGCCTGATCGAAATGTTCGGCGCGACGGTGTTCAACCTCGATGACGAGCATTTCGAGCATCCGATGGCGGAACACAAAGCCAAAAAGGGGTATACGTCCGACACTGAAATGACCGCCGAAGATTGGAAGGAATTGGTCGCAGTCTTCAAGGTCGTCTTCAAACAGCAGGTCGGATTCGATTTCCCGCAGGATGTGAACAAGCAAATGGAGTTCGCCATCAAAGCCGTGTTCGAATCGTGGATGGGCAAACGCGCCATTGACTATCGCCGCGCGACGAACATCCCGGACGATCTCGGCACGGCGGTCAACATCGTGACGATGGTTTTCGGCAACATGGGCGACGACTCTGCCACGGGCGTGGCGTTCACGCGCAACCCGTCCACCGGCGACAAGAAAATGATGGGCGAATATCTCATCAACGCGCAGGGCGAGGATGTGGTGGCAGGTATCCGCAACGCGGACCCCATCGAGCATTTGCATGACCAGATGCCGAAAGCCTATAAAGAGTTCATGGCGATCACCGCGCGGCTCGAAAAGCATTACAAGGATATGCAGGACGTTGAGTTCACCATCGAGCGCGGAAAGTTGTGGATGCTCCAAACGCGCAACGGCAAACGCACGGCAAAATCCGCAGTGAAAATCGCGGTGGATATGGCGAACGAGAAGTTGATCACGAAAGAGCAGGCAGTCCAGCGCGTCACACCGGACAATGTGGATTCTATGCTCCACCCGCAGTTCGACCACACCGCGATGGATAACGCCGAGAAGACCGGCAAGTTCTTCGCCAAGGGCGTGAACGCCTCCCCCGGCGCGGCGGTTGGACAAGTCTATTTTGATGCGGACACTGCCGAAAGAATGGCGAAAGATGAAAAGCAGGACACCATCATGGTGCGCCCGTTCACCAAACCGGACGATGTGCATGGCATGATCGCGTCGAAGGGCGTGCTGACCAGCGAGGGCGGGGCAACTTCGCACGCGGCGGTCGTGGCGCGACAGTTCGGAATCCCGTGCGTGGTCGGCGCGTCGGCGATCAAGATCAATCTCGAAAAACGCCAAATGACCGTTGGCGATGTGAGCATAAAAGAAGGTGATTGGATCTCGGTGGACGGCACGACCGGCAAGGTGTTCCTCGGAAAGATTCCCACTTCATCACCGTCACTTGAAGAACAAACTGAATTGTTGACGTTGCTCAAATGGGCGGATGAAATCTCCGCGCGGAAAGATGTTCGCGAGGCGCGCGCGCCCGGCTATCCTACACGCGGATTGCAAGTGTGGGCGAATGCGGATTATCCGAAAGACGCGCAACGCGCCCGTTCGTACGGCGCGGTGGGAATCGGTCTCTGCCGCACGGAGCATATGTTCTTCGAGCCTGAGCGATTGCCCATCGTGCAGGATATGATCCTCTCCGGCACGAGCGAAGGACGCACAGCCGCGCTGAACAAACTGCTCCCCTACCAGCGCAAAGACTTCGACGGTCTCTTCGAAGCGATGGATGGGCACCCGGTCATCATCCGTTTGATCGACCCGCCGCTTCATGAGTTCATGCCCGATGAGGAAAAACTCCTCGAAGAAGTTATCACGATGCGCGTGAAAAACGAGATGGCTGGATTAAAAGAAAAAGAAGATCTGCTCGCCGCCATCAGGCGACTGCACGAATCGAACCCGATGATGGGTCTGCGCGGCGTGCGGTTGAGCATTTCGATGCCCGAGATCGTAGAGATGCAAGTCCGCGCCATTTTCGAAGCCGCGGCGGATTGCACGCAACGCGGCATCAAGGTGAAGCCTGAGGTGATGATCCCGCTGACGGGAACGGTGAAAGAACTTGAATGGATACAGCCGCGCCTCGAACGGATCGCCAAAGCCGTGACGGATGAAAAGAAAGTGAAGTTCGATTACAAATTTGGCACGATGATCGAAATTCCGCGCGCGGCAGTGACGGCGGCGGAAGTTGCCACACACGCCGAGTTCTTCTCGTTCGGCACAAACGATCTGACGCAGATGACTTACGGCTACTCGCGCGACGATGCCGAGCGCAACTTCCTGATCACGTATCAGGAACAAGGCATCCTCGAAGTGAATCCGTTCCAGTCGCTGGATCGCGGCGGGGTGGGCAAATTGATGGATTGGGCAATCGCCGAAGGGCGAACGACGCGCCCGAATCTTGAAGTGGGAATCTGCGGCGAGCATGGCGGCGACCCGAGCTCCATCGAGTGGTGTCACATCATCGGCAACAATTATGTTTCGTGCTCCCCGTTCCGCGTGCCGATCGCGCGTCTCGCGGCGGCACATGCGGCGTTGAAGTATCGCCCGCAGAAGAAGGTTTCTACCACGAAGAAGACGGCAAAGAAGAAGGTTATGAAACGAGCAAAGGCGTCAAGGAAAAGTAACACAACACCTTAGACGAGAGAGTTACAATCTTTCAGGTTATCCTTGCATAAGAGCGACATGAATGTCGCATTACGAACAAAAAATCCCCTGTCGAACAGGGGATTTTTTGTTCGTAATTCATTGCTGTCAACGGTTCACGAAGATTCAGATGATAGTTATACTCCTGTGCCTTGACGCAGTGCAACTGCGTCAAGAACCGTTTTCGATTACTTGTTATTCTTGTTGAGTTCTTCGAAGTCCGGGACGTTGTGCCAGAAATGTTCGGTGTCGAAGTCGTCACTGTTGAAATTCTTCCCATCGCACTTGCCGGTGATCTTGATGTTTTCACCGCGTCGGTCATAGCGCAAATTACACTTCCAGCGCCCGGTGGTGGACACATTCAAGACAAAGCGGTCGTTTTCGAAGTTATAGTAGCCTGTGCCGGTCATGAGGAAGTTATAAGCAAACGCGCACTTATCGAGCGAGAAATTGACGCGCGTGCCGGCGTGGTTCAATTCGTAGCCAAGCGCGCCGCCATAATTACAACCGAGGGTGGTTGGGGTGAAACCGTCCCAGTAAAAAAATTCGGGCAGGTAGTAAATCTCGGTCTCCATGGCGGATAGCGCGTTGCGCGGGCTTCCAAACGAGACGGCAAAACGCGGCGCGAGTGGAACGTGCGGATCGATCAAATATCCTTCGCAGGTTGTTTCGCGTTCGGAAGGCACAACATCGTTGACGAGGAAATCGACCACGAGTTCATCGGGGCAGGCATTGCCGCGGCCGAAGATGACGTGAGGTCCAAATTCCTGGGTGATGAGATAGGCATCTGCCAGATGCTCGTACACGCTGACGCCATTGTTATACGGAGTGGCAGGATCGGCTGTAGAACCGAGCACCAGAGTGGGAACATCTTCGGCAAACAAATAATCTGGACGGGTCAGGTCGGTGGTGGCGTTGGGCCAATAAGCGCAGGGCAGGTCGGCGTAGATCAGCGAAGCCAGGCGCGGGATGGAAAACTCATACGAATCGACCGTGGCGAGGTAGGTGTTTGCCCTTTCTTCCGGCGAACTACCGGGGTAGCCGTAGTCTTGACATTCAACGCCATAGAACACGGCTTCGGAATACGTTGGGTCGGGGATCACGTCGAGGGTTTGCGGGTCAACTCCCAAGTCCAGATAGAGGAGGCGGGCGAGCGGAAGAATATCCAATTTGGAGGTGAACGCCGCAAGCGCGCGGATGAACATCATGCGATCTCTCTCGTTGTAGACCTGGCTCGCCGCAACGAATTCGAGATTGCTCAATGTAAACGCGCGGTAGGCAGATTTTCCGTTGGCAAGCGGGAAGCGGAAATGGAGGTTGCGCTTCTCTAAAATTTTAGCAAGTGTGTCGTACCCGCGAACGGCATCGCCCAGCATGTCTTTGCGGCAGGCGGGATCGTCGTTGCAGGTTTCAAGCGAGGCGGTCAGCACATCGCTGAATGCCTGGGTTTGTTGCACGTAGTAATTGAAACCGTCGAGGGTGAGGTCAACCGTCCCGTCGAGAACGAGACCGGCGAGGTGGTCGCTGTGTGAGGCGGCGTAGGTTTGCGCGTATTGCGTGCCATAACTTTCACCATACAGCCAGAACTTTTCATCGCCAACCAATTGACGGAAGATTTCCAAATCTTCAACCGCCTGCTTTGTGCCGAGGAACGGCAGGAGGCTGGGGTCGCTCACCTCGCTGACACAGCCGGCGCTAAACGCGCTGGAGGACTGCTTCAACGCCGCTTCCTGCTGGGGAGTTTTGCCGCGCGCGTCTCGTTGATAGAACGCGCTGGCGGCACTGGGGCATGCCTGATCGCCGGAGTACAGCAAGCCGCGCTGATCGAAGAAGACAATGTCGAACGCGTTCAACACATCTTCGCCGAAGCCGGGCAGGTAATAATCTGCCGAGGAGATACCGGAGTATCCGGGACCGCCCGTTGCGGTGACGAACATGCCCTTACGCGCGCCAGCCGCGGGAAGCACGGCGAAGGTCACATTCAAGGTTCGGGTATCGGAGGGGTTGAAATGATCGAGCGGCGCTTCGATGGTTACGCAAGTGAACGCGCTCCCCTCAAAACATTCATACCCGCCGAGCGAGTCCAACAAATCTTCCATGGGGGTCTGGAGCGTTTGTTGATATGGCGCGGCGGCAATGGACGAGAACAACAGCACAGCGATCAGGGTCAACTGCACTGGCAGGCGAAAGCGAGACTTCATGCGTCCTCCATAAAAATATAAACCTGACCTCTTGCATAAGTGTTTCTTGTTCAGCCACAGAGACCTTTGAGAAATTCTTTTTTTTCTCTGTGTTCTCTGTGGCGAAAACGATTTTCGCAAGAGGTCGATTGAATCTTTCAGGCTTGGCGAGTCATTATAGTAGAGAAATTAAGCGGCGGGCAAGTACCTTTAGCGCACTAAAAAGTTACAAAACTGCAAAAGCGCAACAGGCGTACTTTTCAGCACGCCTGTGTTTCGAATCACCTTTCGTAGAACGTCTCGAAGGTATCAGTGAACCATTTTGATGAGCGCACAAAACCTTCGGGACGTGAGTAACAACGCGATGAGTCTTTGAGATCAACTACTAGCGGACGTTGAGCACCTGCCCAACATAGATCAGGTTGGCGTTCTTGATGTTCGGGTTGAGCGCCAGCAGGGATTCGACGGTGATGCCAAACTTCCCTGCAATGATGCGAAGCGTGTCTCCTTTTTGCGCGATGTAACTCGACGCGCCCAGCGGGATGTTGATCGCCTGCCCGACGTAGATCAGGTTCGGGTTGGTGAGTTGGGGATTCACTTTCAGAATCTCCTCCACGGTTGTGCTCCAGCGCGAGGCGATGTTCCGCAAGGTATCGCCTTTTTGCACGTAGTACACCTGTCCGCTGGAGGGTGGCGGCGTGGCGGGCGGCGGGGTCGGAGTCGCGGTCACGTACACTTTGACCCACTGCCCCTCGTAGATCACGTTCGCGTTTTTGATGTCGGGGTTATCGCGAAGCAACGCATCCACCGTGGTGGCGAAGCGGAACGCCAACCCTTTGAGGGTATCACCGCGCGCGACAACATAGATGAAGTAGCCGCCATCAGTGCCGAGGATCGCGCCGGGCAATTGCAACACCTGACCGGGGTAGATCAAATTCCCAGAGCCGATGTGCGGATTGGCGCGTTGCAAGGCTGAGATGGTCGTGCCGCAACGGTCGGCGATCTTTCGCAAGGTGTCACCGCTGACAACGGTTACGCTGGAGCCGCAACCCTGCGCGAACGCCGGGCTTGTGGAGGCAAAGGTGGCAAGCAACAATGCCGCAAGCAAAAAATATTGGATAAACTTTTTAGTATTCATTTTTACTCCTCTACGCTAAAAGATGTCGGTGACCCTCAAAATGTTCCGCAATCTGGCAAGCCTCCTACTAATTTCCTATCAAGACTTTCGCTTTTACTGATCTAAGTGAGTGTCTGAAAAGTCGGAATCATGTCATTCTCCCGAAGGACATCGGGACGATGTGAGGAGCGGAGCGACGAAGAATCTCTACCATCCCAGGAAGGCTTCCCGTGGGAGGAGAGATGCTTCGCTCCGCTCAGCATGACATAAATGTAGTTTTCAGACACTTTCTAAGGGTTCGTAAAAATATAATTTTCCTGTTGGGGATGCAGTTCGATTTGCTTGGCAAATCGTGCATCCCGTTCGCAGGCAACTGCGAACAAACAAAAATGCGGGAAGTTATTAATTTACAGGCCCTAAGACGGTCCGTGACCGTCGCCTTGCTGGCAAATATGGCGGTCGAAAGCCGTACAGAAATTAGCCAAACCCTTCCGGCAGGCTCGCGTACACGCCTCTCATCGATACGGGCAACGCCTGCGCGAGCGTGAACATCAAACGATCAGTCAGCGCCAGCGGGGTTTCATTTTCCATCGGCATCAGCGGCGGCAGGATGCTTACATTCACCCGGGCGCGACGCGGGAACTGCCTGAAAAACTTATCCGTGCCGATCATCGCCAACGGGAGGATGGGACACCCCGCCTCGATCGCCATTCGGGCTGTTCCCGTTTTGGCGACGGTTAACCCCTTCCCTTTCGAGCGCGTCCCTTCGGGGAACATCCCCAACCATTGACCTTGCTTCAATATTTTCGAGGCGTGACGCATTGCCCACATGTCTTTATCCCCACGCGTGACTGGGAACGCGCCGAGGTTGCGCAACGCCAGATCCATGATGGGATTTTTGAACAACTCGGCTTTGCCCATGAAGAAGATCGGGCGCGGCAGGGAAAACTGCATCGGGAAGACATCGAAGTTGGTGACATGATTCGCCACAACGATGCCCGCGCCTTCCCTGGGCAGGTTATCGGTTCCCAATACTTCCATTTTCATGATGCCGTAAAAGACCGCGCGCAGAAAGGCGATCAAGGCGCGGCGCTGGGGCGTCTCTTCAAGGTGGTATTTTCTTCGGGGGCGTGAATCAGAATCAATGGCGGGAGGAATCGCGGTGTCCATAAATGTCCATAATGTAAAGTGAATTATACTTGCGGCGTGGTTCGTTCTCGACGCGGCACAACTGGGTCAAGAACATTGAAGAACCCAACGCAGTTCAACTGCGTTGGGAACTACATAACGATATAACCCTTGGAGAGGCAAATGGACACTATCATCGAAAGCATTTCGGCATTGGAAATTTTGGATTCACGCGGCAACCCGACGGTTGAAGTGGAAGTGACGCTGGCAGACGGTTCGTGGGGACGCGCGGCGGTTCCGTCGGGCGCATCCACGGGCGAGCATGAGGCGTTGGAGATGCGCGATGGCGATAAGAAGCGTTATGGCGGCAAAGGCGTGACGAAAGCCGTGGCAAACGTCAACGGCGTGATCGCGGATGCGCTGTTCGGCTGGGACGCGTCGGAACAAAAAGCGATTGACACCGAACTGCTCAATCTCGACGGCACGCCGAACAAATCCAAGTTGGGAGCGAACGCCATTTTGGGAGTCAGCCTCGCGGTGGCGAAAGCCGCGGCGAATTCGTATGGTCTGCCGTTGTATCGTTATCTCGGCGGCGTGTACGCGCACGTCCTGCCTGTGCCGATGTTGAACATCTTGAACGGCGGCGCGCATACGGCGTGGCAATCCACGGACATGCAGGAGTTCATGGTGATGCCGTTCGGCGCGCCGACTTTTTCAGAGGGACTGCGCTGGGGCGCGGAAATTTATCACGCCTTGAAATCGGTACTGAAAGAAAAAGGATTTGCGACTCTCGTCGGCGACGAGGGCGGATATGCCCCTTCGTTCAAAGCCAACGATGACGCGGTGGAAGCGGTCCTCGCGGCAATTGAAAAGGCTGGCTTCAAAGCAGGGCGCGGAAAAGATGTTGCGATTGCTTTAGATCCCGCCGCATCCGAACTCTACGAAGAAGACACAAAAACATATAACCTTCGCAAGGAAGGGAAGAAACTCACGGGTGAGCAAATGGTTGAATTCTGGGCGAAGTGGGTCAAGGATTATCCGATTGTTTCGATTGAAGACGGACTCGCGCAGGACGATTGGGACTCGTGGAAGTTAATGGTCAAGACGATGGGAGATAAAGTTCAAATCGTCGGTGATGATTTGCTGGTGACGAATCCCGAACGCGTCCGCAAAGCCATCAAAGAGAATGCCGCCAACGCATTGCTCGTGAAAGTGAATCAAATTGGCTCGCTGACCGAAACCATCGAAGCCGTGGAAACTTGTCATCGCGCTGGCTGGCGGGCAGTGACCAGTCACCGCTCTGGCGAGACCGAAGACACAACGATTGCCGATCTTGCGGTCGCGTTGAACACGGGACAGATCAAAACTGGCGCGCCCGCCCGCTCCGACCGCGTGGCGAAATACAATCAACTGTTGCGCATCGAAGCGGAGCTGGGCGATACGGCGAAGTACGCTGGTTGGGATGCGTTGAGGGTCAGATAAGAAAGTTTTAGGCTTATAATCACATCAAGGATTCGCCAGTGAGTAGAATTACCCAAATTCAGGCATTGGTTCGCAACGGTCTTTATTATTTGACCGAACACGCCGATGACGAAGCGATGCAAGATGAATTTGATGTCTATGATGTTGAAAACGGAATCCTCTCCGGTAGAATCAGAAAGACCTGGCCCAAAGAAGGCAAGTTTGAGATCATCGGCAAGTCGTTGGACGGACGCGAGATCGGTGTTGTTTGCCGCCTTACAACAGGCGGTAAAGTCCGTGTGATTACGGTGTACCAAGATCAGGTAAAATGAAAACCATGGAAACGAAAAATTTTTGGCAAGGCGAGACCTGCGAATACTGTAACGGCAGGATAGTTGAGAAGCGCGTAACCCTTCACCGCAAGGTCAAGGGTGAGTATGTTTTGATCGAGAACATACCCGCCGGTGTTTGCACCAAGTGCGGAACGCGTTATTATGCCGCCAACGTGCTAAAGACCATCGAAGAGAGCGTGCGCGGACGGCGGGAGATCGACCGCAAGATTCTCGTGCCAGTTTACGAATTTTCGTAAGACGAAAAGACCTGATGGAAATATGCCTCCATCAGGTCTTTTGAAAACCCTGCGCATCGAAGCGGAGTTGGGCGATAGGGCGAAGCACGCGGGTTGGGATGCGTTGAGGGCGTAAAGGAACTGCCTAAAAAACCGTCCACGAATGAAACCACGAATACGCGGATGGACGACTCGCATTCGCCGAAGGTTCGTGATATTCGTGGATGGTGATTGTGCAAGGAGATAAAACATGCCTCTTGTAACCGGCGCCACTGGCAACGACCTGACCTATAAACTCATCGGTTTGACAATGGAGGTTCATAACGAGATTGGTCATGGCTTCAAAGAAGAGGTGTATGAAAATGCTTTTGAAGTCAAGCTAAATCACGTAGGCATCGAGCCGTTTCGACAATATGAAGTGTTTGTAGATTTTGAAGGAGAACGCGTCGCAACTTTCTATTTGGATTCATTTCCAAACCAACAGGTTGTTGTGGAGATCAAGGCGTTTAGTCACCAATTGACAAACGATGAATTGGCGCAAATGATCAACTACTTGAAAGCGACAGGCGCTCCCGTTGGTTTACTGTTCAACTTTGGGCGTCGAAGGCTCGAATATCGGCGTGTATTCCCCAGCAAAGACATGAAGCCTGTTCAAAGAACTGGACGAGATAATGCGATTAAGAAGTAATCCGCCAGAAAAACCGTCCACGAATAGGCGACCCTCATTCGAGTATTCGTGACCCATTCGTGGACGGTTTACGCAGAAGTATGCGGGTTGGGATGCGTTGAAGGCATAGTTTGATCAAGTTTTTATAATCTATGACCGTTTAACCCCGGTAGACGCCAAGGAGACAGCATGACAGTCAAGCGTATGGACAACATCGGCATCGTGGTGGAAGACATTGATGCCGCCGTTGAGTTCTTCACTGAACTTGGTCTTATCCTCGAAGGCCGCATGCCCATTGAAGGTGAATGGGCTGGCCGCGTCACCGGGGTGCGCGGCCAGCGTGTCACGACCGCCATGATGCGTACTCCTGACGGTCACAGCCGCCTTGAGCTCTCTTGCTTCGACGCCCCGTCCATTGCATCCGATCACCGCACGGCCCCCGTGAACTCATTGGGATACCTGCGCGTCATGTTCGCCGTCGAGGATATCGACGACACGCTCGCACGGCTCGGCAAGCTCGGCGCGACCGTGGTTGATGAAGTCGTCAATTACGAAGACATCTACCGGCTCTGCTACATCCGGGGTCCCGAAGGACTTCTCATTGGACTCGCTCAACAACTCGGACAGCAAACCTCACGAGAGAATCCCGCAGAACGTAGGCGTTGAGAACTCAGTGTTGGCTACATGCCTCCTAATCTAGCATAACAAAACCATGATCGCCATCGCCTTCCTCGCAGACCATCCCGAAACGATTCCCACATTGGCAAAATGGTTCCGTGCCCAATGGCCCGCTTATTATGCCGACTGGACTCAAGCAGAGCTGGAGCAGGATTTTCTCGAAGACACTTCGCGTGATCGTCTTCCCTCCCGTCTTGTGGCTTTCGAGTCCAATGAACTTGCTGGCACGATCATCCTGCGTGAGCAAACCAACACTGCTCCAGAGTTCCAACCTGAAGTGGGAGGATTATATGTCGTTGAGTCTCATCGAGGTCACGGTATCGGCACAGAATTAGTTCGGGCGGGGATGAAATTAGCCTCCGATCTAGGGATTGAGACTATCTATGCCACGACAGTGTCGGCGGTGGGAATCTTGGATCGCTTGGGGTGGGAGTTCGTCAAAACAGTTGTTCATGATGATGGGCAATTGGCATTGTATCGTTGTGAATCATAAAAGCAAACCTGACAGGTCTCCGCGAGTACGTGCCTGTCAGGGAAAATTGTCCACGCGTGGGTTTTGGTGGGCGAAGGCGCAGAAGAGACCTGTCAGGTTTTTAACCTCTCACGGATTCACCGTGATTGCAACCCCATAAATGCCGCCGCCAATCGGCAGGATCACAACCATGCCAGACGTCCCCTCTTTTTGAAAGTTCAATATCGCGCTCCCTCCAATGTCATTTCCATCCACTTTCAGTTCGTAGCCGAGTTTGGAGAGTTCGGTCTCGTAGAAACTTTTTATCGCATCGAAGTCCGCCGCGATTGTATATTGATATGCGCCCTCAAGGGCTTCACCAGCCAGCGCGCCCGGCATGATCGGGATGCCGTTCCAGTCTGCCAGCGGGGTTCCTGAAGGCAGGGCGGCTTCGGCAGTAGCCTCTGACGCCTGATACGGGATGCCGATCGCCGCAACCTCATAGGTGAGCAGTGGAAGTTTGCTTTCATCAATATAATTGATCTCGATCACATTGAGTCCTGTAGCGGTATCGCCCGGTTGAATGGCAAGGTTTTTAGTGAAACTCACAACGGCATTCCCCGCGAACGCTACGCCAATGTAACGCCCGCTGGCGTCCCATGCGAGCACGCGGTGAGAGACGCCTTCCAACGCCTGATCGCTGGTATTGGTAAGGGTAGTCTCCAGGGCATATCCACCGCCGCCGAGATGTGCCGCGGCGATGTCGACAATTTGTCCCAGCTTCACCTCTACGTCCAATGTGTAGGCAATATCGTTGGCGATCTCTAGCGGCGCGAACAGTTCGAGCGATTCCCAATCCCGCTTCTCCAACCCGCTGGTCCAGAAACACACACAGGCAGAAAGCGCGGCGGTCTCGTTGGGCAGCATCCACTCACTTTGCCAAATGTAGAAGACTGAACTGGGATTCGCGTACACCACTTCGCCAGCCGCGTTAATAAATCTCAATTCGTCAATTTCGCGGTTCACTCTAACCGGGACATTATTCGGGTTACGGATGAGCATTTCCACGTGCGTATCTGTGTTCGATGGATCAACAAGATTGGTATAGGGCCATTCAGTCCATTCGAGGATTTCCAAAGGGAGCAAAGTCGGCGTTGGGGTGAGCGAGGGCTCAGGGGTGGATGTTATCGTAGGCGTTATCGTTTCCGTTGGCGCGGTCGTATCAATTGGTTGTGTCATTGGCGCACGACTCTCCGTTGGCGCGGAAACACCGCAAGCGATTGTGAGCAGAATGACGATGATGAACAATGTAAGGATTCTGATTGTCGGTTTCATTTTCATTCCTTTTTGCAAGCGTGTCACCCTCCTGAAGGACATCAGGACGATGTGAGCGACAGCGAAGGGTCTCTACGATAACATCAGAGATTCTTCGCTTCGCTCAGAATGACATGGTGTAACACTAAAACTTATCCGTATACTTTTCCACGAACTGCGCGGGCTGTCTGCCTGCGTGTCAGAATAGCATAACCTCCTCCCTTTTGAAATAGCCTGTACGGATGAGTGCGCCGCGAGGCAAATTTTGGTTCGTCTCGCGTCTACTGCATTGAAGCGTTTTGGATCCGTTCGGTATCAACGAGAAAACCAAAAAGACCTCGCAGGTTTCCAAAACCTGCGAGGTCTCCATAAGAAGTCTACGTGCTTATCCCAAGTGAGCCACGATGCGCGAGTGGGCGGTCTCGGTGTCCATGTCGAACACGGTGATCAACTTGTCGCGCCCAGAGTAGCCTGCCACAATATCGAGGCGTGATTTTGCGACCCCCAGAATATCAGATAGGAATTCGATCAGCGCTTCGTTGGCTTCGTTGTCGGCGGGCGGCGCGGCGATGCGCACTTTGATCGTCCCGTCGTCCAACAGTTCCACGATCTCGTTGCGGCTGGCGCGCGGAGTGACGCGCACCGCCAGCGCGGAGCCTCTTTTTCCATCGTGCAATTTTATTTTCAGATCGGTCATGGCTACCTCAGCGAAGAGAGTGCGGCAATAATAAAACGTGACAGGAATTGGACCAGGAGCATCAGGATCATTGGGCTGAAATCGAACATCCCGGCGGTGGGCACCACGCGGCGGATGGGCATGAGCATCGGCTCGATGATGTTGTCGATGCCGCGCCGCACCGGGTTGTACGGATCCATCACATAAGACAGGATGACGGAAACAAAAATAAGCAAGGTCAAAAGTTGGGATAATAAACTGACGATTTGGATCAGGATTTCCATTACGCGTCATTCCTCCGATGTATGCCTGCGCTCGCCCACGATAGCCGTTCCCACGCGGACGAGGGTGGCGCCCTCCTCCACCGCCACGGCGTAGTCCAGGCTGGTGCCCATGGAGAGTTCGCGCCAATCTCCGCCGGGGAGTTGGTCCGCCAGCCACTCGCGAAGCCGCCGCACTTGGCGAAAGAAGCGGCGCGAGTCTTCCGCGTCTCTTCCGAGTGGAGGCATGCTCATCAATCCGCGAATCTGCACATGGGGCAAATCGAGCAATTGCGCAATGTTGGGCAGGAGAGAGTCCCAAGTGGATTCATCCGAGGCGTCCCAGCCCCCTTTGGATTCTTCGCCGCCCACGTTAAATTCGAGCAGGACCGGCAGGATGCGGTTCGCTTCGCCGGCAAAGCGGTTGAGGCGTTGGGCGAGTTTGAGGCTATCGAGCGAGTGTAAAAGTGCGAAGTGATCTGCCACGAGGCGGGCTTTGCGACTCTGCACATGACCGATCATGTGCCATTCTACACCAGTTTGATTGGCGAGGGATTGAATTTTCGTGACACCTTCTTCGGGGTAATTCTCGCCCAGGATGCGCGCGCCCGCTTCGATGACGGCTTGCGCGACTTCGAGCGGCTGTGACTTGGTGACCACCACCAGGCGGACTTCGTTCGGGTCGCGGTTGCTTTTGCGCGCGGCTGTGGCGATCTGGTCGAGGGTGAAAAGATATTTTTCGCGGATGGATGTGACGAGGTCGAGCATGATAGGAAGCCAATCTTTACCGCGAAGATCGCCAAGAACGCAAAGAAAAAGATTCTTAGCGACCTTCGCGGGCTTAGCGGTTAAAATTTTTCTCGATCATAAAGAGATCAACGAGCCAAAGCGGCCGGTGCGGCCCTTTTCGGCGCGATGTGAGAACCAGTCATCGGTGTGGCAGGCGGTGCAAATGCCGGCGACTTCGATCTTGCACACGCCAGCCTGCTCGAGCAGGGTCTGGTTCGTCTTCCACAGGTCGAAATGGATCTTGCCGTTGACCGAGTGCAATACTTTTTCTGAATCGTCGCCGAATTTTTGCATCACTTGCAGGATCACATCGGCGCCGATCTCGTAGTGGTCGGGTCCGATGGAGGGTCCGATGCAGGCGAGGATGTCGGCAGGGTTCGAGTTGTAATTCGTTTCCATGGCTCGCACCATCGAGCCAGCCACATCGCGCAGGGTTCCCATCCAGCCGGCGTGAGCGACACCAACCACGCCTCGACGCGGGTCGTGCGCAAGGATCGGCACGCAGTCGGCGAAGCGCATGAACAGGCTGACTTCCGGCTTGTCGGTGAGGATCACATCTGCCTGCCGAATCGATTCGCCTTCGGGGCGCGGGGCGCGGGCGCACACCACGTCAGCGCTGTGCACCTGCCACACATCGAAAATGGATTCGGGCGGGCGGTCGAGCGCGCGGAATGATAATTGGCGATTCTTGCGGACTCGGTCGAGGTCATCGCCCACCGTTCCTCCCACGTTGAGTGAAGCCCACGGTTGCGGGCTGGCGCCTCCGTGACGCGTGAATATGGCGTGACAGGTCCGGAGCGAATCAAATTGGTAATAGCGAAGTCCGTTGTGGACGGCGAAAGGCATGGCGAATCACTTCCCTCCAAATATCTCTTGCAAGATGGTCATGTCTGTGACTGTTCGATCGAGGTGAATTTTTTGATGAAGAATTGCCGCGTCTCAGCCATGGATTCTTCCATGTATGGGTAGGCAAACCAGGCGGTCGTCAGACCAAATATCGCGCCGGTGAGGATGCGAAGTATGGGCGTGCTTTCGCGGTATGGCAGAAGGTTTGCAAGCCACGTCCATTCAATTTGGCTGAAGAGTTGCGAGAACCCGTCCAGCCCGATGGGTCCCATGCCGATGAGGATCCACACGATCCAGTGGATGGGCTTGATGCGGCGACCCGTTGCGGCGTAGACAATGCCAAATAAAAAGATCGCGCCGTAGATGGCGACGTCGCGTTCGCACAACGCCACCTTGTAACCAACAGTTTCACCGCCAATGTATTCACGCGCCTCGAAGCGGGCAAAACTTGTCGCGTCACGCAGACCGACGATGCCGGTGACTGCCTCGAAGTTTTTGATGTGGGACATCCCCGCCTCTGCCAGCGGATAGTACGGCTGTTCACCAAACAGGAAGAAGGATCGAAACCCGAATTGGTGGCACAGCGGTTTGTACATCGTATAAATCACTTTTGCCGGCACAGGCGCGCCGAGTTTCATCAGCGTGGGGGCAAGGAAGGGCAAACCCACATACAACAGGATAAAGATGTTCAGCATCGCCAGGTAATGCCGCGAGATCCAATACATCACGCGGTCGGCGCCGCTGATGGATTGTCCGCGGCGGAGGCGGTCGTGGTGGTCTTCGCGCCCAAGGCGGTCCAGTTGTCCCCGTCGGTCTGAGGCGGCGCCGAGGGTCATGCTCAGCTTTTGCTTGTCGAAGGGGGATTTCAAACTGTAGGGACCCACTTCAACGACCGGCGCATTCTCTCCGAATTTTTTTTGGAGGGCGGGGTCGGATTCCACGTCCACTTCCACGAGGCGGTGCGGGAATTTTTCCTGGAGGGACAGCAAATCGGCTTTTGCCGATTTGCTGTGTTCGTCGTCTTTGCGAAAGTAGAGGGTGATCGTGAGCATGAATGAAATCTTTATAAACCGAAATCGATCCAGAAGAATTGCCCCGCCGCGGCGATGCGCTCGAAGATGCCGAAGAAGAGCATCACGCCAACAATAATGAGAACGATGCCCATTGCCACTTCCACATAATGCATCACTTTGCTATATTTTCGCAGTGTGAGCGAAACCCAGCCGACTCCGAGCGCGGCGAGCAAAAACGGAATGCCCAGTCCGGCAGAATACGCGCTCAGTAACGGCACGCCTTGCGAAGCCGATCCGCCGTTGATCACGAGCGTGAGGATCGACCCAAGCACAGGTCCCACGCACGGCGACCAGCCCGCTGAAAAGAATACGCCCATCAATGCGGAGGAGAGATAGCCCCATTTTCGGTTGGGCAATTGCTGGACGCGCGTATCGTATTCCAAAAACGGGATGCGAAAGACGCCGATCATGTGCAAGCCGAAAATGATGACGACGGCTCCGCCTACTTTGGAAAGGATAAATCGCAGGTCGAACAACAGCCTGCCTAATTCGGTGGCGGCAACGCCCAGGGTGATAAAGACCGCGCTAAAACCGAGAACGAAAGCCAATCCATGCGTAAATGTTGTGAAGCGATTGTTTTCCGTCGCTTCGCCGCCCGCCGCCCTTCCGCCTAGATAGCCGACATACGCCGGCACCAGTGAAAATACGCATGGCGAAAGAAAGGATGCCAGACCGGCGAGGAATGCCAGACCCAGTGAGATTTGTGTGAATTCCATTTAATTCCTTGGTTGGTTCAGAATGTCAATTTTGTGGTGACGACGATCGTCCCATGATCGGGAAGCGAAAGTCGTTGTTCGCTTTGCGCGAGCGACACGTACGGCGTCGTCCAGCGGAAGATCCACTTCGCGTTTTCGGGCGTAACGTTGATACAACCATGCGAGCGTTTTTCGCCGAACGAGTTATGCCAGAACGCGCCGTGGATGGCGATACCGTCGCCGCTGATCATGGTGGACCACGGGACCGCCGGCGTGGAATAGCCCGATTGAAAACTTCCCGCCGTCATGTTCAACGAGATGATCTTCCAGTGCGTGAGCAGGTTGCCGACCGGTGTTGCCAGTTTATCGCTGATCTGCCCGGTCTCCGGGTCGTAGGCGATCCCTGTGGAGACTCGGCAATAGAAAACTTCTGTCGCGCCTTCGTAGCAGGATAATGTCTGCCGGTCTAAATCCACATCGATGCGTTTTTGATCTGGCGCGACGTCCGGGCTGATGGGAGCGACATCCTCATCTGTGAGAATTTTGAATGCCGCGCCATCTCCCCAGAAAAACTCGCCGTACGCGCCATAGCCATAGCCATGACCGTTCGCATCTTCGTTCCAGCGATATTCGGCAAAACCATTGCTCGTTCGCACCTGGTCGATCCACACCACCTGCCCGTAATACAAGCGCGGGGGAAAGTTGTAGGCAATATGATCGTTCAACCACGGCGAGGCGACAGCCCCTTCGTGGGCAAGCTCGACATAGGGCACGGTCACTTCCGCCCAAAATCCATTTTGCCCGGCGGGCATTTGGGTAATGGGCGTGTTGGGAAAGTTGCGGGTCGGTTGAAGCACGGAGGCGTAAATGTATCCGTTCGGCGTTTCGACATACCGCTGGTTGTTCAGCCCGCCGATTACGTTCCCAATTACTTCACGATTCCACTCGACGAGCGTATCCGCGCCGAGTTTGGCAATGGATGAGTTCAAGTTTGGGTCGTTCGTGGGGCGGTTTCGCAAATCGATGTCTGGGTCCACCACCCTGCCGATGATCTCGCTGGCGGGAAATTGCGGCAAGCGCCTGGGTCTGGAAAGTTCATCAAAAAGGATATCGAAATTAAAGCCTTTCGCGGGCATGAACGCCAAAGCGCCCAAGCCTGCGCCCGAGAATTTTAGAAAATCGCGTCGTGAAATTTTTCGAGTCATTTGTTTTGTTTACTCTTTCAGCAAGGATACTCATAAAGGAAAACATCGTCAACAGACAAATGAGAGATGATTAAGGAGCAACATCGTTCATGCCGCCATTCGTTCATGCCGCAGTTCAACTGCGGCATGAACAAGTACAACTGCGGCATGAACGAGCGCAACTGCGGCATGAAACCTTTCAAATGAAAGATGATTAAGCTGGGCGCGCCCTTACCGATTAATCTCTGAAGAAATTCTTAAGCGCGATCACGCAATGAGCGCTGACCTTGTGCCCGACCTCGTCTTCGCAATACGTCACGCGCGCGCCAGCCTGTTCGAGCAGTGCCACCGCATGGCGGGCGCGATCGATGGTCACGGTTTCATCTTGCGTGCCATGCGCCACAAAAAATTCCTTCCCTTCCAATGGGCGATTCGGAACCAACTCTTCCAGTCCGCTGGGGATGAAGCCGGCGAGGATTCCCACCTTGCGGATTCTCTGTGGATACAAAAACGACAGGATGTTGCACATCACCGCGCCTTGACTGAACCCCATCACGTCGATGCTCTGTCTTTCTTCAGAGTTCGCGTCGATCCACGTGGAGGCTTGATACTCGTCCACCAGCCGCATCAACGCCTCAGCAGACGGGCGAAGTTGCTCGAGGCTGGGCTTGCCGAAATCCTGTCCCGAGTCGAGCGAGGAGTCGGGGCTGTTAAGCGGTCGCCATGTGTACCCAGACGTCCCGGCGGAGAGAGGCGCGCGCGGAGCGATCATCCAGTAATCGAACGGCAGACTCCGCGCGAAGACCCACATCGAGTTTTCGTCGCCGGTGAATCCGTGGATCAACAACAGTAAGCGCTTCGGCTTTTTCGCATGGCGGACGCGCATCATCCAGCCTTGAAATTTGATCAGTTCGGTATCAATCAGGGTTTGCACGTTTTTGAATCCACTCCAAAATCCAAAGAGATAAAAAGATGAGCGCGATGGGAACGAGCGCGCCCAGCAGGCAGGTGAGCCCCATGATCGCCGCGCCCGCGCCGTAGATGAAATAGATCAAGCCAACGCCAACGAGAACAAGCAGGAGGAACGCGCCGATACCCAATCGGACGTTGGTTTGTTTTGCATACTTACGCAGGTCGCGGCTCATGTTGCATTTCCTCCTCGGCTGAGTTGGGAAACAGTTTCAACAAGTCGGGCAGGGCGCGGCGCACTGCCTGATCGCCCTCGAGGGCGATCTCGGTCACGTAGCCGGTGTCGAGCGTGTACAAATGAGCCACGTTCGGTCGAATGATTATGTCGGGTTGTGAACTGTCGAGGTTGTGAGTCGTGATGGCGCGGTTGAGCATGTCTTGCGAAAGCAGAAAAATGTCGATGGCTTGAATGAACCGCAAGTTTTTAATCCGCTGAGCCAGCCAACGCGGGATGAAGCGCGGCAGGACGATGCGCTCCATCGTGGCAGGGACGCCCAGCGGCGCGGTCAACACAACCGCCGCTACCGGGGTCTTCGCATCGACCAGCGATCGCGCCGCCTCGACCGGGACCGGGTTTAACACGCCTCCATCTACAAGGTCCATGTCCATCATGCGCCGGGCGGGGAAGATGCCGGGCAATGCAACCGAGGCAAGCAAGGCTTCCACCAGCAAGCCCTCGCGGATGAAGATTTCACGCCCGTGCTCGATTTCGGTGGCAGTGACGATCAGCGGGGTTTTCAAATCATGAAAAGTTTTTTTGCCGAAAAACTCGCGGACAAATTTCTCGAACCTGCGCAACCCGAGAAACGCCGGTTCGCTATTTTTATCTCGTCCCGAATAACCCGTCCGTTTGAGGCGATGGAACACCTGCTCCATTTCGTCGGGTGAATGCCCCAGCCCAAACAACACGCCCACCAACGCGCCCATGCTCGTCGCGCCAATGGCTTGAATATCGAATCCGTTGCGCGTCAACGCGCGCAGGACGCCGATGTGCGAAACTCCCTTGACGCCTCCGCCTCCTAAAGCAACCGCAATGCCCTTTTGCGTCACGGCTGACTCCAGGCATTCAACGTTCGCGCCAGTCGTTTGTTCCAGGTGAACAGGCTCATCAATTCGGGTAGGATTTCGTCGAATGCTTTCTCGCCGCGTTTTGCAATTTCGCTGACGCTCACCTGCTCCAGCGTATCCACATCCGATACAGCGGGGCGGATCAGAATCTCCGGCTTGTCCACTTCGAGGCGATATTCGCTGACCGCGCGGTTCATGATGTCCACCGAGCGGAGGACAACATCGATGGCTTGCGCGTATCGCATTTTGCTCAACCGATCCGTGATGGATTGCGGGACATATTTCGAGCGCGGCAGACTCCACGATTGGGCTGGCTCGCCCATCGGGACGTTCAACGCCACTGCGACCACCGGCAAATTCGGCGCGAGCGCGCGGGCGGGCGCAACCGGAACAGGATCGAGAGTCCCCCCATCGACCAATTCCATGTCGTTGACGCGACGCGCGGGGAATATACCGGGGATTGCCGCGGAGGCGAGCACGGCATCCAACAAGTTTCCGTCAGAGAGCAAAACTTCCTTCGCTGAGTTCAAGTCTACGGCGGTGAGCACGGTGGGAATTTTCAAGTCGGCGAAGGTTTTGCCTCCCAGCCAGGTCTCCAGCCATTTCGCCGCGCCCGCGATCCCCATGAACGACGGTTCATCATCGGGCGCATGACCGTACACTTTATTTTGATCGAACGAGGAAAAGATCGATTCGATCTCATCCGGCGGATAGCCCAATGCGTAAAAAGCAGTTACCAATGCGCCGAAACTCGTCCCCGCAATGGCGCGGATTTTGAATCCGTGCTGGTCTAACCGGCGGAGGACTCCAATGTGGGCGTTCCCTTTCGAGCCGCCGCCGCCAAGCGCAAGTGAAATTTCCATGATGATCTCGCCTTCATTATACACAGGGACGACCCGACGGGTCGTCCCTGTTGATGGATGTATTGTGCCGAATGTTTATCGCTAACACTAAAGCGCAAAGTGAACTTTGCGGTACGGATGCTAAACTATGGTGGTGGAATCGTTGGAGTTATTGGCGTGGCTGTTTCTGTGGGCACCGGAGTTTGTGTGGATGTGGATGTGATTGTCGGCGGCGCCGATGTAAATGTTGGGGTAAATGTCGAAGTGGGAGGCTGTGTATTCGTCGGCGGGAGAGGCGTGTTGGTCGGCGCGGCAACCACAATGGAGACAGTGAGCGTCGATCCAAACACAGTCCCGGTTTGGGTTGAGAGTTGCCATGACCCCGTATACGCGCCGGGCTTTTTCGGGGCGACCAATGCAACGGAGATTTGAGTCCATTTTTGCGGAGCAATCACTTTCCCCAACCCGCTGGGGTTGCCGTCCATTTGATTCCCCCCGGCAAACACCAGCCTGAATTGGAGCGCCCAGTCACAGGTCCCGTTGTTTTGCACCTTCCATGTTTTGGTGAACGGCTCGCTGGGCTTCACCACTGTACCAGCGGGGATGCTCACATCGCTGATCAACAGCAAGTTATTGCATCCTGACCCCAGGGTCGATGGGTTTGGCGTGGGAGTGAACAGCGTGCCTGTCGGCGTAGGCGAGCCAGTGGAGAGTACCGGCACAAAAACCAGCCCCTGCGTGGAGGATGGAGCCGGTGACGGCAACGGCAAAGCGGTGTTCGTCGTGGTGGCGGTTGACGGCAGGGATGTTTCAGTTGAAGTGGGCGCGAGCGCGGTTTGCGTTTCAAAAATTGACGCGGCGAGCGTCCCCACCCCGGCGGTCAGGATGGCGTTCACATCCGCCTCTCCGCCTTCCTCAGTGGCAGTCCCGCCACAGGAAACCAGCAATAGTCCGCACACCATCACAATGGAAAATAGTCTTTTTCGTACAGGAGCCATGAAACCTCTCTTTGACAGGACTTTCGCTTTACTGCTCCAAGACGGTCTGTGACCGTCGCTTCGCTGGCAAATACGGCGGTCATAGACCGCCTGCGAGCGAATGTCCTGTTTGATTTGAATTTTTTTACGGGACAGCCCAATTATACCCATGATCGAATTCATCTAATCAGCCTGCCACCCACGATACCCCTACGATAGACATACGGTCAGTGAGGCGGGGGAGGCAACAGCATTTCGGATGTATCACGGGCAAGGATCGCGTCCAGCATGTCGAACGATGGTCCTGCGGGGTAATCGACGCGAACAATACTGCCACCCGCCACGCGCAAGATGACACTGGAACCATCCGCGCGGATCAGCGCGATCCCATATTCTCCGGCAGGATAGTATGCGTCAGAATACGCGCTTTCGGAAATCTCAAAGACGGCATACAGGCTTTTCGCATCCAAGCCCTGCCAGCTTGAAATTTCATCTTTTCGAAAATAACTGCCCTCCGAAAACAGGGCGGGCAACACTTCCACCGGAGTATTTTCCGCTTCACCCGCGCGGCATTGCGGAGGTCCGCCCAACGCGACGACCGTCGCGCAGGGAAATGTGGAATACCTGAATAACGCAGTCATATTCGACGCAACACCGGTTTCGATAGCGTCCAGCACCACATCCACATCGTTGACGCCGGCGCGCGTGGCAAGCGGGTAATATCCCTGCTCGTTTAATTCCACCGCGTTCGATGGCTGGCAGGCGGAAAGCAAAACAACCGCCAGCAAAAGGGAAACAATCCTGAAACTCATATTTTGTTTCCTCTTTCAAGAAGCGACGCTAACGCGCGAAGAAGGACATCCAGATCCTTTTCCGTGTTGTATCCCTGAACGGAAATGCGGATCAATTTGTTCCCATTCCACTCATGGATGGGAACCTCGATTCGGAACTCCTCGTACAGCCGATTCTTCAACTCAGCCACGTCCACCCGCGCGGGGAGCGGCGCGGCGAACAGTTGGCGAAACCACCTCCCCGTCGGAGGATGAAGCGGGGCAAGCCCGGTCAGTTCGCAGATCCGCCGCTGGGCATCCCTGGCAAGTTCGTGGCACGCATCGCGGACAACCTCCCAGTTATATTTTTCTTGAAAGTCGATCGCCGCCGGCACAGCCAAAAACGCGGCATGATCGCGCGTGCCCCACCACTCATGATGGTCGATAAATTCAGAGCCGCTGGGCGTTTCCGATTCGTAGCCCCACGAAACAACCAGAGGCTTCAGCAAATGCTGAACACTGGGAGCGGCATACAAAAAGCCCGCGCCCTTTGGAGCGCACAACCATTTATGCAGGTTGCCGCCATAAAAATCCGCGCCCAGCGAATCGAGATGCAATGGGATCTGCCCCGGCGCGTGCGCGCCATCCACAATGGTGAGAATGCCGCGTTCGCGCGCGCGACGCACGATCTCGCTAACCGGCAGAATGACCGCCGTCGGCGACGTGATATGACTCACACAGATCACCCGCGTATTCGGCGTCACGCCTGCAAAAAACTCTTCGATGAATTTTTCTTCAGACACAATGGGAACGGAAGTGGGCTGGTTGATATAGTTAAACCCGCGTTCCTTTGAAAGAAAACGCCACGTGCGATCGACCGCGCCATATTCATGATCTGTGGTCAGCACTTCATCACCCACACCCAATTCGAGCGAACGGGCTATGATGTTCAAGGAGACCGTCACATTTTGGGTGTATACGAGATTATCGGCATGCGTTCCGAGATATTCTCCAAGTCGTTGGCGAGACTCTGCCAACAACGAGGATATTCTCCTCCCCAAAAATTCGACCGGCTGTTTCTCCATCTCGTTTTGCCAGCGCTGGTAGTCGCTCATCACTGGATTCGGGGTGGCTCCAAATGAGCCATGATTAAGGAATGTCACTGAGGGATCAAGTTGAAAGTGGGTTTCAAGGTTATTCATTTGACAATCGTACCCGAAAACGTCTTTTCGCATCACGCAAATCTGTAGGGCAATCACATTAGAAAATTTTGACACCAAACGCTTAACTTTCTGCTTGCGGATTCGCTAATCTCCACGAACTCACGCTAATCACTCAAATGATTAGCGCAGATTGGCGTAGATTAGCGGGCAAAAACTCCAAATAGCATAGCCTTGCAGAATGAGACGCCTCGTTTCCAAATCCGTGTGATAATCTGGGAAAACTCATGTTGAACCAAATTTTTCGCCTCAACGGCATCCCCTCTCAACACCATTCAAACTTCAAGCATCTGTATTTCGACATCGCCTGGTTTGGGGTGCTCAGCGGCTCAGCGGTCAACTTCCTCAGCGTGTACATCACGCGCATCGGCGGCACAGGCTTCGAAATCGGTTTAATCAGCGCCATGTCTGCGGTGGTAAATCTCGTCCTTGCCATCCCAGCGGGGAGATGGCTTGAAAAACAGAATACCAGCAAAGCGATCTTCTGGACTTCCGTCGTATATCGCATTGGATTCTTTCCGTTCATCATCCTCCCTATTGCATTATCGAAAGAAAGTCAGATCGTAGCGTTCATCCTGTTGACCTTTTTCATGTCAATCCCGCTAACGCCCCTTGGCGTAGGCTTCAACGTTCTGTTTGCCGAGGTCGTCCCTGTTGACTACCGCGCCCACGTGGCTGGCATCCGTAACGTAATGTTCGCCCTCACCTATATGCTCTCCTCGGTCGCAAGCGGATACCTCCTCGATACCGTTTCATTTCCGCTTGGATATCAGATCGTCTTCGCCGCCGGCGCCATCGGAGCGGCGATGAGCAGTTACCACTTGTATTTTATCGCGCCAGTCGCCAATGGACAAACCCCGCCGCCTCCTCCATTGCAACCTGTTTCCCCCGCCCCAGCCCGATCCGCCGCCCGAAATTTTCTTTCCGCTTTGCGTTTCGATATCTGGAGGTCGCCGTTTCGAAACGTGCTCATCGGCTTGTTTGCGTTTCACGCTTCGCAATACCTGCCCACGCCGTTATTCCCGCTCTACAATATCCGCGTGCTGGGGCTGAATGACAACAACATCGGAATTGGCACCGCGCTTTTCTACTTAACCGTGCTGTTGGGGTCCACACAATTACGAAGAATGGCGCATCGTGTCGGGAACAAAAAATTAACCGGCTGGAGCGCCGCCTTGATGGCGCTATATCCGCTGTTGCTGGCAGGCTCGACGAATGTCTGGCAATATTACGGAATCTCCCTGATCGGCGGATTGAACTTTGCCATGGTATCCGGCGTGTACGCCAACTACATGCTCGACCATATCCCCCCAGACGACCGGCAGGCGCACCTCGCGTGGTACAACATCATCCTCAACGCGTCGATCCTGATCGGCTCCCTGGGCGGTCCCCTGTTGGGCGAACTCATGGGTCTATCCGCCGCGCTCTTATTGATCGCCGTGTTACGCTTTCTCGCAGGGATATTGATCTTGAAGTGGGGGTGATCCGTCCGTCGGACAAAAAAAGCCACGCCGGGGATTGTGGTAATATCCAACCATGACTGATGATGTCAAAATAGTTGCCAACAATCGCAAAGCAAGTTTTGAATACTTTCTGCTTGAAAAGTTCGAGGCGGGACTCGTCCTTCAGGGAAGCGAGATCAAATCGATACGGGCGGGGCAAATGAGCATACAAGAATCGTATGTGGATATTGAAAACGGCGAACAGGCGTGGCTGGTCGAAGCGCACATCGCGCCATACGAGCAAGCCAACCGCAACAACCACGAGCCCAAACGCAAGCGGAAACTTTTACTCCACAAAAAGCAGATCCGCGAACTGTGGAACAACGTCCGCATCAAAGGCATGACGGTGGTGCCGACGCGCGTCTATCTCAAGAACGGACGCGCCAAGATCGAGATCGCCCTTGCCAAAGGCAAAAAAGCATACGACAAGCGCGCCACCATTGCCAAGCGAGACGAAGCGCGTAGCGCGGAACGGCAAACAAGAGTTAGATAGTCTAATAGCTCACGGGCAACCAATCAACCATGCAACCATTCACCATCGGCGGTATCAACAAACTTCCTGAGGCTGAAAAGCGGAAAATGTACTCCCGCTACATTCCATTGGAACTAACCGAAAAATTCCAGCTTGAGAACGTGGCAGAAAATCGCGACCTATTGCGCTTCCGATTTGCCGAAGGCTCGAGCGATGTGGAAATGATGCTGTATCACCAGGCGGATTTTCCCGACCCGATTCTCTACGCCCACCTGGCTGATTCAATGAACGGGCAGATCTTCATCCTGCTGTATATTTTGAACGACCCCACCTCGCCTCGTTTCGATGTGAACAAAATGCCCGATGGAAGCCCAACCGGCTTTGGGATTCAAAAACGAAACCTGGATGCCGAACAATCCGCCATGGATGCGGGACTCGCGCCGGGTCAGGTCCGACGCGGCTTGCGTTCCCTGCGTTCGGCGATTCGCGCCTTCGAAGACTTCATGACCTATCTCAAGCATGACATGTATTACATCGAGCCGTTGTACTATCACAACGCGGTCATCTTTGAACGGTATGGGTTCAGTTATCAGTCGGGGAAAAAGTTGATGAGCCAGATCCATGATGGCTTTGCGGAGGGAGGCATCCTTCACCAACGGCTAAATGATTACAGTCCGTTTCGCTCACCCAACGCGGCGAACAGTGTCCGACTCCGCTCGTGGGCGATCCACGATGGGATCCTCGGCGAACCGTTTACAAAGGTCACCATGTACAAACGCGTGGGGGTATCCGCAAACATCAGCACCACGCCGGGCTGTGAGTGGTAAATTTCGATTAATAGACTCTATCGGAAAACTCATTGGCATTCAGACACTCGCGCTGATGCCATCTCGCGCTATCCAGCGGGCGCGAATGTTCGATGCTCGCCCTACTCATCCCCGTTCTTTCCAAGCGAGGGGTGAGCGTCGTAGATAGATTGGGCGTTGACAATGTCGTTGATATTGGCCTCTGCCCAATTGCGGATAGCGGCAATCGGTTCGCGCAGGGTTTGTCCGAGCGGGGTCAATTGATATTCAACACGCGGCGGAATCTGCGCGTACACCGTGCGAATGACCAAGCCATCACGCTCCAAGCCGCGCAGGGTTTGAGTCAGCATCTTTTGCGATATCCCTTCGATCTCGCGTTTTAATTCGGAAAAACGTCGCGGATGGCTCTCAAGCATACCGACAATCAAAGTTGTCCATTTGTCAGCAATGCGATCAAGCGCCAGTCGAGTGGGACAGGCTTTTTTGTACACATTTCCATGAACAGCGTTAGTTTCCATGCGGTGAGTATATCACCTCAAAGTGCCTGATTGAAAAAAGAGAGTTGGTATATTATAGTGACCAAAATCAAACAAAGGAGAACAAGAAACATGAAGATAGCCTTATTTGGCGCGACCGGAAATATCGGAAAAATTATTGCCCAGGAAGCCTTGTCCCGCGGACATTCTGTGACCGGGTTGGTACGTCACCCCGAACGCGGTGTTCTGACGCATCCCAACTTCATTCTTCGGCATGCCAATATTCTGGAGACAGACATCGTTGCAACAGAAGTAACAGACCACGATGCGGTCGTCAGCGCGTTCGCCCCTGATTTTTCAACCCCCAACACATTATCGAGCGCCGCCACTTCCTTGATTCAAGGGTTACAAGCGGCTCAGGTTAACCGCCTGCTGGTAGTGGGCGGAGCGGGAAGCCTGGAAGTATCGCCAGGTCTTCAGTTAATGGATAGTCCCCAGTTCCCGCCAGATTGGAGGCCGCTCGCCAGCGCGCATGGCGACGCGCTGAAAGTGTATCGCCAAAACGATACCCTGGATTGGACTTACTTCAGCCCGGCCGATAGGATTTCTCCCGGAAACCGCACCGGCATCTTCCGCATCGGCAATGATAATCGTTTACTGGCAGACGAGCAGGGAAACAGTTTCATCTCCATCGAGGATTTTGCTCTGGCGCTGGTCAACGAAATCGAGACGCCGCGCTTCATACGACAGCGCGTTACTGTGGCTTACTAACCACGGAGGAAAATTATGAGCGCAAAACATGTTTTTTCCATGGCTGGCAAACGCCCATCTTTTGAAGAAGATGGCGTGGCGGATATGGAGCTGATTGTCACTAAAGAACAGAGTGAGGGACGTTACACGATCATGGTCTCGCGCTGGCTGTCCACTTTTGAGGTCCCCTCCCATTACCACAAGGATCACGCGGAAACCTTTTACGTGTTAGACGGGCAGGTGGAATGGACTGTCGAAGGCGAGACCCGCATCCTTAGCGCAGGCGATGCGCTTTACGTTCCGCCAAACACCGTTCACAGCGTGCGCGTGGTGGGAGGCAAGGACAGCCACAATATGCTGATCTATGAACCGGGCGGCTATGAAGAACAGGTTGACTACAAGATGAATTACACTGCCGAGGAACTAAAAAGTCCGGAGGTGCGAGATCGCATTCGCCAGATGAGCGACTTCAATGTGGTGTAGCGGCTTGTGAGACGCGGTAAAAATATTAGGAGTTACGCAGTTGAGCCTGTTTCGTCGAAGTTACACTACGACGGCGGGCAGTATAACTGCCCGCCAACTACGTAAGTCATAAAAATTTAACAACGGTCATCCTGGCAGGACGACCGTTGTTCTTAAGACGACATATATTGGCATTTGCATTTCGTAGCGGGGCAGGGTTTACACACAGCTCACAAAGATTAAATACAAAGACCATGAACGCATCATGGTCTTGTTAGTAGCGGGGGCAGGACTTGAACCTGCGACCTTCGGGTTATGAGCCCGACGAGCTGCCACTGCTCCACCCCGCATCGGGTATCAAAGCCCGCCGATAGTACCACAAGCAACAATCAACGTCAAGCAAGACGAGAAGTTCTTGTATGGCAATCCCTTTGGGCAAAAAAACAAATTGCATCTTGATAAGATGACAAAGTTGTAGTTTAATCGGCGCTACCTTAAAAGACCAAAGGCAACTTTTGTTAAGATTAAGGTATAATAACATTATCACTGCGCGCGGCTCTCTTTGAAATTATCATCCATTTATATGAAAAAGGCGACACTTCTCGTGATCGAAGGACGACACACAGAAATCCCTTCTTTTGCAAACGACTTGCAAAAGAAGGGATTTGATATTCGTTCCTTTCAAAACGGAAGCCAGGTCGCATCCAGGCTAAAACAAATCAACCCGGTCGTGGTTATCGTCAACGCCGCATCTTTGAGAAGCACAGGCGTGCGGATTTGTCTTTCCCTGCGCAAGAAAGATCAAAAGGTTCCGATCATCCTCATTCTGGCAAAAGAAAAGCCTGTCGACAAAAACCTCGCCGACTCAGTACTCGCCCTTCCATTTACCGTGCAAAAGTTAGTCAACCGGGTTAAAGCGCTCATGCCTGGCGACGGCAACAACATTGTCAGCGTGGGACCCATCCGCCTCGACATCGAACATCGCCGAGTAAGATGTCTCGGAAAAAGCACCAAACTGACTCCGCGCCTCATCACCCTGCTTCATATTTTGATGGACAAGCACGGTGAAGTGGTGGAACGGGAATCATTGTTCAAAAAAGTATGGGAAACAAATTACACTGGCGATACGCGCACGCTGGATGTCCACATTTCGTGGTTGCGCCGCGCTATTGAACTGGACCCCAATAACCCCAAATTCTTGAAAACAATTCGCGGTGTTGGGTATCGGCTAGACGTTTAACTGAATCTGTTTGCCTGTTACGCTTACCACTCGGACGCAAGCCTTGCGCCCGAGTTTTATTTTTATCTCTTTGGAGATTTCCGCTCCGCGATTCGAGCGCACAGATTGCGCGACACTCTTAAACACTACCCCGTTCCAATTCGGGTCAACTTCCCAGTAGTCAACACTTGACCGTGTTTCCAATCGCAAGGTATCCTTTTGCGATTTAACGTTAATCTTGGATGTGGCGCTATTTTCAGCTTGGCGCTTCACTTGATTTGTTTTTTCCAATGAAAAGGGGCCCGCTATCGCTATCAGCCGTTTTCGGGCGGCATGAACTGCGCGGAACGATTCGTCAGAAGTAATAAATTTTCGCCCATGACGCGCCGCAACAACAGAAGTTGTCCCTGAACCGCAAAAGAAATCCGCAACGATGTCGCCCGGGTTCGAGGAGGCGAGGATAATCCTATCAAGCAAAGCTTCGGGCTTCTGTGTGGGATATCCGGTGCGTTCGTTGTGCAGGCGCGCAACGACAGGAAAGTACCACCAATCTTCCGGCACTTTGCCGCGCGCCAAATTCGGAACTTTTCCAAAACCCGCCTTACGAGACGATTGAAATGTTTTTACTGTATTTTGGTTGTACGGCTCGCGAACAGCGTCGGCATTAAACGTGTAATCTCCACCTTTGACATACGATAGGATCGTGTCATGCTTGCGATTAAACGCCCGTTTGATCGGCGAGGGACCGTGATACGTCCAGATGATTTCGTTCAAGAACTGTCCAGCGCCGAAGATTTCATCGAGCAAGAGACGGGCGTAGGAATCGGCGTGCCAATCCAAATGGAGGTAGAGCGTCCCATTTGGAACAAGAAGCCGGTGCATGAGAAAAAGTCGCTGGTAGAGGAAATCCAGATAAGAATCCAGATTCTTCCAGGAATCGTGATAGCCTTCTGCCAGTTTCCAGTCTTGCGGTTTACGTGAATCTTCTCCCCTGCCGATACGAGCCTGGAATTTTTTGTTCGTAAAAAAGGGTGGGTCGGCATAAATCAGGTTGATTTTGCCTTCGTAGTCGGGAAGAAGCGATGCCATCACTGTCAGGTTATCGCCCCAAATTAATCGATTCTCAACTTTCGCAGTTGGATACCCATTCCCGCCCGGGTAAATAATCGAATCTACAACCAACGATTCGGATTCGGGAGTTGCGAGTTGTTTGCCCCGCCAAATTAGATCAGGCATGGTTTAGTAGTAAACCCGTACCAGTGTGCCGAAGCCGCGATTATAGGTTTTTCCGATTTGATGATCGGGCTTTGCCCAACGGAACAGCCACTTGGCTTCTTCGGTGCGCATGTTGATACAGCCGCGACTCATCGGTACGCCGAAATTTTCGTGCCAGTAGGTGCCGTGGAACGCATGACCTTTGTCGGTGAAGAAACACGTCCAAGGAACGCCGGGGAGTTCGTAGTCGGTGAAATCGGCGAAGAGGTTGCCGTTGCCCATATGTTTGTTGGGCATTTTATCCATGATACGGAATTCTCCAGCAGGTGTTTTAGTGGGGATGCCAGTCGCGTCGCGCGGACCGTTGGGGATGCCAGAACAAATGCTGGTTTTCAACACTTGTTTGTCGTATTCAAATGCCATCAAGGTTTGGGTGGTTAGGTTCACTTCGATACGCTTATGCTCAACGGGAGTTTCCGGCGTGATTGGCGCCAACTCTTCAAGCGGTATGGGCTTCAGGTGCTTCGCGTCGACGTAGTACGGGAAACCTGTCAGGTCATCGTAGATACGATACCAGAGGTCGCCAGTCGGACCGGGCTCAATGGCTTCGATCCAATGAACGGAGCCATAGTAGAGGCGGAATCCCAGTTGTTGCCAGCCGTACGCCTGGCTTGTGCGCCATGGCTGGGAATATGGAACTGTGATCTCAGCCAGCCGAGGCGTACCCTCTTCAACGGAGAGAAGTGTTTTGTTGAATACGATCTTTACTTTTTGGAGCCTCGCCCGGTGGATGTACCCTCCCCATACTCGATACCAGACCGGGTTATGTTCGGGCTCCTTGGCGATCACCTCTCCAAGACTGTGAAGCAATTCGTCTCGATACCAGGTAGACACGATCGAGCTTTCATCGCTGGGTTTTGAATACACGCTGACGGATGTGGTCGCCACACGGATCAGGTTGCTATCGTCAAAGTCGAACAAACTGTCAAGCGGGGGAGAAAATGCGAGGGCGCTCAGGCTCGCGCCGCCGAGTTTGAGGAAATCGCGCCGTGAGATTTTTTGCATATGAAAATTTTAATCGAAAACGCTTGTTTTTAAAAACCTCTCATTAAATTTTCAGATCAGCCGGCGTGAGCGGCTTTATCTTTGACGGGCTCGGGTAGACCGCCCTTACGCGACAAAAAAACCGCCCTCCAGGGGTGGAGGGCGGCAGGGTTGTGGGATCAGGCAGAAATCAGGATTCGACCGTTTCCGGCACCATATCCTTCAACAGGATTTCGAGCGCCATCGTGTGGGCGCATCGGTGATGGGTGACGAAAAATTCGCAATCGCAGGAATACATGCCGCCGTCAAATTTCACAAAGTGATTGTTATTGTCGCCGTGAAAAGTAACTTCGAATTTATTGAAGAGGAACCGCTGGCGTTCCTCAGCGTACCTGAGCGCTTTCTCGCGTTTGCCGATCATTCCGTAATCCATAGCTTAATCTCCTTTCAGGGTTTGAAATTTGAAATAAAAAAGCACGCGAACACGTCGCGTGCTTTCGGTTGGTCTTTTTTGCCTCGCAAACATCTGCTCGCATAGGGCATTTACCTCGTTACCCGCAGTATAGCCTCATTCAAAATGTAAGTCAACACCCAAATGGTTGTTTTCGCAAATCGTAGGGGAATCGCAAGGTAGCCGTCAGTCTGCCGGCGCGGCAATGGGATGCGGTTCGTCTCCGTTATACGAAATAAGTTGGGGCCACTTCCAAACGATGAGCGCCATACCGGCGATGCATCCGATCCCCCCGCTGATGATGGCGAACGGGACGCCAAGCAGGGATGCAACAACGCCCGCTTCGACTTCCCCCAATTGGGGACCACCCATGAAGAAAATCTGATTCACGCTCGTCATCCTGCCTCGGATGTGGTCTGGAGTTTGGAGTTGGCGGATGGTGTTGCGGATCACGGTGCTGACCGTGTCTCCCGCCCCGATGAACAACAACGCGACCATCGCAGGGACGAAGGTTTTGCTCAAACCGAACCAAACCGTCGCCAGCCCGAATAGGGAAACTGCGGCGATGAACAAAGGTCCCTGCCTGCGCAGTTCTTTGAACTGGGAAACGATTACGCCAGCCACAACAGAGCCGACTGCCTGCGATGAAACAAGCCAGGCATAACCGGTCTTGCCCACAGACAAGATGTCGCGGGCGACGATGGGCAACATTGTGTTCGCCGAGGCAAAAAAGGTGGCAACGAAGTCCATCATCATCGTGGAAAGTATCAATGGGCGGGAGAAGATGAATTTCACGCCATCCAACATCGACCGCGCATTGACGCCGCCCGCGCGATTCAAATCCTGTTGGACGTTGCCCATCAAAATTAAAGCAAGGATGACGGCAAGGAAGGATATCGAATTGAACAGGTAGGCAAACCCCTGCCCGCCTTCTGGGACTATGCCAAACAAAAGCGGTCCGACGATCGCCCCGGTATTAAATGCCACCGAACTCATGCTGAATGCCGAGGGTAAATGTTCGCGAGAAACCAAGTTGGGCACCATTGCCTGCCGGGCAGGCAAATCGAACGCCATCGTCGCGGCTTGGATGGCTGTCAAAAGATAAATATGCCAAATCGTGATTTGGTTTGTAAACGTGAGGTAGGCAAGCGCCGCCGCCTGCAATGCCGCCACCGACTGGGTCAGGAACAAGATCTTCCGACGATTGAAATTATCCGCCACAGAGCCGCCGATGATGGAGAAAATTAAAACAGGCAGGATACGCGCCAAGCCGATACCCCCCAGCGCCAGCGGATCAGGCTCGCCGGTCAATTCGCGGACGTGCCAGTGGATCGCCGCAAACTGCATTTGGGAGCCCGCCACGGAGATCAGCAAGCCCAGCCACAAGTAAAAATATTTTCGATGGGTTAACGCGGGTGGAAGATAAAATTTCATGTGCCCCAATCTCGCAAATATAAAAAGTCATAACCGATGGTGCGGTTGCTTAATTTTGCAATCGGCGGTTGCATCCGCTTATATTGCATCCGTTGGATGCGTTTCACGATTTGGCTTACAAATTTCTCGTCGAAGCCCGCTTCCACGCATTCTTTCGGGCTGTAGCGCTGATCGACGAGAACGTACAGCAACCGATCCACTTCCTCATAGGTAAAGCCAAGTTCACCCTCGTCAGTTTGACCATCCCACAGATCGGCGGAGGGCGCCTTGTCAACGATTGGCGCGGGGATATTCAACGCGCGCGACAACTGCCTGATCTGTGTCTTGTATAAGTCGCCAATCGGGTTCATCGCCGACGCCGCATCGCCGAACTGGGTGCTATACCCGAGCAAAATTTCAGTCTTGTTACTTGTGCCGATGACCAATCCCTTGAATACTTCGGACTGGTCGTACAAAACGATCATCCGCTCACGCGCCATGATGTTGCCCTTGCGAAGTTTTGTGATTTCCTTGTCCTTCGCAAACAAAGGGTCAACCATTTCTGTGATTTCAATAGTTTTGCTGGGAATTTCCAAC